>JBEVWG010000039.1:0-64185 GCA_040506705.1 Candidatus Thiodiazotropha sp. 6PLUC1
TGCGATCGACGATCCACTGGCGTCGATGTTCATAGCTTTCACCGGTATGGGAATCCACACCGCAAAGAAAAGCGCGGCGTACACATCGGGAAACACAGTGGTAGTAAGGGGTCTCTTCCAGAAGCACCAGGGCTTTCCTTGGCTTGGGCATCGTATCACTCCTTGATAGCTGATTAAGATAGAAAGATTGCCAGACTGGATAATTTTTGGCAAGTTATTGATGGGTGTCCGGTTTGTTTGCGCTGCCTGCTACGCGGGCCTCACCCGATTCAGGCTGGTTTGCATAGCTCTGGGTTTACACACTTCTCTACCGGCACAGCAACAGAAGGAAGGGTTGCCTGGCGGCCTGTTGCCTGAACCAGGCCGGAAGGCAGTGGAAGCGGGTGGATTCAGCCACAAATCCAGGGGGTTGAATAGAAAGAGGCAGGAAGGACGAATATTTCAGGCATGTCCAGGCTCAAGTTTTCTGCCTTGATATACATGGGTGATAGCGGTTATTCTCCTTATACTTCAAAGTTTAAATGGTGTCCACGTATTTTCTTTTTAGTAACAATGTTTCCACTGGTAATATTCATCCCAAATAACAACACCTTGTCGTAATGATGTTCCATTGTAGTTCATTGATTGACCCTCAGTATCAGCTATTCTCAACTGAATACTATCTCCATTTGTATTCTCAACATAAGCACTTATTGTTACACTAACTAACCCGAGAGCAACACTTCCTTGTTTACAAACTTTTTCCCCTCTATATTTTTTCTTATAATATGCTTCCATTTCTTTACGTTTTTGCTCTGCTCTTCTTTTTTCTGCTTCTCTTTTTTTTTGAGCTAATTGCTGTTTTCTTAGTTTTTCTTTCTCGTGTTGCTCAATTTGTTCAATATTATTTTGTGCATCCATCACAAATGAGGAATGAGGAAATTTATTAATAAATATATTTAATTTAGCCTTAGAATTATGAGCTTTATTATATTCTGCTTTCTCGACCAATAATTGCTCAGGATCTTGAACTTCTTTAATTATTATATGATCAAGTATTTTGTTCTTAAAAACATAGCGAAAGGTAGGTCTGAAGTCATCAGCTGTCATTATTGCTTTAAATTTTCGAGCATGTTTAATACTAACAGGAGCTTCTATCTTTTTAGTCTCTGAAGTATTTAATCGTATAGAAATATTAAACATTTCACGGTCTGCATTATATTTAATTGACTTGATTAATGCATTTTTATATTGGTTTTCAGCTTGTTCTATGATTTTTTCAATAATTAAATCAACAAGCTCATTATCGAACTGTTTTTTTAACTTTTCAAGTTTTTGCTCAGATTGAGATGAATCTGATTCATATTTTTCTTTAGCCTTTATTATTGACTTTTTCCAATCAGTTACATCCTTTTTATATTGGAATTCCAGTTTTTGATTTTCTTTATTTATCTTTGCTTCTTCTTTTGCTTTTCTTATTTTAAAAGCTTTAGTTGTCTCAAATTCATCTTTTTGCATCTTAACAGTTTGATAGTTCGGCTCCTCAGGTTTTGATTTAATTTGCAGTTTAGCTTTATTAGCCTTTAACCTATTTACAAACTTTTCTTGAATTAGTTGAAAATCTTTACCATCATTATACGAAAAGTATGGATCAGGATAATTATTAGAAATTGATTTAAATACTGTACCACCATGGTTTTGAATCATTAACAAAACAAATTCTTTCGATATTTCAGCCCTGTATTCCTTTGAAACAAATTGATACTTCTGATTACTAATTAAGTCTATATAACGTTCAATGGTATGTTTATCTTTAGCAAGTTGTTTTTTTTCTTTTATAAAATGTTCACCAAGCTCTTTTTTACCATAATAAGCAATTAATACATCATACCCATTATTTCCTTCATTCCTGTGAAATATTTCAAAAATTTCTCTACGTTGAGCGTGGGCTGGAACGACCCAATTTATTTTTTTGTTTATAGTTTTTTTTAAGAAAGATAAAGGGCGGTTTTCTAATCTTTTTCCTTTGTATTTATGTTTTTCAGGAGTTCCAGTATGACAGTCAAAACAATATTTTTTATGAAGATCAATTCCTGACTTTACTAAATCACTTGATTGTGCGGCAGCCATAAAAAATACTAATGATATTGTTGATAAAAAGTGTAAAAAAATGCTCATTTATACTATTCCTTCGCGGATTCAACTCTAAAGTGCATAGAATATAGAAGATATAGACGCCCCCTCTTAACCGAGGGCTACCATCATTGATGGATACCTCTACGTGGTAAATTATACCACCCCATCATAAAAACGGAGGCGTATATGAACCAAAATGTAATCTATATCGGCCTTGATGTCGATGATAACCAATACCACGGATCGGCCCTCAACACTGAGATCGGTGAGGTGATGGCTTGTGGCCTATAACAAACCGGACACCCAGTGCGCCGAGCTAAATCGGCAAGAGATTGGAGGTGAAAGTCCTCTACCCGGAAAGGTGTAGCGAACCGCCGGGCCCCCGAGTCATGGGCCGCTGACCGTAAGGTCAGAGGTTAAGCGTTGACAGGGGAAAGTGCAGGCTCAGTATTGAGCTCCAAAATATATAAATGAGTGTGTCGACCTTGTTGGGTGAGGGGGAAGACAATACGAGCGGGTGCGTTATGCAAGTATCGGCTCGACGCTCCGGAGTCATAGACCTGATGCATGTACCGATGTCTCTTGCGCGGAACTCGGGAGATCCCGCCTTTGGTCGAGCCCCATCCGAGGTGAGACCGGGTCTGGGGAGTTTAAAGTAAGCCCAGACGCTGACGGAGACGGGAAGTCGGACAGGCCCATAGTAGTGAAGAAGCAGATGAACAAAAAGAACAATAGAGCAGAGGGATCGAAGGCTTGATTGTGCTGGCGGAATTTGTGGAGCGAAGGGGCCTGACAGAGAGAAATTCGAATCGACAGGTGTGATGTTATGACCCAGAGCATGATAGAGACACGACCGGGCTTGATTCGGATACACGAAGCCGCGAAACGGAGTCCTCGGCTGCGATTCAACTAACTAACTAGACATCCACTCCAAATAGATTCGTTTTGCCCCGCTAAATTCAAAATGGTTGTATCAAGATGTCTTAAAGATTGGTTCTATATGATCAAGAAATATGAATAACCACCTGGTCTTTTAGATTGAAGTACGCTTTTTAAGGATGATTACTGATTTGCAGGCGCAACATCACCTCATCCAAGCTGATTGATAATTTAACTATTTAAAATAGGAGGACTAGTTGAGTAGCTCTATCACAGAACCTAAATTCGGCGTTCGTCGAAACCCAAGTTTGCGACAAACCGCTTTTAGTGCATGACTTGCTCCAACTATCCCTTTGAAACGACTTTCAAAATGTTGAGCCATGTAGAGCAAATGTTTGGAATCGATCTGTAGCCTATCGAGAACAGGCGGTTTATGGTCAGGTATGTAGCCCCGCTTGTTTCTATGATGGCTCGCCCCCGTCCAATCAACAAGCTCAAGATAGTCTACAAGACGAAAAGGTACGCCCTTAGGCATATCTTTTCTCGGGTAACCAGCAAAAGGAAGAAGGCCACTGGGAGTCTTGATTTCTTTATCACTATCAGAATTTTCTTTGAATAGATGGGTGCGCTCTTTAATGGAGGTGTATTCAGACTCCTCAGGCGTCTCAGCCAGCCCTGCACGAAGCGGGTTGAGATTCACATAGGCCATGCAAGCTGCGAGGGCCTTCTCATCTAACAGCGCCTGTCATTTGTAGAGCGACCTGTACAACCATCATCTTTATTGGCAATACGGGCAACCGGCTCATTAAGGCAGCGCATAAACCAGTCCAGCCGTTAGCGCAAAATATCAAGAATATGGCTAAATAGCCATATTTGAGCTATCCTTAGTCGATCAATCAATCAGGTTTCGAATGGAACGAGGCAAAAACCTCGAAAATGTGCAAAAACACAGTGTTACCTTGAAGCACAGCATGCCTTTTTAGACGAAAACCGCGTTATTGCTAAAGATCTAGCCCATAGTCAGGACGAAAAGCGATATTACTGTTTGGGGCTAAACGAAGGAAAGAATGGAATACTTACAGTCCGGTTCACATATCGTTCTGGTCGCATCCGAATTATTGGCGAAAGGGTAAATGATATATGAGCAAACAAATTCAATATAGCGAAGAATCAATTGACGAAATCAGGCTAATTCCAGACTTCCTGCCGTCTCCAGAAGAACTTGCACTCAAAAAGAAAAATACGAAGGTAACCATTTCTTTGAGTACAGAGAGTGTAACGTACTTCAAAGATGTGGCGAAAAAGCATCATATGCAGTATCAAAAAATTATCCGCGAATTGCTTGATGAATATGTTGCGCATCAGAAAAGCGCTAACAAGTAGCTCCATTGGACAGCCAAAACTACGCGGCTTTTGTGCATTCCGCGTCGCTCTACTATTGCACAAAAGACACTCCGTTTTGGCAGCCAATGAGCTTGAAGGTTAATGTCCGCTCTTGAGGGCGACTATCATATACATTTTGCTCGCAGGAAGGTTCGCTATGGTCTGCGTTAGCAGTCTATTGCGCCGCACAAATCGCAGATCTGCTTTAGAGTTCTAGGTTTCTCATACCATGATATAGTTCAATCTTTCGCCATTGGCCGGTTGGGGGCATTGTTGAAACTGACTCCAGGTGACCGCTTTCTTTATTCATCTATCTCTACGCTCAAGCATCCGCAACGTCAGCAAAGACCACTCACTGGTAGTGTCTCATCAGTGCAGGTATGTTATTTCCTGTGGGAATAACTATACCCCCGCCCTAGACGGAGGGTGTTGTAAAGGCAAGCTATGAATATTCGTAAATAGGTTTTGATCATAAAAGAACGCAAGTTAATGCACGTTTCACCCCCTAATGGTGGGGCATGGCCCCACCCTACGAATTTTGCGACACCCTCAGACGGGAGATGGGTTGGAGGAGAGGGTGTGCGCCAACCACCTTTTTAGGTTTAAGATTACAGTCGGTACTATTTCGCTGGAAACTACGCGAAAAGGGGTTATGCTTCAGAGGAAGGAAAAAACACCCTTGAAAAGCCGGGCATAGCACCCGGCCTCTTTATTGGAAGCATCCGGGATGGATCATCAGGCTGTCAACATGAGAAAAAATAACGATGGAACTGCTCAATGCATCCGCAATGCAGGCTGGCTTTACCATGGGTATGCGACCCGATGGTCGGGAGCTGCTTGTGGTGGCGATCAAAGGTACCTTCACGATACCGCCACCCCGTCAGACTGTTTCACTGGCCGAGGCACAAAAGCCGCTGGTTGAGGCGGATAGCTTCAGTGGAGAACCCGGTCACTCAGCGCCAGTGTATGAAACCGATTATGCACCCATCAAACCTCGATGTGATGTGTTGTTGAATGGCAGTGCTTACGCCCCAGCTGGGCAGCCAGTATCCAGGGTGGAAGTCACCCTCAGAGTAAGCTCCTTATACAAGTCATTTGCAGTTACTGGTGAGCGTGTTTGGGAAGCGGGAAATCTGGCGGTCAGTCCGGGCTATCCTGGCGTCTTTACACAGATGCCGATCAGTTACGATTGCGCCTTTGGTGGCTTGGATAACTTCCACGAGAATGAATGCAAGCACTCCGCCTTGGCGTCAAATCCGGTCGGCAGAGGATTCCACCAGCAGCTTGCCCGTGAATTGGTTGATGGCTCACCTATGCCCAACACAGAGGAGTTGAAACGCCCGGTAACGATGCCAAACGGTAACTATGCGCCGATGTCCTTTGGGCCGGTTGGTCGGGGTTGGATGCCTCGCCAGCGGTATGCCGGTACCTATGATGATGAGTGGCAGGAGAATGGTTTTCCATTTCTGCCCAGCGACTTTAATGAGGCCTACTATCAGGCGGCGCCGGAGGATCAACAAATCCCCTATCTGCAAGGGGGAGAGCGGGTGTTTCTTGAAAATCTCACCCCAGAGGGGCAGACCTCTTTCGATCTGCCACAGATTGAGATGCCAGTGGTCTTTTTCTATAAAAATGGTGAACAGAGCAGACAGCAGGCTGTCATCGACACCCTGGTTCTGGAGCCGGATGAGGGCGTGTTCACTTTGACCTGGCGGGCAATGGTGCCATTAAGGAAAAATATCTTTGAACTGACCCAGGTTCTGGTGGGAAGAAAAACCCGCGCCTGGTGGCGGGCGCGGGAGCTGGGAAAGATCTACTACCCCTCACTGGCTCATCTATCGCGCAACGCTGCAACTGAATCGGAGGAGGGGTAATGGCTACCTCCCTTGCAATCACAGCTACCGGTATGGTCTCCGGTGTAGGGCTGGATACGGCAGCCAGCTGTGCTGCAATTCGCTCTGCGATAGATAACTTTCAGGAGACCCAGTTCATCGATCGTGCCGGGGAGTGGATACTGGGTTGTGAAGTCATACTGGATCAACCCTGGCGGGGTAGAACCAAGCTGATCAAAATGGCAGCTTCCGCAATTCGTGAATCACTACAGTGTGGTACTCCACTGGATGCCCCGCAGACCCCCCTTCTGCTCTGTCTGCCGGAACAGGATCGGCCGGGACGGATAATCGATGATGACAACCAGCTGTTCCTCGATCTGCAAACCGAGCTGGAGATGGAGTTTCATGAGCAGTCACGGATTATCGCCTCCGGACATGTGTCGGTTGCGATTGCCCTGCGCCATGCCCACAACCTGATCAACCAGGGGGGGCTGGAGCGTGTTTTGATCGTTGCCACAGATACCCTGCTGGTTGCTTCGTCGTTGAGCCATTGGGAGCGGCAGGAGCGATTACTGACCAGTCAAAACTCAAATGGTTTTATTCCGGGTGAGGCAGCGGTGGCATTGATCATCGAATCCCCCCGGCAGGTAAAAGGACCTTATCTCTGTTGTCAGGGACTGGGGTTCGGCATCGAAGCCGCAGCCGTTGAATCAGGCGAGCCTTTGAAGGCTGAGGGGTTGACTGCTGCTATCAAAGACGCAGTGGGGGATGCGGGCTGTCAGGTGAGTGATCTCGATTTTCGCATCACTGATCTCTCCGGTGAGCAGTACTACTTTAAAGAGGCGAGTCTGGCGCTCAGTCGAACTCTGAAAACGCCAAAACCGGAGTTCGATATCTGGCATCCTGCGGACTGCATCGGTGAAGTGGGAGCGGCTCAAGGGGCAGTGATGCTGGCGGTGTTGAAGACGGCCTGTGAGAAGGGATACAGCAAAGGGCAGAGGATCTTGGCGCATATGGGGAATGACGATGGTAAACGGTCGTCATTGGTATGTATCTGGACAGCGGGAGATGAGTAAGAATGGCCAATAATGTATTTGCCAACGGGCGGGAGATCTCCTGTAAAAAGGCAGATGGTAAAGCGATCTGTGCCTTTCCCGATGTCTGCTTTACGCCACCACAAACCCCGGCAACCCCGCCAGGTGTGCCTATCCCATACCCGAACACTGGAATGGCCAAGGACACCACCAAAGGGAGCAAAAAGGTAAAGATCTCAGACAAAGAGATCATGCTCAAGAATAAGTCCCATTTTAAAACCTCAATGGGTGATGAAGCGGGCTGTGCACCTAAAAAAGGGATCATCACCAGCAAAATCAAAGGCAAAGTCTACTTCAATGCCTGGTCAATGGATGTGAAGATTGAAGGTAAGAATGTGGTCAGACATCTCGATCTGACCACCCATAACCATGCCAGCATGCCGGGTCAGACACCCCCCTGGATCTATATGGACTCGATGGCACTTGCCTCTGCATCGGAAGATTGCAAAGCCGAGTCAAATAAGACCCAGGATTGCATGGAAAAGCACATCAAGAAAAACACCACGCAGCAAAAACGCAAAGATCACAAGGTGGCGGATGTCACTCAAAAAGATGCGCTGGAGGATGATTCAAAAGTCGATTGGAAAGCCCTGGTTAAAGAGGATGCAGGTAAGAAGGCGTTCTACAATAAGGCGGGCGCTACCCGGGATATGTGTGCCGATGACGATTGCAAAGGACAGCTAGATTGCAATCTGGTGCCCTTCGACTTTGGTTGTTGTGATGGCAAGACCCCGCATCATGTCATCCCGGCGCACTGCTTTATGCCCTCTGGAGAGAGAAAGGCAGGGAGTAGTAGTCGCTATCCAGGTACGGGGTCTTATGTAGACACCACAGCCCCATGCATCTGTTTGGAGGGTGGTACAAAAAGTGAGAAAGACAGCAATGGCAAGGTAAAAGAGCATGGCCGGGTGCATGCGATAGTTGATGCCGAAGAAGATAAATTCATGAATGTTGAAGAGCTCAGCACAAAAACGGGTAAACCGAAAATGCGTGGTGGGGAGAGAGCAGTAAAGAAGACCGCGGGCACCTGGAGCTTTGAACAGGCCAATGAGAAGGGGTCCGATGCAGTCACACTGGTCAAGCAATCCTGTGACAAGGCCTGCATGAAGAAACAGTGCGAAGCAGCCCATAAAGAGATGGGAATGGATGTGGGTGAGGGCAAGTCTGATAAGGTAATGCTGAGAGCCGATTCAAGTGGTAATCGAACACCGGAAGGGTTTGTGCCTCAAGGTGCGACACCTGCCGTCGGAATAGATTAGTAACGGACTCGCAATCAAGGGAGAAACAGTATGAGTTCAGGTAAGGTTCCAGTTACCTTTTTAAATGCTTACTCTGGTAGAAAGGGGCTATTGGGGATTGCCGCATTCCCCGACATGCTCCCCGGTGACAATGTTTTCACTCGTTTCTTTATGCATCTGGATGGACAGTGGGGCCACGCAGATTTGGATTTTGATGCGAAGTCGGTCTCCTATCTGATCAATCAGGCCGCACAGACTCGGGCATGGTGGGTACTGGGTAAAAATGGTGAGGTTGCCAAGGTTAATTCGAGTGGCACTGAATTGGAGCAGATCCCCGGTGCGGGCCTTAACTGGGAAGATGCCTATGGCTATGTTGAAACCATCAAGAATATCGCTGATGAACTCTATGTCTGCGGCTATGGCAGACAGGTCTACAAGCGTGTAGACGACGACTGGATCTCGATCAGTGATCAGATCCTGACCCATGATAAAGCTACCGGTTTTTTTGATATGGATGGCCTGGATGGGAACCATATCTATGCCGTGGGCTGGCAAGGTGAGATCTACTTTTACAATGGATCGGAGTGGTTAAAGGACGATAGTCCGACCAATAGCCATCTCTCCACGGTCTGTTGCCTGGAGGATGGCACCGTCTGGATTGCGGGCAACAAAGGTGTCGTGCTTCGTGGCAGTTTCAATCAGTGGGCAGAGATTCGTAGTGATGATTTTTCTGACCATTGGTATGGCATGGCAGCTTTCCAGGGGAAGATCTATCTGGCTGCCAATCAATCACTCGCGGTTGTCGATGGAGAGGAGATAGTCCCGCTTGATGTAGGGCTGAAAAAAGCAATCACAACCAATCGATTGTTTACCAAGGAGGGATTGCTCTGGTCTGTCGGGGAGAAAGATATTCTGGTGTTCGATGGAGAGGCCTGGAGAGAGATCCTCCATCCAGACAACATTTAAACAATATAGGACACTAGATAGAGACTACTCTTTAGAGTTCATCACCTTATCCCAAAAACTGCCCCAAAAACCCCGCTGTTCTTCGATCTGGTTCAAGCGTTGTTCAAGTGCACTGATTCTGTTGAGTGTCTCTCTGTCAGGCTCTGGAGTCAGAACGGGGGCTGCTTCTTTCTCATGTTGCAACACCAGCTGCTCCAGGTATTGGGCAATTGTCAGACCTTCACTCTCCGCTGCGGCAGCTATAGTGGCCTTGGTTTCCGCTGACATCCCTTCGAGGTGCCACGGATTGGCTGCTTTTTTCTTAGTTGCAGGTCTGCTTTTAGGTTGCTGTTGCTGTGAGACTGCTTTTTGTTGATTACGCACTGGCTTTTTCTCCAGGTGCTTGAGTGTGATCGGCTTCTGCGGCATAGCCGAGTAATCACGCTTTGGTCTCTTCGGGGGCTTCTTCGGAATAGAGGATGCTGATCTGGTTTTATCGCTATTAGTGTCAGACATGGCTTTCGCTTTACAGCAGAATTAGTGGTGATAACCGCCCCTTCAATTTCGTGAAATGGCGATGTACATAATATGCCATTTTACCAGGGTTGGCTGAAGTGTAGCGGAAACTGATGCCGAGTGGTGAAATTAATAGTCTGACCGTTCAATCAGCTCTATCTGGTAGCCATCAGGATCTCTGATAAAAGCAATTATCTCGTCCAGACCATCCATGTTTGAGGGACCAAATATTACTTCGCCACCTTTTGCGGCTATCTCCTTACAGGCCACGGTGCAATTTTCAACGCCTAATGCGATGTGACCATAAGCACTACCCATATCGTACTGACTGACACCTGAAGTTGCCCGTGCAGATGAGTCGACTCGTGAGGCATATCAGCAGGGGCTACTCAAGGTGAAGCAGGCTTTTTCTTCAGGTCTTTCTATAGAGATTGAGCGGAATCGATCGAGTGAAGCCTGGGCCGATATTGCATTATTGATTGGTGGTGTGACATTGGCACGAGCGGTTCAGGATCAAGACCTGGCCAATGAAATTACTGATGCTGTACTCAGCGCCATTCACCCTGGCTCAGATGAGTCAGGGTGATGTCGAAGGGTGCCAACACCACTATTAATGAGATGATAGATAACCATAGCCGCTGATGTCAGTGACAGGCTGAATAGAGTGGTTAGGCGTAAAAAAGTTGGGGGTGTCGCTTCAGACTATGCTGAGATCCACTCGTTGCGAAGCTGATATTTTCATCTATCAAATTCGTGAGGCGGAGTGAGATCCGCTGCATCCCTGCTCTTGGGTGCCATAAAAAAGTTTTGTTACTTACCAGACGCTGTTCCCAGGTCCGATAGGGTGCTCAATAATTGATCCTGCTCAGGTGACCAGATTGATCAGAACAGAAACCATCCAAATGCCTGCAAGGGCAAGAATCAGTGTATCGATTGAAAGGAATTCGCGAAATGGCGTCTTCATGGTGTTACCTCTTAATTACTGCTATCGGTATACCGGTACTTCTATGTGCCAGAACCCTGAGAAAGTCTAGGGTGAAATCAACTCTATATGTTCCTTGAATCAATAACTCTTATCATGCCCTCCATGGGAGCCTGGGGTTCATTATCGGGTTAGTGATTATGAATGGCCCTGCCCACTATTTCGGCAAGTTATAGAATAAGTTGATTTCCTGCATTGAAAAATATCAATTGTTCGAGTGGGATAATCCTCTTTGACTATTGCTCAAAGTTGTTTACTGTGGGGCTTGTCACACTGCTGATAACCTTTTAAAGTGGGCGCTGGGAGTTGGCCAGACAGTCGCTGCAGCTTGATGATTCAGGATATGCAGAGGAAAGTCCGGGCTCCGGCGGGCAGGGTGCCAGGTAACGCCTGGGAGGCGAAAGCCTACGGAAAGTGCCACAGAAAATATACCGCCAGTGGCTTTGTCATTGGTAAGGGTGAAATGGTGCGGTAAGAGCGCACCGCGTCTCTGGCAACAGTGATGGCAGGGTAAACCCCACCCGGAGCAAGACCAAATAGAGGAACAGGCCGGTTTTTTAACTGTGCCAAGTGCGCCCCCACTGTTCCTGGGTAGGTTGCTTGAGGTGTGTGGTGACACACATCCCAGATGAATGACTGTCCTTGACAGAACCCGGCTTACAGGCCGACTCCCTCCACTTTGCCCCACAATGCCCTTTCTGGGCCCCTTTAATCTTCATAATCTACATTAGGTTTACTGGCCATGCTTTTGTATTTCCAGTGGATATTTGCGCCCTTCAAACCACTTTGCTTGGTGTGTGTAAGCTACTGAGCCAAAACGAGTTTTTACATTATCTACCTTGACAGAAGGCTGAGGTGAGTCCTAATATGGGGAGAGGTGGAATAAAGTGGGGAAATAGGGAAAATATCGCCGAAAGAGGGGTACTGATTTGTTTCGAGGGATTTCATCACTGAATTTGGATGCGAAAGGGCGTCTTGCAATACCGACCCGGTATCGCGAGCAGCTCGTGGATGTCTGCGCCTCCGAATTAGTGATAACCGCGGATAAGGATCACTGCCTGTTGATCTATCCCAAACCCACTTGGCTGGAAATAGAGAAGAAGCTGATGACTATGCCCACATTCGATGATGCGGCGCGGAATCTGCAACGTCTCTATATAGGTAGCGCTACTGAAATAGACATGGATGGTCAGGGCAGGATTTTGTTGCCCCAGGAGTTACGCGGGTTTGCCGGGCTAGACAAAAAAGTCGCCCTGGTTGGTCAGATCAATAAGTTCGAGTTATGGGATGAAGAGACATACAAGTCTAAACAGGAGACCTGGCTGCAAAAGGTGGATCTGACAGATCTCGATTTACCGTCAGAGTTTAAATCCCTTTCGATCTGATGGAACAGAGACATCTTTCTGTACTGTTGCAGCCCTCTGTTGAGGCGCTGAAGATTGATCCGCTGGGGATCTATATTGATGCCACATTTGGTCGGGGTGGCCACAGCCGCATGATCCTTGAAAGATTGGGTGCAGCGGGACGGCTGATTGCTATCGACAGAGATCCTCAGGCTGTAGCTCATGGTGAGCAGTTGTTTAGCGAAGATGGCCGCTTTCGAATGGTACAGGAGAACTTTGCCATGCTTGCGCAGGTCGCGGAACAGCAGGGTGTGATGGGGCAGGTGAATGGGATCTTGTTGGATCTTGGTGTCTCCTCGCCTCAGTTGGACCAAGCGCAGCGGGGCTTCAGCTTTAGCCAGAACGGCCCTCTGGATATGCGCATGGATCCAACCCATGGCATTTCGGCAGCAGAGTGGTTGGCTCAGGCAGAAGCCAGAGAGATTGCCCAGGTGTTGAAGGCCTATGGTGAAGAGCGGCACGCCAAACGGATTGCGCGGGCAATTGTTGAAGCGAGGGCTGAGCAGCGTATCGATACCACAGGACAGTTGGCAGAGCTGGTGAGTCGAGCAAACCCTTCATGGGAGAAGGGCAAGCATCCGGCAACCAGGAGTTTTCAAGCGATTCGCATATTTGTGAATGGCGAGCTGGATGCGTTGAAAGAGACATTGGATGGTGTGATTGATGTTTTGGCCCTGGGGGGCAGGTTAGCCGTTATTAGTTTTCATTCATTGGAAGATCGTATTGTGAAGCGCTTTATGCGTGATCAGGCGAAGGGCGACAATTTTCCGCCTGGATTGCCTGTAACTGAAGACCAGTTGCGGCCCAGGTTGCGCTTGGTGGGCAAGGCAATCACCCCGGATGAGACTGAGACCGGTGCTAATCCAAGGGCTCGTAGTGCAGTTTTACGTGTTGCGGAGAGATGTTCATGAGCCGCACTGGAAAGGTCATGTTTGCGATGTTGATACTGGCGGTTATCACCTCTGCGGTAGCGGTTGTCTATAGCAAATATTTAAGTCGCAAATATTTTGTTGAGTTGCAGGAGTTACAGGCGGAGGAGGAACGCATTGGCGTTGAGTGGGGCAGGTTGCAGTTGGAAGAGAGCACCTTGGCTACCTACTCCGTGGTTGAGCAAGAGGCGCGGGATAGATTGAAGATGCATCTACCCGATTTTACTGAAATCGTAGTCATTAAGCACTGAACATGGCTGTCAGGAAAAAGAGAAAAGCACAGCAAGCGGAGGTTATCCGGCAACCGAGCTATCGCGCACGGCGATATTTTGTGCTTGGTATGTTGGCTTTTGCCTACGCCACACTGATTTGGCAATCAGTGGATCGGCAGGTGTTTGAAACTGCTTTTCTTCAGGAACAGGGTGAGCGCCGTTATCTGCGTACTATGAAAGTCAGTGCCAGCCGAGGCATGATTACCGACCGTAATGGTGAACCCCTCGCGATCAGTACACCGGTCAAAAGTGTGGTGGCTAATCCGCGGGTGCTGAAGAGTGACAGTCAGACCATTGGTGCATTGGCTTCAATTCTCGATTTGGATCCTGATCGCCTGCGCCGTCAGCTCTCGAGTGATCGCAGTTTTGTCTATCTGAAACGTCGTATTAATCCCGATCAGGCTGAACAGGTCAGTGCGCTGCAGATGAAAGGTATTGATCTGCTTTCCGAGTACCGTCGTTTCTACCCCAGCAGTGAAGTGATGTCGCAGATTGTCGGTTTTACCAATATCGACGATCAGGGGCAGGAGGGGATAGAGCTGGCCTATGATCAGTGGCTCAGTGGTACAGCTGGTGCAAAGCGGGTTATCAAGGATGGCAGTGGCCGTGTGGTTAACCAGGTCGAGAATATCCAGAGTCCAGCTCCAGGCAAGGATCTGGTTCTGAGTATAGATCGCAGGCTGCAGTTTCTGGCTTATCGTGAACTTAAAGCTGCTGTGACCAAACATCGAGCCCGCTCCGGCTCGGTGGTGATTCTGGATGCCCGCAATGGCGAAATTCTGGCGATGGTGAACAGCCCCTCCTACAATCCAAACGACTTGCAGGATCGCCGCTCAAGCCGGTTGCGCAATCGTTCAGTGACCGATGTTTTTGAGCCCGGTTCTACCATTAAACCCTTTGCTGTGGCGGCGGCCATGGAGCAGGGTGGTTTCAACCCGACAACACCCATAGATGTCTCTCCCGGTTATATGAAGGTCGGTCGCTATCTTGTACGTGACCATCGCAACTACGGCATGATCGACGTGGCAACAGTGCTACGTAAATCGAGTAATGTCGGCGCCAGTAAAATTGCACTTTCAATGTCTCCTGAGACCTTGTGGGGTGTCTATTCGAAATTAGGCTTTGGTACCAGCCCGGAGAGCCTGTTTCCCGGAGAGTCCAGTGGACGACTGCCCCATTTTTCCGATTGGTCCTCGTTTGAGCAGGCAACGCTCTCTTTTGGATATGGACTTTCAGTCACCCCGCTGCAGCTGGCTCAGGCCTATGCGGTATTGGCTAATGATGGCAAGCGCTTACCGGTTTCTCTTCTGAAATTGGAAGCGTCTCCTCCTCCTGGTGAACGTGTTTTGCGCCAGAGCACGGCAAGAAATGTAGTAACCATGCTGGAGGCTGTGGTCAGTCGCGAAGGCTCCGCCCCAATGGCTGCGGTTCCTGGATACCGGGTTGCAGGTAAAACAGGTACAGCTAAAAAATCGGTTGCCGGTGGTTATGCAGAGGATAAATATTTGTCCCTGTTTGTCGGCGTGGCACCTGCCAGCCACCCGCGTCTGGTAATGGCTGTTTTCGTTGATGAACCTAAAGGTGAAGAGTACTACGGTGGTCAGGTTGCCGGGCCCGTATTTTCAAAAGTGATGAGTGGTGCTTTGCGGTTGCTGAATATTGCACCTGACAAGCCCTGGCATGATGACAAGTTGATGGCCCGTCTTGGAGAGAAGGAATGATGACGGCCACAGAGATTCCAGAGACACATCGTCTATCGACATTGCTGTCAGGTATGGCAGATGTTGCACCGCATCTCGATCGGGATATCAACGGACTCTGCCTGGATAGCCGCAAGCTGGTTGTTGGTGATCTGTTTCTGGCCTGTGCCGGTACTCAGCAGCATGGTCTGGTTTTCGCTGAGCAGGCGATTGCTGGAGGTGCTGCTGCCATCGCCTGGGAGTCGGGTAGTGATAATGCCGCTCAGCTTGCTGCTGAATTGGCTGAAGCTTCAGTGCCAATGATCGCTGTAGCCGAATTGTCCAAATGTTTGAGTCAGATTGCCGGGCGTCTGTATGCTGATCCCAGTCATCAAATGACCCTGTATGGCATTACCGGTACCAATGGCAAGACCAGTATATGTCAGCTTTTGGCTCAAGCGCTGGGAACGGTTGAATGCTGCGGTATCGTGGGAACCCTCGGCGCTGGTCTGCCAGGGCAATTGACCACTACCGGGATGACAACACCGGATGCGATAACTGTTCAGAAATTATTGGCTGACTTGCTTGAACAGGGTGCCAGCTCGGTGGCCATGGAGGTCTCATCCCATGCCCTGGATCAGTATCGGGTAGAGGCGCTGGCCTTTGATTGTGCCATTTTTACAAATCTCAGTCGTGATCATTTTGACTACCATGGTAGTTTGGAAAATTATGCCGAGGCAAAGCGTCGGCTATTTGAAATGGCTGGAGTGAGCGCTGCTGTTATCAATCTGGATGATCCGTTTGGTAGGGAGCTGGCTGAAACTCTATCCGACAAGTTGGCAGTGTTCGGCTATGCCGTCGAATCAGAGACCGTAGTTCCTGACGGATTGCAGGGTTGGGTTGTTGCAAAGCAGGTTGAGCCTTCACAACGGGGTTTGTCTATTTCAATTGAGACAGATGAAGGCGCAGGGTTGTTAGTGAGTGCTTTGTTGGGACGTTTCAATGCGGCCAATCTGTTAGCGGTTTTGAGTGTGTTGCACCATAAAAACTGGCCCTTATCCAAAGCGATTGATGTGCTATCAAGGCTTTCGACAGTGCCGGGTAGAATGGAACTCTTCGGTGGTGCAGGCAAACCTTCGGTTGTGGTTGACTACGCCCATACCCCGGATGCGTTGGAGAAGGCGCTTCAAGCCCTCAGATTGCACTGCCCTGGTCGCTTGTTCGTGGTATTTGGCTGTGGTGGGGATCGTGATCACGGTAAGCGGCCAATGATGGCTGAGGTGGCAGAGCGATTGGCAGATCTCTGTTATCTCACCGATGACAATCCACGCAGTGAGTCAAGTGAACAGATTCTTGAACAAATTCTAGCGGGCATGACAAAACCTGATTTGGCGAAGGTGATCCCTGACAGGGGAAGTGCCATTCGTACCTCTGTCTTATCCGCGAGTGCTGATGATCTGGTTCTGGTTGCTGGTAAAGGTCATGAGGATTATCAACTCATAGGAGATCAGGTTTTACATTTCGATGATCGGGAGGCGGTTGTTGCAGCCCTCGATTCCTGGCCTGGGGGGATCAATGAATAGACTCTCCCTCTCAGAAGTGGCGAATGAGTTGAATGCTGTGCATCAGGGTAAGGATGTCAGCTTTCAATCGGTCAGTACCGATAGCCGCACCATCCAGCCGGGTGATCTCTTCGTGGCTCTGACAGGTCCAAATTTCGATGGTCACCGTTTCGTTGAAACGGCGATTCAGAAAGGTGCAGTGGCGATAATGGTCTCTACTCCACAGAACTCTGAAATTGCTCAGCTGCAGGTGGCAGATACTCGTCTTGGTCTGGGTCGTCTGGCCGGATATTGGCGTGACCGCTTTGAAGTGCCTTTAGTGGCTATTACCGGCAGCAATGGCAAAACTACAGTTAAAGAGTTTCTGGCTGCAATTTTAAATATCAGAGGAACGGTTCTTGCCACCAAAGGCAACCTGAACAATGACATTGGTCTGCCACTGACGATTCTTCGGCTTCAGGATGAACAGTGCGCCGTTGTCGAGATGGGTGCAAACCATCCGGGAGAGATCGGTTACCTGAGTCAGATTGCCCATCCTGATGTTGCATTAATCAATAACGCCGGGGCAGCACACCTTGAGGGGTTCGGTGATCTTTCTGGCGTAGCTCAGGCGAAAGGTGAAATCCTCAGTGGACTGAAACCATCAGGGGTTGCAGTTTTAAATGCTGATGACGAATTTTTCGCGCTATGGCGAGGCTATACCGGTGAACGTCGGATAATCTCATTTGGCACCTCATCCAAAGCCGATGTTCAGAGTGATCTCAACCAGGCTGAAATGCGCTGGACAGATCAGGGCTTTCAGAATCATATGCAGGTTCGCTATCTGGATCAGCAGTTCGAGGTGCAGATTTCACTGGCTGGTCGACACAACCTGATGAATGCCCTTGCGGCAATTGCTGCGGCATTGGGGATGGGGTGTAGCGTGGAGGATATTCAGCTGGGACTCGCATCGGTTCAAGCTGTTGAAGGGCGTTTGCGTCTGTTGGACACTTCAGCGGGCTACCGCCTTATCGATGATAGTTACAACGCCAATCCAGACTCAGTTGACGCAGCGATTGAGGTGCTTCGCAGTGCACCAGGTGAGCGCTATCTGGTACTGGGTGATCTGGCTGAACTGGGTGCCGATGCCGTGGTACTTCATGCAGAGATTGGTGAACGGGCAAGAGAGGCTGGCCTGGAGCACCTTTACACCCTTGGTGAATTGAGTCGTAGCGCTGTGGCGCGCTTCGGTGACGGGGGTGTTGCCTTCTCCAATTTGGGTGAGTTAGTGGATGCACTGGATGCTGAAACCCGTAGTGGTGATGCCGTGCTGGTCAAAGGATCGCGTAGCGCGGGTATGGACCGGGTGGTAGAGCGTTTAATGCACATGGGGAGGGGTTGATTGTGTTGTTATATCTGACCGAGTGGCTGGTTCAGTTCGATGGTGGTTTTCGTGTCTTCCAGTATCTCACTCTGAGAACCATTCTCGGTGTACTCACAGCACTGCTGATCTCACTGGCTCTGGGGCCGGTAATGATTCGCAGATTGAGTTTTCATCAGATTGGGCAGACGGTCCGGAACGATGGTCCAGAAACCCATTTTTCCAAAGCAGGCACGCCGACCATGGGGGGCGCACTGATCCTTGTGGCGATCGCAATTGCGACTCTGCTTTGGGCAGACCTGGATAACCGTTATGTCTGGATTGTGCTGATAGTGACCCTGATCTTTGGTCTGATCGGTCTGGTGGATGACTATAAAAAATTGGTTTTAAACGACCCGAAAGGGTTGGCTGCCCGATGGAAATATTTCTGGCAGTCGGTGGCTGGTCTGGGGGCTTCAATTGTCTTCTTCACCACAGCGACTTCACCAACAGAGACAGCGCTGCTGATCCCCTATGTGAAAGATGTCTCCCTGGACATGGGGCCGTTGTTCATTCTCTTCAGTTATCTGGTCATTGTCGGTTCATCAAATGCAGTCAATCTGACTGATGGACTTGATGGTTTGGCGATTCTTCCAACTGTGATGGTGGGTGGTGCGCTAGGGGTGATCGCTTATGTCACCGGCCATGCAGATTTTGCCACCTATCTGAAGATTCCTCACCTGCCGGGTGTTGGTGAACTGATGGTGTTTTGTGCTGCGTTGGTCGGGGCAGGCTTGGGCTTTCTCTGGTTCAACACCTATCCCGCTCAGGTGTTTATGGGTGATGTGGGTGCATTGGCACTGGGTGCGGCGTTGGGTGTGGTGGCCGTTGCAGTACGGCAAGAGATCGTGCTGTTCATCATGGGTGGAGTATTCGTTATTGAGACAGTTTCTGTGATGTTACAGGTGGCCTCTTTTCGATTAACCGGTAAGCGGATTTTTCGTATGGCACCACTGCATCACCATTTTGAACTTAAGGGTTGGCCCGAACCTCGGGTCATTGTTCGTTTCTGGATCATCACTGTGATTCTGGTGTTGGTCGGATTAGCGAGTCTGAAGATACGTTGATGTCAGAGCAAACGACAGTGCAGGGAAAGACTTTGATTGTCGGTCTGGGCAAGACCGGGCTCTCCTGTGCCCGCTATCTTGCTGCGCAGGGGGTCTCACTGGCGATGACAGATAGTCGTGAGTCGCCTCCCGGTTTGGAGGCATTGCGTCAGGAGCTACCCGACATGGCCCTGTTTCTTGGCGGCTTCCAGGCAGAAGTTTTTGAGGCTGCAAGTCGTCTGGTAGTGAGTCCGGGGCTGGCACTGGATCATCCACTTATTCAGGCTGCCAAGCAGCGTGGTGTGGAAGTGATCGGTGATGTGGAGTTATTTGCCCGGGCTGTGAAGGCACCAGTTGTGGCGATCACGGGTTCAAATGGTAAGAGTACAGTCACCTCCCTGCTAGGTGAAATGGCCCGCACTGCCGGTATCAAAGTTGCCGTGGGCGGTAATCTGGGAGAGCCAGCGCTAGATCTGCTGGATGATGATGTGGCGCTCTACATTCTTGAACTCTCAAGTTTTCAACTGGAGAGTACCTTTTCACTGAAACCCAGAGCTGCGGTTGTGTTGAATGTTTCAGCTGATCATATGGATCGCTATCGGGATCTGGATGACTACGCTGAAACCAAAGCAAAGATCTACCAACAGGCCGAGATACGGGTCGTTAATCGAGATGATCCAAGAGTTATGGCCATGGCCGAAGAGTACAGTTTGCTGCTCGGTTTTACGCTGAACACACCGACTGGTAGTGACTTTGGTCTGCATGAGTTGGATGGTGTGAACTGGTTGTGTGAAGGACATAGTCCGTTGATGCCTGTCAGTGAGTTACGGATTCCTGGTCGTCATAACACTGCCAATGCCCTCGCGGCTTTGGCCCTGGGCAGTGCTGCAGGGTTTCCACAAAACGATATGCTGGCAGCACTGCGTATTTTTAAAGGCTTACCCCATCGGACCCAGTGGGTTGCAGATAAACAGGGACTTCGTTGGTTCAACGACTCTAAAGGCACGAATGTAGGTGCGACCATCTCAGCTCTGCTCGGGCTACATCCTGAGCAGGGAGATAGTCGCACTGTGTTGATTGCCGGCGGTGACTGCAAAGGCGCCGAGTTTGCAGATCTGATTCCGGTTGTGAAGCAGACTGCGAGGGGTGTAGTGCTGATTGGCCGGGATGCGCCTGAGCTTGCGGCTGTGTTGCAAGGGCAGGTTGAGTTGGTGAATGCAGGCAGTATGTCGGAGGCTGTGGCTGAGGCCTCTAAACTGGCTCTGCCTGGTGACCGGGTGCTGCTCTCTCCGGCTTGTGCCAGTTTCGATATGTTCACCGGTTTTGAAGCTCGGGGTGAGGCATTCATAGAAGCGGTGGAGGCGTTTGTCCAATGACAGATAAGCGTCCCCAGGCCCAGGATGCCCGTGCCAGCAGATCCCCGGAACCAAGCCTCGACTGGTGGCTGCTTGGTGCCTCCGCACTATTGTTGGGATTTGGTTTGGTGATGGTAGCCTCGTCTTCGATGACGGTGGGAGAGCGTCTGGCTGGCTCCCCATTCTTTTATGTCTACCGCCACCTGTTTGCGATGCTGCTTGGTTTGATCGGTGCGGGACTGTTTTTTGGGGTTCCCATGGAGCAGTGGCGAAAAGCGGGTCCGATGTTGGTTTTTCTCGGAATTATTCTACTCATCATTGTGCTTATCCCCGGGGTGGGTAAGACAGTCAATGGCGCCACCCGGTGGGTGCCTTTGGGTGTCTTCAATCTACAAAGCTCCGAATTTATGAAGCTCTTTATGGTGCTCTATATCGCAGGTTATCTTGTGCGTCGGCAGGATGAGGTGGCTCGTTCCTTCTGGGGTTTTGCCAAGCCAATGCTGCTGTTGATTGTAACCAGCGCGATGATTCTTCTGCAGCCTGATTTCGGTACCACAGTGGTGCTGTTCGCAACAGCACTGGGTATGCTTTTTCTGGGCGGAGTGGTGCTCTATCAGTTTGTTACTCTGATCCTGTTCTCATTGGCATCCGGGTTTGCACTGATCTTTTTTTCACCCTATCGCTGGCAGCGAATGACCACCTTCCTGAATCCCTGGGATGATCCTTTCAATACCGACTTTCAACTCTCCCAGGCGTTGATTGCTTTTGGTCGAGGGGAGTTGTCCGGCGTGGGTCTTGGCAACGGTATCCAGAAACAGTTCTACCTGCCAGAGGCTCATACCGACTTTATCATGGCAGTGGTGGGTGAGGAGTTCGGCCTGCTCGGCACATTGGGGATTATTGCTCTGTTCGCTTTCATCACCTGGAGAGCCTTTCAGATTGGTGTCAGAGCGGAAGCTGCAGGCCAAAGATTTTCAACCTATACAGCCTATGGCCTGGGTTTGTGGCTGGGTATGCAGGCATTCATCAATATCGGCGTGAATGTCGGCATGTTGCCAACCAAGGGCTTGACGCTCCCGTTCATGAGTTATGGCGGTAACAGCATTATTGTTGTCTGCTTGATGATCGCTCTATTGTTACGCATCGATTATGAGTCCCGACGCACAGTGGGACGCAACACCAATGGGAGGCGATCATGGAGCCTCATGTGATGGTCATGGCAGGTGGTACCGGAGGGCATCTTTTTCCGGCATTGGCTGTTGCCAAATGGTTGCAGGATCACGGTTGCAGGATTACCTGGCTGGGAAGCAGTGGCGGCATGGAGAACAGGCTGATTCCTGAATATGGCTATCCCCTCCAGACTCTGGAAGTGAAAGGTATTCGTGGTAGTGGCTTCAAACGTCGGCTCATGGCGCCATGGGTGGTTGGTCGGTCGTTCATCCAGGCTTATCGCCTGTTGCGACAGGTTGAGCCGCAGCTGGTGTTGGGGATGGGGGGATTTGTCACCGGTCCAGGGGGTGTTGCAGCACGGGTGATGAAGATTCCTTTGGTGATTCAGGAGCAGAATGCTATTCCGGGATTGACGAATCGTATTCTGGCCCGCTTTGCCAACAAGGTTTTCGAGGCCTTTCCTGGCAGCTTTGGCGCTGAGGCCCAGGCTGAGACTGTGGGGAATCCCGTACGTCAGGAGATTGTTGATCTTGAGCCGCCAGAAGTTCGTTTCAAAGGGCGAAGTGGCCCGATCAGGCTGTTTGTGCTGGGCGGCTCACTGGGTGCCCGCGCACTGAATCAAACACTCCCCAAGGCTTTGGCGCTGATGCCACAAGAGAGTCGTCCAGTGGTTCGTCATCAGGCTGGTGAGAAGCTGTTGCAGGAGACGATCGAATGCTATCGAGACCAGGGTGTCGAAGCGGAGATCAAGGCCTTCGAAAAGGATATGGCCGAGGCTTACGCCTGGGCTGATCTGGTGCTATGTCGAGCAGGGGCGCTGACGGTTACCGAGTTGGCGACAGCCGGATTGGGGGCGATTCTTGTGCCTTACCCTCATGCAGTGGATGACCACCAGACCCACAATGCACAGTTTCTGGTTCAGGCTGGGGCGGCGCAACTGCTGCCGCAACCGAGTCTGAATCCACGTGATCTTGCTGCACAGATTGCTGATCTGGGCGCTGACCGAAACACACTGCTGCAGATGGCTCAGGCTGCGCGACAACAATCCCGTCCGGATGCTGCTGCCAATCTGGGACGTTTTTGCCTGGAGACCATTGAGTCATGAGTGAACAGCTGCGACGTCGCCACAACCCGAACAGCATGGGGCGCATGCGCCATATCCACTTTGTGGGTATCGGTGGCGCAGGAATGAGCGGTATTGCTGAGGTGATGATCAACCTGGGGTATCAGGTATCAGGTTCAGACCAGAAAGAGAGTGGTGTAACCCGTCGGCTCTCATCCCTCGGGGCTCATGTCTATCTGGGGCATCAGGCAGCGAATATTCAAGGCGTTGATGCTGTCGTGACTTCCAGCGCAGTGAAAGAGGATAACCCCGAGGTGGTGGAGGCCAGGAAAGGTCGAATTCCTGTGGTTCCAAGAGCTGAGATGCTTGCAGAGATCATGCGCTTTCAATTTGGTATCGCTGTGGCGGGTACTCATGGAAAGACAACCACCACCAGTCTGGTGACCAGTGTATTGGCACAAGCCGGTCTCGATCCAACCTTTGTTATCGGTGGGCGACTCAACAGTGCCGGAGCCAATGCCCGGCTGGGTGAGGGTGAATACCTGGTGGCAGAAGCTGATGAGAGTGATGCCTCTTTTCTCTATCTGCAACCGATGCTGGCGGTGGTGACAAATATCGATGCCGACCATATGTCGACCTATGGTGGCGATTTCAACCGCCTGCGGGGTACTTTCCTGGAGTTTCTTCACCACCTGCCATTCTATGGCCAGGCGGTGATGTGTGTTGATGATCCTGTGGTCAGAGAGTTGTTGCCCGAGGTGACCCGTCCAATCACCACCTACGGCTTCAGTGATGATGCTGATGTAATGGCAAGCGATGTTCGCAGTGAAGGTCTGAAAACCCACTTTAACCTGCACGCAAATGGTTTAGAAAAGCCTTTAGAGATGACCCTCAATCTTCCCGGTCGACATAATGTTTTGAATGCCCTGGCAGCAGCCAGTGTGGCGCTGGAACTCAACATTGAGGGAGAGGATATTCAGGTTGCCCTGGATAAATTCGCAGGTATTGGCCGTCGTTTTCAGACACGCGGCGACTGCCGGGTGAATGGCAAGAATGTAATGCTTGTGGACGATTACGCGCACCATCCCAGAGAGATTCAGGCAACCCTGGAAGCGGTGCGTGAAGGCTGGCCTGAGAGGCGTCTGGTGTTAGTTTTTCAACCCCATCGTTACACCAGAACTCAGGAGCAGTTCGAGGATTTTGTGCAGGTTCTTTCGAAAGCTGATCTTCTGGTTTTGACCGAGGTATATGCGGCGGGTGAAGATCCCATTCAAGGTGCAACCGGGCGTGACTTGAGTCGTGCAGTGAGAGTGCGAGGCCAGGTTGATCCAATCTTTATGGAACCGGTGACAGAGTTGCCGGAACTGTTGCAGGGATTAATCAAGGATGGGGATATCGTTCTGACCATAGGGGCAGGCAGTATCGGTGCAGTAGCAGCCGAATTGCCCACGCAACTTTGTGAGGAGGCCAACTGATGGCACAGATCTTTGACATGAAACGATTGCACCATGGGTGCGGTGAGTCTTTGCAGTGCAACCTGCTTGATCTGCTGATTATGAACAAAACCGGCAGCCAGGAAAGTCTGCAAGAGCAACGAAACGGCAGCCAGAAGCAGAAACTGAACAGAGTGGATCAAAAGCCCATGAGGTTCTGGGGATGATGCCAATTATGGAGCCACAACAGCTGCGTGGTGAACTGCGAAAGGATGAACCCCTTTCGCGGCATACCACTTGGCGTGTTGGTGGTCCCGCAAAACGCTTCTACCGGCCAGCGGATAGAGAAGACCTGATCTCTTTTCTGAGTCAGCTGGATCGTGATGAGCCGCTCTTCTGGTTGGGATTGGGCAGCAATTTACTGGTCAGGGATGGTGGCTTTAGTGGCACTGTAATCGCCACTCAGGGATCGTTGGGGGTGTGCGAACTGTTGGATGATAAGCGGATCTATAGCGAGGCCGGTGTCTCCTGCGCGAAGATCGCCCGGATGGCAGCGCGAGCGGGTCGCTGTGGTGTCGAATTTCTAGCGGGTATACCCGGAACCCTGGGTGGTGCGCTGGCGATGAATGCCGGCGCTTTTGGGGGTGAGACATGGCAGCGTGTGTTTAAAGTCGAGACAGTGGATCGTTTCGGTGAAGTGCATCAACGGCAAATCTCTGACTTCGAGGTTGGCTATCGCCAGGTCAAGGGGCCAGCTGGTGAATGGTTTCTTGCCGCAGAACTCTCTCTGCAAGAGGGGAATGTGGAGGCTGCCCAGCAGAAGATCAAAAGCCTGCTGGAGCGACGCTCTGCAACTCAGCCAACAAGCCTGCCCAGCTGCGGTTCGGTTTTTCGTAATCCGCCTGGCGATCATGCAGCACGTCTGATCGAAACAGCAGGTCTGAAAGGGAGAACACTTGGGGGTGCCCAGGTTTCAGAGAAACACGCCAACTTTATTATCAATACCGGCCAGGCTACAGCCGCCGATATTGAGAACTTGATAGCACTGGTTCAGCGCGAAGTCGCAGCCCATGCTGGTGTTGATTTGGTGACTGAAGTCCACAGGATTGGGGTGCCAGAATAGATGGTCAGCATGATTGAAAAGTTCGGCAAAGTGGCAGTGCTTATGGGAGGTGGTTCCGCTGAGCGGGAGATCTCCCTGAAAAGTGGTAATGCCGTTTTGTCAGCCTTGCAATCCAGTGGAGTGGATGCCCACGGCATTGATGTAGACAAAGACATTCTTAAGAGACTCGAAAATGAGGGATATGAGCGGGTCTTCATCATGCTTCACGGACGGGGCGGAGAAGATGGTTTGATGCAAGGTGCTCTGGAGATCCTTGGACTGCCCTATACAGGAACAGGGGTGCTTGGGTCAGCCCTTGCAATGGAGAAACATCGCACCAAAGCACTATGGCGGGGTATGGCCCTGCCAACCCCGGATGCAGTGTTGATGCAACAGAGTGAAGACCTGGAACGAGCCGATGCACTGGGATATCCGTTGATGGTAAAGCCCAGCGCTGAGGGCTCGAGTATTGGTATGAGCAAGGTGGAAGACCGGAATCAACTTCAGCAGGCCTGGGAGAGAGCACGGGAGTACGACACACGGGTGCTGGCTGAGCGCTGGGTGGAAGGTGCTGAATATACTGCCGCGGTTTTGAAAGATGAGATGTTGCCTTTGATCCGTTTGGAAACGCCACATCAGTTTTATGACTATCAAGCCAAATATGCTGCGGATACCACCAGTTATCACTGTCCTTGTGGTCTGCCTGAAGCAGAGGAGAAAAAGCTTCAGGCACTTTGCAGGCAGGCCTTTGATGCTGTAGATGCCAGCGGTTGGGGCAGGGTGGATCTGATGCTTGATCAAGATCAGCAGCCCTGGCTGATTGAAGTCAACACCATACCCGGTATGACCGACCATAGTCTGGTGCCGATGTCTGCAAAAGTAGCTGGATACTCATTCAATGAGTTGGTGCTGCATATTCTTGAAACCACGCTTGAGGCGAAGCGATAGAGATGAATACAAAGCGCCGTAGAGTAAAAGAGCAAAAAACGGTCACTCTCACTGAGAAGAGCATGGTTTGGCTGAAACCTGCATTGATGACTTTGATCGTGTTCTCGCTACTTGTGTGGGGAGGCAAACAACTCAATGATCCTGGCGTGATGCCTGTGCGGACAGTGGGTGTAGACGGAGAGATGCGCTTTATCAAAAGAGAGCGTTTGGAGCAGGTCGTGGCGCAGGCAGTGAATGGCAGTTTTTTCAGTGTCGATTTAAAACGCATGCAGGAACATATCGAACGTATGCCTTGGGTCAAACGTGCCAGTGTACGTCGGGTCTGGCCCGATACCCTGAGAGTTCAGGTCACCGAGCATACGCCACTGGCCTATTGGGGAAAAGAGGCGATGGTCAGCCAGTTGGGGGTGGTCTTCACACCAGAACTACTGCCTGAATTGAAAGGTTTGGTGAAGCTGGTGGGTGAAGCCCAGCATGCCAAAACCATAACCCGGGAGTTTCAACGCATGCACACCCTGCTTGAAACCATCGGATTGAAATTGACCCATGTCTGGGTGGATGCACGACAGGCATGGCGTATCAAAACAGACAATGAAGTAACTCTGCAATTGGGGCGGCGGGATGTAATACCGAGACTGACGCGTTTTGTGCGTCTCTATCCGGATCTTATAGCCCAGCGGGGTCGTCAGCCAGGTGAAGTCGATTTGAGGTATACGAACGGCTTTTCTGTGCATTGGGTGCCAGATGAAGAGCAGACCGCGCAGAGCATGGGATCTATTGGGAATGGTGCGATATCGAGCAGTACAGATTCCCATTACAAATTGAGGACAACGGGCGAAAGTCACGGGTAGATGTAATGACAAAACGAAGTGAGAAAAACCTGATTATCGGGCTCGACATCGGCACCTCAAAGGTGGTGGCAATTGTTGGCGAGATTAAAGCGGACAATGGAATCGAAATCATTGGAATCGGCTCCCACCCCTCCCGTGGCTTGAAAAAAGGTGTGGTGGTGAATATCGAATCCACAGTGCAATCAATTCAGCGTGCCGTAGAAGAGGCAGAGTTGATGGCGGGTTGTGAGATTCACTCGGTCTATGCAGGCATTGCCGGTAGCCATATCCGCAGTCTCAATTCTCACGGGATTGTCGCCATCAAAGACAAAGAGGTGAGTCAGAGCGATGTGGAGCGGGTGATTGACGCAGCTCGCGCAGTTGCGATCCCGGCGGACCAAAAGATTCTGCACATCCTTCCCCAGGAGTTCATCATCGATGAGCAAGAGGGTATCCGGGATCCTGTCGGTATGTCCGGGGTACGCCTGGAGGCCAGGGTTCATATGGTTACCGGTGCAGTGAGTGCGGCACAGAATATCGTTAAATGTGTACGGCGATGTGGACTTGAAGTTGATGATCTGATTTTAGAGCAGCTGGCCTCCAGCTACTCGGTACTGAGTGATGATGAGAAAGAGCTGGGTGTCTGCCTGGTCGATATTGGTGGTGGAACAACCGATATTGCTGTTTTCACTGGCGGCTCCATACGTCACACCGCAGTGATCCCCATCGCGGGAGACCAAGTGACAAATGACATTGCTGTGGCCCTGCGTACACCGACACAGCATGCAGAAGATATCAAGATTAAATACGCCTGCGCATTAACCCAGCTGGCAACCAGCGATGAGACCATCGAGGTGCCCAGTATTGGAGAGAGACCACCGCGCAGGTTATCCCGTCAGACTCTGGCGGAGGTGGTTGAACCAAGATACGAAGAATTGATGACCCTGATCCAGGCCGAACTGCGACGTAGTGGCTTTGAAGATGTTATTGCTGGCGGTGTAGTGCTGACTGGCGGCAGTTCAAAAATGGAGGGGGTGATTGATCTTGCGGAAGAGGTCTTTCACATGCCGGTGCGATTGGGTGTGCCGCAATATGTCAGTGGATTGGCTGATGTAGTGCGGAATCCTATCTATTCGACTGGTGTGGGATTGTTATTGTTCGGTCAACGAAACCGGGCCCAAGGGGGACGGGAGTTGGCAAATGAGGGAAGCCTGAAAGCAATTTGGGAAAGAATGAAACATTGGTTTCAAGGCAATTTTTAAGATTTTTTATTGACATCTGTTAGGCGCGACAGACGCGGAGGTAGACCATGTTCGAATTGATGGATACACACAGTCAAAATGCTGTGATTAAAGTAATTGGTGTTGGCGGCGGTGGCGGAAACGCTATAAACCATATGCTGACGGGAGAGATTGAGGGTGTCGATTTCATCTGTGCTAACACAGATGCCCAGGCACTTCGCAATAGTGAAGTACGTACCTTGCTGCAGTTGGGTTCAGATATCACCAAGGGATTGGGTGCCGGAGCTAACCCGGAGATTGGACGACAGGCTGCTCTGGAGGATAGAGACCGGATCGAGGAGGCACTTGATGGTGCCGATATGGTCTTTATCACTGCCGGCATGGGGGGTGGAACAGGTACTGGTGCTGCACCTGTGGTAGCTCAGGTGGCAAAGGATCTGGGCATCCTGACAGTGGCCGTGGTGACCAAGCCCTTCGGCTTTGAAGGGGGGAAACGGATGAGGATTGCAGAACAGGGTATGGAAGACCTGGGAAAACATGTCGACTCTCTGATCACCATTCCCAACGAGAAGCTTCTAGCGGTTCTGGGCAAGGAGATGAGTCTGCTGAATGCCTTCAAATCTGCCAATGATGTGCTCCTGCACGCTGTTCAGGGTATCGCGGAGCTGATTACCCGCCCTGGCCTGATCAATGTGGATTTTGCCGACGTGAAAACGGTTATGTCCGAAATGGGGGCTGCCATGATGGGCTCCGGTGAAGCCAATGGTGACAATCGGGCACGGGAAGCCGCAGAACGAGCCATCCGAAGTCCGCTGCTGGAAGATGTCAATCTGGCCGGTGCGAAAGGCATACTGGTCAACATCACTGCAGGACTCAATCTGGCAATTGGCGAATTTGATGAAGTCGGCACAACTGTACGTGAATTTGCAGATGACGATGCCACTGTGGTGGTCGGAACGGTAATCGATCCGGATATGCAGAATGATATGCGCGTGACCGTTGTGGCAACCGGGCTGGGCATGGGTGAACGAGCCACAACGGAGTTACCAAAACCTGCAAAGGTAGAGGATCTGGCGCCAGTCAAACTAATCGATAGCGAAGATCCACAGCAGGTTCCGGATGACTATCGGGAGCTTGATCGACCCACAGTGTTGCGAAATGGCAACAGCGGCCGCAGTGCTGCGGTGGCAACTGCAGATGGCAACCTGGACTACCTGGATATTCCTGCCTTTTTACGTCGCCAGGCAGATTAGTGTAGAATCTTCCTGGTTACAGTGAGATGACAGGTTTTGGTCGCGTGTTTCAATAGGTTGGGAATATAACTGTTTTTACAGTTCTCCCACCTGTGGTAGCATTCGCGCTTTTTTCTGGGGCAAATACCCGGTTTCGTTAATGGGAGCTGCGAGTCGATGATTTGGCAACGTACGTTGAAGAATGTGATACGCGCTACAGGTGTAGGGCTGCATACCGGGGAGAAGGTATACCTTACCCTGCGACCTGCTGCTCCTGATACAGGGATTATTTTCAGGAGGGTAGATCTCGATCCGCCGGTTGAGATTCGTGCATGTGCTGAAAATGTCGGAGATACGCGTCTCTCCAGTACCCTGGTTCAGAATGGGGTGAGAGTCTCCACTGTAGAACATCTGCTCTCAGCCTTGGCTGGACTGGGTATCGATAATGCCTATGTGGATGTCAGCGCTGCAGAAGTGCCGATCATGGACGGAAGTGCCGGACCTTTTGTTTTTCTGCTGCAGTCTGCGGGCGTCGAAGAGCAAAACAAGGCCAAGCGGTTCATCCGTATTAAACGTAAAGTGGAAGTGCAGGAAGGCGACAAGCGCGCCTGTTTCGAACCTTTTGATGGCTTCAAAGTCTCTTTTTCCATCGACTTTGACCATCCTGCATTCAAGGAACGTTCTCAATTTGCCACGATTGATTTCTCATCTACCTCTTTTGTCAGAGAGGTCAGTCGGGCGAGAACCTTCGGCTTTTTACGTGATATCGAGATGTTGCGGCAGAAGGAGTTGGCCTTGGGCGGCAGCCTGGACAATGCGGTAGTGGTTGATGACTACCGGGTAATGAACACAGATGGTCTGCGTTACGAAGATGAATTCGTAAAGCATAAGATCCTGGATGCAATTGGTGACCTCTATCTGCTGGGACACAGCCTGGTTGGTGCCTTTAGTGGGCACAAATCCGGACATGCCTTGAACAACCGCCTGCTGCGTGAGTTGATTCTGCAGGAAGATGCCTGGGAGGAGATCACCTTTGATGAGCCTGAAAATGCACCGATCTCTTACATGCAGCCTGCACATTTGACCGCGACTTAAATAACCAGGCTATCAAGCCTCCCCGGTGTTTAACCTGGGTGGCTTGATAGCATCAGCCTCCCGTCACGCTACTCCCCATGTCTGCTCAGCTTCAGCAGAGCCTCGCTCAATTTGGGGTCACTGATCGAAGCCGCTGTATGGCGCAGCATTTCACTGTTTTCACTACTCAAGCAGCGCATCCTCTGTTTTGGCCTCGACGGAGCGGCAGATTGGTTGGGTAGTATGCGTGTGCGTACCCTTTCAATCGTCAAGCCCTCTCTCTTCAGCTGAGCAATCAGTTGTGGTGTGGCATAGCGTAACCGGCTCGCCCAGACAGGGGAAGATACGAATAGACTGAGGGTGCCTGCCTGTAGCACGGTAGCCTTTAACTGTTGATCCAAAGGTGCAGGCAGGTTCGACCTGACTCGCTTGCAGAGTGCGTCGTAATCAGCCAGTTTCCGACCCAACTTCGCAGGGGTCGAGCTGCGATCAACGATGTTTCTCAGCGATTTCATAGCGCGAGCTTAGAGCAGATTTAAAGAAAAAACATCACATTTTCTTTGGAAAGTGGTAAAGTTCGAAGGTTTTTGACCGAAGAAGTGTAGTAGAACAATCTTACTTTGATGATTATTTAGTAATGAAAATCATATATTTACGTGGTGCTGGACAAGATTATGGGGTGGCCTCCAGGTGGCTCCTGCCTGCTGTTTTTCTGGGACTTGCTCTCCTGTTTGGCATGGCAATGTTGTGGGCTGGTTATCAAATGGGGGTCAGTGATACTGAATTCCCTGAGCATCAGCTTGTTACCAGTCTGAAGAACAGTTTCGACCGGGAGCGTCTGCTTCTGGAGGATGCTAAACGGGATACCCAGAGTGGGATAGATGCTTTGGCGATCCGGGTTGGCCAGATTCAATCCCAGTTGCTGCGTCTAGATGCGCTCGGCGAACGTTTAGTGACTATTGGTGGATTGGATAAGGGTGAGTTCAGTTTTGAAATTGCGCCCGCACTTGGTGGACCTGACGCAAAATCCTCACTCAGTCAGGCTTCGGCACTCCCGGATCTTTTGCTGGAGATGGCGCAGCTGGAAGAGATGATCGACCATCGATATCAACAGCTTAATCTAGTCGAGGATCTGATTATGAATTCGAATCTTGAGGATTCGCTTCATCCTGCAGGTCGTCCAGTGAAAAAAGGCTGGATCTCATCCTACTTTGGCATGCGTAATGATCCTTTTACCGGTAAGCGGGCAATGCACAAAGGCATGGACTTCGCTGGCAAGGATGGATCAGATGTGGTCGCTGTGGCTGCGGGTGTTGTCACCTGGGCCGATGATCGCTATGGCTACGGCAAATTGGTCGAAGTCAATCATGGTAAGGGTTATATCACCAGGTATGGACACAATTCTGAGGTGGTGGTAGAGATTGGTGATCGGGTCAAGCAGGGGCAGGTGATTGCCAGAATGGGCTCCACCGGTCGTTCAACAGGGCCTCATGTCCATTTTGAAGTGGTGCGTAACGGCAAAATTGTCGATCCCACAAAATATATTCTATCGAAACGAAATAAAAGTTGATTCTCAGGGTTTCTCTCTGGTTTTACGACTCCCTGAAGCTGTGATGGCTGTAATAGGCCACTCATTTGGCACTCTTTGACAGGTTAACCCAGACCAGCGGTTGAATTGCCAGCCGTTGACCCCCACTTATGGATCTAATAATACAAAGCGTGTCCTTCTTCATCACCACTGCATGCTGTATGATCGCAAACATTTCGCATTCTGACGGAAGCCCCGATTAATGGTTAGTAAAATCTTTACAAAGATCTTCGGCAGTCGTAATGATCGACTGGTAAAACGAATGACTAAAACGGTCTCCCAGATCAATTCTCTGGAGTCCGAAATTGAAAAGCTCTCGGAAGAGGCGCTGCAACAGAAAACATCGGATTTCCGTGCCAGGCTGGAAGCGGGGGATTCACTGGACAGCCTGATGCAGGAGGCGTTTGCCGTCGTCCGAGAAGTTGGGCGGCGAGTGATGCAGATGCGTCACTTCGATGTACAGATGATCGGTGGCATGGTGCTGCATCAGGGCAAGATCGCAGAGATGCGTACCGGTGAGGGTAAAACCCTGGTGGCAACCCTGGCAGCTTACCTTAATGCCTTGCCCGGCAAGGGTGTCCATGTGGTGACGGTGAACGACTACCTGGCGCGTAGAGACGCAGCCTGGATGGGCAGAATCTACCACCATTTGGGATTGAGCACTGGGGTAATCAACTCGTCCGGTGGCATGGGGCCGGATAGCTCATCCTTTATCTACGACCCTGAATACGATGGTTCAAATGGTGGTTACCTGCATCTGCGTCCAGCGACCCGCCGTGAGGCATACGGAGCAGATATCACCTACGGTACGAATAATGAGTATGGCTTTGATTATCTGCGAGATAATATGGCCTTCAGTGCCGATCAGCGGGTGCAGCGCCCACCTTTTTTCGCGATTGTCGACGAGGTTGATTCGATACTTATCGATGAGGCGCGTACGCCACTGATTATCTCTGGGCCTACAGATGATTCCTCAGAGCTCTACAAGGCAGTCAACCATATAATTCCTCGCCTGACTCGTCAGGACCCGATCACCAATGAAGAGGGTAAACCCGATTTTGGCCCTGGTGATTTTTCAGTGGATGAGAAGGCCCGTCAGGTCTATTTCAGTGAAGAGGGCCACCAGCATGTAGAAGAGATGCTCACCGAAGCGGGTCTTCTGGAAGAGGGCGCGAGTCTCTACGATAGTGGCAACATCATTCTCATGCACCACGCCAACGCGGCGCTGCGCGCACACGCCTTGTTTCAGCGCAATGTGGACTATATCGTCAAAGATGGTCAGATAATCATCGTCGACGAGTTTACCGGCCGTACCATGCCCGGTCGCCGTTGGTCGGATGGTCAGCATCAGGCTGTTGAGGCAAAGGAAGGGGTTGAGATTCAGAATGAAAATCAGACCCTGGCATCGATTACTTTTCAGAACTACTTCCGTCTCTATAAAAAACTCTCCGGCATGACCGGTACTGCAGATACTGAAGCCTTTGAATTTCAGCAGATCTACGGTCTGGAAGTGGTGGTTATTCCAACCAACCAACCGATGATCCGTAAGGATATGGGCGACCTGGTCTATCTCACCCCCGAGGAGAAGTATCAGGCGATTCTGGAGGATGTTCAGGATTGTGTGAAGCGGGGGCAGCCGGTTCTGGTTGGTACGGCATCGATTGAGTCTTCTGAGCTGGTTTCAGAGCTGCTTGAGAAAGCGAAAGTACCGCATAAGGTACTGAACGCCAAACATCATGAGCAGGAAGCTGCAATTGTCGCCCAGGCCGGGCGTCCAGGTGCTGTGACCATCGCCACCAACATGGCGGGCCGTGGTACCGATATCGTGCTCGGCGGTAACCTGGAGACCGAACTCGAAGACTTGGGTGAAGAGCCAGGCAGTGATGCAGTGAAAGCGCATACCGAGTCGTGGGGTAAGATTCACAAACAAGTGCTGGAATCGGGTGGGCTGCACGTTATTGGTACTGAGCGTCATGAGTCCCGACGTATCGATAACCAGCTTCGTGGCCGTTCCGGACGTCAGGGAGATCCCGGATCAAGCCGCTTCTATCTCTCTTTGCAGGATAACCTGATGCGGATCTTTGCATCCGATAAAGTGGGTGGTCTGATGCAGAAGCTGGGGATGGAAAAAGGCGAGGCGATCGAACACCCCTGGGTCTCCCGAGCAATTGAGAATGCTCAACGCAAAGTGGAAGGACGCAACTTCGATATTCGTAAGCAGTTGCTTGAGTATGACGATGTCGCCAATGACCAGCGTAAAGTGGTCTATGAGCAGCGCAATGAGTTGATGGATACCTCGGATATCTCCGATTCCGTTACAGCTCTGCGTGAAGATGTGCTGGATCAAGTGTTCCACGCCCATATTCCCCGTGACAGTATTGAAGAGCAGTGGGATGTACCTGGGTTGAGTGAGGCTCTGGCTGAGGCATTCAGTGGCGAATGGCCGATACAGAGTTGGCTTGATGAAGATAGTGACCTGCATGAAGAGACCCTCAAGCAGAAAATCATGCAGACTCTGATTTCAGGTTATGACGACAAGCAGTCACTGGTTGGCGATGAGAATATGCGCCAGTTTGAAAAAGCGATGATGTTGCAAACCGTGGATGGCCACTGGAAAGAGCATCTTGCGGCGATGGACTATCTGCGTCAGGGCATTCACCTGCGGGGCTATGCTCAGAAAAATCCTAAACAAGAGTACAAACGTGAAGCCTTTGCGATGTTTTCCAGTATGCTGGATAGCATCAAGCTGGAGGTGATAACACTGCTCTCCAAGGTTCAGGTACAGATGCCTGAAGAGTTGGCATTGCAGGAGCAGCAATCCAGAGCGGATGAGTTTGAGTTCAAACATGAGACTTTTGAAGGGCTCTCTGGTGGACCTGAGTCTGGAGAGGCGGAGCAGGAGCACGACCCATCCCAGCAGCCCTTTGTCCGTGATGGGCGTAAGATTGGCCGCAATGAGCCCTGTCCCTGCGGTTCAGGCAAAAAATATAAGCAGTGTCATGGCAGATTGAGTTGAGATGGTTGATTCAGGGTTTTCAGTTCCGGGTGTAAGACTTGGAGTAACCGCTGCAGAGATTCGCTATCAAGGTCGAAATGACCTGTTAGTCATTGAGCTGGCGGATGGCGCGGAGTGTGCAGCAGTATTCACGCGTAATGCATTTTGTGCTGCACCTGTGCAGCTGGCAAAGGATCATCTACAGCGGGGCGCCCCCAGGCTGCTATTGATCAACTCTGGAAACGCCAATGCAGGAACTGGCCAACAGGGCGTTGATGACGCTGTACGCTGCTGCCAGGAGCTGGCTGATCTAGCTGGTTGTGAAACTCACCAAGTAGTGCCATTTTCAACCGGAGTAATTGGCGAACTTCTACCTGTTGAGCGGATGCTGCAAGCTTTTCCAAATGCTCTGGAGGGATTGACCAAAGAGGGTTGGGAGTCGGCATCTCAAACCATCATGACTACGGATACCCGGCCAAAGCTGGCCTGCCGTAGTTTTGAGGTGGATGGTGTCAAGGTCCAGGTAACCGGTATGGCTAAAGGATCTGGCATGATTCGTCCGGATATGGCCACCATGTTGGCCTATGTGGCTACCGATTTGAAGGTCTCCCCGGATCTATTGCAAAACTGCCTTAATCTGGCAGTAGCCCCCTCATTCAACAGCATTACTGTCGATGGCGATACTTCAACCAATGATGCCTGCGTGCTGATTGCCAGTGGCGCAAGTTCTCTGCCTCCAGTGACAGATGAGCAGTCACCTGTCTATCAACAACTGGCGCAGATGGTGCTTGAAATCTGCATGGAACTCGCCAGAGAGATCGTTGCTGATGGCGAAGGTGCTACCAAACTTGTTGAAGTGGAGGTTGTTGGTGCAAGCAGCGTGAAAGAGGCCGAGGATGTGGCCTATACCATAGCCCACTCTCCTCTGGTAAAGACTGCGCTGTTCGCCTCTGATCCGAATTGGGGAAGAATTCTGGCGGCGGTAGGCCGTGCCGGTGTCGAGAATCTGGTGATTGATGACGTGAGGATCTGGCTGGATGATCTCTGTATCGTTCGTCAGGGTGGACGGGCATCCGATTATACAGAAGAGGCGGGTCAAGCTGTGATGCAGCGTTCTAACATTACCATTCGTGTCGAGCTGGCTCGGGGTGATGCCTCAACAAAGGTACTGACCTGCGACCTATCCTACGATTATGTGAAAATTAATGCAGAATATCGTACCTAGTATGACGCACCGCACTAGTTGCCGCGCGGTAAGTTTGGAAACCCTCAGCCGGTCCAAATGCCCCATTTTTAAAGCCCATTCAGCCTGAAGACACTCTGTTTCATAACTCCTAACGTGCGGTAAGCATATTACGTAGGATGTGGTGAGGTACGAACCGCATCATTGATGTTCGTGAGCCACTGTATTCTGTTGTTGATGCGGTTCGCACAGCTCACCACATCCGCAATTACGAATTTTATCGGCAAAAAGATATAAGAGACCGGTGCGCCTGTCCTCTACCCATACCCGTGAACAAGTAGCCTGGATGGAGTGCAACGGAATCCGGGAGGGCTTGAACGTTGAACGTCCCGGATTCCGTTGCACTCCATCCAGGCTACCTTATAAAGCAAAGATGTGGGACACTCGAAAAAAATATTCCACCATATTCCAAGAATATGAGAAGTTTTATGTGGAGCGCCAAATTACCATCGTAGTTTTTTCTTATTAGGACTTGACAGGTTTTTTGGAAGTAACCAGCATGGCACGCATACCGAAGCAGGAAATCTCCGTTTGCCTGTATTGTGCTTCGTTAACAATTATCAACCTGGTTCCACTCTGAGTTAACATCGATGGTCATTCAAGTCGCTGCTGCTGCAATTTTCGATACCTGTGGCAGGGTATTGGTCAGTAAGCGGGCTGAGCATACGCATCAGGGTGGTTTATGGGAGTTTCCCGGCGGAAAATTAGAGCCAGGGGAGAGCACTGAAGCTGCACTTTCCAGAGAACTCAAAGAAGAGCTCGGAATTATTCCCACTGAATATGAGCCGCTGATCAGAATAAGACATGCTTATGATGAGCGGGAGATAGTACTCGATTTTTTTCGTGTCGCGACCTATCGGGGTGAGGCAGCAGGGTTGGAAGGTCAGCCTCTGCGTTGGCTGCTACCTAACGAGATGGTGCCTGAAGAGTTCCCTGCCGCAGACCGTCCAGTCATCACCGCACTGCAACTGCCAAAACGCTATCTGATTACTGGATCAGATCCAAGTGATTCCACGGCTTTTCTGCAAAGTCTGTCTGATGCGATAACACAAGGTATTCAGCTTGTACAACTGCGCGCCCATCAATTATCGGATGCGGCTTATCGGCAATTGATGAGTGAAGCGCTTGCTATGTGTCGGTCGAGAGAGGTTAAGCTACTACTGAATCGCGCTGAAAGGGTTTTGGATTGGCATGGGGAAGCGGATGGTATCCATCTAACCTCTAGGAATTTAATGTCACTTTCCCGGCGACCATCAGGATCTGGGGTGATTGGTGCATCCTGTCATCAGATGGATGAGTTGAAAAAGGCAGAAAGCCTTGGGCTCGACTATGTACTGCTTTCACCTGTTCAGGTCACCGCTTCACACCCGGCAGCTCCAAGCCTTGGCTGGTCAAGTTTTTCTGCCTGGGTGGATCAGGTTAACCTGCCGGTTTATGCTTTGGGTGGTATGAGAGCAGATGACCTGCCTCAAGCGCTATCAAATGGTGCTCAGGGTATTGCCGGTATCACTACTTTTTGGTCTCAGTCGTTAAATCCATAGTCTTCAATCAAACGCTTTAAGGCCTCGATCTTCTCCTCTGAATGATCAATAAATTCGAGTCCGGAGTCATAAAATGCGGTGTTTATATCTTTTGAGCTCCAACGGCATATTGCTTTGAAATTCAAAAATTTAAGTTCATCTTCGCTCTCTGGGAGGTTGATCTTGAGGCTAAGTTTTTCGCCAGTCGGTATCGGTTTTTCACCAATCAACATCATGCCTTGGGCGTTGATATCAACCACTTGGCCCAAAGGTGTATTGTTTTCTGAATTCCAAACTCTCAGGTAGTAGATCAGGTGGCGACGTTTAACTGTGCGTCGGTCTTCGGGCTTCAGCTCGTTCGCATGGATGTGCTCTGTGGGCGTTTTTATATACATCTTTTAAACCTGATCAGTGATATGGTTTGGCTGGATCGTCGACGGAAATTGATTGAACAGGACAACCAGATTGGATCGACTCTCACTGTATGATAGTGGCTGATAGGGATTCTGCAATCAAGGATAATTGATCTTCATCAAACAATCGGAATATCCTACTATTAACCCGGTGAGCAAATAGATTACTTTCAGAGCTTCAAGCATGTTCTTGATCATGACGCGGCTCACTGCGGCTGAGAGTTAACTATTTGATCGTCTGTTTAATAAGCTCAAATAAGATTCCATTAAGTCCAAAAGTGGAAATTAAATCTTAAACGAGATATTAAATTTAGTGCAGCACAAGAAGTGTCTGGATATGATGTTCTGCTGATTGCAGACAGATTGTGCTTGGTTTTGGTAGCAGATTAATGTGTGCCGGATTAATAAATATTGCAAAGCATGTAGAGCGGAGTTTATAGAGAGGGTGTTAGTGTCAGGGAGCTGCTCTGTCTTGCATTTAAGGAAGACATGCCATGTTTAAAAAATTCTTCGAACAGAGCTTACTAGCCAATTCGGAGTATCAACAGGCGTTAGTTCGTCTGGGTATCTGGTTTTTTTGCTGTTTCTCAATGTGGTTTGCAATTAAAACGAATCACTATTCAGTTGATTTGCCACTGCTTATTGCCCTCTATTCCACCTATTTTACCTACTTTATTTTGCTCTTGATCAGTATTGTGATCTGGCCAAAAATGCCCTACCGGGTAGATGTCGATCTTATAGTTGATATCAGTGCAACCAGTCTGGCGATATTCCTGACATCAGATGCATTCAGCCCTTTCTATCTGATTTATCACTGGATCTATATCTCATATGGCATCAGATATGGTGCCAGGCAGCTGCTGATCGCTTCGGTACTGAGTTTCATCTCCTACAGTATGCTTCTTATCTATCTGCAACAATGGCAACAACACATTCTGGAAGCCTTTGTTTTTGTACTATTGCTACTTGTCATTCCAGCCTATCAGTACGCCCTGTTGCGCCAACTGCACCAGGCTAAGCACGAGGCTATGTTGGCCAAGAAGGCGAGAGGTAATTTCCTCGCGACCATGACACATGAACTGCGTACCCCACTGGTTGGTGTAATGGGTATGGCCAGATTACTGCAAAATACACCACTGGATGCGGAACAAAAGGAGTATGTGCAATCCATTAATGGCTCAGTGAGACTGCTCAGGTCAATGATCAGCGACGTACTTGATCTGTCGAAAATAGATGCCAACAAGTTGGAGTTGACTAACGAATGGTTCGATATCTACGAATTGGTAAAGAATATCTCCTCAAGTCTGGCCTCAGAAGCCCAAGGGAAGAAGCTGGAGATGTACTGTTGGATCGATCCTGAACTACCTCAACAATTGTATGGTGATCGACTCAGAGTCACTCAGATTCTGTTCAATATGGTGGGTAATGCAATAAAGTTTACTGACCAAGGATATATCTGTTTGCGGGTCAATTTGTCAGAAGGGAGTGCTGAAGTTCCAGCCCGCCATATCCTGTTTGAGGTTGAAGACAGCGGGATAGGTATCCCAGAGGAGAAATTAGCTGAGATTTTCAATGCCTACTGGCAGGCGGATGAGAGCAATCAGCAGAAACGTTTTGAAGGTGCGGGTCTTGGTACCTCGGTGATTCGGGATCTGACACGTTTGATGAAGGGGCAGGTTAATGTCATCAGTAGCCCGGGAGAAGGAACTAAATTCAGTGTTCGTTTGCCCTTGCTGGGAGATGAAACTACTAACGAGGCCTATCAGGAAGTAGTGCCGATGGCACAAAAATACCCACTGCTGAAAGATAAAAAAGTACTGATTTATGATCAGGATCCCAATGCCATGCAGATACACCTGCAGATTGTTGATGAGCTTGGTATGAAGGCACTATCAGCAAATGAGTTGAACCGCTTTTGCCGACAGCTTGATAAGAATCCAGATTTTCTATTGGTTTGTGATTCGTTCAATGACAACGCCATCAAGCAGGTTACCCGCTGCGTCAACACAAAAGAACCTTCGATTCCAATGATTTTGGTGGGCTATCGTACTGAAAATCTCAGTTATGCCTCGATCAGTACGCCAGTCTTGATTAAGCCTTTTCTCAGTATGGATCTGGCTCAGACAGTGATGGATCTTTTAGTCCCTCATTATGAACAGAGTTCTGATATCAGTGAGAATCGTGATCAGGGTATTAATGATCGCGCCATTAACATATTACTTGCAGACGACAATGTTATTGCTTCAAAGGTGTTGGCAACTCTACTGAAGCAGCGTGGGCATCAAGTCAAAGTGACCAGAAACGGCAAGGAGGCTTTACAGGCACTTAATGAGAAAGAGTATGAGCTGGCGTTTATCGACTTGTGTATGCCTGATGTGGATGGCATAGAGTTCACTCGTCTCTACAGGGAGCGGGAATCCCAAAGCCGATATATGACTATCTATGCCCTGACTGCGAATAGTGTCGAGGATATGATGGAGCTATGTATTCGGGTTGGTATGGATGGTTTTCTCACAAAACCGGTCGAGCCTGAGGTGTTGGACAGCATCATAGAGCGCCACCTCAATGGCCGAACCGATGCCAAGCACTGGTTGCCAGCCCCAGGCTGAACGCGGTTAACCCGCATTCGGCCTATAGTATGGCTCAGAGTGTTACCAAATTCACTCTCAGCTCTAGTGGGCTACGCGGCTCGCTAGTATGAAGCTCCAAACTAGAGCTGCAGTGCTTGCCAGATCTTTAGACAGTGTGCTGATTGGTTCATGGTGTAAAAATGTAATCCAGGCGCTCCCCCGGCAAGCAGGCGTTCGCACATCGCGGTCACCACTTCAGCCCCATAACTGCGGATCGATTCCAGATCATCGCCATAGCCTTCCAGTCGCTTTCTAAGCCAACGGGGAATCTCTGTGCCACATGCATCGGAGAATCTGGCCAGCTGGGTGAAGTTAGTAATTGGCATAATGCCCGGTACGATGGGAATCTCTATCTGTAGTCTGTGACATTCATCGAGGAAGCGAAAATAGGCATCTGCATTGTAAAAATATTGGGTGATCGCGCTGTTTGCACCGGCTTCGACCTTTCCTTTGAAGTGTTGTAGATCCTGTTCCGGAGTGGCTGCCTGAGGGTGGAATTCAGGATAGGCTGCCACTTCAATATGAAAATAGTCTCCAAAGGTCTCACGGATCAGTTCCACCAATTGATTGGCATGATTGAGTTCACCCAGGCCGCCAAGACCTATCCCGGAAGGCAGATCGCCACGCAGTGCCACCAATCGACGAATGCCTTGATCCCGGTAGCGTTCCAAGAGTTCGATGATTTCACTCTTGTCGGCACCGATACAGGAGAGATGGGGAGCAGTGTCGATCTTTTTCTCTACCAACCAGTCTACGGTATCGAAGGTACGCTGTTGGGTGGAACCGCCAGCGCCATAGGTGACAGAAAAGAAAGCTGGATTGAGTGTTTGTAACTTTTCTACATTTGTTTTTAGGTTTTCAAACCCCTTTTCCGTTTTTGCAGGGAAGAGTTCGAAGCTGAAGATTTGCTGTTTTAATTGATCATTCATGACAAGCGGCTACCGCAACAAGAGTAGTTTGGAAGATGGTTGACCGATTCAAGCCGGTCAACCATCTCGCTGTAACAGACAGAGGCAGGTTGTTTAATAGCGATAGTGCGCAGGCTTATAGGGGCCTTCCACAGGTACGCCAATATAGTCTGCCTGCTCATCCGACAGGGTGGTCAGGTTCGCACCGATCTTGGCGAGATGCAGTCTGGCAACCTCTTCATCGAGCTTCTTGGGTAATACATAGACCTTGTTTTCGTAATCACCAGTACGGGTGAAGAACTCGATCTGTGCCAACACCTGATTGGAGAATGAGTTGGACATTACAAAGCTGGGATGACCAGTTGCGCAGCCTAGATTGACCAAGCGGCCTTCTGCCAACATGATGATCCGTTTACCGTCTGGAAAGATGACGTGATGAACCTGTGGTTTGATCTCTTCCCACTGGTACTGTTTGATGCCGGCAATATCGATTTCATTGTCGAAGTGGCCGATATTGCAGACAATAGACTGGTTTTTCATCGCAGCCATGTGATCGTGGGTGATAATCTTGAAGTTGCCGGTGGTGGTGACGAAGATATCGGCCAGAGGTGCAGCCTCCTCCATGGTAACCACCCGGTAACCCTCCATCGCCGCCTGTAAGGCGCATATGGGGTCGATCTCTGTCACCCATACCGTTGCACCCAGACCACGCAGGGATTGGGCACAGCCCTTGCCTACGTCGCCATAACCGGCTACCAGTGCGATTTTTCCGGCAATCATCACATCAGTCGCCCGTTTGATACCATCAACCAGAGATTCGCGGCAGCCGTAGAGGTTGTCGAACTTGGATTTGGTGACCGAGTCGTTGACGTTCATTGCCGGGAACAGCAGGGTGCCCTGCTCCATCATCTGGTAGAGACGATGTACACCCGTGGTTGTCTCTTCAGTTACCCCTTTGATCGACTCGGCCATACGGTGATAGCGCTTTGGATCCTCTTCAAGACTGCGCTTGAGAACACCGAGGATTACCTGCCACTCTTCTGCATCATCGGCTTTTGGCTCAGGCACGGCACCGGCGTCAGCAAACTCCACACCTTTATGCACCAGCAGGGTGGCATCTCCACCATCGTCGAGAATCATATTGGGGGATTCGCCATTAGGCCAGTTGAGAACCTGCTCTGTACACCACCAATACTCCTCCAGTGACTCCCCTTTCCAGGCATAGACCGGAATGCCCTCAGCGGCGATGGCAGCAGCTGCATGGTCCTGGGTTGAGAAGATATTACAGGAACACCAACGAACCTCAGCCCCCAGGGCAACCAGGGTTTCAATCAGCACAGCCGTCTGGATGGTCATATGCAGAGAGCCGGTGATACGGGCTCCCTTGAGGGGTTGTTGGGGGGCGTACTTTTCACGAATTGCCATCAGACCGGGCATTTCTGTCTCGGCAATGGCAATTTCGCGGCGGCCGAAATCGGCCAGGGAAATATCAGCAACTTTATAATCGGTGAACTCACTCATGGTAGTCATCTCCTGAATATCGTGAGTGAGCGCGGTTTTAATTTCATCACACTTCAACTCCGAGCCTGGCGGATCTGGATCCGTTGCAGCGCTCCTCGGAATGGAAGTTTGTTAATAATCTCGGTTAGAGTTTTGCATCCTCTCTGAGGATATCCGCTTTGTCTGTGTTCTCCCAGGTGAAACCTTCGTCCTCACGACCAAAATGGCCATAGGCAGCAGTCTTGCGGTATTTAATTGTATCTGTGTTCAATAGATCGAGCATCTTTAGGATGCCATAAGGCCGTAGATCAAAATGTTGGCGAACCAGTGCGACAATGGCCTCATCGGGAATTTTGCCTGTGCCAAAAGTCTCGACCATGATTGAAGTGGGTTCAGCCACGCCTATTGCGTAGGAGACCTGGATTTCACAACGATCAGCCAATCCCGCAGCAACGATGTTTTTTGCGACATAACGACCAGCGTAAGCCGCAGAACGGTCAACCTTGGAGGGGTCCTTGCCAGAAAAAGCGCCACCACCATGTCTTGCCGCACCGCCATAGGTATCAACGATGATCTTTCGACCGGTGAGGCCGCAATCACCTACCGGGCCACCAATCACGAAGCTGCCTGTGGGATTGATGTGGATCTTGTCAGCGGGGCATTTGTCCAGCCACGCTTTTGGTAATACGGGCTGGATGATGTTCTCCATCACCGCTTCCTGAAGCTGCTTGTGATCTATGTCAGGATCGTGCTGGGTGGAGAGCACCACAGCGCCGATGCCAGTCACCTGGCCATCTTCATATTCAAGTGTTACCTGGCTTTTGGCGTCGGGGCGCAACCAGGGCAGAATGCCCGATTTACGAATTTCTGATTGACGATGCACCAGCCGATGGGCGTAGGTGATCGGCGCTGGCATCAACACATCCGTCTCGTTGGTTGCATAGCCAAACATCATGCCCTGGTCACCTGCACCCTGTTCTTCAGGGGCTGAGCGGTCGACACCCTGGGCAATATTGGCAGACTGTTTACCAATCAGGGACATCACGGCACAGGTTGAACCATCAAAGCCGACATCGGAACTGGTGTAGCCAATATCGCAAACCACACCACGAACCAGTTCGTCCAGGTCGATCCACGCTTCTGTAGTAATTTCCCCGGCCACCATGACAGCGCCAGTTTTAATCAGGGTTTCGCAGGCTACGCGAGCCCTGTCCGGATGGGGGTCCTGTTGCAGAATTGCATCCAGCATGGCATCGGAGATCTGGTCTGCAACTTTGTCCGGATGTCCTTCAGAGACCGACTCTGAGGTGAAAATGAAGTCTTTACTCATGGTTTACCTGATATTTTGTATGTCATTGGTATCACTGACTATATGATACAGCTATGTATGAACGGGCCAACACAAGGCGAAACCGGATTTTACACACCAGCCTGCTTTTTGCATAATGCCCCACCCTGATTCAATTCAATGTATTGAGCGTACTAATAATGGTCTCCCTACAGACACCGATTTGTGACTTTGATGCCGAGGCTCCGGATTTTGTTCTTCCCGGCGTCGATGGCAAGCAGTGGTCGCTGCAGCAATGCGCCGGAGAAAAAGGGTTGATGGTGATGTTTATCTGCAACCATTGCCCCTATGTCAAGGCAGTTATAGACCGAATTATACGGGATGCGAAGGATCTGGCAGAATTGGGTGTCAACTGTGTTGCGATTATGTCGAATGATCCTACAGATTACACCGAAGACTCCTTTGAAAATATGCGCCTCATCGCTGAGAATCTGAACTTTCCTTTTCCTTACTTGATTGACGAAACACAGCATGTGGCAAAGGCCTATGGTGCGGTTTGCACTCCTGATTTCTTTGGGTACAACGCTGAATTGAAGCTGCAATACCGGGGCAGATTGGATGAAAGTAAGAAGGAAGCAGCTGATCCCAAGGTGCGTCGTGACCTCTTCGAAGCGATGAAACAGGTGGCTGAGACGGGTAGGGGGCCACAGGATCAGATACCCAGTATGGGCTGTTCCATTAAGTGGCGGTAATATTCAACCCATTGAAATTGTTAACTAATTGCAGGTATTTTATTATGCATCAAGCCAGCTTATCGGCCATTAAAGCCAGCTGCTTTGCCCTAAGCTCATTGCTTGAGTCAGAATAGCGATCCTTTGCCCGAGCCGGTTTGAATTTGTCCTATTCAGTAAAGGGGAGTGACAGACAGAGGGGCAGCCAAAGGGTTACAGAACAAAGAATTTAGAAATTTAGCTGAAATCCGCAGTGTTAATACACCGCTGAGTTTCGAAACAAATAACCAAATCATTAATAAATCAGGAGGGGTCAATGTCCTCACGCAGAGAACTTGCCAACGCCATTCGTGCCCTAAGTATGGATGCTGTGCAAAAAGCCAATTCAGGTCATCCGGGTGCGCCCATGGGCATGGCCGATATCGCTGAAGTATTATGGAACAGCCACCTCAAACACAATCCAGCTAACCCGGATTGGGCCGATCGCGATCGCTTCGTGCTTTCTAACGGTCATGGTTCAATGTTGATCTATTCCTTGCTTCACCTCACTGGCTATGAGCTGAGCATCGATGATCTGAAGAATTTCCGTCAGCTTCATTCCAAAACACCGGGTCATCCGGAATATGGTTATGCGCCTGGTGTTGAGACTACCACTGGTCCACTTGGACAGGGCATCACCAATGCGGTGGGTATGGCCCTGGCAGAGAAGACCCTGGCGGCTCAATTCAACCAGCCCGGACATGATGTCGTTGATCACTATACCTATGTCTTCATGGGTGACGGCTGCATGATGGAAGGTATCTCCCATGAATCCTGCTCTCTGGCCGGGACCCTAGGTCTGGGTAAGCTGATAGCATTCTGGGATGACAACGGTATCAGTATCGATGGTGAAACCGAGGGATGGTTTACCGATGATACCCCAGCACGTTTCGAGTCCTATGGCTGGCAGGTGATTCGTGGTGTTGACGGACACGACGCCGACGCCATCAATCAGGCAATCGAGGCGGCCAAGGCCGATAGTGACAAGCCTTGCCTCATCTGCTGCAAAACCACGATCGGTTTTGGATCTCCCAACCTGGCTGGCAGTCACGATTGTCACGGCGCACCTCTGGGTGCTGAAGAGATCGTTGCGACCCGTGAGCAGCTGGGATGGAAACACGACGCATTCGTTATACCCGACGAGATCTATCAGGGTTGGGATGCAAAAGCTTCCGGAAGCGAATCTGAAACTGCCTGGAATGAGCAGTTTGCCGCCTATCAGGCAGCATTTCCCGAGTTGGCTGCAGAGTTCAGTCGTCGTATGAGCGGTGATCTGCCGGATAACTGGGAAAGCGAAGCAAGCAAGTTTATCGCAGAGGTCAACGCCAAAGCAGAGTCACCTGCGACGCGTAAGGCATCACAGAATGCATTGAATGGTTATGGGCCTCTACTGCCGGAATTCCTGGGTGGTTCTGCTGACCTGACCCCTTCAAATCTCACAGCATGGTCTGGTTCCAAGTCGATCACTGATGGCAATACCGATGGTAACTACATCTCTTACGGTGTTAGGGAGTTCGGTATGTCCGCGATTATGAATGGTGTGGCGCTGCATGGCGGGTTCATCCCCTACGGTGGCACCTTTCTGATGTTTTCCGAGTATGCCCGTAATGCGCTGCGTATGGCGGCATTGATGAAGATTCAATCGATCTTTGTCTATACCCATGACTCTGTCGGCTTGGGTGAGGACGGACCTACCCATCAGCCTGTCGAGCAGATTCCTACCCTGCGTATGGTACCGAATATGGATGTCTGGCGTCCTTGTGATGCAGTTGAGACCGCAGTCGCATGGAAGGCAGCTGTCGAAAAGAGTGACGGCCCATCATGCCTGATCTTCTCTCGTCAAGGTCTGGCTCATCAGGATCGTACTGATGCCCAGATCGCAGACATCGCCAAAGGTGGTTATGTTGTTGCAGACTGTGACGGCACTGCTGAGGCAATTGTTATCGCTACCGGCTCTGAAGTTGATCTGGCAGTCAAAGCGGCTGCAGATTCCGGCAAGAAGGTGCGGGTAGTTTCGATGCCAAACACCAAACTGTTTGATGGACAGGATGCGGCTTACAAAGAGTCTGTACTCCCAGCAGCTGTAACCGCCCGTGTGGCAGTTGAAGCTGCAGTCACCGACGGCTGGTACAAATATGTTGGTATCAACGGCAAGGTCATTGGTATTGATCATTTTGGTGAATCTGCTCCAGCTGGCGAACTCTTCAAAGAGTTCGGTTTTACTGCTGAAAATGTGATTGCTGCGATCAATGAAGTGACCGCTTGAGATGATTGAGAGGCGCGTTATACGCGCCTCCATCCGACCCTAATAAATGAAAACTCTATAACTGTTTAACGGAGAATCGCTATGACTATCAAAGTAGGTATCAACGGTTTTGGCCGCATCGGCCGTATGGCATTCCGTGCTATCGCAAAAGACTTCCCTGGTATTGAAGTCGTTGGCATCAACGATCTGCTGGAACCTGACTATCTCGCCTACATGCTGAAGTACGATTCGGTTCATGGCAATTTCAATGGTGATGTGTCTGTAGATGGCAGCAACATGGTGGTCAACGGCAAAAAGATCCGCCTGACTGCAGAACGCGATCCTGCTGACCTGAAATGGGACGAGATTGGTGCTGATCTGGTGATTGAGTGTACTGGCTTCTTCCTCACCGAAGAGACTTGTCAGAAGCACATCGACGCTGGCGCCAAAAAAGTCGTACAGAGTGCGCCTTCCAAGGATGCTACCCCAATGTTCGTTTATGGCGTAAACCACAATGAATACAGTGGTCAGGCCATCGTTTCAGCAGCTTCCTGTACCACCAACTGTCTGGCGCCTGTAGCCAAAGTACTGAATGACAAGTGGGGCATCAAGCGTGGCCTGATGTCTACTGTTCATGCTGCGACTGCTACCCAGAAGACTGTTGATGGACCTTCCATGAAAGATTGGCGTGGTGGCCGTGGTATTCTGGAGAACATCATCCCTTCATCAACTGGAGCTGCAAAAGCTGTAGGTAAGGTATTGCCAGAACTGAATGGCAAGCTGACCGGTATGGCTTTCCGTGTGCCAACCTCTGACGTATCAGTGGTCGACCTGACTGTTGAACTGAACAGTGGTGCCAGCTACGACGAAATCTGTGCGGCTATGAAAGCGGCTTCTGAGTCAGGCGATCTGGCTGGTGTGTTGGCTTACACCGAGGAAAAAGTGGTCTCCACTGATTTCCGTGGTTGTTCTAACCCATCGATTTTCGATGCTGGCGCTGGTATCGCTCTGGATGACACCTTCGTCAAGGTTGTCTCTTGGTATGACAATGAGTACGGCTACACCTGCAACATGCTGCGTGTGGTTGAGCACGTCTCCAAGTAAGCTCTGATATTCACGGGACAGGTATCGCTGTCCCGTGATTTCGCAATAGTGAATCTTGAGTTATGTATTTTTAGATTGTTGTAACCGGAAACAACAAAATCCATAACTCAGAATTCATAAATCAAAATTAAAATCGACGCAGGAGTCTGTTATGTCTTTTATCAAGTTGACCGATCTTGACCTTGCTGGCAAGCGCGTACTAATCCGCGCTGACCTCAATGTGCCAGTTAAAGATGGCAAGGTAACTTCGGATGCACGTATTTCGGCTTCCATGCCGACAGTCGAACATTGTGTCAAGGCCGGTGCTAAGGTGATGGTAATGTCCCACCGTGGACGGCCTGAAGAGGGCGTCTATTCGGATGAGAACTCCATGGCGCCGATCGCAGATGACATGTCTGCCAAGCTTGGTACTACGGTACGCCTGATTAAAGACTACCTTGATGGTGGTTTTGACCTGGCAGAGGGCGAGGTCGTTCTGCTTGAGAATGTTCGCTTCAATGCAGGTGAGAAAAAAGACAACGAAGCACTGGCAAAAAAATATGCCGCACTTTGTGATGTCTATGTGATGGATGCTTTTGGTACTGCACATCGTGCTCAAGCCTCTACCCATGGTGCTGGTAAGTTTGCTCCAGTCGCCTGTGCCGGACTTTTACTGGCTGATGAGTTGGATAATCTGGCCAAGGCGCTTGCCAAACCTGCTCGCCCAATGGTGGCGATCGTGGGTGGTTCCAAAGTTTCGACCAAGCTCACTGTACTGGAATCCCTCTCAGAAAAGGTTGATCAACTGGTTGTCGGTGGCGGTATCGCAAACACTTTTCTAAAGGCGACCGGACACAATGTAGGTAAATCCCTTTGTGAAGATGATCTGGTACCCACGGCTCAGGCTTTGGTTGAAAAGATGAAGGCCCGTGGTGCGAATATCCCTATCGCTACTGATGTTGTGGTAGGCAAGAATTTCGCAGAAGAAGAGCCCGCTGTATTGAAACCTGCTGGCGAGGTAGCTGATGATGAAATGATTTTCGACATTGGTCCTGACAGTGCCAATGAGTTGGCTGAAATCATCAAAAAGGCAGGCACCATTGTATGGAATGGTCCAGTTGGTGTCTTCGAATTCGATCAGTTTGGAGAGGGTACTAAAACTGTCTCCATGGCGATTGCCGATTCTGCAGGATTTTCCCTGGCGGGTGGTGGTGACACCATTGCTGCGATTCAGAAGTATGACATCTATGACAAAGTCACCTACATCTCTACTGCTGGTGGTGCCTTCCTGGAATACCTGGAAGGCAAGACACTACCTGCGGTTGCGATGTTGGAGGCTTGTGCGGCCAAATAGTGGGGCTGTTCACAACCCAGAGGCCGGACAGGGGTCCGGCCCAATCAGACGTGCAGCAAGCATGTAAGCGGATAGATATGCCAAGAAGAACCAAAATAGTAGCAACCCTGGGTCCGGCAACAGATGACCCTAAGGTTCTCGATAAGCTCATTCACGCCGGGGTTGATATTGTTCGCCTCAACCTTTCACATGACGTCCATGACGCACAAAGACAACGTGCGGATCGGATACGTAACCGTGCCCGTGCCTGTGGCCGCCAGATTGGTGTGCTGGCTGATCTTCAGGGGCCGAAAATTCGCATAGGTAAATTCAAATCAGGTTATACCATTCTTGAAGAGAATGGCCTGTTTACTCTTGATGCTGCGTTAGCACTGAGTGCGGGCGATGACGAGCGGGTTGGCCTGACCTACCCGGAGCTGATTAAAGATGTCTCCCGGGGCGATACTCTGATTCTCGATGATGGCGCCATTGAACTCTGGATCTCTGAGGTTGAAGGGAGTGAAGTCCGATGCAAAGTGGTTGTCGGTGGCAAGCTCTCCAACAACAAAGGGATTAATAAAAAAGGGGGGGGCTTATCTGCACCTGCACTGACCGATAAGGATCGTGAAGATATCCTGTTTGCAGCGGAAATCGATGTCGATTATCTGGCTGTTTCGTTTGTTCGCAATGGTGAAGATTGCAGAGAAGCACGACGCCTGCTGAGAGAGGCGGGTGGACAAGGTGGCATCATTGCCAAGGTTGAACGTGCGGAAGCGCTCGACTACATAGAGGAGATTATTCAGGAATCCGATGCCATCATGGTCGCCCGTGGTGATCTGGGGGTCGAGATCGGCGATGCTGAGCTTCCAGCAGTGCAGAAAATGATGATCAAGAAGGCTCGCCAGTTGAACTCGGTGGTGATCACTGCAACGCAGATGATGCAGTCGATGATCGAGAGTCCGATTCCAACCCGTGCTGAGGTCTTTGACGTTGCGAATGCAGTACTCGATGGTACCGATGCAGTGATGCTTTCTGCTGAAACCTCAGTGGGAAAGTATCCGCACAAAGTCGTTAAGGCAATGGACCGTGTCTGTGTCGAAGCTGAAAAACATCAAACCGCAAGACGCTCTGATCATCGCCTCGATAGTGTCTTCGGTCGTGTGGATGAAGCAATAGCCATGTCCACCATGTATACCGCTAACCATCTCGGGGTAAAAGCGATTGCAGCGTTGACTGAATCAGGTTCCACAGTTAAATGGATGTCTCGAATCAGTTCGGATATCCCAATTTATGCCTTGACCCGGCATGTACACACCCGCCGAAAAGTGACACTCTACCGTGGTGTCTATCCTGTTAGTTTCGATGTCTCCAGCACCAACATTGCTCAGGTCAATGAAGAAGTCATCGATGAGCTGCTGCGTCGTGGAGAGGTTAGAGAAAATGACTTGGTGATCATCACCAAAGGTGATCGCTCCGGTGTAGAGGGTCAAACAAATATTATGAAAGTGATGCGTGTCGGCGAACATGTACTCACTGAAAGTCAGATTGAAGACACTGCTGGTTAGTAGTGTCATTAGTTGTAACGAGTATATAAACAGAAAACTAAGGAGGCTATCATGGCTCTGATTTCCCTGCGCCAACTTCTCGACCATGCCGCGGAACACGGCTATGGCCTGCCGGCGTTCAATGTCAACAACATGGAACAAGTGCATGCAATCATGCTGGCAGCGGATGCTGCAAAAAGTCCGGTTATCCTGCAAGGATCTGCCGGCGCACGCTCATATGCAGGTGAACCCTTCCTGCGTCACCTGATTATTGCTGCAACCGAGATGTATCCACATATTCCGGTCTGCATGCATCAGGATCACGGTACCTCACCTTCAGTATGTCTGCGTTCCATCCAATCAGGTTTTTCATCTGTAATGATGGATGGCTCGCTGATGAGTGACGGTAAAACGCCTTCTTCTTACGAATACAATGTGGATACTACTGCCAAGGTTGTCGAGATGGCTCATGCTGGTGGTGTCTCTGTTGAAGGCGAGCTTGGCTGCCTGGGTTCGTTGGAAACCGGTCAGGCTGGTGAAGAAGATGGCATCGGCGCTGAAGGTACTCTGGATCACAGTCAGCTGCTGACTGATCCAGACGAAGCAGCAGATTTCGTGAAAAAGACTGCTGTGGATGCCTTGGCTATTGCTATCGGTACCTCACATGGTGCTTATAAGTTCACCCGTCCACCAACAGGAGATATCCTGGCTATCGATCGTGTAAAAGAGATTCATGCACGTATCCCTGATACCCATTTGGTCATGCATGGTTCATCCTCTGTGCCACAGGATTGGCTGGCAATCATCAATGAGTATGGCGGCGATATGGGTGAGACCTACGGTGTTCCAGTGGAAGAGATCGTTGAAGGTATCAAACACGGCGTTCGTAAAGTCAATATCGATACCGATCTGCGTATGGCATCTACTGGTTCCGTTCGTAAACACCTTCACGACAACAAGTCCAACTTCGATCCTCGTAAGTTCCTAAAAGAGGCGACCAAAGCAATGTCTGATATCTGTAAGGCACGCTATGAGGCCTTCGGTTCTGCAGGTATGGCGGATAAGATTGCACCGATCTCGCTTGAAGACATGCAGGGACGTTATGATAGTGGAGAGCTGGATCCGAAGGTCAACTGATAAGTTAATCTTCAGTTCGGTTTGATCAAGGGGGCTTCTGGCCCCCTTGTTATTTTTGGGTATTCAAAGTTTGCAGGATGAAGAGGATGCTCTTTTTTACATTAATCCTTCCAACTCTAAAGCCTTTTTCAGTTGATTGGGATTGAATCCCTCGAATTTTTGCTCACCAACAAGAATCAGCGGCACGCTTTGACCGCCAATCTCAAAGAACTTTTTCTGGATCTTTCCCGGTTTTGCCACATTAAAATCGAGAAAGGGCACATCGTTTCTTTTCAGCCAACGTTTTAAGTGAACACAATGGGGGCATCGCAACGTAGTGTAGATAACTACTCTGGCAGCCTTGTTTTTCAGGTTAGTCATATCTACTTTAGCTTGTGACCTTGAACTCATAATAATGCCAATACTAGTGACAGGGTCAGTGTAGTTTCATTGTGGGACTGACGAGATATGGGGCAACAGATGCTGACAAAAAATCAGTTTCGTGTGGCCTATTAAATCAACCTTGAGTCGGGTCATATTAGCTAGAGGAATCAGAACCATATATGTGAGTGTAATATAAATCCACTAAAGTTGACTATCATAGCTCAATAATAGTCTTGCAACGCGAACAGGATTCGTAAACTGATCTCTTTGCGAATTGGCTCTCAACATTAATCTGCTTTGTGCAATGTTTAAGTTGGTTAGTCTTCAAAATAAGAACATGGTTCATTGGTATGATGCACCACACTAGTTGCCGGTCAGACGCTTTTCAGCCTCTTTGTATTTTTCTGCAGTTTTATCGATCACCTCTTGTGGTAGCTCTGGACCCGGCGGGGTTTTATCCCAATCTAGGGTTTCCAGGTAATCTCTGACAAACTGTTTGTCAAAACTGACCGGGCTAGTGCCAGGTCGATAGGAATCTGCTGGCCAGAACCTCGATGAATCCGGTGTCAGAACTTCATCAATCAAATGTAGTTGACCCTCATCATCCACACCGAATTCAAATTTGGTATCGGCAATGATAATACCTCGTGATAAGGCATAGTCTGCTGCCTCGGTATAGATACGCAGGCTGACCTGTTTGACCTGTTCTGCCATTTCGCTGCCAAGCAGACCCCTGGCCTGAGAAAAATCGATATTCACATCATGGTCACCAACCTCGGCTTTGGTGGATGGCGTGAAGATAGCATTCGGTAAACGATCGGCTTGTTTGAGATGCTCAGGCAGATGGATACCGCAAACTGAACCATTTGCCTGATAGTCCTTCCATCCCGAACCGATCAGATAGCCCCGTACGATCGCTTCAACCGGGAGCGGCTTGAGTTTGCGAACAATCATAGCGCGTTCACCGAGGCTTCGGCGTTGCTCGGAATCAGGCACAATATCATCAAGGGAGAGCGTGGCAAGGTGATTTGGTATCAGGGCTTGTGTGCGATCAAACCAGAAGTTAGCTACTCTGGTCAGTACCTCACCTTTACCTGGGATTGGTTGTGGCAGAACCACATCAAAGGCTGAAAGACGGTCACTGGTGACGATCAACAGGTGTTGCTCATCTACCTCATAGATGTCACGTACTTTTCCCCGATTGAGGAGCTTTAGGTCCAGATTCGATTCGAAAAGAGTTTGGCTGTCGTTCGTCATGGGTTGTAACCAGCTGAGGTAAAGGGTCATTATACCCATGATCGGGCATGAAACTCATGTCGATCCTCAATCGAATAGATTTATGAACCTCTGAAATGTTGTTGCATGACCCGTTGTGAGGTTCCCTATACGGTTAACTCCGTTTCAGGTGTGGTGATGAATAGAGAAAGCGACTTTATGCTGGCCTTCAAAGGCAGCTTCACTTCAGCGCTTAGATGGCCTCAGCTGGATGATCTTTGGCAGGCATTGAAAGAGGATGCCACAGGGGGATGGTATATCTATGCTGTTGGAGAATCTCCGCCAGAAACATCAACTGACGATGCAGAGTTGCTGATCTTTGTAGATCGGATTGATGAGTTATTACGGAGTGAGCATGACGAAGAGTATTGCGGTATCGTCTATGCGGATGACCTGAAACAGCCCACATTTATCAAGATTTATGATCCTAATAATCTTGGTGTCTCTTGTGGCTATAGCGATAATCCGCCACTGCCGGGATGGATACTGAGTAAGCTAAAGCCCGTTGATCTGCCAGCCATGGCGATGCCTAATAACCGTAAGCGTTGGTGGCACTCCCTGTGGAAGGGGCAGGGGTGACTTTGGAGGCTGAATATAGCTGTTGTGGTACCGGGCTAATTACCACGATTTATATTGGGTTTTGGTGCCGCGAATCGTGCTAGACTCTGAAAAAACCAAGTTAAACACTAGGGATTTGCAGATATGACCGAAACCATACCAGAAACTACAGTTCGTTCTGCGGGTGAGCAAATGGCAATCACCCGGGGAGTAATGGATCTATTAGACAGTTGGGGGTTACACAGCGAGGAGATGATGTCGCTGCTCCAGATTAACGGCAAGCCACGCCACATAACCCGATATCGCCATAACAAGGCGCTCCCTGATAGTCCTGAAGTGATGAGGCGTATCGAGTATCTGGTACGTATCAACGATGCCCTGCGTACAACTTACCCTACCAATTCAAGCATGGGTAAACGCTGGCTTCGGCAACGCAACCACCTCTTCAATAAGCGAAGCCCTTTGTCGATGATGATGGGTGATGGAGAGCAGGGTATGGTCTACGTACTCTCTCGCCTCGATTGCACGTTTGCCTGGGAGCAGAGCGGATCCACACCTATCTGAAGGGTTTCCAGATATCTGGCATCTATTCGTTAAACACGAATAGATGCCTCTGTCGCTGAGCGTCAGCTTGCTGCGGCCTCTTCACGACGGGCCAGCCAGACTTCCATGCCCTGGGCATCCAGATCAAGATCCATCGCCATCAGTTCAACAATCCTTTCAGGAGTCAGGGTAGAACCATTTTGCTGAAGTTTCTGCAGTAACCAGGATTGTAGTTGAGCCTGGATCTGGGCTTTTCTTGCTTTACCTGGCTCTGCCTCGCAGGCAAGTGCAATTTGGGTGAACTCCTCTAAATGTTTGCGTAATTGCTTGACCAGGAGATCGGGTTGAGTGACTTCGCCGAAATGGGTCAGGTATATTTTTTCCGGCTTTAAGTCCATCAGTCGATCAAGGGTTTCGTACCAGGCATCCGGGTCGAGCTGGATGGGTGTGGTGGCGGGAATCATAAACGAACCCTGAGAGCCATTAAGTTCTGCATAGGAGAGACCAAAGGTATCCCCCGTAAAGAGGCCCCGGCTCTGCTCATCAAAGATACAGATATGGTGACGGGCATGACCGGGCGTGTCTAGACAGAGCAGTTCCCGATTGCCAAAGGTCAAACGAAAACCGTCTGGTGCTTCGATCACCCGCTCTTGCGGAATGGGCACAAGCTGGCCGAATTGCTCCTCGAATGCCGCTTCTCCATAGACTGCTGTAGCCCCTGCAATCAGTTTTGATGGATCGATTAGGTGCTTTGCCCCGTAAGGGTGGATCACCAATGAGGCACGCGGCAGTAGACTCATTAACTTGCCTGAACCACCGGCATGATCAAGGTGTACATGGGTGGGTATCACATAACGGACTTGTGAAGGTGAGAGCCCTTTTGCTTCCAAGACCGCCATCAAATGGGGCACGCTGTTGCTGGTTCCGGTATCGATAAAGACCGCTTCACCTTCAGCTTCCAACAGGTAGCAGGCCGCCAGGCCTGGACGCTGATAAAACGTGTCGATACAGGTGATTTGGTGTGCGTATTCCAGGGTTTGGGTGTTGCTCATCGTAGACTCGCTAGCTGATCTTATTTTCGGCGCCGGAGATAAGATTGGTTATGTTGGATCGGTGGCGCCAGAAGAGTAGGCAGCTTACCAGGATTTGCATAATAATCAGTTCAGGTTCAGGCCATATCAGCCAAACAAAGAGTGGGGCCAGCGCCATGGAGATCAGGGCTGAGAGAGAAGAGATATTGATGACTTTGGCTGTAAATAGCCAGACCAGGGCTACTGAGAGACCCACTCCCCAGTGCAGGCCAAATTGTACACCCAACGCAGTCGCGACCCCTTTGCCCCCTGCAAAGTTAAAAAACAGTGGGTAGAGGTGGCCGAGAAAAGCAGCGAAACCTGTGAGTGCGAGTATTAGAGGTGGTGCCTCCAGCAGATGGGCAATCAACATCGGGATCAACCCTTTAACCATATCCCCGAAAAGGGTGATCGCAGCGGCTTTCTTACCGCCGATTCGAAGCACATTGGTTGCGCCTGGGTTATTTGAGCCTTGGCTTCGTGGGTCGGGTAGGCCCATCAGACGACAGACGATGATCGCACTGGAGATTGAACCGAGTAGATAGGCACTGAAAATTAATATTGAATTGATGATCATGGCCTAATTTGAACCTTTGTCACCGCTTCAGGTCAAGCTGGGTTTTATAGGCGCTCGACCTCCATTTGAGTTGAGCGGATAGAAGCAAAGGGACGGCAACTCATCAACTCCCCATCTGATTAGGGGTTTGTTCTTCATCAATACTCAACTACCATTGGCATTTTTTACAAGCTATGGTTCTGAAATTATGGATATCGTCTTCATTCGTGATCTGCGCATCGAAACTGTGATCGGTATTTACGACTGGGAAAGAGAGATTACACAGACGGTGGTAATCGATTTGGAGATGGGAGCCGATATTGCCAAGGGGGCGAAGTCGGACGCAATTGAGGATGCACTGGATTACAAGGCTGTAAGCAAACGTCTGGTCTCCTTTGTGCGCGGGAGCAAATTCCAACTGGTAGAGACGCTGGCTGAACGATGTGCTGAGATAGTGCTTAATGAGTTTCAGGTTCCCTGGGTAAGATTGACCTTAAACAAGATTGGGGCTGTCAGTGCTGCCCGTGATGTGGGGGTGATTATTGAGAGAACCAGGCATTGACTCAATCCAGTCAGTTGGTCCGTGCCTGGTTGAGCCTGGGAAGTAACCAGGCACCCATGCGCCATCTTCCGAAGGCGATTGATGATTTGCGGGCGATGTTCGGGGATCTCTGCATATCTCCGGTATATGAGAGTGAAGCAGTGGGTTTCAAGGGTGATAATTTTATAAATCTGGTAGTGGGTATTCATACCCGGTTGTCGCCTGTCACTCTTAACGAACGGCTTAAAGGGATAGAGGAAAAACATGGCAGACAACGAAGCGGGGATAAATTTGATGCCAGAACCATTGATATCGATCTGCTGACCTATGGAGCAGAGGTTGTCGATAAGGGTGAAATGCAGCTTCCAAGAGATGAAATTTTGCGCTATGCCTTCGTATTGCTCCCCCTGTGTGAGGTGGCAGGAGAAGAGTTTCACCCTCGGGTAGGAAAAACTTATCGGCAGTTGTGGCAGGCCTTCGATCAGTCAGCGCAGCCACTCTGGCAAGTGGATATGCCGCTGCAAAGCACTCTGTAGCGCTTTAGCGCTATTCTGATTTGGTGATGGGATAGCTACTGGAAGGGGTGCTGTAGGCCTTTTCAGACCCCGGAATAAAAAAACCCCGGCACCCGCTCCTTGGGCACCAGGATCTTGTGTCGCACTGATTGGTTGGCAATTGGTATCAGTCCTATACCTCCATGTACCTGGGGGTCTTCCTTGGCTTCCGTCTCTGCGACGGTGTAAAGTCTAAGTGAATAACCTTATTTAAGATGCAGGTTTGTTCTCATTTTAAAGTAGGATTTTTCTGACATCGATTGAATGACTCCCTTGATTCACCTGTGACTCTTTTGAAACAATCCCACCTCGCAAATCATTCCGGCCATTTTGGCTACACCCTGACCATGAGGAAAACCCCATGTCGCTGATCAGAGCTTTTCCTGGACTCCGTCCTGCCGAGGGCCGTGCCGCCGATGTTGCTGCACCGCCATATGATGTCATGAATGAGGCCGAAGCGCGGGAGATGTCTAAAGGACGGGAGTGGAGTTTTCTCCACATCTCCAGGCCGGAAATAGATCTACCCCAGGGAACCAATCCCTATGCGCCTGAGGTCTATAAAAAAGCGGCTGAGAACCTGGCTAGGATGCAGCAGCAGGGCGTCTTGATTCGTGATACCAAGCCCTGCTACTACGTCTACCGTCTGACCATGGGCAGCCATGTACAGACCGGACTCGCTGCAGCGGCATCGGTTGAAGCATATGATTCAAATCGTATTAAGAAACATGAGTTTACTCGTCCAGCCAAGGAAGATGACCGGGTACGTCAGGTTGATGCGCTGAATGCCCAGACCGGCCCGGTATTCCTGGTCTACCCAAGTGCACCGGAAGTCGATCAGATCTTAAGTCAGGTTTCAGAAGGAGCTGCCGATATGGATGTCACAGCGGCTGACGGGGTACGGCATGAAGTTTGGGTTATGGATGATGAAGAGACGGTTACCCGACTGACTGACTTGTTCGATGCCATGGGGGCGCTCTACGTTGCCGATGGTCACCACCGTTCTGCGGCAGGCTCTCGGGTAGGGGCTTCACGTAAATCGGCTAATCCAGGTCATACAGGTGAAGAGTCATACAACTATTTTCTGACCGTCATCTTTCCTCACAATCAGATGCAGATTCTCGACTATAACCGGGTAGTCAAGGATCTGAATGGTCTCAGTAAGGAAGATTTTCTCGCCAGGATAGAGACGGCATTTGAAGTGGAACAGAGTCAGGAGTCAGTGAAGCCGGCAGAACCGGCTGAATTCGGTATGTATCTGGATCAACAGTGGTACAGACTGCGCCTCGACCCTGCAAAGATACCTGCAGATGATCCTGTGGCTCGGTTGGATGCCAGTCTACTGGCAGACCATCTGATTGAACCCATATTGGGGATCAGTGATCCACGACGGGATTCCCGGATCGATTTTGTCGGAGGTATTCGGGGCTTATCCGGCCTTGAGAAACGAGTCGATTCCGGAGAGATGGCAGTTGCCTTCTCCCTCTATCCGACCGGGATGGAAGATTTAATGGCAGTGGCTGACGCTGATGAGGTGATGCCACCCAAATCGACCTGGTTTGAGCCGAAGCTGGCGGATGGTCTGGTCAGTCACGTACTCGACTGATTTTTTGTGTAACGCCAAAACCTGGGTTCCACATAAGATCGCAACAATTTAAAGCAAGGAATGGTATGCAGAATCAATTAGAGACGCTTCTCCTCAGCTGTTGGCTGAGGTCTGAAGCGCAACAGGGATATGTGAAAAAAAACTGCATACCCAGCAGCATTAGCGCAGCCGGTATGGCACTGATAACTAATGGAGAACCATGCAGATGCTAACCGGGTCGACGATGATTTCCCGCAAATCCATGATCAGCTACGGATTCTAGGTTCTAGATGGTTACTACCAATAGCAGTCTCCCTGAAGGCGATCTCATCGAAAAGCCAGCTGTCGAACATTGGCTGGAGATGTTGCCGGATGAGTTCAGTGATGATGACAGGGGTTACCTGCGTATTGCCGCAGAGATAGCGCTGAGTGCCCACCCGCAACGACATGTCCTCAACGGGGAGAGCCAGCTTCGCCATGCCCTGAGTGTGGCAGAGATACTCGGGCATCTGCATATGGATCGGGAGACGGTCGCTTCAGCAATGCTGCTGGGCGCTCTGAAGGATCCAGATATCACTGAGGAGAAGCTGCAGAGAGAACTCGGTGTGAATGCCGCGCGCATGGTTGATGACCTGGGGCGCATTGGTGCTTTGACCGACCTCTCCACTGAGGTCGCTGTAGAAGATGAAGAGCAGCATGCTGAAAATCTTCGTCGTCTGTTGCTGGGCATCGCGGAGGATGTTCGTGTGGTGCTGGTGGTAGTTGCAGAGCAGCTCCATCTGATGCGAACTGCTCGCAGTCTCGAACCGGAGATGAGCCGCCGGTTGGCAAAAGAGACACAGGATATCTATGCACCCCTGGCCAACCGTTTGGGCATCTGGCAGATCAAGTGGGAGCTTGAGGATCTCTCTCTACGCTTTCTGCACCCTCAAGAGTACAAGCGAATTGCCAGTCTGCTTGATGGCCGCCGGGCCGATCGGGAGCAGTTTATCCAAGAGGTGATGGATCTTTTGCGAGAAAAATTTCTTGCAGTCGGGGTCGATGCTGAAATCACCGGGCGACCCAAACATATCTACAGTATCTATCGCAAAATGCAGCGTAAGGCGGTGGACATCGAGCAGATTTTCGATCTACGTGCGGTGAGGGTGCTGGTGGATGATATTGCCCAGTGCTACGCAGCCCTGGGTGTCGTACACGGTCTTTGGAAACATATTCCGGGTGAATTTGATGACTATATCGCCACCCCTAAGGCTAACCTCTACCAATCGATTCATACTGCAGTCATCGGGCCGGAAGAGAAGGCCCTCGAGGTGCAGATCCGTACCCGAGGTATGCACCACCATGCGGAACTGGGTGTGGCTGCCCATTGGCGATATAAAGAGGACGCAAAAGAGGATACCGATTTTGAGCGACGTATCGTATGGATGCGGCAGTGGCTGGAGAGAAAGGATGTTGGTGGAGAGACCGGCGAACTGCAGGATGCATTCGATCAGGAGATGGAGTCTACCCGGATCTATGTGCTGACCCCGATGGGAAAAGTGGTCGAACTGCCAAAAGGCTCGACCCCCCTCGATTTTGCCTATGCGATCCATACCGATATTGGGCATCAGTGCCGGGGTGCAAGAGTTGACGGGCACATCGTGCAGTTGAACAGGCCCCTGCGTAGTGGCGAAACCATAGAGGTTTTGACTGCCAAAAACGGCACCCCCAGTCGTGATTGGATCAACCCCCATCTGGGTTACCTGCATAGCACCAAGGCAAGAAACAGGGTCAAACAGTGGTTTAAGCAGCTCGACTACGAACACCATGTAGAGCTGGGGCGTTCAGCACTGGAACGGGAGATGACCCGGCTTTCGATCAGTGAAAAACCAGATCTGGAGAAGGTTGCAGAAAAACACAATCTGCAGCATGGCGAAGATGTCTACGCAGCCATCGGCCGAGGGGATCTCTCTCCCATCCAGGTTGCCGGTTTTGGTGGTCGGGAGAAACCGGCGCCACGCTCCAAGCCGATTTCAGAATCAAAGCATATCCACCAGGGTCAGGTAAAAGGGGAGGTGGTGGTTGCCGGCGTCGATGATCTGATGACCAGCATAGCCCGCTGTTGTAAACCGGTTCCCTATGACTCCATCATTGGCTACGTAACCCGAGGGCGCGGGGTTACCGTACATCGTCGTGATTGCCCCAATCTCCGGGCGATGTCGGATGAGGAGCAGGATCGACTGATTCCGGTACACTGGAGTGATGAGCAGCAGGAGACTCAATACGCAGTAGATTTTATGGTCGTGGCAGCCGATCGCAAAGGATTGCTAAGAGATATCTCAGCCATTCTCACCAATGAGAATATCGATGTGATCGGGGTCAATACCAACAGTGATCGAAAAACCGATACAGCAACCATGCGCTTCACCATTGAAGTCAAAGATATGAATCAGTTGAGTCGGGTATTGTCGAAGATTGAGCAGTTACAGGAGATTAATCTTGTGAGGCGGCTCCTATGAGCGAACCAGTTTCACAGGCTTATGCAGCGCAATTGCCAGTCAGCTCCAGCAGGTCTAAACTAACACATTGTAATTTTTTGTGTTTTCTGCACAATCAGCTCTGTCAACCACCATCGCGAATCACCCGTTTTGACAAAAGAATCGACTAAAATCAACCTCCTGAATCTTGACTTGAAAGAGATGGAGGCCCTCTTTTTGGAGTTCGGCTCCAAGGCCTTTCATGGGCGCAATGTATTCAAATGGATTCACAAGCATGGCATCACCGACTTCGATGCCATGACAGACATCTCGAAACGACTGCGAGAGCAGTTGCATCAGTCGGCTGAGGTCAAAATTCCAAATTTAGCGATGGAGCAGCCGGCACTGGACGGCACTCGAAAATGGTTGCTGGAACTCGAAGATGGTCAGCGCATCGAGACGGTCTATATACCCGACAACGGGCGCAGCACCATCTGTGTCTCTTCTCAGGTTGGCTGTGCCTTGGATTGCTCCTTCTGCTCTACAGCCAAGCAGGGTTTCAATCGTAATCTCACAGTCGCGGAGATTATCGGGCAGGTCTGGGTGGCAAGTCGTCAACTTGGAGAGCCCCCGAGTAATATCGTGATGATGGGCATGGGAGAACCCCTGGCCAATCTCGAAGCGGTGATTACAGCAATGAGTATCATGCAGGACGATCTGGCCTATATGGTCTCAAAATATCGTGTAACCATCAGCACTTCAGGCATTGTTCCCGCACTCAAGCGTTTGAGTGAGGTCTGTGATGTCAGTCTGGCGGTTTCACTGCATGCTCCGGATAATGCACTACGCGACCAGTTGGTACCGATCAATCAAAAATACCCTCTGGAAGAGCTGATACCCGCTTGCCGGGAGTTCGTGCACGGAGATAAACGGCGCAAGGTGACCTGGGAATATGTGATGCTGGATGGCATTAATGACTCCCTGGCCCATGCAAAGGCACTGATTCGACTGCTGGAGGGAACCCCCTCCAAAGTCAACCTGATCCCTTTCAACCCTTTTCCCGGTACCGACTACCAGGCCTCTTCACCGGAGCAGGTTGAAGCATTCCGTATGCGTTTGAAGCGCTCAGGCATTATTGCAACGACTCGAAAGACCCGTGGTGATGATATCGATGCGGCCTGTGGGCAGTTGGTTGGAAAAGTCAGGGATCGCAGCAGTCGGCAGTTGCGGCTTGAGCGGTTGGATAGTCTCAAACAAGGTGTTTCATGAAATCAATTTTCAGATGGCGACAAATAGCATTACCGTTGCTACTACTCATTTCAGCTGGTTGCGCAACGCAGGGAAAAAATAGTGATACCACTGGTAACTTAGGGCAAGAGAAAAAGAACAGCCCGGCCAAGATCTATGTTGAGATGGGTATGGCCTATTTGCGTGAGGGTCGATCTGCCATAGCCCTGAAAAAACTCAAAAAAGCGATTGAAGTCGATGACGACTATGCGCAAGCTCATAATGTGATCGCAATTCTCTACGAGCGGTTGGGAAACAACGAACTCGCAGGCAAGCATTATGAAGAGGCAGTTAAGCTGGATAATCAAGACCCTTACATACGCAATGCCCGGGGCAGTTACTACTGCAAGCAAGAGAGGCTGGATGAAGCCGAAGTTGATTTTCAAAAAGCCTTGGCCAATCCGCTCTATCCGACTCCCTGGGTGGCACTGACCAATGCTGGCATGTGTCGTGAGCGTGCAGATGAAATTTCCACCGCTGA
>JBEVWG010000050.1:0-63783 GCA_040506705.1 Candidatus Thiodiazotropha sp. 6PLUC1
ACAGGCAGAGTGGTGCGGCAGGGCCGGCACCCTACACATCGCACTTATCATGATCCAGTTTGGAGTAGGGTGGGGCCATGCCCCACCAAAAACCATGTTGAAACGTAGAAGGGTGTGACCCTGCCGCACCTTTTTGAACTATGTATCAGAATCCATATTCTTCGTTCCCACTAAGAGAGACTGTGAAGTATTCAGCCTCTTTTCCCTCATTCCCGCGTTCCAGCATGGGAATGAATACGAACAGGCAGAGTGGTGCGGCAGGGCCGGCACCCTACACATCGCACTTATCATGATCCAGTTTGGAGTAGGGTGGGGCCATGCCCCACCAAAAGCCATGTTGAAACGTAGAAGGGTGCAGCTCTGCCGCACCTTTTTGAACTATGTATCAGAATCCATATTCTTCTATCCCTCTAAGAGAGACTGTGAAGTATTCAGCCTCTTTTCCCATGTTCCCACGCTCCAGCATGGGAATGAATACGAACAGTCAGAGTGGTGCGGCAGGGCCGGCACCCTACACATCGCACTTTCATGACTCGGCGATGTAACGGTTATTGTTCCGCTATCTGTAGAGGAGATCTAGAGGGAAGTCGATCTCTCCTATAGCCAGTATCGGATATGGGGCCATGCCCCACGTTATACATCTCCAGTCCATTCAGCTTTCGTTCAGCCAAGCCTCCTTAAGCTTAACTACAAGCTCAAACCAATGGAGGCTTCAAATGAGTTCGAAATTAAAAGCACTGGCACTGGGGACAATCCTATCCACTTCGATGATGCTGGCACCTGCAGCCCAGGCGCACGACGTACCGCATGGATTACTGGGTGGGGTGTTACTCGGATTGCACTATGGTCACATCCACAATTATGGCCACCACCATAGCCACCGATACGATCGTTACCGCCATCGTGACTATCGTCGCAGCGATAGCCATGGATATCGTCATCGTGACCGTCATAAGCATGGACGCGATCATGATCGTCGCAGACGTCATCGCGATCACTAATCATTTGTGGAGAGCGTGTTATGAATATGACAAAGGCAATGATATTCGCTGTTTTGCTAGTGACGGGAGAGGGTGTTCTGGCCGAGACTGCCACTGAGCGTTTGAGTCAGTCTGTTGAGGGTTTTGTGGCTGCAGAGTCAAAGGCTCTGGTAGAAAAGCTCGATCAGGCTGAGATTGAAATTCATGAGCCAATGTCAGTTACAGGTGATCGCCTGAAGAGCCTGAACCGGCAACTGATTACAACTCAGCATGCCGGCTTGGGTTTTTCGATCTTCGATGCTCAGACTGTAATCAGTCGAGACGATGATGATGATGGTTATTACCATCGTTTGAGCGTGACCTTCGATCCTGATGTCTCCAGCGGTCGTGCATGGGTCTATGCCAAGCTCTATCTGAGTCTCGAAGGCGGGCCCTGGAACCACTACTACACCACAGAGACATTTCCGATCGACTCTGATAATACAGATGACGACTATGAGGTTGTTACCCGTTTGCTGGATGGATATCCCAGTGGATATTATGATGTGTTGATTGAGCTTTATGATGCTGATGATGAACTGTGGGTGAGTGAATATGGCCCCTATGATGATCAGGACCTTGCTGTGCTACCGTTGGAAGATAGTTATCGTGACGATGATGGTCACTATCATGATCATGGTGGAGGTGGGGCGCTGGATCTGGGAATGGTACTACTTGCTTTGAGTGTGCTATTAGTCAGAAGAAACGCCATATTGGAACAGACTCGCAAAAGGATCTCTTCTGAGCTTTAGTCGTCGCTTGATCTAAGGGATGATCAGAGTATCAGGTGGGGAGATAAGGTACTCTCTATGCAGTCATACTCTTTTTACGACGGATTACTACTATGGTAAAACACCCCCTCTATATCATCTGTTTGATGACGTTGTTGATGTTTCAGGGGTGTTCTACCCTCGAGCAGGCTGAACAGATCATCACCGGACAACAGCCTACTGCTGAGGTGAAGGGCGTTAAACTCTCCGGACTTGATATCAATGGCATCGATCTGATTTTTGATCTGCAGGTCGATAACCCTAATCCGGTGAAAATTGCATTGGATCGCCTGGATTATGATCTGAAGCTATCGAATCACTCCTTCCTTAAAGGTGAACAAGGGATGGGAGTAAGTTTGGCGGCGAACGGTCCCAGCCAGGTTAAATTACCGGTCAGAATGGAGTTTGAACAGTTACTGCAGCAATATGGCCAACTGCTCAAACAGGATGAAGTTCCCTATGAGATTGACCTGGGGCTTGGTTTGGATGTTCCGCTACTGGGACGGATACGTCTGCCGGTTAACTATCAAGGGCGGATGCCTATTCCAAAAATACCTGATGTGAAGGTCAGTGATGTGGATGTAGAGCGTCTGACTCTGCAGAAGGCGGAGTTGATGGTCGAGTTGGAGGTGGCAAATCCGAACCGATTCGCGGTAATACTCGATAAACTTGACTACCAACTCAAACTGAATGGTATCGATGTGGGTGGTGGTGTGCTTTCACAATCGATGAAGATCGATCAGCGGGGAAAAGGTCGGATTAAAATCCCCCTTTCACTTGATTTGATGCAAGCGGGCAGAGGTCTATATGGTGCATTTATTGGTGGTTCCGGTCTAAGCTATGAACTTGGTGGCTCATTGGATGCATCAGGTGATACCCCTCTGCTGGGTGAGTTTCAGATTCCACTGGATAAGCAAGGCAAAGTTGATTTGAATTAGAGCAGATACTTCTAGTGTACCTCGTCATAGATTCTGTACCATTCAGCGAGTCTGGAAGGGGTTAGCCACGCCTTGCACTCACGGCTTGAGCGGCTTTCTAAATACATGGTTTATATGACGCACCACACTAGCCCCATGGTTTCAGCACAAGGGTGGCATTGGCTCTGGTTCAAAGCGCTGTACAACATAATGGTGTATTACAGTCGGCCGTTATGCAGCGTAGGCTCCCCCAAAGCGTGAGTATGAGCCTGATTGGGTACCTTGTGGATGCCCAGCATGGGCAGGCTTCCACTGCCGCCCATCAGCCTTATCACGATACTCCCGCCTATTTTCTAATTCTGAGGCGTATAGGCTAAATTTGGCGCCAGCCAGCGCTCGATCTCAGCTAAAGAGATACCTTTACGGGCAGCATACTCTTCGACCTGATCCCGATTCACTTTTCCTACTGCAAAGTATCTCGCCTGTGGATGGCTGAAATAGAGGCCACTGACCGACGCTGTGGGCACCATTGCTTTACTTTCAGTGAGCCAGATACCGGTGTTCTCCTGCGCCGATAGCAGTGACCAGAGGAGATCTTTCTCAGTATGGTCAGGGCTGGCAGGATATCCCATCGCAGGTCGGATACCGGAGTAGGCTTCAGCAATCAATTCATCATTGTTGAGGGATTCCTCTGCAGCATAACCCCAGAAATCCTTACGTACCTGTTCATGCAGCCATTCAGCCAGCGCTTCCGCCAGTCTGTCTGCAAGGGCTTTGAGCATAATTGCCTGGTAGTCGTCATGCTCTTTTTCGAATTCGTCGAGCTTGGCATCGATACCAATCCCGGCAGTAGAGACAAAGGCGCCCAGATAATCTTTTTGGTTGGATGTTTCAGGAGCGATGAAATCCGCCAGGCACTCATTGTATTTACCCTTCGGCTGGCGTCCCTGTTTCCTCAGATTGTGCAGCCTGGTCAAAATTGCAGAGCGACTCTCGTCCCCATAGATATTGATATCATCAGCTTCAGCATTGGCAGGGAAGAGCCCAACCAGAGCAGAGGCTCGAAGCCACTTTTCGTCGACAATCTGTTTCAGCATCTGCTGGGCATCGTCAAACAGCTTGCCCGCCTCTACCCCTTTTGCCGGATCCTGAAGGATTTGCGGATATCGGCCCTTCAGCTGCCAGGCATGAAAAAAGAAGGTCCAATCGATATAGGCAGTCAGTTCTGCAATAGGGATATCCTCTAAAAGTACCATTCTCGCCGGATGATCCCCGCTCTTCTCCTCGTCAGTCAGGGGAAGAACTCTGGCGCCAGCCGGGGGCTGATAGTCGGATCGGCAGATATTGGGGGTATGGGGGGTGAATGCCTGCCAGTCTATAGGTGTTGGATTCTCTCTGGCCTGAGTCAGGGGAATCAGGTTTCTAGTCTCATTGGCTGCCGCACGACGCTGCCGTACAGTTTCGTACTCTTCACGCAATTGATCGACATAGGCGCCCCGATGCTCATCTGAGAGCAGATTGGATGCGACTGAAACAGCCCGGGAAGCGTCTGGGACATAAACCACCGGGTGATCATATTGAGGCTCTATTTTTACTGCTGTGTGGGCAATAGAGGTGGTTGCCCCTCCAATCATCAGGGGCTGGCTCATGCCCAGCCGCTGCATCTCCCTGGCAACGTGTACCATCTCATCCAGAGAGGGGGTGATCAGGCCGGAAAGACCGATCAAATCGACATTTCTCTCTTTTGCTGTCTGCAGAATGGTATCGGCCGAAACCATCACGCCAATATCGATAACCTCATAGTTGTTGCATTGAAGTACGACACCGACGATATTCTTACCAATATCGTGTACATCCCCCTTAACGGTAGCCATTAAAATTTTGCCTTGGGCCTGCACCGCGCAACCCGCCTTTTCAGCTTCCAGGTAGGGCTCAAGGTAGGCCACTGACTTCTTCATCACCCGTGCAGATTTTACAACCTGAGGCAGGAACATCTTGCCAGCACCGAACAGGTCACCCACCTGGTTCATGCCATCCATCAAAGGACCTTCGATGACCTCCAGGGTCTTTGTGACATGTTGCCGCGCTTCTTCTGTATCCACTTCTATAAACTCGGTGATCCCTTTCACCAGAGCATGTTGCAGACGTTTGTTGACTGGCCAGGAGCGCCATTCAGCATCCTCTTTGACGGTCGATTGGCTGTTGTCGCCCTGATAGCGGGGTGCCAGCTCCACCAGCCGATCACCGGCCAGAGGATCAAGGTTGAGTACGACGGCTTCCACCGCGCTGCGTAAATCTTCAGGTAGCTCGTCATAGACAGCCAGTTGGCCGGCATTGACAATACCCATATCCATCCCTTCACGGATGGCGTGGTAGAGAAACACCGCGTGAATAGCTTCGCGTACTGGGTTGTTACCGCGAAATGAGAATGAGACGTTGGAGACGCCACCGGAAATCATCGCATGGGGCAGGGATTGCTTGATCTGTCGTGTGGCCTCAATGAAATCGACGCCATAGTTGTTGTGCTCTTCGATACCCGTGGCGATGGCAAAGATGTTGGGATCGAAGATAATCTCTTCAGCGGGGAATTCGATCTGTTCGGTGAGTAATTTGTAGGCACGGGTGCAGATCTCAACTTTTCTCTTCAGAGTATCTGCCTGGCCCTGCTCGTCAAAGGCCATGACGATAATTGCAGCACCGTAACGGCGGCAAAGGCTGGCCTGATGGAGGAATTTCTCCTCACCCTCTTTCAGGGAGATCGAGTTGACGATGGCTTTTCCCTGTACGCACTTTAGCCCCGCTTCGATGATCTCCCACTTTGAAGAGTCTATCATCACCGGTACTTTCGCGATTTCGGGCTCTCCTGCGCAGAGATTCAGGAAGCGCTGCATGGCAGAGACACCATCCAGCATCGCTTCGTCCATGTTGATGTCTACCACCTGAGCCCCGTTTTCTACCTGCTCCCGGCAGATATCGAGCGCTTCATCATACTCTTCATTCAGAATCAGTCGTTTGAACTTGGCTGAACCGGTAACGTTGGCGCGTTCGCCGATGTTGACGAATAGCGAGTCAGCTCCGATATTGAGGGGCTCCAGGCCGGAGAGACGACACTGTTTCTCAAGCTCTGGACATTGGCGTGGGGATCTCTCCTTCAGGGCATTGGCAATCGCCTGAATGTGCTGAGGGGTGGTGCCGCAACAGCCGCCGACAATGTTGACGAAGCCAGCATCTGCCCACTCACTGAGATATTCGGCCATATGTGCCGCATCCAGGTCATATTCACCAAACTCGTTGGGTAGACCTGCATTTGGGTGGGCGGAGACAAAGGTTTCGGAGATATTGGACATCTCTTCCACATATTGGCGCAGCATGTCGGGGCCTAAGGCGCAATTGAGGCCGATAGAGATGGGCTGGATATGGCGTAGACTGTTATAGAAGGCTTCGGTTGTCTGGCCTGAGAGGGTGCGTCCGGATTGGTCGGTGATGGTTCCTGAAATCATCACTGGGAGACGTATTCCGTCCTCTTCGAAGACCTTCTCACAGGCAAACGCTGCAGCCTTGGCATTCAGGGTGTCGAAAATGGTTTCGATCAGCAACAGATCACTGCCACCAGCAATCAGGCCTCTGGCCGCCTCGGTATAGGCAGTGACAAGTTCATCAAAGTATATATTTCTTGTGCCTGGATCATTTACATCCGGCGAGATAGATGCCGTGCGGTTGGTTGGGCCAAGCACACCGGCGACAAACCGGGGTTTGTCAGGAGTGGCGTATTTATCGGCTGCTTCACGTGCCAGCTTTGCTCCCGCCTCACTCATCTCATAGGCGAGGGAGGACATATCATAGTCGGCCATCGAGACACTGTTAGCCCCGAAGGTGTTGGTTTCCAGGATGTCAGCACCCGCCTCCAGGTACTCCTGATGGATGTCTCGGATGATTTCGGGCTGGGAGAGTGTTAATAGATCGTTATTACCCTTGAGATCACAAGGCCAATTTTTAAAGCGCTCCCCCCGATAATCAGCTTCACTCAGATTGTGGCGCTGTATCATGGTACCCATTGCCCCGTCGAGAATCAGAATGCGCTGACGTAAGAGGGATTGAATAGGGTGGATTGGGTGTTTCGGAGTTTTGCTGGCCATCAAGCTACTCAGGTTTTATGGTGAACGGTCGCCAATTATAAGACGCTGACCCGATACAGGCGAGCCGCTATTAGGATTTGTTGCGGTTAGAACTGCTCGGGGATAGGATTCTGACTGGGATTTTAACTGGATAGGTTATCGTAGTTCGATTAATTATTAGTTCAGTGTTGAGTAGAGTTTAAGGCTTGGTAAGGCTTCACTTTTGATTCCTTTGTGGTTAGCCGATAAAGTCAAACAATAATCTATGCTCATATTCCACTGGAATGCATATCGGCTTCAAATATACCAACCTTCGATAAGGGATAAATAGCGTGTCAAAACAAGCATTTCTTGTAGATGATTCGAAATCTGCTCGCATTGTACTCAGCCGTATGTTGAAGAAAAGCGGTTTCGATGAGGTAGAAATGGCGGAATCGGGGGAAGAGGCCCTGGAGCGATTGAAGTCGCTGACACCCGATGCCATATTCGTCGACTTCCTGATGGATGGCATTGATGGTTTGGAAACAATTACTGAGATTAAGAAGGATCTCCGTTTCGATACCACACCGATCGTCATGTGTACCGCCAATGAGGGTGATGAGTATGTACGTGCAGCCGTCGACCATGGTGCACTGGGCATTTTGGCGAAACCCCCGACAGAAGCGAGCCTGGGAGAGATCATCGACTTGATCGATGCGCATCAGCAGGAAGTTGCTGCAACGAAAGCCGCCGAATCTGAACTCGAAAATGAGCAATCTGAGGTTTCTCCAGAGATTGCAGCCTCTGCTGAGGGTGTAGCAGGGCTTTCAGAAGCAGATGTACGGCGCATTGCCGAAGAAGTTGCTGCACAGAGTGGTGAGCAGGCAGCTCGTCAAACGGCAGAGCAGATTACCCGGGATCTCGCCGAGAAAGTTATCGCTGAGTCTCTCGATCAACGACTCAGTTCGATGATCCATGACTATCTTGAGCAGAAGCTTGAACCGATGGTTTCAGAGTTGGTGAGTCGGACAGCCAATGTCGAGAAACCTGTGGAAATAGATAGTGACGCACTTAAAAAGGGCATCGTGGAAGAGGTGAATCACGACCTGGAAGACTTTGTCAGGCAGCTTAATCAGCGCAATGTTGAAGAGTTGATTCAATCTACGATTTTTAGTCAGGTTGGCGAACTCAGAGACGATTTCAACAGCCGCCTCAAGGATCAGGAAGAGCGTATTCTCAGTCAGGTTCCGGAAAAGAACGATATGATTGAGCACATTCGGGTGATAACCGAGGGCTCTCTTGAAGCTCATATTCATGAAACCGCGACACAAGTCTCCCAGGAGATATCAAACTCCGTCGCCACCGAGACGGTAGAGCAGATGCTGGAACAGCATTTTGCGCAACAGAGCGTGGAACAGCAGCCGGAGTCGGGCGGTAAGATGATCTGGATTCTACTGGGGGCACTGGTCGCTGCCTCTGCGGGCGCTGCCTACTTCCTTCTCTGATTAGTAAAAGAGTAATCCAGATAACCCCCTGACTGCGGGTTAATCGCAATCTTTGTGTGGTTGGTATCGCTGCGGATGGCGCTATAGTCTATGCATATCCCGGCATCCTCTGATTTTGGGATTTTTACCTATCGGATGCTTCAGGCAAGCCGCATTACTCTTACAGGAACATCTCATGTTCGGACTTGGTCGTAAAACTAAAATGCCTTCTGAAGAGGAGGCACTGCCTGGTCGCGCCACACCTATAGAGCCTAAATCGAAACATTTTGTGAGTGGAAACACCATTACCGCCCCCTTTCCTGAAGGTTTACAGAAGGCAATGTTTGGAATGGGCTGTTTTTGGGGCGCTGAGCGTCGTTTTTGGAGTTTAGCTGGCGTCTATTCGACTGCCGTAGGCTATGCTGCTGGTCTGACCCCCAACCCCACTTACGAAGAGGTCTGTAGCGGGATGACAGGACACAATGAAGTTGTGCTGGTGATCTACGATCCGGAAAAAGTCGATTTCCAGACACTATTGAAGACATTTTGGGAGTCACATAATCCTACTGAAGTTATGCGACAGGGTAATGATGTTGGTACCCAGTATCGAACCGGTATCTACACCTTTAATGACGAGCAGAAGCGTTTGGCCGAGACATCGCGAGAGCACTATCAACATGCCCTTGGGCAGGTCTCGACTGCACCTATCACTACTGAAATTATTCCCGCACCCCCATTTTATTATGCTGAGGATTATCATCAGCAGTATTTAGCGAAAAACCCGGCAGGCTATTGTGGTCTTGGTGGGACAGGTGTCTGCTATCCGGGTTAATAGTAAGATATCAGGCTTTTACCGATGCTCTTTTCAGCACTAATTGATCACTGCCATGACTATTGAGATTGCTTTGAACCTGGTTGAATAGAGCTGTAATTGTGAACAACTATTACATTTTTCTAGATGTTAGGGTGAAAAATCCTATTTGTGTGCTATGTCTTAAGTGAGGCCCTAAGGATCATGGGAATCAGCTTTGGGACTTTCAATAAGCAGCAGTATTCCCCACTTACTCGTAGCGCATGGAATGCGGATGGTATACTCAGCAAAACTGTCGACTAAGAATCTACTCCATTTGGGTGGTTTGGCGCTATTAATGGCCTTGCCACTGCTACTCATAGCCAACCTCATCCTCTGGTTGGGTTACAACTTAAGTGTTAACAATATGAAGGAGCGCTGGCAAGGGCTATCCGAACTGTCAGTAGACAGTGCGCTGTATGCTCTAGAGCAACGGCGGAATGACCTGCGGGCTGATATCAAAATGTTGGTATCCGATCCTGATATTGTCAGGGCCATTGGAGGTTATGATGAAAGGGTTTTGAGCAGTATTGCCGCTGACTGGGAGATGTTTGTCGCAGAAAAGCAGTTGTATGATCAAGTCAGATTACTCGACCTGCAGGGTATTGAGCGTTTACGTGTAGATCGAACCCCGCTGGGAGCCAGCAGGGTTACCACTCGCCTGCTGCAGGATAAATCTCATCGCTACTATTTTCAGAAGGGCTTGACCCTGGAGGCTGGTGGTATCTATGCGTCGCCTATTGACCTGAATATAGAAAGGGGTGAGGTTGAACTGCCCTATAAGCCAATGATACGTCTGGTTACCCCCCTCGAAGATGAAAATGGAGAAATAGAGGCGCTGCTGGTTGTCAATGCGTTGGCGAGTTATATATTTGATGATTTGGAGCGGCATGCTCACCTGGTCGAGGGGAATATGTTGTTACTCAATGATTCGGGGTACTATTTGCGTGGCTTCAGCAGTGATCAGGAGTGGGGTTTTGTATTTCCTGATACCGAAAAATCTTACCAAAAATTCAATCAGACTTATCCTGAGGTCTGGGCTTTGATGCAGCAGAGCGTATCGAATCAGATAGCCAACAGTGATGGTATTTTCAGCTTCCGCACTGTTACCTATGGATCGAATGGATACGAGCAGAGCTATCGGTTGGTTGTGGCAATGCTGCAAGAGCAACAGTATGCCTTGCTGGCACCACAGCGAACCTTGTGGTTGGGTATCGCGGTAACACTCTCCTTGCTACTGTTGCTCTCTTCGCTGATTTTTATCCGTTTTCGTTTCAGACAGGCGCTGGAAAAACCAGCCACTGCTGATGAGAGTGAGGGGTTGAGGCATTTTTTTCGTTGATCAGAGGTTGTCGAACGCTATTCGGCCTTGTGTAGCAGTTCGCCCGCTTGATTGACCACTTCAACCCCAACAGGGATGCCGTCCCTCAAGCTGGCTGTTACCACGCAGAAATCTTCAAAAAGTGAAAGACAGCGCTCACTCTTTTTTGAACTGAGAAGTTCATCACCCGCAGTGATTCGAACGTCCAAGCGTCCTACTCTTATGCGCTTCTTATCATTGCGAACCATTGTGCAGGTCACTTCAGTAGTTACATCATTTGAAGGCACATCTTCCTTCGCCAGGCAGAACATCAGACTGGCGCTGAGGCAGTTCGCCGCAGCTGCAGCGAGCATGCGTGAGGCGTTTGGTCCGTTACGTTCACCCAATGGAGGCGGTTCATCCATGATGATATCAGGGGCTTTTTTCAGATCAAATTTTACCCGGAACGCATAATCCTCTTCCTGTTCCAGATGTATGGTGAATTTGCCAATTTCTTCTGCCATTAACTTTTCCTCTGAGTGTTACCGAATTTACCGAGTGGCCAACTAGGGTGAGACTCAATCAGTTGCAATGCTTGAGCAAGTAGTGACTTGCCGGGTTGTGTGCGATGCCAGGTTGAAGCACCTGATGGATGGGGTAGGGGTATCAGGTCGGTCTCTCCACTGTCCAATGTTATGCGATGACGCACTCCAATGATATCCACCAGCTTATTCACAGTAATAAACTGTGATATCGCGAGCTTGCCTACTGGAATAATCAACTGAGGCTTCAGTAGCTGCAACTCACAGTTTAGCCATTGTTGGCAGTTTTCAATCTCTTCTCTACTGGGTACTCGATCGCCGCCTTTTGGGTTCTTTCCCGGAAAACATCGGCAAACTGCCGACATATAGACACTAGTTCGAAACTGCTCCTCATCCATTCCAATAGTTTCAAACCATTTGAAAAGTGTTTTACCCGCAGTCCAGGCAAAGGGTTTTCCTGCTGATCCCTCTTTGTCTCCAGGGGCTTGACCAACAAGAAGGAGTGGTGAAACGGTAGCGTTGCCAACAACGACAGGGCCAATCATCGAGGTGCAGCGCCGGCACTGTTTCAATAAGGATTGATGGTCATTAAGGGCTTTAAGAGTGTTCATGTTTAAGCGGGTTAACGATGTTTATTTATACTATTGGCAGATGATAAACGATTTTGCCCCGCGAGAGTCTAGTCACGTGTAAGGCTTTAGCACTTCATACGGTCTTCTTTAGAGATAGACTGGATAGCTGTCACTCTTGATCAAGATCATATCACCATTGTATGGAATGGATTCAGAATCGAACAGGACGCCTATACTCAGATTAATAATAAAAAAAATAGAGACGTAGTTTTTAGGAAATGAAAATGGATTTGAGTCCTGGTGATTAAGAATAAGCAATGGTATGGAGGGGATGATGAGAGCTGTAGTTTTACGGGAGCTGGGTGGCCCAGACGTTTTGTCGATTGAGGAGATATCTGAGCCCGTTATCGAGAAGGCCACAGACATCAAAGTGAAAATCATGGCTGCAGGGGTCAACCCAGTTGATACAAAGCTGCGCAGCATAGGTATGTTTACAGATGACGGTCTGCCTGCAGTTTTAGGATGTGATGGTTCAGGTGTGGTTGTTGAAACGGGTGATGAAGTCACTCTGTTTCGGCCTGGTGATGAGGTGTGGTACTGCAACGGTGGTCTGGGAGGGTTACAGGGTAACTATGCTGAGTATGCTGTGCTTGATGAAGCGGTCTGTTGTAGAAAGCCGGCGGCTTTGGATTTTGAGCATGCAGCGGCAGCTCCCCTGGTGCTGATAACCGCCTGGGAAGCGATATTTGGCCGTGCAAGAATGACCGAAGAGCGGACTCTATTGGTTCATGCCGGTGCCGGCGGAGTAGGTCATGTGGCAATTCAGTTAGCTAAACAAGCCGGTATCAGGGTATTGACGACTGTCCGGAGTGCAGAAAAAGAGGCGTTTGTATCTGAGTTGGGTGTTGATGAAATTATTCGCTATGACGAAGGTGGATTCGCAGAGAGAGTTCTTGATCTGACTGATGGACGGGGTGCGGATGTGGTGTTGGATACAGTAGGTGGTCAGGTATTCAAAGAATCGATACCTGCCACAGCGCATTATGGTGATATGGTGACACTACTGGACCCAGGAACTGAAGTCGACTGGAAAGAGGCACGTAACCGAAATCTTCGTGTAGGGTTTACCCTGATGCTAACGCCTATGCTACGAAATCTACCTCAAGCACGGGCAAATCAAGTCGCTATACTTTGTGACTGCGCGGAAATGATCGATAGCGGCTGTCTTAAAATAAGGATAAATAAAACACTGCCGCTAGAGCGCGCTTCGCAGGCTCATCAAATAGTTGAGCAGGGAAGCATGTTGGGGAAAATGGTTTTAACCCCCGTGTCAGCATAAATGACAATTAAAATTTCGTCGAGCCTCGATAAACAAAGCATGCATAGCATGAAGTGTTTTTTTAACCTCTACTTTTTACGAGTGCTTTTCACTATAAAAGGTGGCTAAGGTTTAGGCGACTAAAATGCTGATTAAACTTCTGCAATCCCGATCCTACTGGATACTCCCGCTTATCTTCTGGTTTGTCGTGGTCTCCCTCTCTGTTCGTTGGAATGTAACCCGCTTTGATACATCGATAGAAGAGATTGCCTATGATCGCGGTCGAGTGATGTATCAAATGGTAAGGATGACCAAGATCAACCCTATTATCATGCAGACTCAGCCAGAGTTATTTAAGCAGCAGAGCATGGATATTCAATATCGTGTTATATCAAACAAGCCGAAAAATCCGGAAAATCTTGCAAATGGATGGGAGAGCGTAGCGCTGAATGGTTTTGAAACTGAGAAAGATCCAGTACTGTTCTCAGATGAAAACTATTTTCGTTTTATTGGGCCGCTATATATGCAGCAGACCTGTCTTGCATGCCATGGTGATGAAAGCTCAAAAGTGGGCGATGTCAGAGGTGGAATAAGCGTAGAGATTGCAAAAAAACCAATAGTTGATTCACATATTGCATCAAAACAATCAATGCTGTTTATGCATTTTATAGGATATCTGCTGATCTCTTTTACAAGCATATTCTTTATGTATCAACTTCGAAAACATTGGGGGTTGCTGGAGGCTGCGCAATATGAGTTGAAATCTCAAAAACAGTTCCTCAGTGACGTTACCAATAGTATGAGTGAAGGTTTTGTGGTGTTAGACCAGAAGGGTAGAGTCAGTTATGCAAATCCAGAATCAGTCAACATATTGGGTTGGGATGGTGAGGCGGTAGTAGGTTCTGATTTTATAAATAAAGTTTATGGTAAACGGATTGAAGAGGGTTTTGATATCAATCAAAGTGCAGTATTAAATACCATAAATGATGGCAGAGTACGTAAAGATCAAGAGGATCTTTTTTTTAACTGCCAGGGTGAGCCTGTGGATGTATCACTCTCAGTCTCACCTTTGATTGAGAACGATCAATCTGAGGGTGTGGTCGTGCTGTTCAGTGATATAGCTGAGCGAAAAAAGGCTGAAAGTGAACAGGCACGATTAGAGAGAGAACTCAATCAGACCCACAAGATGGAAGCTGTTGGTCAACTGGCAGGTGGTATTGCTCATGAGATCAATACACCGATTCAGTACGTTGGAGATAACCTTCGCTTTCTCAAAGATAGTTATGAGGATTTCATTCAACTGCTCGACTCATATCGGGAATTACTTAATGAAGCCGCATCAGAGGAGCGCCTGAAACCAAAAGCAGATCATTTGCTGTCGTTGATAGATGAGATTGATTTGGAGTATCTGAGGGAAGAGACGCCAAATGCTATTGAGCAATCAATAACCGGTGCAGAGCAAGTTGCAAGAATTGTATCGGCGATGAAAGAGTTTGCCCATCCAGGCAGTGCCCAGAAAGAGCCTGCTGATATCAATCGTATCATTACTAATACATTGACTGTCTGCAGAAATGAGTGGAAGTATGTTGCTGAAACAGAGTTACATCTTTCAGAAGGGCTTGCTGCTGTAATGTGTGTTGCTGGAGAGATCTCACAGGTATTTCTAAATCTGATTGTTAATGCCGCCCATGCAATCGAGGCTGCTGAATGTGATAGCAAGGGGGTAATAAAAATTAGCACATCGACTAACAGTGATTGGTTTGAGATTGTTGTCTCAGATAGTGGAACAGGAATTCCCAAAGAAGCGCAAGCGTATGTGTTTAATCCATTCTTTACTACTAAGGATGTAGGAAAGGGTACAGGCCAGGGGTTGGCGGTTGCCCATGATATTATTGTAAGCAAGCATGGCGGTGAAATTTCATTTCAAACAGAAGAGGGTGTAGGTACGTCTTTTATTGTGCGCTTACCGTTGTCTGCTCTACCTGAATAATCAGGAGTGTTGCGGTAGAGCCAAAAAATCTGAAAGTGTATGGCTGTATGGACAGATATTGCCTAGGAGATCAGGCTTAATTTGACGGTTAATAGGAGATTTATTGAATGAGCAATTGTTGCTGCACTACCTCTGAATCCGGTTCTATTGATATGGAAAAGCATGTATGTCCTGTTAATGGGAAATCATATAAGCGCATTTCTACAAGAACGGTAACTCACCATGTGCGGCAATCATGGGAATTAGATACTGATGGCAAGACTTTTTATTTTTGTGATGACCCTGATTGCGATGTTGTCTATTTCTCAAATGATAATTCAGTTATTACAAAGACATACTTAAGAACCCAAGTAGGTATTAAGACGAGTTCAGAAGAATCTATGCTTTGCTACTGTTACGGAATAACAATGAAAGACTTCATTGGAGATTCGTCAGTTAGAAATTTTGTTGTTCAACAGACAAAACCTGGCCTCTGTTCATGCGAAACAAGCAACCCCTCTGGAAAATGTTGCTTGAAAGATTTCCCAAAGATTGAATAAGTTCGTCGAACTCACTAACCATAATTGTCCGGTCACACTAAAACTTAATGTTCTAAACTGTCAGATTAAGTTTGGGATTTTACAGATGATGCCTATCTCCCATCAGTCAAATCCTGATTTGACTGATGGGAGATAGATTGTGCAAAACCGACAAAAGCTATCTCAGCATAGTAAAAAAGAAATTTACTTTACAGTAAATTGTTCTACTATCGCTTGGAGTTCTGTTGCCATACGTGCAAGATCCTGACTCGCTGTAGCCGTTTCGCTGGCACCGTCCGCTGTCTGATTAGACATGTCATTAATCTTGACAATGTTTTGATTTATCTCTTCGGCAACGGCTCCCTGCTCCTCTGCCGCACTTGCGATCTGAGTCGACATCTCATTGATCTGGTCAACTGCCTGTGTGATTGAATTCAAAGCTTCCCCGGTCTGTGTGGCTAACTCAACAGCGGATTTTGCTTCCAGTCGACTTTGATCCATAACTGCTACAGCCTGGCGTGAACCCTCCTGGAGTTTCTCAATCATATCGTTGATTTCGTCAGTTGATTCTCGTGTGCGTCCAGCCAGGGTTCGAACTTCATCCGCTACTACAGCAAATCCCCGTCCCTGTTCACCCGCGCGGGCAGCTTCGATTGCAGCATTTAATGCCAATAGATTGGTCTGCTCGGCGATACCCTTGATAACGTCAATAACAGTGTTAATGGCCTCACTATGACTCTCAAGTTCATTGATTGTATTGGAGGAGACCTCAACCTGATCGGCAAGTTTATTAATTTGGGCAATCGCCCGCTGCACAATGCGAGAGCCGTCGTTGGTCTGATCGCTGGCATTGTGTGTTGCTGTCGCCGTATGGTTGATATTTGCTGCAACCTGTTGAACAGTAGCGGTCATTTCATTCATAGCAGTTGCAACCTGCTCTGTTTCTGAGCGCTGACTGAGAATAGTCTCGCTGGTTTGGGTGGTTATGGCAGACATCTCTTCTGACGCTGTGGAGAGTTGTGATGTTGTCCCAGAGATGTCCGACAGCATATCGAGTAACTTGAGTCGCATGCCGTTGATTGCCTTGAGCAGGTCGCCTATTTCATCATTGCTGGTGATCTCTATCTCCTTGGATAGATCGCCAGATGCAATGAGAGTTGCTTTTTTGATTGCATTGATGATCGATGAGGAGAGCAGGCTGCTTACGATCAGACCTAAAGCCACACTTATCACAGCAATTACTCCAAGGACTATAATTGCACTATGTTCATGCGCTTCTGCACTTTTGGCACTGTTTTCAGTGAATTTGCCAATTTCAATCAGCAGATTTTCGAGAGTTTTATCAAGATTCTCCTCTTCATGCTCTACCTTTTCAGCCAACTCTTCAGCGTGGTGCGTATCTCCGTCCGCAAGGGCAACAAAGACTTCATGTGCATGTGTGACAAAATCTTTATGCTTTGATTCAACCTCTTTGAGTGTGTTGTTTACTGCAGTAAATTGCGTGAGAATTTCACCAGTACTGTGTTTTATAACCTCTTTGGCAATTTGTTCTGCCTCAAAGATTTCAGATTCAATCATCTCTGTACCTTCATCGAAGGCTTTTATCGATTCACGAAAATGTGTCAGGGCACTATCCTCATATTTTAAGATACTTCCGTAGTGCAATGAACGTTCGAAATTGATGGCTTGTTCCAGTTGATGCACGGTTATTTCAGTCAGTTTTTCCGTAAGTGGAATATCCTCTTCAGCAATAGTGATAAGTTCTTTACCAATGCTGTTCATGGAGATGATGGCATAAGTTGAGCTTATTATAAGTAAGCCTATCAATATACCAGCAAGACCCAGTAACTTGGCTCTCAGCGAAAGGTTGTTCAGTGGATTGTTCATGGTGATACCTCATTGACCTGGTTTTTAATCTGATGTCAGCATTGAACGCCAATGCATCGACTGTAGTGGACGTGCATTCTCGCCAATCAGGTTTTTGAACTGATTGACTTGCGCGTCCGAGACTTCAATCGGTGTCTTCATGACAAACCAGTTGACGTTCTCGCTGCAGGGGGGTGTGGTCAATGAGCCGCTATAGTGAAACAGCTGCCGATTACTGGGTAGTAAATCAGCAGCATTGATGGTCGTTGCCTGAACCAGGTTGACCTTGTTTATTTCAGTAGATGTGTTGTCGAGTATTTTTCTAAGGGTTGGGTTTTCATTGCCTCGTTTGAAGAAAATGCCAACCACCGCTAAGTTACCATCAGCACTCTTATGTACAAGGTGTACCTCCATTGGATAGCGTTGCCCTTCACGTGCATGTTCACTGGGTGTGTGGAAGTGAAACTGAAGCAGTTTGTAGGGGTGATCACCGACCATTAGCGTGCTGTTGTAGACAGGATTGCTCTTTACCGGGTGAGACTTGCCACCAATAGTAACCGTCTCGCGCTTACCGCTTGTGCTGTAATTGGCCTGAAGTGTGTGGCCATTGTTTAAAACGGCTAAGGGAATAGATTGGTATTGGAAGTTGAGGGTATATAGATCGGCGGGGATTTCACTCCAGATGTTGACTGGAGATTGTCGTTTTCCACTGCTGCATAGCAGGTACTGTCTGGATAAGCTGGCCCACTCGGCGGGATTGCCTGCGCCCACATATCCCCAGTGTGGACTGTGGCCTTTACCAGCATGTTTGTCAGTGGCCGCAAATGTTATGGCCGCTGGCGCTATACACAACGCTAGAGTTGCAGATATAACGCTGGTTTTAACTTTAGGATATCTCTTCATTACCAAGTCCTATGTCGGTCTAAAGGATGGACTTGGCCTCCCATGACATTTCGATAAGACTCAGTATCTCAGAGCTGTTTGATAACAAACCCAGCAATGCGATAAAGATTGTAAGCGAATATAAAATCCGTTTGGATGCCTCTATATTATCAAGCAGATCCACTTAATCGGTAGAGGTAATGTCTAGTGGGCCAACGATTACTCAAAAATGAGTACCACTAAAAATAGCTACACTCATATGTAGTGTATGTATAAAGGCTAGTCACAAACTAGAACAAAAACAAGGGAAGTTAGTTCTTAATTTAATGAGATAATTTGTGGTAAATCAAAACCTTGATGAGCATTGGGGTTTCTGAGATTGATCTATCGCTAAGGGTTTCTGGTAACAAGCTTAGAGTTTCTCTCAGGTTCTTCAACTTAATCAAGTTGTGTGATACGAAATACCCTGATGGTGGTTTTTGGCATAACTTCACGTTCATCGGCGGCTTTCAATTTGAATACCATTGCCTTACTTATGGGCTGCCCTTTGGCGACCAGTACTGCACCAGCAAGTGTTTTGATCGGTTGGTCGACGATCAGGTCGGGTTCAAGCTGACTGATCGACAGGTTGAGGATTTCTACTTTACGGTTTTTAGATCCCTGTATAAGAATTTCAACCAGTGCGGGATCATAATTTTCCGGGCTATTCCTGAGCTGCTCTATGGCCTCATCTTCTGACATGCCGAGATTCAGAAATTTGTCGTAATTAATGGCCACCTTAAGTATTTGGCCACCAAGGATTGCCTTTTGATCGCTATTTAGTTTTCCCTGTATCTCTATTTTTCCGATATCGTCATTTTGATGTTTGATCATCTCGGCCACGATTTCGAGTCTGGGTATATGTTTGAGTAAGCGGGCACCCATCTCAGGGTGGGAGTTATAGAGGGCAATCTCAGCTTGGGATAGATCTGCTCCCTCCATGGCTCTGCGTATAAGATCATCAGGTAGGCTGACAAAACCAAGTTGGCAGAGCATACCGGCCAAATCGTAGTGCCAGCCATCTACCAGGCTAAGACTTCGGACGATGCTTCTTACATGGTGTTTGATCCGGGATGATTGGCTGAACGCCTCTGGATTGACCATGCTGAGTACATCGGCCAGCAAGTCAACCGCACCTTTCAGGGTTTTGTTTAAAAGCACCTTCTCATTGGTGACCAGACGGTACTGTTTAATGCCGTTGATGATCGTTTCATAGAGGGTTTCCGTATCTACCGGTTTGTTCAGGAAACGAAAGATATTGCCATCATTCACAGCGCCGATGGCGACATCCAAATTGGCATTTCCTGTCAGCATAATGCGCACTGTGTTGGGTGAGAGTTCACGTACTTGTGAGAGAAACTCAACCCCATCCATATTTGGCATTTGCATATCAGAGACAACCAGCGCGAAAGGTCCGCCGTCTCTAACGGCCTGCACACCATCTGCGCCACTGGTGGCGGTCTCAAGGTTGAGGCGTTTACGAAACTGCCTGCGGAATGAGTCGAGAAGGTTGCGGTCATCATCCACCATTAAGATTTTTTCAGGTGGTTTGTCCATCAAGGTACTCCTGAGCAATATTAATCCAGCGTCCAAACGTATCATCACCCAAGAGGTTTTGAAGGTGTTGAGGATCGTAGTATTGTCGATCTTCGTCTTCACTTAGCCAGTGACTGAACAGGTTGGCGGCATACACCAGAAGGCAGTCATAGCGTTGCAGTGATTGATTTTCATGACTGTGATGGTGAGCCACTGCCTCTACCGCGGAAAAGGGCAAACCCCAAAGCCCTATGAGATAGGCGCCAATTCCTGCATGGTGGCACCATAAGGCATCAGCTTCAGCCTCGAATAGGGGTATATTCTGTTGCAGTGACTGCTCGAAAATTCGACTGTATTCCTCGCTGTTCTGCGAAGCTAATAGTAGTTTCCCCAGATCATGCAGCATGCCGGCCATTACTGGGATCTCCAGTTCCTGCCGCTTCAATCCTATTGCCAGCCCCAAGTGTCGAACCAGCCCGGAGACCAACTGACTATGTTGCCATAGAGTTTCCAGCTTAAAGGTGTCGATGGTGGATTGATCAAGTCGGGAGAAGATGCCGGCGCCAAGGGCCAGATTGGTGACCGTCTCAATGCCCAATAGCGATACTGCATGTTGAGCTGAGCCAATCTGCTGTGGCAATCCAAAAAAAGCGGAGTTGACCATTTGCAGTAATTTGGTCGACATGCCGATGTCCTGGGAGACGATATCGCCAATGTCAGCGAGTGAGGTATTCTCTGATTGTAAGGCTTCGATTATTTGCTGGTAGCTCTGAGGCAGACTGGGGAGTGTGCCTAAGCTATTGATCATCTCAGCCATAGCCGGGTTATTCAGCAGGCTGCGAAGTAGTAGTACTTGTTCAAGGGTATTGATCAGGGTCTGTGAGTCACAGGGCTTGGCAATAAACTGGTGGGCATGTTGGACAACTTCCTGGGCGGGTGTCCGCAGTGCCTGACCTGAAAAAAGCAGGCGTGTGGTGCTGGGAAACTTAGACTGAACCTCTTTCAATAAAGAGGAACCCTCCATGCCATTTAGCTGGGTTTCGCTGACAATGATGTCAATGGGGTATTGCTGCAGTAGCTCTAAAGCGCTTGGGGCATCTGCACGATAGTATATTTGCCACATCTCCTTATGGGTGCGTAAGGTTCGCTTGAGTGCTTGCAGTTGGTTGGGGTCACTGTCGACGAAGAGGATATTATTGGTGTGAGGTATATTCATAGCGGGTAATACCGATCTACGTCCAGCAGTTAATGGGCTCTACGGTAGATTCTTGAGGGCCTTCGACGTCATGTCTCCTGGCGGGATATCTATCTCTGGTTCTGGTGTCTGTTTTCAAGCAGTTCATTCTTGTTCTGATTTATTTACGCTTAACTTATAAGTGTAGTACCTGTGCCGACATTTGTGGCAAAGTCATGGCTTGTTAGAGCCGCTCTACCAACAAAACCACACCATGTACACCGACTACCTTGACTTTAGTTCCTGCGGGGCAGTCTTCACCGTGTATCTTCCAGGTGCTATCGTCGACTTTTATCTTACCCTCGCCATTGACGATCGGTTCTTGCAGAGAGAAGACCCGCTCGATGTACTGTTCACCACGTCGATTCAGGTGGGGACTGTCGGTCTCAATTGGCCGATGGTGGAGAAAGGTTCGCGCAAGCACAATTGTGACTACACTGAACAGTGCAAAGCTAAGTAGTTGAAATTGCCAGCTAAGCTCAGGAATCATTACCAGCACTAGACCGGTTATCCCGGCTGATAGGCCCATCCAGAGTAAAAAGGCGCCGGGTGAAAAGACCTCTAGAGTCATCAGAACAACCGCCAGGATAAACCAGTGCCAATAGTCGAGCTGAGACAGCCAGGTCATGAAGTCGCTCCAGGATGGTTCTTATCGAAGGCGTGTTTGGCGAGTTCGCCGATACCTGCTATTGATCCAATCAGGCTCGAAGCTTCCAGAGGCATCATAATTACCTTCTGATTCTCTGCCGATGCGACCTGTTGTAGCGCTTCAGTATATTTCAGAGCAACAAAGTAGTTGATCGCATTCACATCGCCCTTGGCAATCGCTTCAGAAACCAGGGTTGTTGCCTTGCCTTCAGCGGCAGCCAGTCGTTCCCTTGCTTCCGCTTCACGGAAAGCCGCCTCTTTTTCACCTTCTGCTTCGAGAATTGCTGCCTGCTTTTCACCCTCAGCCTTAAGGATTGCGGCTTGACGCAGCCCCTCCGCCTCAAGGATCGCAGCACGTTTCTCACGTTCCGCTTTCATCTGTCTGGCCATGGCATCCACCAGGTCTCTTGGCGGGGAGATGTCTTTGATCTCGATGCGGGTCACTTTCACGCCCCAGGGCGTGGTGGCGTCATCCACCACTGTCAGCAGCTGGGTGTTGATCTTGTCCCTTTGGGAGAGTAGTTCATCCAGATCCATTGAACCCATTACGGTACGAATATTAGTCATGGTCAGGTTGAGAATAGCGCCATACAGATTGTTGACTTCATAAGCAGCCTGGGAGGCATCCAGCACCTGGAAAAAAATCACCCCATCCACAGTGACCATGGCGTTATCTTTGGTTATTACCTCCTGTGAGGGTACGTCGAGTACCTGTTCCATCATGTTCATCTTTTTCCCGATCTGATCGATGACTGGAACAATCAGATTCAGACCGGGACGCAGGGTTTTGGTGTAGCGTCCGAAGCGCTCCACCGTATACTCATTCCCCTGGGGCACCCTTTTGGCACCTAAAGCGACAAGAACTACGGCAAGGACTAAAACAACCAGAACAAAAATATCCATATAGGTATCCTCTTGATGTTAAAAGTAAATGATTCAGAGGTTCAGTATTGCTTTCGCTATAGTCCTGCGGATAGCCCAATACCGGTTTATGATTATTGTGAAGCAATTGTTGTGTGACAATAAATGTCCTGAATCAATTGCAAAAGCGTACCTGTATTTAAAAAATGCACAACCATTTGATGGTGGTTTATTCGTTTTTTCTGATTTATAGCCACCAACTTACTGAAAGGCAAATACATATTGGGTTCGCTGGGAATCTCTTTTTGTGGTCTGATCAGTAACATTCCCACCGCCATACCTGATGCGGTGAATGTCTTCTATTCACAGACGTTGGTGGATAGAAGGCTTCGTGTCAAAATGACAATATGAATGATTGCATCAAGCCCCCAAAGTCAATAATGCGCAAGGTCGGAAAGGCGATTGCTGATTACGATATGATCCGGGAGGGTGACCGTATTCTGCTCGGTGTTTCCGGTGGAAAAGACTCGCTCTCCCTGCTACAGGTTTTGTCGCATCTAAAGCGCTATGCCCCAGTTAGTTTCGAATTGGGCGTGATCACGGTTGACCCTGAAGTGGAAGGGTTCGATCCAGCACCGCTTAAATCCTACTATGATAGTTTAGGCGTGCCCTGGATCTATGCAGAACAACCGATTATGGAAGAGGCCCGGGAGAATATGTCGGGGGACTCTTTTTGTGCCTACTGTGCACGGATGAAGCGGGGCATTATGTACACTACATGCCGCAAACAGAACTATAATGTGCTGGCGCTGGCTCAACATTTGGATGATCTTGCTGAGAGCCTGATGATGTCCATTTTTCATGGCGGACAGATGCGCACCATGAAAGCGCACTATCTTAATGATGCAGGGGATATCCGTATTATCAGGCCATTGGTCTATTGCCGAGAGAGTCAAACTGGAGCGTTTGCTGTAGAAGCGGAATTGCCAATCATCCCCGATAGCTGTCCAGCCTGCTTTACCAAGCCGACCCAACGAGAATACATGAAACAGCTTCTGGCCCGAGAAGAGCGGAATAATCGCCATCTATTCGCCAATATGCTGCATGCCATGAAACCTTTGATGGATGAAACGCCGAAATGAAAATTAAACATGTTTCGATACCGACCAAGGTTGCCCGTCCGGGGATGAGTGTTGGTGAGGTGATGCAGGAGTGTGTCGCAAAGCGAATTCCAGGCATACCCTATGTGGATCAGCATGGCCTGATCAGCGGGCGCTTTTCTGTGAGACATATGTTTCGGGTCTGCTGTATTCCTGACGATATTATTCATGGCGCCCATCTTCTTGGAGATGATGTGGAGCATCTGGATTTCCCGCACATAAAAGCGGATGAACTGATGGCTAAAACTGTGGATGATTTCATCTTTCCGGATGCGGTTCGTCTGTCACCAAATTTTCAGGCAATCAAAGCACTGGCAATCATGGAGCAATATGCCACGGAATATCTCTTCGTCACTGAGGGTGATGATTACCAGGGGGTCGTAACACGTTTGAGTATTGCTGAAGCGATCTTAACCAGAGAGTGCTGCATAGAATAGGGCCAGTTAGAATGCTTGAGCAGATTACAACTGAAATGTGGACCGCTGCAGCGCTTCTCATAGGGGCCTATGCACTGATTTTTACAGAGATACTGCATCGTACCACTGCCGCCATGCTGGGGGCAGTGACAATGATCGGTGTGGGTATGTGGATGGGTTTCTACAGCCAGGAGGAGGCGCTGTTGGCTGTAGATGGAAATACCATCCTGTTGCTCGCTGCGATGATGATGCTGGTGGCCATGCTGCGACCTACCGGCGCATTTGATTACGCGGCAGTACATATCACCCGTTGGGCGAAGGGAAATCCGAAATTACTGCTGATCTATCTCAGCCTGGCAGTAAGTCTGATCAGTATGATCCTGGACAATGTCACGACAGTGATTGTGTTCGCGCCGCTGACGGTTTTGATTTGTCGTCTATTGAAAATCAATCCGATGCCCTATCTGATGGCAGAGGCTATGTTGTCAAATATCGGTGGTGCAGCAACCCTGGTTGGTGATCCGCCCAACCTCATGATCGGCAGTGCGGCCAATATCAGTTTTAACTCATTTCTGATTCATATGGGATTTCCAGTACTGGTAGCCTGGGTAGGGACCGTTGCGCTGATGTTATTTCTGTTTCGCGATGAGTTGACTATTGGGGGGCAGGATCCCAAAACCCTGGTTGATACTCATGCTATCAAGGATGCAGAGGGCTTAAAGCGGGTACTTTTCTCCCTCAGCATTGTGGTCGTACTTTTCTTTATTCACCACAATTTGCATGTCATGCCGGCATACGCATCGTTTATTGGTCTTTGTGTGGCCCTGCTGTTGATGAAGCCCGATATGGAGCAGATATTTGGTACGGTCAATTGGTCGGTGCTGTTCTTCTTTGCCGGTCTATTCATGATCGTTGGCGGTGTTGAGGCCAGTGGTCTTTTAAACCTGCTGGGCAATGAGTTGGCGATACTCGCCAAGGATCCGGCGATGTTGCTTATCACCGGTCTGCTATTGATGTGGGTTGCGGCTATTCTGAGCGCGGTGGTGGATAATATTCCGTTCACTGTCACCATGATTCCCATAATCCTGGGGCTGGAGAGCAGCGGTGTGAATATTGCGCCACTCTGGTGGGCCTTGGCGCTTGGGGTTGGCCTTGGCGGTAATGGTACTCACCTTGGGGCGACAGCCAATATCATCGCCGTCAGTGAATCTGAGAAGAGTGGCATGCCAGAGGCCAGAATTACTCCGGTAGTGTGGATGCGCAAAGGCATTCCAGTGATGTTTCTCGGTCTGATTCTTTCCAGTCTGGTCTATGGGCTGTTTTTCGGTCTTTTCACCACAGCTTAAGGCTCATTATTAACCCGGCCATTAATAGCAGTGCAATACGCGGCATGAATTTGTCGACCTGCTGAGGTAACTCAGCAGCGTTGCCACAAGCGCACACTTCACGCTGCCCAACTGATCTTTTTAGGTTGAATCAGCTTATTCTTGAATAATCCCCCAATTTCCTCGTCTGTTTAAATGGAAGATAAATCTTGATTGTTTTGCTTGGTATTTCTATAGCTTAAGTAACGTTGAGCACTATTGAGTTGTGGTAGTGACAAAGTGAGATCTACCCGAACAGGGCACAAGCAATTAATAGAGGTGCCCTTGACTAACATTAAATCTGGGAATGAGCGACAAATTCGCTATCTCTTGTAGAACGAGGTAATTCCAGAAAAACAGAGGCATACACCACTATGAATATCAGAACCACTATGGATCCAGTGACACTTCACGAGGTAAACAATCCCGAAGAGCATCCCTGTTTGTATGAAGGAGATGGTGAAAATGGGGTTGAGATCTATTTTGAGAGCGAAGAGACGAAAAAGATCTATATGGATATGGAGCTTGAGGACCACAAGATAGTTTGTGGAAATGATACGGATGACTACGTTGCTGAGGGATAAGTGATGATCTTAAGACGCATCTATTTGCTGGTGCCTTCCCGCACCCAAGCAGAAGAGGTTGTAAGAGACTTGATGCTGGAACGGATTAATCGACAACATATTCATACGGTTGCAAAGCCGGATATAGACATTGAGGGACTACCAGAGGCGACAGTCAGACAGCGCAGTGGATTTGCTGCGCAACTTGAGAGTTGGTTCTGGGATATGAACCTGTTGATTTTTTTTGTTGCCTTTTTATTCCTGTTTTTCTCCCTTTGGACATCTGAGTGGTTGTTGATGCTGGGGTGCCTGGGGGTGATGGCAGTCACCCTGGCGCTGGGTTATAGCTTTGCCAGCAAGGTACACCAGGCCCATCTCAATGACTTTGAGGTCTGTCTGCGACATGGAGAGATCCTGCTGCTGATTGATGTTCCCCGTTGGCGGGTATCAGGGGTTGAGCGTGCTATTCGACAAAAACATCCCGAGGTTGATCTAGGTGGTGTTGGTTGGGGTATCGATGCACTGGGCATCTGATTTACCAACCAGAGGGTGACGCTTAGCGTCACCCGTTTTTTTTCAAAGTTGCTGATACTATTAACCCGGCGACCAAGTATGTCGTCTTCAGGCTTGAAACCCCTAACAATATGATTTTTAAAAAGTCAGGCCGAAGTGCGTCTGCCTGCAGGCTGCGTTATCAAAACTTGCTGTAGGAGTGCTACAGCGGCGTTTTGATGCCTTGCCGCAGGCAGGCACACTTCGGCTGAAGAGAACATACTTAGTCGCCGGGTTAAAAAACCAGACTAGAAGTGCTGTTTACTCCTCTGAGTGTTTAACGGGGTGCTCTTCTGCCATGTCAGAGCTTGTTCAGCCTTCGATGCCACTATGCCGCAACAGGGGCTCGATCTGAGGCTCTCTGCCCCGGAAAGCTATAAACAGATCCATCGCATCCTTTGATCCTCCCTGTTCCAGAACTTCCTCAAGGAATGACTGCCCTGCATTCTGGTTGAATATGCCTTCATCCTCGAATCTTGAAAAGGCATCGGCAGAGAGCACTTCAGCCCACTTGTAGCTGTAATATCCTGCGGCGTATCCACCAGCGAAGATGTGTGAGAAGCCGTGTGGAAACCTGTTCCAGGATGGGGGTGTGATTACCGAAACCTGTTGACGAACCTGCTCAAGTATCTCGTAAATTCGACCACCTTTGGACGGGTCATACTCCTGGTGGATGCGAAAGTCGAATAGTGAGAACTCCAATTGGCGAACCATCTGCATCGCTGACTGAAAATTTTTGGCGCCATGCATCCGTTGAAAAAGCTCATCCGGTATTGGCTCACCAGTGTCGACATGTCCTGAGATGAGGTTGAGCGCCTCTTTCTCCCAACACCAGTTCTCCATGAACTGACTGGGTAGTTCTACGGCATCCCAAGCAACGCCATTGATTCCTGCAACTGAGGGATAGTCGATACGGGTCAGCATATGGTGCAGACCATGACCGAACTCATGAAACAGGGTCAGTACCTCGTCATGGGTAAACAGTGCCGGTTGGTCACCAACTGGGGGTGAAAAGTTGCAGGTCAGGTAGGCAACAGGGATCTGATCCATGGTGTCGCTGAAGAAACGGGTTGCACAATCATCCATCCAGGCGCCACCTCGTTTTTTGGGGCGGGCATACAGATCGAGATAGAACTGTCCCCGGAGTTGATTCTGCCGATCCCTTATCTCGTAGAAGCGGACGTCAGGGTGCCAGGTATCGACATTTTCAACTGCCTGGATGTGGATGCCGTAGAGGCGCTCCACTACAGCAAACATACCAGGTACCACCCGTGTTTCAGGAAAATAGGGCTTTAGCTCTTCCTGGCTGATGTTGTGGCGGTGCTGGCGAAGTTTTTCTGAGTAGTAACCGATATCCCAGGCTTCTAATTTCTCAACGCCGTAAGTCTTTTTGGCGAATTGAGTCAGCTGAGTGAGTTCCGCTTCCGCCTGGGGTCTGGAGCGGCGAGCCAGATCAGTCAGAAAGGCCACCACTTCGTCTGTTCGACGGGCCATTTTGCGCGCCAGCGATCGCTCGGCATAGTTGTCGAAGCCAAGTAGCTGGGCCTGTTCGTGGCGTAACTCAAGGATCTGGTCCATCACCTCGGTGTTGTCCCACTCTCCGGCATGTGGGCCAGAATCTGATGCCCGGGTTGAGTAGGCTTCATAGGCTTCACGCCGCAGTTCCCGTTGATCTGCGTAGGTCATAACCGGGAAGTAAGAGGGAAATTCCAGAGTCAGCAGCCAGCCTTGCTGCTCCCTCTGTTCTGCAGTCTGCTTTGCCAGAGCCATTGCGGATTCGGGGAGTCCAGCCAATTGTTCTGGATCGGTAATGAGTTTGCTCCAGGCATTGGTTGCATCGAGCAGGTTCTCTTCAAACTTGGTAGTCAACTTGGAGAGCGTCTGGGTGATCTCTTTGTAGCGCTGTTTTTTCTCTTCGGCTAGATCAACCCCCGAAAGACGAAACTCCAATAGTGCATTCTCCAGCATCTTTCTCTGAGCGCTATCCAGATCGGCTTGCTCTGCCACCTGTTTATAGGCGTCACACAGCTGGCTGTTTTGTCCTACCTCTGTTGCATATTCGCTGAGCTTGGGCAGGCAGGCATTATAGACCTCGCGCAGGGGCTCACTATTGACTACAGAGTTCATATGGCTGACAGGAGACCAGGCCCGGCTGAGCCTGTCTTCGGCGATTTCCAGCGGTTCAATGAATGTTTTCCAGGTAGGGTTAGGGATTGTGTTGAGCAATCGCTCCATGGTTTCACGGTTTTCCTGCAAAAGCGTGTCGATAGCCGCTTCCACCATATCGGGCTTAATTCGACTGAAGGCGGGAAGTCCGGGCATCTCTAACAGGGCGTTTGTCATGATTGGGTTTCCTGGATTGTTGTTATCTAATCTGTTTAATCAGCTATTGATCAATTCAGAGGTTGATTAAGGTTTGAGCAATTTAAATGGTAATTCTGCATGCCTATCTCAAGCAGATGGGGGCAGAAGGTGGGAAAATAAAGAGAGCATCTTATTGATCCCTTCTACTCCTCTTCCATGAGGTTTTTTACAAAGTCTCTGATGTGCTGTTGATCAGTTGAATTAACTCAGCTCATTTCGCCAGCATGGCTAATAAGGTGGAGGGTTAATGGTTGCTACCTACCGACTTATTGTTTCTCATCGCCTCCAATACTTTGTCCACTGGATTGGGCTTGCCGTGCTGAAGATTGCAGAGTAAATCGTCATACAGTGCTGCACGGTAGTCAGTGGACTCATCCTTGGGGATCGCCTCCCAGATCATACCCGGAGCAGGGCTGAGGCTGTCCCGGTCCCCATAGGCGTAAACTTTATAGAGACGCTCCCCGCATCGAAATCCCTCGTAGGAACTGTTGGATGCACCAGACTGAGAGCGGATAACCAGAGTGAAACGTATCGCGCCATCAGCGTCATGCTGAATGGAACCGCGCTCTAGAAAGTAGCGAAATCGAGTTTCGTTTGCCGCAACTCTAAACTCCTCAAGGTCATCAGGGTTAATATTTTGAGGTACCTGAACCTCATTCTCGAGCCATTTCTTCTCTGGTTCGTCATATTCCGGATCGGGCAAAGGGTCATCCAATAGGATGTCCCGTGCCATGAGCGGGGTGGTCAACAAAGCTGTCGCAAGCAGCAACCATATGTATTTCAGGGCCATCAACACTTTTCCTGTAGAGATTTTTAGGGAATTCAGATCTGTATTTTCCCACCTTAAGGGCTTGTGGGCTAGGGATGGTTAAACCAACCTTACTGTGATAAACCAAGCTGTTCCTGTGCCTACAATGAAAAATGCCGCTAGAGTGAAAAATGAGTAATAGCGGAATCTTCTCACCAGATCAAACTCCTCTTTGGTGGAGATCAGCAGAGGGCGTCGATTTGACCCGGTAGAGCTTAGGGTGTGTATGGGCTGCTGATCTTCTTGCATCTGTTCCCTGGTGATCTCCCCTTTGGCGGCCTGGCGAGCCGATTCCCACTCATCGAGGTCGATTTGTCCATCTCTATTCCGGTCGAAACGCTCCAGCAGGCTGGCATGGTCGCTTTTCCACTGGCGCAGACGATCCTTGAGCATATCGTCACGCATCGCTTTTCTATCAATCTCCCCTAGAGAACTGAATAGACCTATGGCATACAGTGGGTCACCAGGCAAGATCATCTCTTCGGTATAACGATAATCTCCATCGAAGGTGGTATTGACTGAAATCTGCAGCCCGAAACGGTTGAAATGGCTATGGGTTGTGCCGGCCCCCCTGTCCGGCCCGGCGCTGGGTGTTGCATTGGGGCCGTACCAGATGCTGCGTTCACTTGGCGTGATGCTGGCACCTTCCGGGTCGAGTATGCATTCGCCTGTAGCATCCCGAATCAGGAACAGAGCGTTACTCTTTTCAGAGCGTATGCTGCGCCACCCCTTGTCACTCTTTCGCTCTATCTTGTAGCGCCACCAGCAACAATTACTTGCGCTAAGGGGTGAAATGACCGGCTCACCCCGCATCATATCGGCTTCACCGATCAGCTCAACATAGCCCTGGGGGGCTGAGCGTATACGCGAGGTTGGCGTATCCTCGATCAGGCGGGCTCTGTGGAGGTGGTAAAATGAAAAATAGAGCGCTGCTAAAGAGAGGAGTGTCAGCAAGGCGCTCCAGAGTAGAAAAGCGCCTGTCCCCATATTGATAATGTCTTGAATCAACTAAATAACTTTTCCATGTTTACATCAGTTTTCTCAGCTTCATCAAACTCCAGGAAGACCGCAGGCTTGAAGGAGAAGCGGTTGGCAAGAATGACATCGGGAAATTGCTCAATGCGTACATTGTTGCTGTTTACACTGTCATTATAAAACTCACGTCGATCTGCGATACTGTTTTCCAGGCCGGTGATTCGACTCTGTAGATGTAAAAAGGTCTCGTTGGCCTTCAGATCCGGATAGTTCTCAGCGACTGCGAACAGATTCCCCAGACCGAGCCGGAGTTGCCCTTCAGCTGCTCCGATAGCGCCCACATCGCCTTGCCTCATGGCGTTATTGACTGCAGCTCTGGCATTCATCACCTTCTCAAGGGTCTCCTGCTCGAATTTCATGTATTGTTTACAGGTTTCGACCAGTTTGGGCAGTTCATCGTGGCGCTGTTTCAACAACACATCGATATTGGCCCAGGCTTTTGTGACATCATGTTTCAGGCGTACCAGGTTGTTGTATATCATGATGCCGTATATCAGGATAACTACGGCAGCCCCAATTATTACAAAGAGTACAATTTCCATCGATTCAGGAACCTCTAAAAAGCTATGAACAACATTCGCCCATTTGAATCCCATCAACCCGAAGTCGCAGATGACGCCTGGGTGGATGACACAGCTGTGATTATCGGCGATGTCCATATTGCTCCACAAGTCTCCATTTGGCCAATGAGTGTGATCAGGGGAGATGTGCATAAAATCGAAATAGGCGCCAGAAGCAACATCCAGGATGGTTCTGTAATGCATGTCTCGCATGACAGTTATTATCTGCCTGGCGGTCGGCCATTGACCATAGGTGAGGGGGTGACTGTGGGGCATAAAGTATTGTTGCATGGGTGTGAGATCGCCAGTAATTGCTTCATTGGCATGGATTCGACCATTCTTGATGGCGCGATCCTGGAGGAGGGGGTAATGCTGGGCGCCGGATCTCTGGTGCCGCAAGGGCGCACGCTGGAGGGTGGGTATCTCTGGTTGGGGCGGCCGGCACGACGGGTCAGAGTATTGACTGAGAAGGAAAAAGAGATAATCAGCTACACTGCAGAACACTATGTGCGATTGGCAGAGCGGCATCGTGGGTAAGTCGAAGTGGTATAGCAGTTATCAAGTTCAGGTTACAGAAGTGGTAAGAGAGTACGAAAAGAGATAATTACAGGAGTGGGAGGCTTAGGAAATTGTGAGGGACGATAATACTTATCCCGTTAGACAGCTGTATGCCCACTAGCAACTGTCTATTGCTGGGTTTAGGCCCTTATGGGGCACAGCAAATCCTGTTGCGTCCTGCTCTTTTTGCCCTGTATAACGCCTTGTCAGCTCGTGTAAACAGGGTGGCATCACTTTCATCTGGTGTGAGTTCAGCAATGCCGCATGAGATGGTTGCGTTCACTTTGTCACACTCTAATTCAAAATTACATTGTGCTATCTCTTGGCGGAGATGATCAGCCAATTCTATGGCGCTCTCCTTACTGCAGTCTGATAACAGTACGGCGAACTCCTCACCGCCGATGCGAGCGACGAAATCTGATAGACGCAAGCGCTGGCTGATCTTGTTTGCAATACAGGAAATTACCCGATCACCCATCCAGTGACCATACTGGTCATTGATCGACTTGAAGTGGTCTATATCCCAGATAAGCAGACAAAGCTTTTTGTTTTCTCGAATACAGCGTGCCCTGTCTTGCGGCAGACGAGTTTGATAGGCACGACGATTGGGTATGCCGGTCAGAGCATCAATATTGGCTTGCTGACGCTCTCTGTGCAGGTCCTGGCGGAGCATTGAGACCTCTGTTTCCAAATGTGTTACACGCTCTCGAAGCTGGCTGATCTCTGAATCAATGTAGATTGTATCCTGGCTTGGTTTCCTGGGTTGGGAATCCGGGCACTGCACTGGTTCATGGGTCCCGTTTTTATTCAACTGAGTGGCATGCAACATGAGATTATCCCTATTTAAGATTTTTGATTTCGTAGTTCCATGCTCATAATCCTATGAGGTGAAAATGGAGAAATGTTGTGAAGATTGAGGAGAAAATGTGAATTTAGGTCAGCGGTGTAGAAAGCTTGAAGAGTCTCATAGATACTTTTTCTTATGAGAATCGGCATAACAGGCAAAATGGTCCTGATACTCCTGGCTACCAGTATCCTCCTGGTTGGCGCCATGGCCATAGCGATGCAGTGGAGCTTTCAGAAGGGTTTTCTCGACTATTTGACCGAAGCAGAACTATCGAGGCTAGACGACACAGTAGTTAAGCTCTCCAATGCCTATCGTCGAGAAGGGTCCTGGGAGTTTATACGGGGACGCCACCGAGTGTGGGTAAAGTTTTTGCCACACCAACTGGATGATCAAGCCAGTCTGTTGTCAGTGCCGCCTCCACCACTACTCAACGGTGGAAGAGCGCCCATGCCTGCAGAGGCACGACCATCGATACCACGGCAGTTTAACAGGCGCACACTACCACTTCCGCCAGGTGATCGTTCTGGTCTGAGTACCCGTCTCAGCTTACTGGATGAGTTTAGAGATAATCTGATCGGGCCACCTGATAACTCGGGTAAAGCGTTTGTTCGTCCGATAGAGCTTGATGGCGAAGTGGTTGGCTGGTTGAGTCTGACTCCGCAGCTCATTCCGAGTTCAGATCTGGACAAAAGCTTCAGGGATGAACAACTTAATGCGATCTATCCGATTGCTGTGGGTGCATTGCTGTTAGCGCTGATCATGGGTATTCCTCTTGGTCGCTACCTATTGATCCCTGTAAAGGATGTGGCCATGGGGGTACATGCCCTTGCTAAAGGTCGCTTCGAAACTCAGCTCAAACCCAGAAGTAAGGATGAGCTGGGTCAACTGGTGCTCGATTTCAACGTACTGGCTGAAGCGCTACAGCGTAACGAATTACTGCGCCGGCAGGGTATGGCGGATATTTCCCATGAGTTACGCACACCGCTTGCTCTGCTGCGGGGTGAGGTCGAGGCAATGCAGGATGGTATCCGCCCCGCTGATCAGGCCCAGCTCACTAAACTGCATGACACGATTATGCAGTTCAATCGTATGGTGGATGACCTCTACGACCTTGCGCTGACCGATGCGGGCGCCTTGAATTATCGTAAGGAGGCTTTGAATCTGGCTGATGTGTTGCGCGACTCATCTGTTTCAGCCGAGCATCAGATAGAGCAGAATAACCTTAGTCTGAATTGTGAGATTCCTCAGAGATTGAATGTTTTTGGTGATGCCAGACGCCTGCGGCAGGTGGTGGACAATCTGCTCAAGAACAGTCGGCGCTATACTGATCCTGGAGGGGTGATTAACCTCACCGCATGGCAGGTATCCAAAAAGGTCTATTTTAAGGTTGAAGATAGTACCCCTGGAGTGGATAACGACACCCTGAGTCGATTATTCGACCGCTTCTATCGGGCTGAAGGATCGAGAAACCGAGCAGGTGGTGGCGCAGGTTTGGGGCTGGCGATCTGTCGCAATATCATTGATGCTCACCAGGGTGTTATCAGCGCTAAACCCTCGCCTTTGGGTGGGCTGCAGATAGTAGTAAGCCTGCCACAGGCCTGAATAGCGTATAAAGGCTGGTGATGATTGTGTTGATAGGCTCCTCCCCCTTCACCTTGTACGGCTAATACTTTTCATGACTCAATCCACACTCGACATGAGAAACCAAGTAAGATTAACCAGATAACATGAAAGCAGTTGTGAAAAATATTCGGGTAGAGCAGGCAAGCATGAGTAGACCGAAACAGATACTGATTGTTGAGGATGAGGTGGGGCTCGCCGAACTGCTGCGTGACTACCTCAACGATGCTGGTTACGAAACGCAAATGCTTCATGAAGGCACGGGTGTGGTGTCATGGGTAAATGATCATTCACCTGATCTGATCCTGCTTGATCTGATGTTGCCAGGGATGAATGGCCTGGATATCTGCAAAGAGATACGTGTTTATTCCAATGTGCCCATTATCATTACCACCGCGAGAGTCGAGGAGATAGATCGTCTGCTGGGCCTGGAACTGGGCGCCGACGACTATGTCTGCAAGCCCTATAGTCCGAGAGAGGTCGTGGCCCGTGTTAAAACCGTACTGCGCCGGGTAGTCCCTGTTACCGCAGAATCTCCCGCCTCCCATGCCGGGATTGTGCTTGACGAGGCGCGCTTCCAGGTAATGATTCTGGATCAGCCAATGGAGCTGACCCCAGTTGAGTTCCGCCTGCTGAAGACCATGCTGGCGCAGCCGGGCAGGGTGTTCTCAAGGTCGCATCTGATGGATAACCTCTACACTGATCAACGTGTGGTCAGTGACCGTACGGTAGATACCCACATCAAGAATCTGCGCAAGAAGCTGGAGGCTCAGCTTCCTGATCAGGAGATCATTTTCTCGATCTATGGGGTTGGCTATAAGCTGGAGTTGCCTCACTGAAACCGCGGGTCAAAAGGGGGCGCGCCAGGAGGCGGCCCTTTCGGGGCTTCATCCTCAGTAAGGTAGCCATCGTTATTTGTGTCGTGGAAACCGAAGCGATCCTTGGGGCCATCAAACTCACTTCGAGAGACACGTCCATCTCTGTCCCGATCGAGCCGTTCAACAAATCCTGTGGTAAAAGCTCTATTGAGTCTATTATCTGAGCCTGGTTGATGTTCCCTTGGATTGGGTTGATTTTGGCGGCTGGATTGGTTGCGATCCTGCGACCTGACATTAGTGGGTGCAAGCGGTGCTTCATCTGCGGTTAGATAGCCATCACCACTGGTGTCATGGAAGTCGAAGCGATCTGCGGGGCCATCAAACTCTTTTCGAGATACACGTCCGTCACCATCTTTGTCGAGACGTTGCACAAAGTGATGGGAGAAATCTAGTGGTGCGTTTTGGTCAAGCCGAGGCTGCTCCTCGCTGCTTTCCTGGTCAAAATCCTGTGATCTTTCCCCGGCAAGTATCACCCGATAGGGATAGGCGTCGTAATCGATATCACTGGCAGCTTCTGCTTGTTGTGTTGCCCCCTGCCGCACCACCCTTACATAGTTGTTGACACGGACAGCATCACCTTGCGGGCCTCTGCCCATCCTCGCCTTGCCTGTTTTCGGGTCACTGCGCTGGGCGCCAGCGCCATGAACATCCATGATCCGGCCTTGCATTCTTCCCAGGGCCTGACCAAAGGCGATATAGACTGCGTTGCTGCCGGGTCGTACACCGTCCAGGTGAGTGGTGGAGGTCCAGTAGGAGGGGTAGTCCTTTTCTCCTGCCTCATTGATGATCGATGTTGTTTTGAAAAGTGGGTTGATAGCGGCTGATTTGCTGGTGTCTGGGGAGCGAGAATAATCCACGATATAGTGCAGCTCCTTGGTGTTGGGAAGACGCCAGTCGTTGTGTCCTGCCAGCTTGAGGTTCTCAGCGTAGCTCAATGCCTCCTGCCAGTTCATACCCTCCGCACTATCCATTCGGGACCATTGAAGCCCTGTGGTTTGGTCGGTGATTGTGCCATCACCATTATCGTTAAAACGGTTGATTCCATAAGGCGTGCCTCGAACATAGCGCACATAGAATTTCTTGCGTTCCCAGTGAGAGCCGAGTTGCTTGTAGCCATAACCTTTGATGCGTCCATCGGCGAAATTGACCCCGAAAACTGTCTCCATATTATCCATGGTGGTAGAGACATACTTGGTGGTCGATAACCATTGTGCATCGATATATCGCTCCCCTTGTAAGCCATAAAGAAAGTCGAAGTAGTCGGTGTTGATAAAAGGGATGGCATCAGATGGAGCAACGTCCATACTATTTTTTTTGTCGGGTGTTCCGGTATAGCCTCGGAAATCGATTAGTGAATAGAGTTCCTTGATAGTGGGTAGACGCCAGTCTTTATGCCCACCGAGGCTCATTTGCATAGCCTCATTTTTCGCCTCTTCCAGGCCGAGCTTTATAGGAGAAACCCCTTTTGACCACTGTAGTCCAGTATTCAGGTCGGTGACGGTGCCGTCCCTGTTGTCACGATATGCCGGTGGATGGCTCTGGTATTGCGCATCCTGACCAAAGAAGGGTTGCCCAAGTGTAGGGCAGCGTATGGCCCTGGCCTGGTTGTAACAGCGGATTTGCCCTGTATCTGGAATCTGTACAGCAGATCTTGCCTCCTGTGCCGGTAAGGCCAGGATGAGTGTCAAAAGAGTGGTAACGGGTAGAAGCCGGTTTAGTGAACAAGTGCTCATATGTTTACTCGATTGTTAATGCAACCAGGAACTTGCCAATGATAATGAATTATCTCCGAGGAAAGCTCATTAAATGTGACTTATAGGAAAGTTTAGTGAATAACTGTGGAGCGACTATGGTGAAAATATGAAGATACTCAGGAGCTGTTGTTCCAGCACTATGTTCACACTATTCGCTATTAACCCGGCGACTAAGTATGTTGTCTTCAGCCGAAGTGTGCCTGCCTTCGAGCCGCGCCCCGAAGGAAGTGCCTTTGGGGTGCGCCTTGATCAAGGGCAGGCTTGAAACCCTGAAGACGACATACTTAGTCGCCGGGTTAATATAAGTGCAGAGAATCTTCACGTTTCCTCCATGATTCCTCCACTTTGTTTGGCTTAAATTGAAGGTAGCTCTGAATAAGTCAATCACCGACAAAATATTTAAGCTCGACCTATTCAGGATGAGAGTCTCAAGTTAACCTGTTGTGGAGAGTGTCATGTCAATTTTTAAAATAGTGTGTGTGGCAGGGATCTCGCTTTGCCTTGTGCTGACGGGGTGTGGAGGTGGTGGTTCAGGCGATAGTAGCGAAGATATCATTGATAGCGGTGATGGTACTGACACTAGTGGAGATGAAGAGACCGATAGCAGTGGTGATGATACTGATGGCAGTGATGGTAATGTATTGTACTACAGTATTGGCGGTACGGTTTCCGGTTTGATTGGCAGTGGCTTGGTTTTGCAGAACAATACAGGTGATGATCTCTCCATCGATAGTGATGGGGATTTTACATTCAGCACAACCTTGGCTGATGAGACTGTTTATGAGATATCTGTTGCGACTCAACCCAGTTTTCCGAACGGATATTGCAATATCTTAAATGGCAGCGGCACACTGTCTGGAAATGCGATCACCAACATTGAGATAATTTGTACCGGAGGACGTTACACGATTGTCGATACCAATCAAAGCCTGTGTTATGACTCCTCGACTGGTGTAGAGACGGTCTGCTCTGGAGTCGGTTATGATGCTGACTACAGTGGTCACCAGCCAGACTACACTTTGAGTGAGGACGGTAACAGTGTATTTGATCATGTTACCGGATTGATCTGGACTCAGAGCACCGATCTGGATGGGAGTGGCGTGATTGATGTGGATGATAAGTTGACCCAACCTGAGGCGGCTAGCTACTGTTCGGGGCTGACTGAAGGTGGTTACGAGTGGCGCTTACCGTCGATTAAAGAGCTCTATTCATTGATGGACTTCACCGGTGGTGATCCCAGTGCCTATACAGGTAGCGACACATCCCTGTTAACCCCATTTATCGATAACACTATCTTCGCGCCGGGATTTGGTGATACCAGTGCTGGTGAGCGCATCATTGATGGCCAATACGCAACCACTACACTCTATCTCTCACCCGAAGGTACAATGGGAGGCAATGACACTATGTTTGGTGTCAATTTTGTGGATGGCCGGATTAAGGGCTACCCGTATAACTTCCCAAGTAACAATTCTAAGACTTTTTATCTGTTCTGTGTGAGTGGTAACGATAATTACGGCATCAACGATTTTGTCGATAACAGTGATGGTACAGTCAGTGATAACGCAACAGGTCTGATGTGGGAGACGAATGACTATCGATCTTCAAATTTTGAGGATGCGATCAACTATTGCGAAACGAACGCTACGGCTGGTTGGAGTGATTGGCGTCTGCCTGACATCAAGGAGTTACAGAGTATCGTCGACTATGAGCTTGCTCCAGATTACAGCGGAAGCGCCGCCATAGATCCTCTATTCAATGCTACTTCATTTACAAACGAAGGCGGTGAGGAGGATTGGGGTGCCTATTGGGCATCTACTACCCATGCTACCTCTGAGGGGATGGGTTTTTCCGCAACCTATCTCTCCTTTGGACGGTCTCTTGGTTACTTCAATAGTGAGGTTGTTGATGTACATGGTGCGGGGGCTCAGCGAAGTAACCACAAGTCAGATATCACTTTTCAAGCTGACGGTAGTGCCAATGAGGGGTTTGGTACTTTTTATTATCATGGGCCTCAGGGTGACATTTTACGGCTTGATAATATGGTCAGGTGTGTGCGAATACCTTAGATCGTATATGAATCGATATGGGCTGGGGTGACTCAGTCGATATCGATCAAAGGAGTTTAGGGTGGTAGGTACAAACTAGTGAAATCTTGCTAAACTCTGACCGTAAGCCCTCTACGACCCGGTCTTATGATACCTCTACTCGACTTATCTGCTTTTATCTGGTTTATGATCTGCTGGGTAAGTTATACCCGCTATGCCGACCTGCAGGCTCGTGACAATCTTACCCTGATGAGTGTCATGCATGGCTACCGTTTGCAGTGGATGCATGAAATGTTGAAAAGGGATGTACGGATCGTTGATTCAAATATTGTTTTAATCCTTGCAAGAAGCGCGACTTTTCTTGCATCTACAACTATTTTTATCCTGGCTGGGCTTATCGCCATATTAGGGACGATGGATACGGCCATTGAGATAATAGGTGAATTACGCTACGCGGTTCAGAGTTCGCGAGAGATATGGGAGCTGAAGCTGATTGTTCTGCTACTTATTTTTATCTACGCTTTTTTTAAGTTTACCTGGTCAATGCGTCACTTCAACTATCTCTCCATCATGATCGGTGCTGCACCCAGCATTGATGCACTACCGGAATGGAGTGAAACCTTTGCTGAACGAGCTGCCAAGGTAAGTTCAAAGGCGAGTAATACTTTCAACCGTGGTCTTCGTGCTTACTACTTTGGTTTGGCTTTTCTGAGTTGGTTCATTCATCCGCTTGTTTTTATTCTTGCTACTCTACTTGTGGTCGGGGTTTTATATCGTCGTGAATTTAAATCAGGGATGCTGCGCGAGTTGGGAGATCCGAAAGATTTTTGTTAGTCGTAACAGCTACGGTGATAGTTAAGGATCTGCGGAAGCTTGCAGGCGGTTTTGTGAATTTCCAGCGCGATTTGGTGGGGCAGGGCCCCTCCCCACCTGTCCGTATAAACGTAGGGTGGGGCCCTGCCCCACCAGCTTCACTAGAAAGAAAAGTGGCGCTTCTAAGAATTTAAGTGGATATCTACCAGGCACTGCCCTGTGTGTCGTAATACTTTATGGTCTGAATACTACGTAGTTACAGGTTGATGCTCTTTTGATAAGTATGGCCGGTAGTCAGGTTATGTTAAATGCTGTTCAAATATGTTTAGTAATAAAATCATTCCAAAATTTTGTATTAAAAATTCTATAATCTGAGCTGGTTCACAAGATGTAAGAAACAATAGGGTCGGCAGCTTGAATATCCATTACGATTTGCTGGCTGCCACTGGATAACCCGTGATTGTTCCTGATTCGTGTTTAATTGGCGAAATATCAACTGAGTTTTCTGAGATGAGTATACGTCTGATATTTTCAAGACGGATCAGTGGCTGTTGTTCATTAAATCTATTGTAAAGCGTCAGGTAGCCTGTTTAATGATTGTGAAACATTTCAATATAGAGGTGACTGATCAGTGAGTTCAGATTCACAGACTGCTTGTAGTGTAGACGGTAATGTCGAATTGAAGGCAGGATCATTTACACTACTCAAGCTGACGATGTCAGAACTGAATATTGAAGCTATAGATGAGCTGTTATCGGATCGTATCGCAAAAGCGCCGAATTTTTTTCGAAATACACCCATTGTGATAGACCTCAAGTCATCATCTGATGGTGCAAATATAGATAATCTTGCAGTAGCCATAGGTGCAATCCGTGGTTATGGCATGGTTCCTGTTGGTGTTCGTGGTGGTTCTAAAGCCTTTCATGAACAGGCCAGTCTGTTGGAGTTGGCGGTTTTTTCTGAGAAGCGCCGAACTTCTGCCACTTCTCCTGCCAAGTCGACAGCAACTAAGGTGCATCGATCACTTCCTGCAAAAATTGTTGACTCGCCTGTGCGATCTGGGCAGCGTGTCTATGCCCAAGATAGTGATCTGGTTTTACTGGCGCCGGTGAGTAGTGGGGCTGAGGTGGTGGCAGACGGGCATGTCCATGCCTATGCGCCGATTCGGGGTCGGGTGCTTGCAGGTGTCAAAGGGGATAAAAGCGCCTCTATTTTCTGTAAAGATTTAAGGGCTGAGCTGGTGTCAATTGCTGGGCGTTATAAAGTAAGTGATGATCTGTCTCCAAGGCATATGGGGCATTTTGTCTCTGTCTCTCTTCGTGGAGATACATTTGTATTCAAAGAGATCTGATTGTTTTCTGTGCAAGTTCAAAATGATTATTCGAATCATTATTTTAGAGAATCTTAGGAGCGATTAATTGGCCAGAATTATCGTAGTCACGTCCGGTAAGGGCGGTGTAGGTAAGACGACAACTGCTGCTGCATTGGCTATGGGTCTTGCAGAGAAGGGGCATAGAACCGTAGTTATCGATTTCGATGTTGGTTTGCGGAATTTGGATTTAATAATGGGATGCGAAAGACGGGTTGTCTATGATTTTGTCAATGTCATTCAAGGGGAGGCTCGTCTAAAGCAGACGCTGATCAAGGATAAGCGTAACGATAACCTGTTTATACTGCCTGCATCTCAAACCCGTGATAAAGAAGCCTTAACAAAAGAGGGTGTAGGAAAAGTACTGGATGAACTGTCGGGTGATTTTGATTTCATTATCTGTGATTCGCCAGCAGGTATCGAGATAGGCGCTACTATGGCGATGTACTATGCGGATGACGCGTTTGTTGTGACCAACCCTGAGGTTTCTTCAGTCCGTGACTCAGATCGTATGATTGGAATTCTCTCCAGTAAATCGAGGCGGGCCGAAGAGGATCGAGAACCGATTCGGGAATACCTTTTACTGACCCGTTACTCCCCTGAGCGAGTTCAGCGCGGAGAGATGCTTAGTGTGGAAGATGTTCAGGATATTCTATCCCTCAACCTGATTGGTGTGATACCTGAATCTCAGGCAGTACTTAACGCCTCGAACTCGGGGGTACCGGTTATCATGGATAATGAAAGTACAGCAGGGCAGGCATACAGTGATGTGGTTGCGCGGTATCTCGGTGAACAGTTACCTCACCGGTTTTTGGATATCGAGAAGAAGGGTCTGTTGGGCAGGTTGTTTGGGGGTTAATGGCAATGGGTTTGCTGAACTACTTTAAATCAAAAAAGAGCACCAACTCAGCATCTGTTGCAAGAGAGCGATTACAGATTTTGGTGGCTCATGACCGGGCTGGACGAGATGCACCGTCATACCTGCCTCAGTTACAACGGGATATCCTCAAGGTGCTACGTAAATATGTTGCAGTTGAGCCAGGTGCGGTTAATGTTAATGTCGAGCACGATGAGCATCATGAGATACTTGAACTTAATATAGTTCTACCTGAAGGAGAGCGAAAGACAGGATAGGCATAGTTACTCTTTGGTACTATGCCCAGCCTTATCTTTCTGTCTGCCATCCGTTAACTTTTAATCATTATCTTGTTAACGGTTAATCTTTTCTGGCTTCTCTTGATGCATGCAGGTTGTATCAACGTGTGATTATTCGAGTAGATCTCCTGGTGTGGCTGGCAGCCTTGGCATGCTCTGTATAGGGAACTCTCCATTTAAGGTCTCTAAGAAGGCGACGATCTCTTGAACGTCACTATCTGAAAGATCTTTATCAAGTTGCGTTTTACCCATTACCCTTACCGCTTCATTAATTGATTTGACAGTCCCGCTGTGCATATATGGCGCGGTGTAGCGTAAATTCCGCAATGTTGGTACTCGCCACATGTTCTTGTCCGCAATATTTCCAGTAACATTCATGCGGCCAGTGTCATTCATTAATCCATACTTGGTAACATATGAGTTGTTGGTAAAGATCGGAAACTTTTGAAAGAAGCCTTCTCCAGCAGGTAGTGAAGGGCCATTGAAGTTTGCCCCTGAATGGCAACCAGTACAACCCGTGCTGGCGAAAGTCTTCATGCCACGGATCTGTTGTTCATTCATCGCCTTACCATCACCCCGTACATATTTGTCATAGGAACTGTTAGGTGTGATTAATGTTCTTTCATAGGCGGCAATTGCTTTGGCGATATTGTCAATTGTAATATTATCGCCTGCGCCAAAAACATCATTAAAGTGCGTTTTGTATCCAGGTATTTTGGCAATTCTATCAGCAACAGCATCGAGATCAGACATACCCATCTCGATGGGATTGGCAGGGGGGCCTTTGGCCTGGTCTTCCAGGCTGGTAGCTCTGCCATCCCAGAATTGAACTGAGTGGAAGGCTGCGTTCCAGACAGATGGGGCGTTTCGTCCACCTGCCTGACCATGCACCCCAATCGATGTGGTGCGGTGATCATCACCACCCTCCATGACATTATGACAGGAGAAGCAGGATACTGTGCCATTGGATGAGAGTCGTGGATCAAAAAAGAGCATCTTACCCAGTTCGACTTTTTCTGGTGTGGTTGGATTGTCTGGCGGTGAAGTTGCTGTTTCCGGTAGCGCCTGCCACTGCTGCGCTATTGCTGAACTGCTGATAAGCAATAAGATTAAGTAAGCTGGGTATCGTTGTTTTGAGTTAAACATGTCGAAGCCTCCAATGCGTCATATCATATTAACTTTTTCACGCTAATAGCCCTGAAGTGTTAAATTCGAATAGGGCTGATAGTAATAGTTAACCTGTCAAGCTGAAATGAAGCTGAAAAAATATTGTTTAATTAATAAATCCTCAAGTCCAATAGATGGTTGCCGATGCCCAATTCAGGCAATTGGAAAAGGATAGAGGCAGTTCGTCTGATTTATAGATTCTATTTATGCTTGCTCGAGGCTAGGTAAGTGAGCGACTTTTGGGCCAATTTGAATGCTGCTTGGCGGGTGCCTTTCATCCGTTATGGCTTGATTGTGTCTGTTGCCGCTGTATTGGCATTTCCAATACTCTCTTCGCACTATCTACAGCCTAAGTTTTCTGATTTATTGATCTCAGTTGTTGAGCGTAATGCAAAGTTATCCGCGGGGCATATGAACAGTATGCTTGGCTTGTTGGAGCAGCCTGTCAGCTCCAGGAATGTTGACCATGAATTTAGGCATCATATATCGATGTTGGAAAAAGATTATGCGCTATGGAAAGCGAAATTGTTTGATGCCTCAGGAGTGACAGTCTACTCAACGGATAGCAACGATATTGGTCAAAAAAACATCTATACCTATTTTCACGAGAAAGTTGTCGCTGGTGTGGTCTATAGCAATCTTGTGAGTAAGCAGGCGAAAACCCTGGAAGGTCAAATCGTCCCTCGGGATGTAGTCGAAATCTATGTGCCTATTATGGATGGCGACGAATTTCTCGGTGCTTTCGAGCTCTACTACGACATAACAGAGGACAATCAGGCGCTGATTGCGCTTATTAGATATGGTACATCGCTGAGTCATGGTTTATCCCTGTTCATAATGATTCTACTGTTGATCATTGCGTTACGGGCGGGCTTAGACGTTCGAAGGCGTCAGCAATTTCAGGAGCAGCTTGCTGAAGAGGAGATGAAGTTGCGTACCATGACCGATTCAGCTCAGGATGCGATTATTTCAATTAATCACAATGGCAATGTTGAAAGCTGGAATCCAGCTGCGCAACGCATATTCGGTTATCAGGAAGAGGATATCATTGGGCAACCAATTCAAGATTTGATCGTGACCTCTAAGATGAATGAGGTGCAGGTCGGTGGATTGTCCGATTATATCAATAATGGAAAAGGCCAGGATGTTGGTGCGGTTATTGAGCAAATGGGGATTAGTAGGGATGGCTGTGAATTTCCTCTGGAGATGTCGATTGCATCGATGCAGCTTCAGAATCATTATCACTCAGTCTGTGTTATTCGAGATATCACCAGCAGAAAACAGGCAGAGCAACAGCTGAGGCTCAGCCATCAGGTTATGGCGTCAGCGACAGAGGGAATTATTATCACCGATAGTCATGAGCAAATTGTATCTGTGAATAATGCCTTTACTGAGATTACCGGGTATACCTTGGAAGAGGTCAGCGGTAAATATCCAAGGCTACTGAAATCGGGTAAACACCCAGAGGATTTCTACCACAAAATGTGGTCAGAAATTCAAGATAAAGGCTCATGGCGGGGTGAGATCTGGAACAGACGTAAAGACGGTGCAGTTTATGTTGAGTGGCTAAGCATTAGTGCGGTTTATGATCAAAAGGGTAAGCTGTCTCACTATGTCGGTATTTTTTCCGATATGACCCAGCGCAAACGTGAGGAGGCGGAACTGGAACGGCTTGCGTTTTATGATCCGTTAACGGGCCTTGCAAATCGGCTCTTGCTTCATGATCGACTGCAGCAGTCCTGTAGTTATGCCAAGCGGAATGGCTCTATGGTCGCGGTTCTGTTTATGGATCTCGATCGATTCAAAGCAGTTAATGATAGCTATGGGCATGAAGTCGGTGATCAGTTACTGCAGGAGGTATCCAGACGGATACAAGGGGTGGTTCGTGAGGGTGATACGGTAGCGCGTCTTGGGGGAGATGAGTTTGTCGTTGTGTTGCGGGATTTAAAAGATAGCGATGGTGTTACTCTGGTTGCTGAAAAGATAGTCTACGCAATAGATCAGCCGATTCATATTCAAGAGAATCATTGTGCGATTGAAGTCAGTATTGGTATTGCCCTCTATCCCAATCATCAAGAGGTCGATAGTTTACTTAAGCTTGCGGATCACGCAATGTACGAAGCTAAGCGAAACAGTAAAACTAAGATCTGTTTTGCTGACTTGGGTGATATTTCTGAATAGTAATTTCGATCACGACCAGATCGTTGTTTTCACGCCAAGCTGACAATTCATGAAATGGTCGAAACCTTGTATCAACGCCGCAATTGGGCAATCACTGGCGGGGTTTCCGGTAAGATGTCTCGCCAGAGCCGGAAGGATTCTGCAGCCTGTTCCACCAGCATGCCTAATCCATCCAGTGAGCGGGCGGCATGATGGGCGCGCGCCCAAAGCTGAAAAGGTGTCGCCTGGTTACTGTAGAGCATGTCGTAACACCACCCCCCTTTGGCAAGTATATCATCGGGTATCCGGGGAACCTCTCCTGCAAGTCCAGCCGCAGTGCCGTTGATGATCAGATCGAATTGCATGCCTGCTATCTCTTCCAGGCCGCAGCCAGCGACCTGTCCATAGGGTGCCAGTCCACTGGCCAGTGAATAGGCTTTGCTGGCTGTACGGTTAGCAATAATGATGCGTTTCGGTTTCTCTTCCAGCATTGGTCGCATCACCCCCCGAACAGCGCCACCGGCACCCAGCATCAGGATACGTTTGTCAGCCAAACGAAAACCCTGGTTCACTGATAGATCGCGGACCAGGCCAACCCCATCGGTGTTGTCACCCCGTAACAGATTGCTGTCCAGGCGAATCAAGGTGTTTACTGCACCTGCGGTATGGGCTCTGTCACTCAGTTCATCAGCCATTCGCCAGGCTTCTTCCTTAAACGGGACTGTGACATTCAATCCGCGCCCTCCCTCGGCCAGAAAAGTGCGGACGTCAGCAGCGAAGTTCTGCTTGTCGCCCAGCAGGCGTTCATAGCTTATTGATTCCCCTGTCTGTCTGGCAAAAGCCGCATGTATGTCAGGTGACTTGCTATGCTCTATGGGATTGCCGATTACCGCGTATTTATCCATATGGGCTAGTCTTGTTGCAGCCAAAGGGCGGCCTGCTTTGCAAAGTAGGTGAGTATGCCATCACAGCCAGCCCGTTTAAGGCAGAGCAGAGATTCCATCACAACCGCTTGTTCGTCGAGCCAACCGTTCTGTGCCGCAGCCTTGAGCATGGCGTATTCGCCACTGACCTGATAGACAAATGTGGGTACCTGATAGGTCTCTTTGACCCGGCGCACGATATCCAGGTAGGGCATACCGGGTTTCACCATCACCATGTCAGCCCCTTCCTGAAGGTCGAGTCCTACTTCGTGCAAGGCCTCGTCACTGTTGGCAGGATCCATCTGGTAACTATATTTATTGCCGCCACCCAGGTTTGCAGCTGAGCCAACTGCATCACGGAAGGGGCCGTAGAAGCTGGAAGCGTATTTTGCTGCGTAGGAGAGAATCCTGGTGTGAATATGGCCATGCTCTTCAAGTGCTTCACGAATAGCACCGATTCTTCCATCCATCATATCTGACGGTGCCACCACATCAGCACCCGCATCAGCATGGGAAATAGCCTGCTTTACCAGAACCGCTTTGGTTTCATCATTCATCACATAGCCGGTGTCATCGATAAGGCCATCCTGACCATGGGTGGTGAATGGATCAAGGGCCACGTCGGTAATCACCCCAAGGTCGGGCAGAGCTGCTTTTAGCGCACGCACAGTTCGTTGGGCCAGTCCATCGGGATTGTAGGCTTCACAGGCATCTTCGCTTTTTGCGGAGAGCGGCGTGACTGGGAAGAGGGCCATAGCGGGAATGCCCAGGGCATGAATCTGTTTGGCCTCTTCCAGCAGCAGGTCGATGCTCATGCGCTCAACGCCAGGCATTGAAGGCACTTCCTCTCGCTGCTGCTCGCCTTCTAGAACAAACACCGGATAGATGAAGTCTGCTGGGGTCAAAATGTTTTCACGCATCAAGCGACGGGAGAAGTCATCGCGCCGCATACGTCTCATACGCGTGGCGGGAAATTGGGATCGGCGATAGTGGCTGGACATGATCGATACTCTGTCGGCTTGGGTAAAACCCCTAAGATAACCTATGATCCTGAAAAAATCAGTTGACCGTTCCGTTCTAGGGCCTGTTAACACTAATCCAGCAGGTTCCTGGCTTTTTAGAAAATAGCTTATGATGCCGGTCTGAGTTTACTATCCGCTGAAAATGGCTATTCAGTCACTATCCCCCGGCAGATCTTTTCGTTCATTCACGGCCAGGCTCAAATCAGAGCCAGGTAAGGCCTGCCGACCATTGTGATGTGGGTTTCTGCCAATTCCAGGATACTTTCCTCGTTACCCTCAACCTCTGTAGAATCGGGCTCTCTATCAACCGGCTTGTCAGGTGGCTTTGATTTCGGTTGGAGATAGTGCGGCAGGACTGCACACTTGAATCTATCCTCGGGTAATTACCGCAGATTAACTCTAAATTAGACGACCGGCTGAGATATCCGGAGCAGGCAGTATGTATGAGCAGTAATAAACAACAACCTTCCTATATCTATGCTGTTGATGAGGCATCTTTTGAGGCAAAAGTGATCCAAGCGTCCCATGATCAGCCTGTTCTGGTCGATTTCTGGGCGGAGTGGTGCGCCCCTTGCCTATCCCTGGCTCCTGCTCTGGAGCGGGTGATCATAGAGCATGACGGTCAACTATCCCTTGCCCAGCTTGAAGTAGATGACAACATGCGTTTGGCGGGACACTATCGATTACGTGGATTCCCGACAGTAATCATTTTTGTGGATGGAAAAGAGATTGGCCGGTTTCATGGTTCCCGGGCCAGTCATTGGATTCGGGAGTGGATCAATGAGCATCTGCAATCTAAAAAAGTATGAGTGGGTGGCCTGCAGCCTGAAGAGGTGAAATAAAATCCTTTGAGGTATCGCTTTTTGCAACTGGGCTTAATGGGTAATATTGAAAATAAGTTATTTATTTCAATTGGTTATGGCGTTTTGGTTGTGTAACCGAAAAAACTGCTCTCTCGATTAAAGTTTTTTCCAGATCCGCCGTCATAAAGGGTAAGTTTTGATGGTTTCGATCCTCCTCCGGCGCTGTTATATATAAGCGCTTTAAGCCCACCCATCCCCCGGGTGGGTTTTTTTTTGTGTCGAATCTGTGTTGGGTTTTCACGCTCAAATCAGGCACGAATCAATGCCTCACTCAGGGCGTCACGAATCACTGTCGGTTTTGTCTGTCCCCCCGTTTTACCATGCAATATAAGGTCTATCCCATCTCCACAGCGAAGATGGACTTCCATTGGGGTTCTGGCAGGGGGGTGTTGACTGATGTTGGCGCTGGTGGATACCAGCGGTGTCGCTGCGATTTTACAGAGTGCTGACGCCAGAGGGTGGTCGGTAACCCTTACCGCCAGGGAATTATGACCTCCTGTTAGCCATTTTGGCGTCTTTTCTGAAGCGGGTATGACCCATGTGGTTGGGCCTGGCCAGTGCTGCATCACACGATCCCAAACCTTGCTCGGCAGATCCCCCAGATAAGGGTAGAGTGCTTCCGCTCTATCTGCGATAAGAATCAAGCCTTTCTCCATAGGGCGTTGCTTCAACGCCAGTAGCCTCAACACAGCATCACCATCAAGGGGGTGGCATCCCAGGCCAAAAACAGCCTCAGTAGGATAGGCGACCAGCCCTCCCGCATGAATGACCTTTCGTGCCAGCCGAAAGTGCCAGGGATGAAGATATTGATCCGAGTTCAAGATTTATCCACAGAGTTGTAAATTCACCATTGTACGAACTAGGCTCTGTTAACACTAATCCAATCGGTCCTGCTGACCTGACGATTGTCTAATATTCTGTAAATCTATCTTGGCAGAAGGCTCAGTTCATGAAATAGTCTGTAACAGATGGGTAGAGGGTGAGTGAAGCGGTGAGTTCACGGATGTTATTACAGAAGCTTGGTATGGGCCTTTTAGGGCTATTTCTTGCAGGCCAGGTATGTGCTCAGGTCTCCAGATTTAATCTGGCTGAAAAACAGTGGTTGGATGATCATCAGAACCTGAAAGTGGGTGTGGTTCAGATGACTGCGCCAGTGCTCTATTTCGAAGGTGGTCAGGCGATGGGACTGGCTGCTGACTATCTGCGCGCCTTATCGTCTAAGACCGGGCTGAATCTGGATATTGTTAAGTACAACAATAGTGAGCGCCTGGAGCAGGGGCTTCGAGAAGGTGAAATCGATCTGATAGGGGCTATGGTTCATTCCGCATCCAGCTCTACCGATCTACATTTTTCCCGTCCCTATCTGAATTTACCAGCTGCGCTCTATGGTAAGGGTAAGATTACCGCCCAGGGGCTTGCCGATATTGCAGGTGGGGAGATCGCGGTGCTTGCCGGAAGTATCTGGGAAGAGGTTCTGCCCCACTACTTGCCTGGACTTCGTGCTAAATCATTTCCGACCCTGGATGCTGCTTTGCAGTCGGTGCTCGATGGTCGCATTCAAGTCTACCTTGGCGATGCAGCCAGTGTTGACCATTTACTGAAAGTTGGACAATTCAATGGGTTAACAGCGAGCCAACGGCTCGACCTGACTCTGGACATTGCATTGGTGACCCATGCATCCACGCCCGTCCTGCACAGTCTACTGCAAAAAGCGATGGATCGACTGAGTGAAGAAGAGATACATGAAATCTGGAATAACTGGCCGGGGATCGAACGTCCTCTACCTTATCAGTCCGGTTTCCTGGTCTATCTGCTCTGGGGGGTGTTGCTGATTGCCTGGAGCCTGTTGCTGATGTGGATTGTCAAAAAGCGCTCAAAGCAGGGGCTTGAGCACCATCGTAGTAAGACTCGTCGTTCAATCAAACGATTGAGGCGTCGTGAGGAGCTACTTAAACAAAAACTGATGCAAATCAAGCACAAAACCAAACGTTACAGGAACCGATCAAAGAAACTGCAGCATCAGATAACATTCATGGAGGAGATTCTGCCGAGCGCCTCCTGGAGTTGGGATCCTGCCAATGGTGACTGTTTTTGGGAAGATGATATGTTCACCCTGACCGGCCTGGAGAAAGATGAATTCAAGCCGACTCTGGAGTCATTTCTGGCACTGGTTCATGAGCAGGACAGAGTCTTGTTAGAGCCCCTATTGCAGAAAGAGACGACGGGTTCGAGCAAAATCAGTTATCGGATAGTGTTGCCTGATGGCACTGAAATTCAGCTGTTACAGTACAGTCACTTTGAAGGGGCAGCTGAAGAAAGTGATCCCAAGTGGGTATGTATCTGTTGGCGGATCGACAACTATTCAAGTGCTCAGAATCAGCGGCATCTATCTGTTGTGCCTGCTGCTACATCAATTAAGGATGAGAAAGCGGGAGACTGAAGAGGCTGACACACGCTTGGAAATATGATTTCCTGCATGTGGTTTGTGTGGCATTCCCACGCACCTTTCCTAAAATCTGTTGTCTCAACAACCAGCTAAAAATTACGGGATTAAGACCCATGATGAGATTGTTTGCCATTTTACTGCTAACCCTGACGTTCACTGCCAGTCTGCCGGCTGCAGCCAAGGTGACCCCTTCAGAACGGGTTAAAGAGACAGTTAACAGTATCCTTGAGATACTCAAAGATGAAAATCTTGGTAAGACCGAGCGCCGGGAGATGGTGAAGAGCATTGTTCGTTCTCGATTCGACTATGACTCCATGTCCCAGGTGATTTTGGCGACCAACTGGCGCAAGGCAACTGATGAACAACGTCAACAGTTCATCATACTGTTTCGTGAATTACTGGAGCAGACCTACTTTTCGGCCATGGATAGCTACACTAACCAAACTGTACGAATGGGGCGTGAGCGCCTGAAGGGTAAGCTGGCAAACGTACAGACCTATATTGTCGCATCAAATAAAGAGTTGCCGGTGAGCTACAAGCTACGTTACCGCAATGAAGACTGGTACGCTTATGACGTGGCTGTGGATGGAGTGAGTCTTGTCAGTAACTACCGCACCTCGTTTAGAAACCTGGTAAAAACCAAGGGGATGGAGGGGTTGCTTGAGGAACTTGCGAAAAAGGTTGCTACACTCAAGTCTCAGAATAAGAAAATTGAAAAAGAAGAGATGCCTGAAGCATCTACAGATTAAGGAACCTCTGAACAATATAGTGCCGAACTGTTTAGCTGATCAAAACATTCCGATCATGTGTGAGAATTCTGCGTAGTAGTCTGCTATTGCTAAGATCCTCAACACGGTATGGGTGCCTGTTGGCAGCAAGATGTCGGTCAATGGCTTGTTCAGAGGTTGCTTGAAAATCCCTATATATCAATCTGGATCATCGAAGGAGAAACAAGCATGTATAAGAAGAAACTCTTGACCCTGATGGTGGCATCCCTGCTGCCTTTTAGCGCAATACTGAATGCTGAAGAAGCCACCACTGAGGCTGCTGGCCTTGAAACTGAAGTGGCTGAAGAGGTTGTGGAGGCAAATGTTAGTGAATCGGACACCGCATCATCTGAGATGATGGAGCCCGCCCCAGCAGAGGAGAGTACGGAGGCCGATTCGAGTGAAGCCGCGGTTCCTCAGGTTGCGGAAAGTAGTGAAGCGGAACCTGTTGAACCTGCTGCCGTCGATGAGGCTGCCTCAGATCAAGCAGCTGAGGCTGAGGTGACTGCAAAGCACGATCCTGAGGAAATCATGGCTCAACGCTGGAAAGAGCGGGAGCAACGATATCAGGCTCTGCGGCAACGTGCAGAAGAGGCTGGGGTAATGTTGCCAGCTCAACCACCTTGGCGTTCGTCCCAACGAGACTCTGTCAGACCCAGTATGGATGAGCGCATGGAGCACCACCAGAAAATGATGAACATGAGTTCTGAAGAGCGTGATGCTTTTCGTCAGCAGCGCTATCAGGAGATGCGTGAGAAGGCTCAGCAACAGGGCCTTGAAATGCCGGAGACTCCACCTTGGGTAGCTCGCAGGCAGGCAATGGAGGATGAGTGGGCAAAGCATCAGAAGGTCATCGAAGGCATGTCTGAAGAAGAGCGGGCGGCTTGTCATGCCATGCACCGCCGCCATATGGGACGGGGGGCAGGTCACGGCATGGGGCAAGGTCATGGTATGGGGCATCCCGGTATGGGATGTGGTGGCCCAGGTAATTGTCAGGGGCCTTATGGAAATCCTGGTGGCGCTCCAGCACCTGGATATGGCTACGGCCCGGGCGCTGCACCCTATGGTCAAGGGAGTTTCTGGGATCCAAGTTACTAAGTGCTGGGCTAGTGTGAAGCAGCACCCTAGTATTGATCCTGATTTAGACTCCGTTGGTGGGGCATGGCCCCACCCTACCAAATAGCGCAAGGTTGGGATGGCCCCACCCTACCAAATAGCACAAGGTTGGGATGGCCCCACCCTACCAAATAGCACAAGGTTGGCATGGCCTCGCCCTACCGAATAGCACAAGGTTGGGATGGCCCCGCTCTACCAAATAGCTCAAGGTTGGGATGGCTCCACCCAGTTAAATAGCTCAGGGTAGGGTGGGGCCATGCCCCACCAATCAAGGCAGAAAATACTTACGGTACTTTGCGATTACTCATTCTGTAGGGCTTTAGCCTGATGTTTTGAGAGATACTTCCAGGGTCTTGGAACCAGTCCCGGAACGCGTTTACGGTAGTCACGATAGCGTTCACCGTGAAACACCAGCAGTTTCCTCTCTTCCAGAACGGAACCGTAGAGCAGATAGAGAGAGATACAAACGGCAGAAACCAATCGTGCCGGATCCATATCCTGGGTCCAGACAAGCACCAGTCCAAGGCTATACCAGGGGTGACGTACAAATCGGTGTAGCGGTGAGATGTGCAGCTGTTCCTGGTCTGCCGTACCCTGTTGTTGTCGCTGCAACTGTCTTAAGCCGAGAAATTCCCGGCTGTCGTAATAGCGTAGTGACCAGACGAATCCCAAGCAGGCCATCAGCATCAATAAGTAAGCAACCCAGGCCCAAGCTCCCTGCCAGCGCCATAAGGGTTCACTATGAAGCCACCATAGGGCCAGCAGTGGTGGCACTACTAAGACCACAGCCAGGATATTGTAGAGAATTCGATACCAGGGCAGTATTCCCGGAAGACTTGATGCAAGCCACTGTTTCAGGGTGAGTGAAGCCAGCAGAGAGTGGATTGTAAAGTAACCCAGCCACAACAGCGCTAGCAGCGTAAGGTGGAGTGTTTGCGGCATAGTGTTGTGTCTGGTATGCCCTGTTCCTGAAGGTCGTGAACAGGGCATATATTGCCTGGATAACGCCGAAGTAATCTCCGGCGAGGTTATTGATCAGCCGACGAACTTGCCTTTTTGCAAACGTTGAGCCTCCATCAATTCCAGCTCTCTGGAACCGGAGATGACCACGCTTGGGTCGGGGACATAATCGAGATCGCTATTCAAACGCTCATAGGGTACCGAATTGAGGATCACCCGCATGGCGTTGAGGCGGGCCAGATGTTTGTCATTTGAGCGAATAATCGTCCAAGGGGCATGGGTGGTATTGGTACGTCTCAACATCTCATATTTCTGAGTTGTAAAATCGTCCCATCGATCCTGAGCCTGTACATCGATCTCAGACAGTTTCCACTGACGGAGATTGTCGCTCTTACGACGCTCGAACCGTCTTGCCTGCTCCTCTTTTGTTACAGAGAAATAGAGTTTTACGAGAATGGTGCCCTGACGAACCAGATCTTTTTCAAAGCCTGGGCAGCCGACCATGAAGTTCTCATACTCTTCATCACTGCAAAAACCGAAGATCGGTTCCACCACTGCACGGTTGTACCAGCTGCGATCGAAGAGCACCACTTCTCCGCCACGAGGGCATTGAGTGACATATTTCTGGAAGAACCACTGGGTTTTCTGTTCATCGGTGGGTTTGCCCAGTGCAACGACCCGATAGTGTTTCTCATTCATATATCGGGTGACACGTCGAATAGTGCCGCCTTTACCTGCAGCGTCGCGTCCTTCGAAAAGAATGACCATGCGGGTGCGGGTCGCCTCCAGGTATTGCTGCATTTTGATCAGCTCAGCCTGGTAAGGTTTTAGTTCTTCCTCTCGGTTGAATCTTCGAACGGCCTTCTTTTCCTGCTTTTGCGTATTCTCGGCATCAGCTTTGAGTTTATTGTATTCAGCCAGTAACTCATCCAATCGTACCGGCTGTTCATCAACGAGGATGGTGTCTGGATTGTTAATAGTGTCGTTCATGAGCCCCCCTCAACAGTCGTTTTAAATGATTAGCAATATCTTATGCTTTTTAGCCTTTAAATGTTGGTTTTTTTTGCCTTCTTGCAGTGAATTCAAAAGTGGTAAGCCGATTCAATCTGAGTGCGGGTCAATATGCCCTGGATGCGCCAATAGTGTGCCTCGTCGAACCATTCGATGTAGAGTGCTTCGGCGCTGCTTTTATCCAATGCCTCTAAAGCCTCCTGCAGGGTGGACTGCATACGGATAGGAGCCATTTGGTAGCGGGTGGCAGGTATATTCAGCAGATCCAACTCCTGATCATCATGTAACTCAAGGTTTCGCAGCAGCTCGACGCTGGGCATCAATACCCACTCCTCATCTGCGTCATTAATCAACACCCAGTCCGGTTTCTGGTTGAGGGCCATCTTTGCGGCATCACGACTCATTTTTGCATCGAGCTGGACAAAACTCCGGCTCATGAATTCAGCAGCTCCGGTTCGCCGCAAAGATTGCATTACCGGGTCGGTATGGTAGTTCAATCCAGAGGCCTCCAGCAGAGTATGGAACATCGATGACTTACCAAACAACTCACTGCTGACCAGGCTGGCTACGACAATCGCCAGCATCCCAGGCATGATGATTTCCGGGTTGTGGGTCAATTCGATCACTGTGGTCAGTGCTGCAAGGGGGGCTTGCAGAGCAGCCCCCATTACTGCGCCCATGCCGATCAGGGCATAGACTCCTGGGTCGGATACCTGGCCATCAAACAGAAGTGAGGGTAGAGGGGCGAATAGCCCACCCAGGGCGGCGCCGATGAAAAGTGCTGGTCCTATGGTGCCTCCGGGAATGCCCAATCCGATGCTGGCGGCAGTGGCAACAAGTTTTGCAATCACCAGCAGCACAAGCAGATTTAAAGCAACGTCACCAAGCAGTATCTGGTTGACTGTATCGTAGCCGATGCCCATCACCTGAGGGGCAACGAGTGCACAGAGACCGACCAACAGACCGGCGCTTAGATTGCGTACCCAGAAGGGCAGTTTCTGGCTCTTGTCTGAGACAAACTCAATTAGATGGACATAGGTTGCAGAGACAACACCGGCCGCAAGGCCAAGCAGTAGAATAAACGCCAACTCATGAAGTGAGCCAAGTTGAGTAACTTCCAGGTCGAATACCCGCCCCCCTTCAAAGAGCATCAAAGAGAGGCTGTTGGCACTTACTGCAGCAAGCATGATCGGGATGAAACTGACCAGGGTATACTCCATCATCACAACTTCCAGGGCGAAGATCACCCCTGCCAGGGGGGTATCGAATGATGCTGAGATCCCGGCCGCTGTTCCACAACCAACCAGTATACGGATGCTGTTGTTGGGTAGGGATAGGTATTGACCCAGCAGTGAACCGCTGGCGGCACCGAGGAACACATGGGGCCCCTCTCTTCCCACTGAATGGCCGCTGATAATAGCGATTGCCGCGCCGAAAAACTGCAAAAAGAAACCTCGCAGAGAGAGGTGACCTTGATGATAGATCAGACGCTCCATGACCCGGGGGATGCCTAAAACATGGAGCCCCTTTGAATAGCGTAGGAAGATCAGCCCTAACACCAGACCGCCTAAAACAGGAAGGGCGAACTGCAGCAGAGGTGGCAAAGCCTCATAATTTTCAGCATTTCCACCTGGCAGCATGGATGATTGAATCGATTCAACCAGCAGGCGGAAAATAACGATCACCATACCGGCTACGAATCCACACATCAGGCCGAGAACAGATAGGATCAGCAAGGCGTCGTGACGGGAGAGCTGCAGGCGCAGCCGGTCAAACCAATTTACAATCCCATCGAATAGCACAATATGCAAACCTGTAGAATAGAATGAGTCATAGTTTACGAGTTACTCAGGGGGAACAACAATGTGTAACCTTACTGGGTACAAAGCAAGATAATGGAGCAGTAGTAAGATGTCAGCAAATCAGATGGTTCTTGACCGGCCTGAGGCTTATGTTACCGGGCGGGAGTTGGATATTATGGAGCAGCTGCTGCCCTTCGATAATATGCGGGGGCTGGAGTTGGGGTGCGGCGCTGCCTGGCTCACAAGAGAGTTGGCACAACGGCATCCTGACTGCACTTTTATTGCCACTGAAGTGGATGCTATTCAGCACCAGAAAAACCTGGCTAGTCCCATCTCCAATCTCCAGTTTCGGCTTGAAGGGGCGCAATCCATCAGCGAGATGGATGAGAGTATCGATGCGGTATGGATGTTGAAATCACTGCATCATGTCCCGCAGCCAATGATGGCGCAGGCAATGGATGAGATTGCACGGGTTTTAAAGCCTGGGGGCTACGCCTATTTCTCAGAGCCGGTCTATAGTGGTGATTTCAATGCACTGATGAGCCTGGTTCATGATGAGAAGATCGTCAGAGAAGAGGCCTTTTCAGCGATCTGCAGTTTGGCTGATCGCCCGGAAATGGCGCTGGAGCAACAGGTTTTCCTGAATGTCCCGGGCTGCTATAAATCCTGGGAGGTGTTCGAGTCCCGGTTCCTGAAAGTGACCCACACAAAGCTGGAGATCAATGAAGTCCAGTATGAGCGGATCAAGCAAGGATTTCTGCGCCAGATGGGCGAAGATGGTGCACATTTTCTCAAACCGCACCGAATTGATCTCGTGAGAAAGTCGCTCACTGGTGATTAGCCGCTGTTTTTTACAGCATTAGTTAATCGCCAAATACTGTAAAATGGTGATTGCATGGGCGTGTTGTCCCTGCTCTAATGAGAATCATTAATATTTAATTGCGGATCTATCCATCTGGATGAGTGATATTGGAACATTTCCTCTCTGACAAACTGGTGAAACTGTCTGGATTACCAGTCGGTAGCCGTGCCTGCATCAAACGGGTAGTGGGAGGACGACTTTTGGTTCATCGCCTGCTCAGTCTGGGTCTGAGAGTAGGATCGGAAATAGAGCTTTTACAGCGAAGAGGAAGTGGTGTGGTTGTTGCTTGTCAAGGTTCAAGGGTTGCTTTAGGCGCTGGTGTGGCGGAAAAGTTGCTCCTGAGTCCAATAGAGCGCTAAGCGCAACAAGGAATTACGAACCATAATGGCCTGTCACGATTCGGAGATTTCAGATATTCCGTCAACCCCAGGGACGTTGACCATCGCCCTTGCGGGAAACCCCAACTGCGGAAAAACCGCACTGTTCAATATCCTCACCGGTATTCGCCAACGTACGGGCAACTGGCCTGGTGTCACGGTGGATCGAAAGGAGGGGCAGTTTCAGATCGACAGTGATGAAGTGAATGCTGTGGATCTACCAGGCATCTACTCCCTTGACGCCTCCTCTCAGGATGAGAAAGTCACCCGGGACTACCTGCTCTCAGGGGAGGCTGATCTCATCGTCAATGTTGTTGACGCCTCCAACCTGGAGAGGAATCTCTATTTCACGGTACAGATGCTTGAGATGGGTGTGCCACTCCTGCTGGTACTGAATATGATGGATGTGGCACGCAAACGCGGCCTGGAGATCGATATCCAGCGCCTTAGCGAGGAGCTTGGTTGCCAAGTGATACCAGTGGTCGCGGTCAGCGGTGAGGGGGTCACCAAGCTAAAAGGTGCTATCCAGGATCTTGCTGCCGGAGACATCAATGGTGGGTTTCCACTGGCTCAGGATGAGATGGTGGAACAGGCAATCACTGATCTGGAGTCCGGATTACAGCTGCCTGACAGTCGCTACCACTCCCAACGCCGCTGGTTGCTGCTGAAGATGCTCGAAGGTGACGAATTCGCCTTGAACTTCGCGGATGATCTACTGCATGAGCGGATAGACAATTGGCGAAAAATGATTGAAGACCGGGTCGATGAAGAGCTGGATATCCACATTGCGGATTCCCGTTTCAGTCATGCCCACGCCATTGCCCAGAACGCGACACGCAACCAGGGGCGTCTGGAAAAGACAATCAGTGACCGTATCGATAAGGTTGTACTCAGCAGGCTGTTCGGTATCCCGGTGTTTTTGGCCGTGATGTACCTGATGTTTATGTTTGCCATCAACATCGGTGGTGCTTTTATCGACTTCTTCGATGGCGTGGCCGGCGCCCTGTTTGTTGATGGCTTCGGCCACTTGTTAGCGTCAATCAATGTGCCTCAATGGCTGGTTGTGTTGCTGGCTGATGGCGCTGGTGGAGGCATTCAGGTCGTTGCCACATTCATCCCGATTATCACCGCCCTCTATCTGTTTCTGTCGGTTGTGGAAGATTCAGGCTACATGGCGCGAGCCGCCTTTGTCATGGATCGATTCATGCGCTCCATCGGCCTGCCCGGTAAAGCCTTCGTACCGATGATTGTCGGATTTGGCTGCAACGTACCTGCAGTGATGGCGACCCGAACCCTGGAGAGTGATAGGGAGCGCAAACTCACCATACTGATGAACCCCTTCATGTCTTGTGGCGCACGTCTGCCGGTCTATGTACTGTTTGCAGCGGCTTTTTTCCCCCAGAGTGGACAGAATCTTGTTTTCAGTCTCTATCTGATCGGCATCGCCGTAGCGATACTGACTGGGCTGATCATGAAGAAAACGCTCCTATCCGGTGAGAGTTCAGGCTTCATGATGGAGTTGCCTCACTACCATATGCCGACCCTGAGAGGGGTGATGTTGCGTACCTGGGATCGGGTGAAACTATTTATCAAAGAGGCAGGACAGGTGATTGTGATCATGGTTCTGGTGATCAACACCCTCAACTCAATCGGCACGGATGGCAGTTTCGGTAATGAAGACACCGAGCACTCGGTCTTGAGCGCAGTGAGTAAAGCGGTGACTCCGGTACTCTCGCCAATGGGTATAACCGATGACAACTGGCCGGCAACGGTTGGCGTCTTTACCGGTATTCTGGCAAAAGAGACGGTGGTGGGCACCCTGGATGCACTCTACAGCAATATTGCTAATGATGAGGCTGGGGTTTCAGGAGATACAACACCCTTCGACTTCTGGATGGCGATCAAACAGGCTGTCGAGACGATACCTGAAAACCTACTTGGAATAAAAGATCTGCTCACAGATCCTTTGGCCATGGATGTTGGTGATATCTCCAACATCGAAGCGGCCGCGAAAGCACAAGAGATCAACATCGGTGTATTCGGTGCAATGGCGGCACGTTTTGATGGTCAGGCAGGGGCTTTCGCCTATCTGCTTTTTATCCTGCTCTACTCTCCCTGTGTTGCAACCATCGGTGCAATCCGTCGTGAGGCAGGGACACGCTGGGCTGCTTTTGTGGTTGCCTGGTCAACGGGGGTCGCCTTCGTTTCAGCAAGCCTCTTTTATCAGTTGGCTACCTATGACAGCCATCCAGACAGCGGCCTGTTTTGGGTTGTCTTGCTGGTTGGTCTGCTGGTTGCGACCATTATCGGGTTAAGGTTCTGGTCAATGCGCGGTCAGGCCAATGCCGAAGTTGAAGTCTAATGCTGTCGGCCATCCGCGATTATCTGCAACAGCGTGGAGAAGCTTCACTGGCGGATATTGCCCGCTATCTGGATGCTGATGCAGAAGCCGTGCGCGGGATGCTTGAACAGTGGGAGCGCAAAGGCCGTGTCGAGCGTCGAAAAATAAAGGCTGAGTGCGGTTCCAGCTGTAACCGATGTGATCCTTTAGCAATGGAACTCTATGTCTGGCGTGGTGGAGTTACACGTAAGAGTTGATGGCATGCCAGATCAGCTGGTGATCTGTTTTATCCTCGGCTCCCCGGCGTGTTACGAGACTTGATGTGCGCAACCAGCGACTAATTATATCGAAAGAGCGCGCGAATTTATCTGCACAAGATTGAACAAAAGCAGGTACTGCTTGTAGGCAAGTAAAATTCCTCTAAACATTGAGCGTCACTCTTCGAAATCATTGAGGCGACATCTGCTGTGGATTTGGTAAAAGAGGGAGTGCTAAGGTTGCTTTAAACAGTGCTCTGGTCTCTTCTTTTGCTGAAGATGGTGTGTGTGACATCCTCAAGCATATGGACCAAGTCATTATCTTTTAAGAAACACTATTGTCCCATTAACTTTCAATCTTCTCAGAACAACTCTGAAAGCCCCTCTCCCTTTACGGGAGAGGGGTTGGGGAGAGGGTGTACGCGAAGCGTTTCATGTGGTTGAAAGAGAAAAACTGCATTGATCGTTCATATTTATCTTGCTGATTGTTGGGGGAAATAAGGTATTCATTCTCTCCCCACCTATTTAAGATACTGATGACTTGTAGGTTTTTCTAGCCGTGACCCTCTGCTTTACGATGCTTTTCATGTCTCAATCAGCAATAGAAACCAACAGCAATGAATCAGTTACAACCGTAATAGGTAAAGTAAGTGGGACAGCAGTGTTTTAGAAAGTAAATGACTTGCTTACATTGTGGTTATCTATGCTACTCTCTCGATTGAACTAAAAAAGTGACTGTCTACAAACCCTTAGGTTTTCTTACGTTCTGGTTAGTAGATGGATTGAAGCTGACTGATTCAGCCTGTGTGTCACTCTATGCCTACCTGAAGTAAAGGGACTTTTTCCAATTGAGCTGCCCTAGTCAAAGATCACCATCTCTCTATATTTGGTTGTTCCTCTTTCTGCTGCCTCTCACCACAGCTCATGCCAATCTCAGTGCGCAGTATGAGACACGCAATGCTGAATCATGTCGTGAGATGGTCAATGAGAACTATGATGCCCTCATCGAGAAGATGCGAAAAAGCGGGAGTTCATCCCTAGTCTCTTGAGTGTCGAGACGCGAGGGCGGCATGTTGATCTGAATGATTGCAAGGTGATGCACCAGAAGGAGCAGTTGGCCGTTTTGGATCAGGCATATGATCGTCTCTCAAAGGTGGTGGATCTCTACAGAACCCAAGGGGTAGTGAACATACCGCTACGGTGGGTGAAAACGGATGTGTAGTGGTCAGCGGTGGTTTCGATAGCCAAGGCCTGCCAATTAGTGATGTTGAGCAGTGGTGCCCAGGCGAGAGCAAGTGGCGACTCATCTCTCAATTAAAGATGCCTCGTTATGACCATACCGCTACTCTGTTGAAGGATGGCCGGATTATTGTTGCGGGGGGTAAAGGGGAAGATGAACGAACATTAGATAGTAGTGAGATATCGGAGCCAACAGCGAAACGCTGGGTGGCGGGGCCTCGACAACCTTTTGCGTTACACCGTCATGCTGCGACACGACTCCCTGAAGTGTGTTAGCAATGGCAAAAAGAGTTATCAAGATAGACCTTGTGTCAAAGTGGGGGCGCCTCAGAAGAATCAGCAACACCAAAATCAGGGAGCCATTGAAGCAGTTTATAAGAAATTAGACTTTTTGGCCTACCAGGGATATGGCCTCTCCCAAAGCAGGAAACCAAAATCTAAATCAAAGCCTAGTCAATATGTGGAAAGCGTCTGTGGAAAACCGAAAGGTTGGCAGGTTGGAAAAGCCTACAGACTCTGTAGTGCAAGTGCTTTGCAAGAGTTGACCCAGCGTAAGAATGCAAGATCTGTAGCGCAGTTGAGCAACTTTTATGATGAGATAAAAGAGTTCTGTGGCGCAAAGTGGCGGCAATTGCCGAGTGTTGGTATGACAGATGAAGATTTCAAGTTCTGTAGTAGCCACGGCGCTATAAAGCAGGAGGTATTAATAGATGAAGATGGGACTTTCGCGGCGCTTTATGTATTGGCCGATAAGAAAAACAACAGAGTCTATTCAATTAATGGTGTCGTCACAAAAATCTCTACATCCGCGACTAATCGTTCTTTTAGGTGAATTGAGTTGAGAGTAATGAAGCGTTGTTCCTGCCGCTCCCTCAGGTTGATAATACCCCAAAAAAATCCAAAATATTTTGTTCATTGCCAGCTAGATCTGTAGATTGACTTGTATGGTGGTTTTGGTTTTAGTTGGACATGGTGCGGCAGGGCCGCACCCTACGTTTGAATCTATTTCGAGGAGTCATCAGGATTTTGTATTGTCTCCCTGGTCGATTTACGTTCCTCGTTCCCACGCTCCAGTGTGGGAGTGAATACGAAAGCAATGATGAATCGTAGTGTACGGCCCTGCCGCACCTTTTGTTAATAATAGAGATGCCCAAATGTTTGATCTTGTTTGGCTCTTCATTTTGAGTCGGTTTTGAGACAAGAAAAAACACTACAAAGCAGTGGATGATGGGTGAAAAAACACAATTAATCAGTGACAAACAGGATGAGTGCTCCCCTCTCTCGTCAGGGCTAGGGGGTGTTCCGGCATTCGCAGAAGTAAAGAAACACACCTTCGTTAATGAAATACGACATAGTTAGAAGAGGTTGAGAGGACTAGATAGGTATGTATGTGGCCATTATTAGTATATTTTTCCTGAAATGTTTTTTTGGCCTGGTTATTTTCAAAGATCGGTCCATAGATAGACTCTCTACATTATATTACTATATATAAGCAGTTATCCCTTTTCCTTTTCGATATATAGAGGCTTTTACAGCCAAAATAGTGATGATTAAAAATAATTTTCCATTTATTGCCTTGGGTCTTGGTCTGTTTCTTATGCTGCTGGTAATGAAAGGCAGTGAAATAGGGAGTGATGGAGTTACCTTGATCCCCCTACTGACACTCCTCTTTGTATGCGAGTTTGCTTTTGTTGTAACCGCCATTGGTTCATATTTAGGTATCAGAGGCACACTGGCAAGCGGTTTTAAGCCGTTCTACTCAACAGTCACCTTGATCTGCATTCTGCTATCTCTCAGCTTTTTCTGGCAGGGAGTGACACTATGGCAGTCTGCCATGTAAGAGTCTCTCTCGCTCTCTAACTCTTCCGCCTTATAAAAAAACTTGTCGAAAAGATAAATGCCTGATCAGAGATGGATGGTTGCAAGATAGGCACAGGTTGGTTTTTTACACGTATATAACTTCTCCAGGATGTTTAAATAATGTTTCTAAGGAGGCGAGTGTTGCTATGTAAATGCTATTACAATCTGGTTGGAATTTACTCGATGCACTGCTGTCCAAGATTTAGGTTCTGGTTGGGTAGTGTCAATAATCTTTCGCTCTTTGTTTGGCGGTAGCTTCGTAGTTAGGCGGTTTCTTGCTCCAAGTACTGCTTCTTGAGCGCCTCC
>JBEVWG010000020.1:0-60644 GCA_040506705.1 Candidatus Thiodiazotropha sp. 6PLUC1
TAGCCTAGGCGATAGTATAAAACCATCTAGATTTTCAATCGCGACCCAGTCATATCTTCCGCTAGCAGTGAACGCTTAACACCATTTGGTGGGGCATGGCCCCACCCTACTGAAACGTAGAGTTGGCACTCAATATCATGCTGAAGTTAGTGACGGGGACAAATCCTGTATTACGAGCTCAATATGTTTCTACCGTAGGGTGGGGCCATGCCCCACCATTTAGCCTAGGCGATAGTATAAAACCGTCTAGATTTTCAATCGCGACCCAGTCATATCTTCTGCTAGCAGTGAACGCTTAACACCATTTGGTGGGGCATGGCCCCACCCTACTGAAACGTAGAGTTGGCACTCAATATCATCTTGAAGTTAGTGGCAGGGACAAATCCTGCATTACAAGCGCAATATGTTTCTACCGTAGGGTGGGGCCATGCCCCACCATTTAGCCTAGGCGATAGTATAAAACCATCTAGTTTTTCAATCGCGACCCAGTCATATCATCCGCTAGCAGTGAAGGCTTAACACCATTTGGTGGGGCATGGCCCCACCCTACTGAAACGCAAAGTTGGCACTCAATATCATCCTGAAGTTTGTGACGGGGACAAATCCTGCATTACAAGCTCAATATGTTTCTACCGTAGGGTGGGGCCATGCCCCACCATTTAGCCTAGGCGATAGTATAAAACCGTCTAGATTTTCAATCGCGACCCAGTCATATCTTCCGCTATCAGTGAATGTCTAACACCATTTGGTGGGGCATGGCCCCACCCTACTGGGACTCAATATCATCCTGAAGTTAGGGATACTGAGAGATATTAGTGAGGATGAATAGCGTGATATTACATGACCGGCAGCGCCGCACCCCAGATTACAGAATCTAGTATGTCAGGTGGGGCGATTGCCCCACCTGATGTTGGGTCAGCTCATGTGACCTTTAACTGCAACATCTCCTCTCCATCTTCATCGGAGAGATGCACGGCACAGGCAATACAGGGATCGAAACTATGTATGGTTCTGAGTATCTCTACAGGCTGCTTGGCATCAGCCAACTGGTGATTGTCCTGCAGAGCTGCCTCATAGGCGCCAGGTTGACCGTTGGGATCCCGTGGACCAGCATTCCAGGTACTTGGCACCACTGCCTGGTAATTTGCGATCTTACCATTCTCGATTACAATCCAGTGTCCCAATGCCCCTCGTGGGGCCTCCATGAAACCTACACCTCGACACTCACTTGGCCAGGTGGAAGGATCCCATAGGGTCTCATTGAAGGTCTTTGTATCACCCCCCTTGATGTTGGCAATCAGTTGGTCATACCAACCTTGCATGGCATCTGCAAGAATCTTGGTCTCCAATGTCCTGGCCGCTGTACGACCTAAGGTTGAGAAGAGTGCCCGAGTCGGTAGATCCAACTTACTGAGCGTCATACCGACCAACTCTTTAGTTTGCTCATGCCCATTGGCATACATCATCAACACCCGTGCCAATGGACCGACTTCAACCGCCTTACCTTTCCAGCGAGGCGCCTTCAGCCAGGAGTATGACTGATCCACATCCAGATGTTTATAGGGTGGCTCTGGCCCAGTGTAGTTCAGCGTTGTCTCGCCATCGTAAGGATGTAAACCCTGTTCCTTACCACCGCTATAGTCATACCAGGAGTGAGATATATGCTCTTGAATCTCGTCAGCGTTATTCAGATCGAGAGGATGTACGGTTGAGAGATCCCTGTCCAGAATTACGCCACTGGGGAAGAAAAAGCTGTCGGGGTCATCCATCGAAGTACCCGGAAGATCCCCGTAGCACATAAAGTTACCTAAGCCTTCTCCCCGCTCACCCCAATCCTTATAGAAACCAGCCACAGCCAGCGTATCAGGAACATAGACCTGGTCGGTGAATTCACGCATCTTGGTGATGACATCCTGCACCTGGGAAAGCTTCTTGGTATTGATAGCTGAATCAGAGTTGAGATCAATCGCTGAAGCAACACCACCTACCAGAAAATTGGGGTGTGGGTTCTTGCCACCAAAGATGGTATGTAACTTCACCACATCTCGCTGCCAGCTTAAGGCCTCAAGATAGTGGGCAACCGCCATCAGGTTGGCCTCAGGTGGCAGTTTATAGACTGAATGCCCCCAATAAGCCTTAGCGAAGATACCCAGTTGCCCTGCTTCAACAAAGCCCTTTAGCTTCTTCTTAACATCAGAAAAGTAACCGGGTGAAGCCTTTGGCCAATTGCTCAGGGATTGGGCAAGTGCTGAGGTCTGACCCGGATCAGCCGATAAGGCAGAAACCACATCCACCCAATCCAGGGCATGCAGATGATAAAAATGCATCACATGGTCATGGATATACTGGGCACCAATCATCAGATTGCGAATTAATTGTGCATTTTGCGGAATCTGGTAGTTAAGAGCATCCTCAACCGACCTGACCGAAGCAAGTCCATGCACCAGGGTACAGACACCACAAATTCTCTGTGCAAAAGCCCAAGCATCTCTCGGATCCCTACCCTTAAGTATGATCTCGATACCTCGAACCATGGTGCCTGAAGAATAAGCACTGCTTATCTGATCGCCTTCCATCTGGGCTTCAATGCGCAGATGACCTTCGATTCTGGTGATGGGATCCACGACGATTCTTTCACTCATTTTTTCTCGTCTCCTATCGGTACGAATGGCGCTACTTTTTTAGTGTTACTCTTCATCTTCAACCAGATGCTCAGCAATCATCTCTGTCAATCCGACGACTGGCATCTCCATGCGATACTCTTCCAGCCCTTCTTCGATAATCAACCGGCAATTGGCGCAGGCGGTCACCAGGGTCTCTACATTGAGTTCATCCAACTGGGTTTTCTTACGCTTGAAAACTTTGATACGTAACTCTTCGGCTCGCTCGTTGGCACTGACGCCTCCGCCACCACCGCAACACCAGTTCATCTCTCTGTTATCATGCATATCGACAAAGTTACTGGCCACCATATTCAACAGATTGCGTGGCGGCTCCAATACGCCCCCTTTACGCACAATCTGACAAGGATCATGAAAGGTCAAACGTTCATCTTCAGTACCCTTTGTCTTTAAACGACCGCTTGAGCGCAGTTCATCCAGCAGTTCAAGGATGTGTACCACTTTAAAGTTATAGGGCCGACCGATGAGGTTGGGGCCCTCCCAGCGAATTGCAGTATAAGCATGACCGCACTCAGGACTGATGACATAGTTGACTTTCAGCTTTTCTGCGGCAACCACGACTCGGTTCACCAGCTCCCTGGCAATATCAGAAGAGCCGATCTGAATACCTGAATTGGTAGCCTCGTAAGCCACAGAACTAATAGTCCAGGTTACTCCGGCCTGCTTGAAAATGCGTGCAAGCGCCTCGAGATATTCAGGGAAATTCATGATCTCCATGGATGACAAAAGCGCCATGTAATCAACACCCTCTACATCCACGGGTATGGTCAAACCGGTATCGGCTTCGATATGTTTGATCTGTGCAGCCACCGCGGGAAATTTAACCCCCATAGGACTGCCGATCGTAACAGCTCGTTTGCTAGCGCCTTTTATGCCTTCGGGCGCGTAGCCTGCAGCCACAAATCCTTCCCGGGCACGCCGAATCATGTAGCTGATATCATTGCCAACCGGGCAGACCATTGAACAACGCCCGCAGAGTGTGCAGCCGTCATAGATAAGTTCTTCCCACTCCGCTAACAATTCATTTGTCACCGGTTTACTCAGACCCACAAGGGATTTCACTCTGCCCCACAGGGTATACTCTTGCTCCCAAACCCTGCGCAGCGGCTCCAATTTATGGATAGGAGTATATTTTGGATCACCAGTCTCGGTATAGAAGAGACAGGCTTCAGCGCACATTCCACAATTAACACAACTGGAAAAAAACGACGCCACAGGGGCATTAATCTGTTCACGAAAGGCATTCATGCCTCTTTCAAGTGTTGCCTCGCTCATGACTGAACTCCTCTGCGCCCTGCCATAGCGCCGTTATACCAACGGGCAATAATAAAGGTGAAGGCATGCATCAGCTTGGTAAAGGGAAAGAGCACCATCAATATTTCAATACTCAGAATGTGTAGCCCCAAAACCAGCGGATAGGGATCGATCATACGATGGTAGGCCAGATATCCGCTAAGCATTGGAAGAAAGGTAACCAACCAGGTCAGATAATCTTCCGGGCCACTGAGAAAACGCTTCACCGGATGGGTCAGACGACTGAACAACATTGCCACCAGGGTAACGATAGTGACTGCAGCAACAGCATCGACAAGATTACTGGCTATACCTGGCCAACGAATACCAAAAATAGATTCAATGAATTCGATATGGGGCACAAACAAAAACAGAGTAACTAGAAAGCCAATGTGCCAGATATATCCACCAACAACAGTGAATGGGGAACGATTGAATGTACCAGATTCTGGTGCAGTACGAGTCACCAGGGTCAGTAACCCTGCCCCAAGCTCAGCACCTCTGGGTTCAGAATAATCCGGCTTACGACCCAATATCAATACTTCAAGCAGCCGGATTAAAACGCCAACAATAAATATCACCAGAGCTATATCAAACCCTGGCCCTCTAACCCATAAAAGAAAATCAATTGGTGTGCTCATGATTTCTTATCCAAATCGTCGATGGTAACGGTTTCGTGGTTTGCAGCCGCCTTGGACTGAGTGCTTCGATTTATCGCACCGGCAGCTGCCCCCAACGCAACACCTGCACCTACTACATAGCCTGCATTGCGGGAGATATCGCTATCGGGAATGGAGAGTGCATTATAAAATCCACCTGCATCCCAAAAGTCTGGTTCGGAACATCCCAAACATCCATGACCGGACTCTACCGGCCAACTGGTACCCTGATTCCACTTGGTGGTGGCACAGGCGTTATAGGTCATCGGACCTTTGCAACCCAATCTGAACAGACACCAGCCTTTGCGTGCACCTTCGTCATCAAAGGTTTCGGCAAACAATCCCTTGTCATAGAAGGGACGACGATAACATCGGTCATGAATACTTTGGCCATAGAAGACCATTGGGCGTCCTAACTCATCCAACTCTGGTAACGCACCAAAGGTCAGAAAGTGGGCCAGTACGCCGGTAATTACTGTCGGAATGGGTGGACAGCCAGAAACATTTACAACAGGTTTATCTTTAACAATCTCCCCAACTGATACAGCCCCGGTTGGATTGGGATCGGCATGGGGTAGACCACCAAAGGCAGCACAACTTCCAACAGCCACAACTGCTGCAGCCCCGGCAACAGTCTCTTCCAGCATCTGTAGATTACTGATACCGGCTATTGCGGAGTAACCTGGATTCCCTAGCGGAATAGAGCCGTCGACTACAACGATATATTTTCCTTCATTTTCATGCATTGCTGCTTCCCGGGCAGCTTCTGCGGCATCACCTGATGCAACCTGCAGGGTATGGTGATAGTCGAGTGAAATGTGGTCGAAAATGAGATTTTCAACGCTCGGGGAGTGGCTGCGGGTCAGCGATTCTGTGCAGCCTGTACACTCTTGAAAAGAGAGCCAGATAACCGATGGACGTCTGGCTTTTTCCAACGCTTGAGCAATCGCTGGAACCATTGATGGTGGCAATGCCATCAAGGAAGCAGTGGCAGCACAATACTTGAGAAACCCTCGTCGTGAGATGCCCTGTTCACGTAAGCTTTCACCAAGTGTCTTGGTCATTTTTTTTAAGTCATCAGCCATCACAACTCCTACCGCTTAGCTCAAAGTGCGGAATTATCGGTATTTAACTCTTTTTCAAGTTGGCCTATAGCATCAAGAATATCTTCCTGCTGAGAGAGTACGATTTGTGGAATTCGACCAATCTCAACCTGCAAAGCAACGCGCTCCCCTTCAGCATTACGATGATCTATTACCCAAACACCTGAAAAGGCTGTCTCCCAGATCTTGCTCTTACCCAGGGAATCCATGGTCAAACTTATTTCGCCTTCTCCCAGCTTGCTCAACAACAGCTCTTCATCCCCTGGCCCGAATGGTATGGCACGTAGATCTATACACCATGGCTCAGCGTCAGTGGTGAATCGTTGAAGCGCATGAAGAATTTCATGCAAAATGGGGATTGCATTTGAGTGGTTGTTTTGAGTGCCCTCAGAAGGCACTACTTTTACGGCGATGTCCTGGAGTCTTTGCATCAGGTAAGCTCTAAACTTTAGCTTATATACAAGAATATCACTGATTTCTGATAAAGGTGCTGATCTGGATCATCATTGCGTTGGAAGAGTGTTAATATTTTTTGCATATAGGTTCTCTTATTGTTTTTTAATCACATTATGTAGTGATGTTTTTTTGAGAAGGATAAAAAGTAAAAAGTAACTAAAGTAGTAAGCTATTGCTGAGTAATTAAACGCTGAGCCAAAGCATTCCGACACCAGTTATTACCACGCTGGCACACAGGTTTTAAAACCCCACCCCCCCAGTATAGACACTATTTCATCAATTCCCTTATCGATTGCCGGCTCAACAACCTCACTCAAAGTCTCACCCCAATCAAGCTCTTTGGGTTCTATCCCCACCAGGCAACGGGGATCGGGTAAGGTTTCTGATAGACGGGCAATATCCAACAGATCGCCCAGGCTGACTTCATGAACACTGGATCGGTTACCCATTAGATATTTGTCCATCTGCTCATTGTGAAACACCTTCAAGCTACCCGGAGGCAAGTTCATACGTGCCGCATCCACTACAATCAGGCCTTCAGACTCTGCTATAGGCTCTGCCAGAGTGAAACTGAGGGTGCCACCATCCAGAAAGTTGACACCATCTATTTCGCCAAACCTCTGTTGCATACGGTTTACCAGATGGACACCTATACCCTCATCACTTAAGAGGTTATTTCCAATTCCGAGGATCAATACAGATTGTAATGACATTTTTTTACCTTGAAGGAGCATATGACTCCCTGAGAGAATAAACTAATTGTTTTCTGAAAGTGCAGGTTACACTATGTGTCTCGGCATACCCATGCAGATAAAAGAAATTAATGGCTTTACCGCACGCTGCGAAGCCAAAGGTATAGAAAGGGATGTCAGTCTGTTCATGCTACAACATGAAGAACTGGCTGCGGATGACTTCGTAGTGGTGCATGTCGGTTACGCTATCCAAAAAGTCTCTCCCCAGGAGGCGCAATCTGCCTGGGAGATCTATGACGAAATGTTAGCCAAGATGGATCAACAATCGGATGCATGAGTTGGCAGTCTGTCAATCCATGCTGCGCCAGGTTGAAGAGATAGCATCCCGGGAAGAGGCCGTATCGGTTGAGCGCATCATCATCCAGATTGGACCACTCTCTGGCGTGGTGCCGGATCTACTGAAGCAGGCCTTCACCATTGCCCGTGCAGGGACTAAAGCTGCGAACGCAGAGCTGGTTACTGAAACACAAAAGATTCGAGTCCATTGCCTACAATGTGGATATGAGTCTGATGCCCAGCCCAATCGCCTGATCTGCTCCCAGTGCGGAGACTTTCGAACCCGACTCATCAGTGGCGATGAACTTTTGCTGTCCAGTGTTGAACTCATCAAGAGAGAATATTAGGAGTACCATCAAAATGTGTGACACCTGCGGATGTAATATCACTCACGGCAACCGGCATCTCATTGAAGAGGGAGGCAAGCATGCACATACACACGGTGACCATGTCGCAATCGAGGTTTTAGAGAACCTGTTAAGTGAGAATGACCACCAGGCAGCGCACAACAGAGAACACTTCAATCAACATGGGGTTTTGACCATCAATCTTATGTCTTCCCCTGGCAGTGGTAAGACCCGCCTGTTGGAACGCACCATCGATATGCTCAAACAGCGCTACCGGATCGGTGTCATCGAGGGAGATCTCGAAACTGAAAATGATGCAGAACGTATCCGTCGAAAAGGCGTTCAGGCGGTACAGATCACTACCGGAACTGCCTGTCATCTCGATGCACATATGATTCATCAGGTGCTGCACCAGACCCAGCTTGAAGCGCTGGATATATTGTTCATCGAGAATGTTGGTAATCTTGTCTGCCCTGCCAGCTTTGACCTTGGTCAGCATCTCAATGTCACCCTGTTGTCAGTAACCGAAGGTGATGACAAGCCGGCCAAGTACCCGGTGATTTTCCGTGTTGCAGATCATGTGCTGATCACAAAGTCTGACCTGCTACCTCTACTGGACGACTTTAATCCAGACAGGGCAACTCAGGCACTGCAACAACTCGCCTACAGCAACCCAATCACCCTAGTCTCAGCAAAATCAGATCAGGGTCTCGACAGCTGGCTCAGTTGGCTGGAGGAAAAGATCAAATTGCAGCGGGCAACACCAGAACCGGAATCGCTTCAAACGGCACCTATCGGGTAGACAAAAGCACCATGTCCCTCTCAGCTAAAACCTGGTTGTCAGAGCTGCACAAACTCCCCCTCAAGGGACGATTCAGGATCATGAATGTATGTGGCGGTCATGAACGGTCGATCACACAGGCGGGACTGCGTGGCGCCCTACCCTCACAGATTGAGCTCATTCCAGGACCAGGCTGTCCGGTATGCGTCTGCCCCGAAGAGGATATCTATCAGGCGATACAACTGGCACTGAATGAAAAGGTCACTCTCCTTGCATTCGGAGATATGTTGCGGGTACCTGTGAATGTTCCCAAGCAGGAGCCACGATCATTGGATCAGGCTCATGCTGCTGGCGCTGACATCCGCCCAATTGCCTCACCCTTAGAAGCGCTAAAACTTGCACTCTCTGATCCAGATGGCGACTATGTATTCTTCGCCGCAGGATTTGAGACCACCACTGCGCCTGTTGCCTCTCTGCTGGTGCAGGGAATTCCTGAAAACCTCAGCATACTTTTATCAGGTCGCCTGACCTGGCCAGCCGTATCCATGCTACTCGATTCCGATACCCCAGGATTCGATGCACTGGTGGCGCCTGGGCATGTTGCTACCGTCATGGGCCCAGAAGAGTGGACATTTGTCGTCGAGAAACACCAACTCCCCGCTGCCATCGCCGGATTCACCAGTGAAAGCCTACTTGCCGCCACCTACTCAGTATGCCGTCAACATCTGGATGGAAAACGCTTCCTGGATAACTGCTACCCGGAGTTGGTTAGGCCTGGTGGTAATCCAAGTGCAATAAAACATCTAAATACCGCTCTGGATGTTGTGGATGCAACCTGGCGGGGTATTGGAACTATTCCCAAATCAGGCTTTGCCCTGCATCAGAACTACTCCAACTGGGATGCAAAAATCCGCTACCCGGAATATGATAAACCTGAACGGAAACGAGCTGGGGAAATGCCCCCAGGCTGTGACTGCGCCAAGGTAGTGCTGGGAAAAAAATATCCCAATCAATGCCGACTCTATGGAGAGGCCTGCACCCCGAGAAACCCGATTGGCCCCTGTATGGTCTCTGATGAAGGGGCTTGCCGTATTTGGTGGAGCAGTGGGCTCAGAACACAGGATCGAAGTCTGGTTGATTGAATTTCTCTGAAGTTAATCTGGATAAATAAACTTCATCAGCTCATTTCTGATATAGATATCAATCTGTCTAATTTTGGGTAAGCCAGATCAGCATCTGGCAATGATTTTATGGACTAAGTCGACAAATTAGCGAAGTTGCCCTAACAGGACTAACTGTCACATTGGATCAAGCGTTATCATGCTCCTGATGACAACCTGACTGATAAAAACTGCTAATCCAATCCCTCACCCGCCGACTGTTTAACCACATGGAGCATGGTATCAATATCCCGGGCCGTCTGTTAGACAAGGTTAGGACGGATTACGAGAATGAAACCAATCCCGGTAAGAAACGGGTAAGAGGTGCGATGTTAGCAGGTGCATTGTTCAATCGAGCTGCAGATATCTTCAAGGAAGATGCATGCTTCAGGTCGCGCCCTACGAGGCTTTACGACCCGTTCAGACTCTGCGTTGCGTTTTTCGACAGGCAATGAGCATGGCTTCAAAAGCACGCCTTGATTCTGAATGGGTCGTAAAGCCAGAGGGCACAAGCAGTTATTAGAGATGCCCTTAACTTGACCGTAGTGTTTTTAAATTCCTTATTACAACTGTTCGTTCAATAAGGTAAGTAAATTACATACTACAATCTACTTAAGGGTACTGATTCTTGAAGTGTTGAACCAATTCATTATGTCGATCAATCAAATCTCTTCTACATCTTACATCTGCATCCTGTCACTACTAGCATTCAGTAACACTGTTTTATCAGATGATTTTCAGTCTGCCCTGGTATCTGCCGCCATGGAGCGAACACAACACAGTGTACGTTATGACGGATCTTACTATTCGATCGATTATCCTGGTGGGGATGTACCACCCCATATCGGAGTCTGTACCGATGTTGTTATTCGTAGCTACAGGTCGTTGGGCACTGATTTACAGCGATTGGTACATGAGGATATTTCAACTCATTTTAGTGAATACCCATCACGTCGGATTTGGGGTTTGAATCGGCCTGATCCCAATATTGATCATCGTCGGGTGCCAATTCTTCAGACCTTCTTTTCTCGCAAGGGTGTTTCTTTGCCCGTTACTGATCGTATTGATGATTATATAGCTGGTGATCTGGTTACCTGGATGTTACCCGGCAATCTGCCTCATATTGGTATTGTCAGCGATAAGATAGATGCAAATAGTGGCGTACCTCTTATTGTTCATAACATTGGCTCCGGGCCTGTTGTTGAGGATGTATTGTTTGATTTTATTGTTACTGGGCATTATCGCTATGTGCCAGCAGGGTATTCAGGGACGGGTTCTGCGGAGTGATAGCAGTTTCAAACATGTGGAATCACCTCATACACCGGCTGTCTTGACTACTGATGACGGAACAACAAGCCCTTCATTGAGGTGACACTCGATGTAACAGCTATCCAACAACCACGCATACTTTACTTTGCAAATATTTTTGACATCGAAATCAGTAATATGACCGCCTTGTGGATACCACTGATTTGGTTTGAATTACTACCCTACTCTATATTGTTTCAGCTATTTTTGTTTATTTTTGGGATTACTAAACAAGTGTTCAACCAAAAAACGTAGACTATTGAATTGGCAAAGAAAAGAGAAAATAGAACCCGTCACTTCCCGCTTCAACTGGTGACCGATCACAGCTCTGCCATTGTAGAAAACTTATATAATGCCAGAGAGTTGGTAGATGAGAATCGTCTTCCCTTGATCTGATCACAAGATGAAAATAAGCACCTGATTCAGACTCGTTGAGCCCTCAATTGAAACTCACTTCGCCCGATTAGGTCTATACTCATATCAATACTGACTGTTTTACTAGGTTTTGAACATGCGTAAAATCGGGCAGAGCATTATGCGATGGATAGCAGACTGGCTGACCAAAGAGGGTCCGCCGTCCTCTTCCCCTTTGTGTGATTTCAATCGACTTATCTATGAACTTCGACCAGGCGATGTATTACTGGTAGAGGGCCGCAGTCGTGTCAGTAATGTCATCAAAACAATAACTCAAAGCACCTGGACCCACTCAGCCCTCTATATTGGTCGTATCTATGACATTCGTGATCCCCAGCAGCAGCAAAAGGTCAGGATGGCCTACAAAGGTGACCTGAGCGAACAGTTGATGGTCGAGGCCTTGCTGGGTGAAGGCACTATCATCGCCCCCGTCTCAAAGTACCGCAAAGACCATTTGCGTATCTGCCGCCCTGCAGGTCTGGAGCCGGAAGATGCACATACTGTTGTCGCCCATGCTATTCAGCATATCGGTATCGACTATGATGTTCGCCATCTACTCGATCTAGCACGCTTTTTCTTTCCCTGGACATTTCTACCGAGACGCTGGCGTTCCAGTCTGTTTGAACACAATGCTGGCATGCCGACCAGAACGGTCTGCTCATCGCTGTTGGCCTCAGCGTTTAACAGTGTCAATTTTCCAATACTTCCGTTCATAGACCGGGACGATGACGGTAGCCTGCGTTTTTTTAAACGTAACCCAAGGCTTTTTACACCCAAGGATTTTGATTACTCACCCTACTTCGACATCATCAAATACCCCTTTTTAGGTCTTAATGATCTTGGAGTTTATCGACGTCTTCCCTGGTGCGAAGAAGATATTCTTTATAACGATGATGAACGCGCCTTTGTTGCCGCGACGCGTGGCGAAACGGCGAGTTGCGTTGATGACCGTACCATCTTCTCTTTCAGAGCCAACAAAAAAGCAAAGCAGACAACCAAGCCTGCTGAAGACAACACGCCCTCAGATCTCAATACCACCGCAAGGGAGGCAGACCAATGACACTACTTGGACTCATTTTGTTGCTTATGACCTTCTGGGGACTTGCCTATGGATCTGCAAGGGCAATTGTTTGGATCATCACACCCCCTGTGTTACTGGTCAGCCTGTTAATGGCAAATCTTATTTCTCTGAGCGGATGCCTGGTTATCGGCCTGCCCTACGCCGTTGCCCTGTTTTTCCATCTGATGCCTGAACAGCGTCGGCAGTGGATCAGTCAGCCTTTATTGAAAGCATTCCGAAGTGTAATGCCCTCTATGTCGACAACAGAAAAGGAGGCACTAAACGCCGGCAATGTCTGGTGGGATGGTGAACTCTTTTCCGGTCAACCCAATTGGCAGGAACTGCTGCATCAACCCGCCTGCACGCTAACCGAACGCGAGCAGGCCTTCCTCGATGGGCCGGTAAATGAGTTGTGCAACAAGCTTGATGATTGGCAGATAACCCATGAAGATAAAGACTTATCTCCAGAGGTTTGGGAATACATAAAGAGTTCAGGCATGTTCGGCATGATTATTCCTGAATCCTATGGTGGATTGGGATTCTCCGCTTATGCGCATTCCCAGGTGGTGATGAAAATCGCCAGCCGCAGTATTACCGCGGCAGTTACCGTAATGGTTCCAAACTCTCTTGGTCCAGCCAAACTGTTGATGGTTTACGGTACCCAGGAACAGAAAGACCGTTATCTCAGAAGTCTCGCCAAAGGCGAAGAGATCCCCTGCTTCGCACTCACCAGCCCAAAAGCCGGTAGTGATGCAGGCGCCATACCGGACAGTGGTGTGGTCTCCTATGGCAAGTATCAGGGAAATGAGGTACTTGGCATTCGCCTGAATTTCGAGAAGCGCTATATTACTCTGGCACCTGTTGCTACTCTGATTGGTCTTGCATTCAAGTTGGAGGATCCAGAGCGACTGCTCAGTGATGATCCCTTGCCAGGGATAACCGTGGCATTGATTCCCAGGGATACTGCAGGAATAGAGGTAGGTAAGCGGCATATGCCCCTAGATATCCCTTTTCAGAACGGACCGATCTACGGACGGGATGTTTTCATTCCTATCGACTGCTTGATTGGTGGCGTTGAGGGTGCAGGTCGGGGTTGGCAGATGCTGGTTGAATGTCTCTCTGAAGGTCGAAGCATCTCACTACCAGCCCTATCCACCGGAGCAGGTAAACACGCCAGCCGTTATACCGGTGCTTATGCTGCAGTACGTAGCCAATTTAATCAACCGATAGGTCATTTTGAAGGTGTGGAAGAGGCCTTGGCCAGAATCGGTGGTCTAACCTATGAGATGGATGCTGCGCGTAAACTAACCCTAACTGCCCTGGATAGCGGCGAAACCCCATCCGTCATCTCCGCCATCGTCAAATACCATTTGACTGAACGTTATCGCCAGGTGATCAATGATGCCATGGATGTCCAGGGTGGCAGCGGTATCTGTCTTGGACCGGACAATCTTTTAGGCAAGGCCTATCAGGCAATCCCCATAGGTATTACGGTTGAAGGCGCCAACATACTCACCCGCAGCATGATCATATTTGGACAGGGTGCGATACGAGCACATCCTTTTGTGCTCAAGGAGTTCGAAGCCGCAGAAAATCCGGATCGCAATGCTGGCCTGGTTCAGTTTGATAGTGCGCTATTCAGTCATGTTGGATTTGTGGTGACCAATTTCGCACGTACCCTTTGGCTCGGCATTACCCATGGTCGAATTTCTGAAAGCCCAAAAAGTGGCCCCTCCCGTCGCTACTTCCAGCGTCTCAACTGGATGTCCTCTGCTTTTGCGTTGACTACAGATATTGCACTGATGACATTGGGTGGTTCTTTAAAACTCAAGGAGCGTCTATCTGCAAGGTTGGGAGATATACTCAGCAATCTATACATCGCCAGTGCCTGTCTGAAACGTTATGCAGAAGAGGGAGAAAAACCTGAAGACCTACCACTGATGCAGTGGGCTCTGGACGATTCACTCTACCGTATACAACATGCATTGAGAGGTCTGCTGCGTAATATGCCTGCAAGGCCACTGGCCTGGCTGTTACGAGTAGTGATCTTTCCAACCGGGTTGCCATTTCATAAGCCTACAGACCATTTGGATCATCAGGTCGCACGTAGTCTGTTGAAGCCTGGGGAAGTACGCGATCGTCTGACTCAAGGCATATTTACTACTGATGATCCGAATCAGCGAGTCGCTCAACTTGAAAAAGCTTTAATCGCAGTCACTGCCACAATCCCACATGAGAAGACCTTGAAGCGTGCAAAAAGGGCTGGACAACTACACGGCCATAAGATGCCCGACCTGATCAATGAAGCCATCAAATTGGGTATATTGAGTGAAACCGATAGAGCCGCATTGGAAGAGGCTGATCGTCTGCGTAACCAGGTTATAGAGGTAAATGCCTTCGACCATTTGACGCCTTCTGGAACTGAAAAAACCAAGCAGAGCGCCCGTATCTCAACAATAAATAAGTTGGGTGCCGCTTAACCCGGGAACCAAAGATCTATGCAGGAGTGAGGAACCACTTATGTACAAGAATAAAAATGTCAAAAGTAAAGTCTATGTAGTTGATGGAAGTCGTACACCTTTTATCAAAGCGAGAGGCAAGCCAGGCCAATTTCTGGCCTCTGATTTAGCCGTCTCAGCAGGACGGCCTCTACTCACCAGACAACCCTTCCCAGCTGAAGCCTTGGATGAGGTGATTGTAGGCTGCATTGCACCAGGTCCCGACGAGGCCAATATAGCGCGCATTATTGCCCTTCGGCTCGGTTGTGGTGACAAAGTCCCCGCCTGGACCGTGCAGCGTAACTGTGCCTCAGGACTCCAGGCGATTGACAGTGCAGCACTTGATATCTCCACAGGGCGAGCCAATTTAGTTCTGGCTGGTGGCACTGAATCGATGAGTCATCACCCCATACTACTCAACCAGACCATGGTTGCCTGGCTGGCAGACTGGAACAGAGCTAAGAGCTTTACTGCTAAAAGCAGACAACTTGCTGCCCTACGCCCTCAGCATCTGCAACTGGTGATTGCACTGCTAAGAGGCCTCACCGATCCCCTGGTGGGGCTTACTATGGGGCAGACCGCTGAAAAGCTGGCGTGGCAATTCGGTATCGACCGTCAGACTATGGATGAGTTCGCGGTACGCAGTCATCAGCGACTGGCAGAAGCTATTGATGCAGATCGTTTGAATGAGATCGAACCCCTCTACACAAATGACGGTGAGTTATTTGAATACGATGACGGATTGAGACGGGACAGCACAGTGGATAAGCTGGCCAAACTAAAACCGGCCTTTGATCGCCCGGTGGGCAAGGTCACAGCCGGCAACAGCGCGCAGATTACTGATGGTGCAGCCATGTTACTGCTGGCATCTGAAAATGCTATTGAACAGTATGATCTTCCCATCCTCGGTCAAGTGATCGATTGCCAATGGTCAGCGCTCGATCCCTCACAGATGGGATTGGGCCCTGTACATGCCATGGGTGAGCTACTCACAAGACAACAGATGGATGCCAGTGCAGTAGATTATTGGGAAATCAACGAAGCCTTTGCTACACAGGTAATTGCCTGTCAAACCGCATGGCAGGACGCTGACTACATGCAGAAGGAGCTCGGTCTCGAGGCCCCCCTTTCACCAATTCCTGATGACCGACTGAACGTTGATGGCGGTGCAATCAGTATTGGTCACCCTGTAGGTGCAAGCGGAGCACGACTGGTACTTCATCTGCTCAAAACACTTCAACAACGTGAAGCAACACGGGGAGTGGCGACTCTTTGTATCGGAGGCGGCCAGGGCGGCGCCATGTTATTGGAGGCGGTGAAATGAACAAGCACTGGAAAATCGAAACAGACTCGCAAGGAATCAGCTGGCTTCATTTCAACCATGCCGACAGCCCGGTCAACATCCTCTCCCAAGAGGCATTTGCCGAACTTGGGGAACAGCTTGATGAACTTGAGGCAAAGACACCGAATGGACTTATCTTTATCTCTGACAAACCCAGTGGATTTATTGCCGGTGCTGACGTCAACAGCTTCCGCAGCGGCATGCATCAAAGAGAAGCCGAGGCCCATATAGAGCAGGTTCATGCGCTCTTTGAACGAATTGAAAATCTGAATTTCCCGACTCTGGCACTGATTCATGGATTCTGTCTGGGTGGCGGATTGGAGCTGGCACTCAGCTGCAATATTCGTATCGCGCAAGATGATGACTCAACCCGACTTGCCTTTCCGGAAGTCAGGCTGGGTATCTTTCCCGGTTATGGTGGCACTGTACGGGCCATCCATCGGATCGGCGCCCTGCCCGCTATGCAGCTGATGTTGAGCGGTCGTAGCATCAGTGCCCGCCAGGCAAAAAAGATGGGGATGGTGGATCAGATCGCCCCACAAAGACAGATCAGGGCATTGGCTCTGGATATGATTCAACGAAATGCGAAATCAGATCGACCCAATCTTTTAAACCGCTTGGCCAACACCCTCCCAGGGCGCCTGATCATTGCACCCTACCTGAAACATGAAACTGCCAAACATGCCAAGCCCAACCACTATCCCGCTCCCTTTACATTAATTGACCACTGGAAGCAGCATGGCGGAGACCCTGGGGCTATGTATCGCAGTGAAGCCCGAGAAGTAAGCCGTCTGCTGGTTGGGGATACTGCTCAAAACCTGATCCGGGTCTTCTTTCTACAGGAACGACTAAAATCCCTTGGCAGTAAAAATGACTTTATGCCCAAACATGTACATGTTGTTGGTGGAGGCATTATGGGGGGCGACATTGCAGCTTGGTGTGCACTTAAAGGTCTACAAGTCACCCTACAGGATCGGGAGGCAAAGTTTCTGACCCGAGCCATTGAACGAGCTCATAAACTATTCAGCCGCAAACTGCGCAAACCTCGACTGGTCAGAGCTGCAATGGATAGATTGATTCCCGATCCAAAAGGTCATGGTGTCGCCCAAGCGGATGTTGCCATTGAAGCCATCTTCGAAGATATCGAAGCAAAACAGCGACTGTTCCTTGAGCTTGAGTCGCAAATGCGTCCAGATGCCCTGCTTGCCTCGAATACTTCAAGCATCCCCCTGGAAACCATCAGCGAGGCACTAGACAACCCAAGTCGATTGATTGGTCTGCACTTCTTTAACCCTGTTGCTAAGATGCAGCTGGTTGAAGTGGTTCATGGAAAAGATACCGATCAGGATCTGATTCATAAGGGTGCCGCTTTCGTTCGACGCATTGATCGTCTGCCACTTCCAGTAAAAAGCAGCCCAGGCTTTTTGGTCAATCGTATCCTCATGCCCTACCTGTTGGAAGCGATGAAGATGATTGATGAAGGTATACCTGCCCCTGCAATCGACCAGGCAGCGGTGGATTTCGGTATGCCTATGGGACCAGTGGAGCTGGCAGATGCGGTTGGGCTGGATATCTGTCTGGCTGTCGCTGACAAATTAGCCCCGCTGTTCGATCTGGAGATTCCAGAAAAGCTCAAGCAACAAGTCGAACAGCAGCAACTCGGTAAAAAAAGTGGCCGAGGCTTCTATGCCTATGAGAAAGGTCGAATTCGTAAAGAAAAAATTGAGAGTGGATTTACCCCACCGGAAGACATCACTGACCGGATGATATTCCGTCTACTCAATGAGTCGGTTGCCTGCTTGCGAGAAGGTGTAATTGAGGATGAGGATCTGTTGGATGCCGGTGTGATATTCGGAACCGGATTCGCCCCATTTCGTGGTGGCCCGATGCACACCATACACACTGGCGGACTGGACAGTCAGCGCCATCAACTTGAGATATTAGAAAAACGTCACGGTAATCAGTTTCATCCTGATGACGGATGGGCTAACTTAAGGGGTGTGTAATGTTATTTTTTGAAAACACACATCACAATAAAGAAAAAGGGTCTCAGGAAGAGAGTGAACTGAATAACAACGATAACTTCGGCATGAATAAATTAAACACTGACTATATTAACCTCGATCAAGCTGACACACTGGCAGGCGTATTTCAGGAGCGAGTCAGACGATCACCTGACGATATTGCCTATATTCAATACGATAGAGCCAGCGAGCAGTGGCAAGAGAGCAGCTGGCGTGAAATGGCGCTCAAGGTAGCCCAGTGGCAGGCAGCTTTTCGCAACGAAGATCTCAAACCGGGAGATCGTGTTGCGGTGATGATGAAAAACAGCAAGGAGTGGGTAACCTTCGATATCGCTGCATCAGGTCTCGGCCTTGTCACGGTGCCCCTCTATACCAACGACCGGGCGGAAAATATTGGTTATATATTGCAGGATGCAGGTGTACGACTGCTGCTGCTCGAGACTGATCAGCAGTGGCGTGATCTGCAGCAGATCCGTAATCAACTTGCCGGTCTTAATCGCATTGTGACGATGGAGAAGGTTGACCCCCTCGGTCTGCAACCACGTTTGGTACACATTGATGAGTGGCTATCAGATTTGAATGACGCAGAGTTGCAGGTATTAAATGTACCAAGCGAGGAGCTTGCAACGATTGTCTATACCTCTGGTACCACCGGTCGATCCAAAGGGGTTATGCTCAGCCACAGGAATATTCTGTGGGACATAGAGAGTGGCGTCAAAATCATCGACATATTCCCGGATGATACCTTTCTCTCTTTTCTGCCCCTGTCACATACCCTTGAACGCACAGTTGGCTATTACCTGGCGATGGTCTCTGGGGCCAAAACAGCATACGCTCGTTCCATCCCAGAATTGGGCGAAGACCTACAAATCATCAAGCCGACAATTATTGTCTCTGTACCCAGAATCTTCGAGCGAGTCTATACAAAGATACAGGACAAGTTGGCTTCCGACTCTGCAATAGCCAACAAACTCTTCAATCTTGCTGTAGATACTGGCTGGAAAAAGTTTGAATCTGAACAGGGTCGACAGGCCTGGTCTTCAAGTCAGCTTCTCTGGCCTCTGTTGAATAAACTTGTCGCCAGCAAGATACAGCAGAAACTGGGGGGAAGGCTGCGGATTGCCGTATCCGGTGGCGCACCTCTATCTGCAGAGATTGCCCGGGTATTCATTGGTCTTGGGGTACCAATTCTTCAGGGATATGGATTAACTGAAACCAGTCCGATCATCGCTGCAAATACGCATGAAAACAATATTCCATCGAGTGTTGGCATCCCCTTCCCAGGTGTAGAGATCAAGATCAATGAGCGTGAGGAGCTGTTATGTAGAGCACCCAATGTGATGCTGGGATACTGGAATAATAGAACAGCCACTGCAGAAACAATTGATGAAGAGGGGTGGTACCATACCGGCGACAAAGCCAAGATAGAGTCCAACCACATCTTCATCACCGGTCGACTTAAAGAGATCATTGTTCTGGCAAATGGTGAAAAAGTACCCCCAGCAGATATGGAGATGTGCATCAGCATGGATACGTTATTTGAGCAGGTGCTGATCATAGGTGAAGGAAAACCCTATCTGAGTGCACTTATCTACCTCGATCCTGAACATGAGAATGCCCAGGGTTATGAAGCCAACAGCCTGAGTGAACAGCAAGAGCAGGTGTTACTCGATAGAATCAACAGTCATCTGGATAACTTTCCAGGGTATGCAAAGATAGTACGTGTGACCTTGACAAACGATCCCTGGACAGTAGAAAACGGATTGATGACACCCACCTTAAAACTACGCAGAAGTAAAATACTCACCACACATGAGGAGCAACTCAAAGCTCTATATAAAGGCCACTGAGATCTGCATCGAAAAATTGTAGGGTGCGGCCCTGCCGCACCATGACTCACAAAACAAAACCACCTCAATCCCCATAACAGAAGCTACCAACTTCAGATTCTGCTGGAAAGTTACCCGAAATCCTGAGCAATTATCAACCAAATGGTGCGGCAGGGCCGCACCCTACATTGGATTGATGGTTCATACATTGAAACTGCACTGAAGTAGAATACTCACCACTCATGAGAAGCAACTCAAAGCGTTCACTGTGACCTGTATCGGAATATTTCCCTGCCGCACCATGACTCACAAAACAAAACCACCTCAATCCCCATAACAGAAGCTACCAACTACAGATTCTGGTGGAAAGTTACCCGAAATCCTGAGCAATTATCAACCAAATGGTGTGGCAGGGCCGCACCCTACATTGGATTGATGGTTCATACATTGAAACTGCACTGAAGTAAAAATACTCACCACTCATGAGAAGCAACTCAAAGCGTTCACTGTGATCTGTATCGAAATATTTGTAGGGTGCGGCCCTGCCGCACCATGACTCACAAAACAAAACCACCTCAATCCCGCAGAACAGAAGCTACCAACTTCATATTCTGCTGGAAAGTTACCGGAATTCCTGAGCAATTATCAACCAAATGGTGTGGCAGGGCCGCACCCTACATTGGGTTGATGGTCCATACATTGAAACTGTACTGAAGTAAAATACTCACCACTCATGAGAAGCAACTCAAAGCGTTCACTGTGATCTGTATCGGAATATTTGTAGGGTGCGGCCCTGCCGCACCATGCCCCACTGAAACGAAAACCACCTAATGAACCGGTGCTACCGACTTCAGATTCTGTGGAAGGTAACCAGGGTTCCTGAGCAATTCTTACCATCATCATCGAACTTCTATTCAGCCGACAAGATAGACCACTCTGAAAGATCTCCAGGATTAGCGATTCGCCAAAGGAAAACACCGATAGTAGTTATCAGATGTAACCTGAGCGACCTCTTCGATACTCATACTTTTGATATCAGCGACACACTCTGCAACCTGACGAACATAGATTGGCTGGTTTGGCTTACCGCGATAGGGTACCGGCGCAAGATAAGGAGAGTCTGTCTCAATCAGTAGACGATCAATCGGAACTTTTTTCACCACTTCGCGTAAATCCGCTGCGTTTTTGAAAGTGATAATGCCAGAGAAAGAGATATAGAAACCCATCTCAATTGCCTGCTCCGCCATCGACCAGTCTTCAGTGAAACAGTGCATAACACCGCCAGTTTGATCCGCTCCCTCTGATTGCATGATGCTTAAGGTATCTGATTTTGCATCTCTTGTATGGATGATCAACGGCATCTCTGCCTGTTTAGCCCCTTGGATATGTCGACAAAATCGTTCACGTTGCCAATCCAGATCACCGGATCCGTGAAAATAGTCTAACCCGGTCTCCCCAATGGCAATTACCTTGGGGTGACTGGCCAGTTCTACCAGTTCGGAGGCGCTTGGATCACGCCGCTCTCTGTCATTCGGATGCACCCCAACTGATACTGAAATCTGGGGAAATGCTTCAACCAGTGAGACCATTGATGGCCAGGACTCCAAATCAATGGAGACGCACAACATCTGGTCGATTCCTGAATCAAGGGTCGTTGAAACAAAGCGATTGAAGTCGTTTTCATAATGATCGAGAGCAACCCGATCAAGATGGCAATGAGAATCTACAAGCATTGTAATATTTTCTGACTATTAGGCTGATAACGCATTTTACACCATCAGCCCTGGAGAGTTGCGGTCAGCGGCCATTTAAATAAAAGGGGAACTGGATATCAGATTTACAGCGTGTGTGTGGGACGGTCTGACTTGAGGGCACCGGCAAGATAGGTCTCGATCTTATTACGAGCCGCGCCACCATCCTGATCACTGAACTGAACACCTATACCTGCAGCCCTGTTGCCTTCAGCGCCAACTGGCGTAATCCAGATGATTTTACCTGCCACAGGGAGACGTTCTGCTTCATCCATAAGGGTTAATAGCATGAAGACTTCATCACCAAGACGGTACTGCTTGGTGGTGGGAATGAATAGACCACCAAACTGAACAAACTGCATATAGGCAGCGTACAAGGCGTTTTTATCCTTGATGGTGAGTGAGAGTATTCCTTGTTTCGGTCCGCCTGCCATATTTAACCTAATCTTCTATGCTGCCTGCGACGAGCAGGTATGCCACTCGATAAGTAGTTTTTCCAGTGTCAGTTGCAAATTTAAATTACTATCGGCCAATCCCCTTGCAACATAGAGATTTTCCAAATATTCTTGAATTTCCCTAGAGTTTAACTTGTCGGCTGTCTTCTGCAAAGCTTGAGTGCTATCTGGATTGAACAGGGAGGGGGCAGAGCTGGTCATTTTCAAACGCTGGAGATCTATAACCCAGCCAATCAGCCACTCCATCAATAGGTTAAAGTCGAATTTTTGCCAACGACCAGCCAACTTCACCGGATCCAAACGTCCCTCACTCAAAGCAAGAAACTGCTTCAACATCTCACTACGCCTTTCAAGCAACGCTTCATCATCCAGTGACAAGGCCTTAAGGGGTGCACCGTTCGCCAGGGCGAGCAGCAGTGAAGGATCTCCGTATTTAACCTTATCGGATAGCCAGTTCAAGGCACTCTCTTGCTCAGGGGGACGAAACAGCAAAGACATGCAGCGACTTCTAATGGTGGGTAACAATCTCGCTGGCTGATCGGTCAATAGCAAAATCACCGTACTGGATGTAGGCTCCTCAAGGGTTTTTAAAAGACTATTGGCTGCTCCGTTTGTCATTCGATGTGCTGGTTGAATTGCAATAACCTTGTAGTTGGCGGAATGGGTAGTCAGACCTGCTGAGTCGGTAAATCTTCTGATCGACTCAATTTTAATCTCACCACTTTTACTATCCTCATCTGGCCTGACCCACTGAAAATCGGGGTGATGACCACTCGACATTAATTGGCAGTTTCGACACTTTCCGCATGGCTGGCCCGATTTGTCCCTGTCAGAACAAAGCAATGATTGAGCGAAACTGAGTGCAAAGCGCTCTTTTCCAAGCCCGGAGGCGCCACTGAACAGTAGTGCGTGAGGTAGACGACCCTGATCGACAGATTGTTGTAATTGAAGCCACTGCGGCTCATGCCAGGGTAGATGTCTGTAGGCTATCTCACTCATCAGTGTGATCCAGAAATTCCGCCATCACAGCAGATATTTGCTGCTGTACTGTCTCCAAAGCAGGGGAAGCGTCAATAACTTTAACCCGGCCAGGTTCGCTTGCAGCAATATCGAGATAGCCGCTTCTCACCTGTTCGAAAAAAGTCTGTTCCTGTTTTTCAAAACGATCAGGCTCAGATCGTTTGCCGGCTCTATCCAGTCCAATTTCCACAGGAAGATCCAGAAGCAGGGTCAGATCTGGTCTCAGGTCACCCTGCACAAACTGCTCCAGGGTTTTGATTCGATCTTTTGCAAGGCCTCGACCAGCCCCCTGGTAGGCATAACTGGCATCAGTAAACCGATCACAGAGTACCCACTGACCTTGTTCCAGGGCTGGTATGATTTTACGCTGCAGATGTTCAGCTCTTGCTGCAAACATGAGGAGTAATTCTGTGTCATCTGCCATGCCTGTATGCCGATGCCCCAGCAGCAGATCTCTGACCTCTTCACCTAGTTCAGTTCCCCCTGGCTCACGTGTAAACAATACCTGTTTACCGGCTGCTTCCAACAAACCTCGTATAAAGGAGAGGTTACTGCTTTTACCAGCCCCCTCGCCCCCTTCTACAGTAATAAATCGTCCTCTCAGGCCTTCACTCATCGCTTTAACTGGTACTTTCGCACTGCATTGTTGTGTTGTTTCAGATTTTCTGAAAAATAGTGTCCACCTTCCCCTGTGGCAACGAAATAGAGAGTTTTGCCCGGCTTGGGGTGGAGTGCCGCCCTGATTGCCGCACCACTTGGCATAGCAATCGGTGTTGGTGTCAGGCCTTTGCGTGTATAGGTGTTGTAGGGGGTATCACGGGTCAAATCTCGCTTGCGTATATTGCCGTCATAACGATCACCCATGCCATAGATCACGGTCGGATCGGTCTGCAACAGCATGTTGCGGTTGAGCCGTCTGATAAATACCCCGGCAATCTCCTCTCTCTCTTCTGGCAGTCCAGTCTCACGTTCAATAATCGAGGCAAGGATGAGTGCTTCATAGGGTGTTTTTAAAGGCAGATCGGGTACCCGGTCAGCCCAGGCTTCATCTAGGGTCTTCTGCATGCGTTGGTAGGCCCGCTGTAGAAACTGCAGGTCTGTCGTACCCATTGGAAAATGATAGGTATCAGGATAAAAACGCCCCTCCGGATGCTGACCTTCAAAGCCTAGCCTGGTCATAATCTGAGCGTCATCCAAACCCTCTAGAGTCTGTTTTAAAACCGGGTTTGTTCGCACCGAACCCATCATCTGCGCAAAGGTCCAGCCTTCGATTATGGTTAATGCATGCTGCACCACCTGGGAAGAACTGAGTATTTCCAGCAGTTTCGGAGGTGTTATAGCTGCAGGCAAATAGTACTCACCAGCTTTTAATTGGCTGGCCGATCCATTCCAGCGAGCCAAAAACTCCAGTAGAACGGGTTTTTGAATTATCCCTTTTTGTTGGAGATCATTGGCCATCCCCCTGACGGTTGTGCCTGAAACAAGCTGATAGTTAAGGCCCTCTGCTGGTAATTCCAGCGGATTATTAATGAAATCATCGTATTCAAGCCATCCCCAGGCGAGGATAAGGCTTATAGCGAAGATTGAGATGCCTAACAGTCTGTTCATTCTCCCCTCATTTTACAGAAAGCTGTACTGTCTGATCGGAATTACCCGATTGGCCTGATTGTAGAAAAAGTTGGTTTCAGTAGCATCACACATCGGCTCGGTATGAATTTTCAACGAACTTGACCAGCTCAGAAGGAATATTACTCAGATCATATTGGCGATCTTCGAATCTTGCTACCGGACATAGCCCCAATATGGAGTTAGTGATAAACAGCGCATCAGCCTGTTTCAGATCGTCTAATCCTACTTTAATTACTTGTGGATGTAGAGAGTATTGCCCTGCGAATTCAAGTACCAACTCCCGCACCACACCGGCTATGCCTGCTTGAGAGAGTTCTGGTGTAATCAGCTGATCTCCCTTTATCAGAAAGATATTGGACTGAGTACCAGAAATTACATTACTCATCTCATCCATCATCAGACCCTCGACAATGGCAGAATCACGCCACTCAGCTCTAGCCAGTACTTGATCCAATCGGTTGAGGTGTTTAATGCCTGCAAGTCGGCTTTGTCGGGAAATGGGCGTATCACAACGTCTTAGTACAATGCCATGATCATACCAACTTTGAGGATAGTCCGGCCAAGGATGAGTGGTAAGCATGCGTCTCGGTTGACAAGGATCTGGTGGCCGATAGCCTCGTCCACCACTACCACGGGTCAGCACGATTTTGAGAACGCCCTGTTGCCGGCCGGTACACAGCTTATGCGCCTCCTGCCAGAGAAGCTCCTTATCTATGGGAGGAAAACCTAGCGCCGATTCACCCTTTTGCAAACGACGCATATGTCTTTGCCACAGGCAGGGCCTGCCATCCTGAATTGCGATGGTCTCGAATAGACCATCACCATATTGCAACCCACGATCCGTGAGGGGTATCTGATCAGCTGGCTGTCCGTCAATCAGCAACAGAGGTCTTCGAAACTGGCTCTATACTTTTCGAAACGCCAAGGTTCCATTTGTGCCCCCAAAACCAAAAGAATTTGAGATCACCACATCCAATTTCATCTCCCGGGCTGTGTTGGGCACATAGTCAAGATCGCATTCCGGATCCTGATTCTCGAGATTGATGGTTGGAGGAACCACCTGGTTGTGCAGAGCCAGAATGGTAAATACAGCCTCTGCGCCACCGGCAGCGCCCAGCATATGACCGGTCATTGACTTGGTGGAGCTGACACAGAGCTTATGGGCATGGTCACCGAACGCTCTTTTGACTGCAAGGGTTTCCGCCACATCACCAGCAGGGGTGGAGGTGCCATGAGCATTGATATAGTCAACCTGATCATGATTTATGCCCGCATCCTGCAAGGCTAAATTCATGCACTGAGCCGCTCCAGAGCCATCCTTGGATGGTGCTGTCATATGAAACGCGTCGGAGTTCATACCGACACCTACCAGTTCAGCATAGATCGTGGCGCCTCGAGCCTTGGCCATCTCATACTCTTCCAAAACCACAACACCGGCACCATCGCTAAGTACGAACCCATCACGATCCTTATCCCAAGGACGGCTGGCTGCCTGGGGATCGTCATTTCTACGAGAAAGTGCCCTAGCAGCAGCGAAGCCGCCCAATCCCACGGGTGAGGTAGCCATTTCAGCACCACCGGCAATCATCACATCAGTACGACCGAAGCGAATCATCATTGCCGCCTCAGCAATACTGTGAGCACCACTACTGCAGGCAGAAACGATCGAATAGTTGGGCCCTTTCAATCCATACATGATGGAGAGATTGCCCGATACCATATTGATTATGCTTGAAGGTACGAAAAAGGGTGAAATCTTGCGCGGCCCACCATCAAGATAGGATTGATAGCTGTTTTCGATACCGGTTATTCCACCGATACCCGAGCCAATGAGCACACCGATACGATCGGCATTCTCATCAGTCACTTCCAGACCGGAATCCTTGATCGCCTGTATACCTGCAGCAACACCGTAGTGGATAAACTTATCCATTTTTTTGGCTTCTTTCTTCGGGATATAGTCAGTGACTTCGAAGCCGTAAATTGGACCACCAAATTGAGTCGAGAATGGTCCGACATCAAAATGGGTGATCGGCTGGATGCCACTCTTACCAGCCTGAATATTCGTCCATGCGGAATCGACATCCAGTCCGACAGGAGCCACCATGCCCAACCCAGTAATGACAACCCTTCTTGCAGTCATGTAAGACTACCCCCAAATTTCATAGGTGATGCTGAAAAACAAAAAGGCCGCGCTCCCAAAAACATGGAGCATGACGGCCTATGAGAGATAAACCTTATGAACAGCTCAACTATGGGCGTTGATGTAATCAACAGCCAACTGCACAGTTGTAATTTTTTCAGCCTCTTCATCAGGAATCTCAGTTTCAAACTCCTCTTCTAGGGCCATCACCAGTTCTACTGTGTCGAGAGAGTCAGCGCCAAGATCATCGACGAATGAGGCTTCTAGTGTCACCTCTTCATCTTTAACGCCCAGTTGTTCTACGACGATTTTACGAACTCGTTCTACGACATCGCTCATTTTATTAATTTCCTCTGGATTAACCGACGGCCTCGAATAGGACCGATGCGGTATTGTAGTAACAAAAAAGTTCTGAGAAAAGCGTAATCATCAGATCAGTGTAATGTCAGCATTTTCCCAATTATCTTTTTAAAAACATAATATTACAAGCTATACTTAACTTACCTTGTAATATTCATGGCCTTCAAGAAGGTCTCAAGTCATGTACATTCCGCCATTTACATGCAGGGTCTCACCTGTGATATAGCGCCCAGACTCACCTGCCAAAAAGAGTACAGCATTGGCAATATCCTCTGGTGACCCTAATTGTTGAAGCGGAATACTCTCAATCAAACTCTTGCGTTGTGCTTCGGGTAACTGATTGGTCATATCAGTTTCAATAAAGCCAGGAGCTACAGAATTCACGGTTATACCACGGGAACCCACCTCTCTCGCCAGAGAGCGGGTGAAACCATCGATCCCGGCCTTGGCTGCAGCATAGTTTGACTGGCCTGCATTTCCCATGGATCCAACCACCGAAGATATACTGATGATGCGCCCTTTACGCGCCTTCATCATACCTCTCAGCACACTTTTACTAAGACGGAAGACAGATGAGAGATTGGTATTGATGACTCGATCCCACTCATCATCTTTCATTCGCATCAGAAGGTTGTCATTGGTAATCCCGGCATTGTTGACCAGAATACCCGGCACACCATACTTTTCAGAGATGGCTGCCATTAAAACATCGATAGAGTCTTGATCCGCGACATCCAAAACCATACCGGAACCCTGAAAACCGGCAGCATCCATACGGTCCGTTATCGCTTGAGCACCCGACTCCGAGGTTGCAGTACCAATTACAGTTGCCCCAGCCGATGACAAAGTATCAGCAATGGATGCACCAATACCTCGACTGGCTCCCGTTACCAAGGCAAGTTCGTTTTCCAGGCTCATTTCAAGGTCTCCATAGCTTGATTAAGACTATTGGTATCGAATATTGCAATACCGGTCAGGCTTCGGTCGATTCTCTTTGTCAGACCAGCAAGCACTCTTCCCGGTCCGACTTCCAGCAACCTGGAACAACCCGCTTCCGACATCTTTTGCACAGTTTCAACCCAACGAACCGGACTATACAACTGGGCAACAATTAGTGCTTTAATCTGATCAGCATCCTTTACCGTTTCCACATTGACGTTGTGCAACACAGGTATGGTGGGTTCTGAAAAAGAAATTGACGCCAACTGTTCATTCAAATGCTCTGCAGCAGGTTTCATCAGGGCACAATGAGAAGGGACACTTACCGGTAACGGCAGTGCACGTTTAGCCCCGGCTTCTTTAGCGAGTTCGCATGCTCTTTCAATCGCGCTCTTATTACCAGCAATGACCACCTGACCTGGTGAATTGAAATTCACCGCCTCAACCACTTCACCGGATGCAGCATTGCGACATACTTCTCTAACAGCATCATCATCCAGTCCAAGAATGGCTGCCATGCTACCACTACCCTCAGGAACAGCGCTTTGCATGAGTTTAGCGCGCTCTGCTACCAATTTAGACGCATCGGAAAATGTCAGCACACCTGCGCAGACTAATGCAGAATACTCACCAAGACTATGGCCTGCCATAAGCTTCGGCAGTGGGCCTTGCTGATCCAGCCAAACTCGCCACACCGCAACGCCTGCTGCAAGCATCGCGGGTTGGGTAACCTCAGTTCGATTTAATGATTCAGCTGGCCCATCCTGAACCATCGCCCAAAGATCATAACCTAATACGTCAGATGCCTCGCTAAAGGTCTCAGTGACAATCGGAAAAGCATCAGCCAAATCACTCAGCATACCAACTGATTGAGAACCTTGGCCGGGAAAAACCATACTGAAATCTTTTTCACTCATAAATCAAATACTGTAGGAATTAGAATTTTGCCAACACCGAGCCCCAGGTGAAACCGCCACCAAAAGCCTCCATGAGTATGGTTTCACCACGTTTAATTCGTCCATCCCTGACAGCTACATCCAGAGCCAGTGGCACTGAAGCCGCAGAAGTATTTCCATGATCTTCAACTGTTACCACCACCCGCTCCATAGGCGTCTGCAGTTTCCTTGCGGTGGCATTTATGATTCTGATATTTGCTTGATGGGGTATTAACCAGTCGATATCCGACTTTTTCATCCCATTCGCAGCGAGCGTCTCATCTACGATGCGTCCCAAAGTGGTAACGGCAACCTTGAATACCTCATTTCCACGCATCTCCATGAAAGCCTGACTCTCTCGAAGCTGGTCATATCCGCGTGATATTCCTGCAGGGACTTGTAAAAGATTCTGGTAAGCCCCATCAGCATGAAGATGCGTTGAGATAATCCCTGGCTCATTACTGGCCTCGATTACCACTGCACCAGCACCATCACCAAACAAGACGCATGTATTACGGTCACTCCAATCGAGAATGCGCGAGATAGTCTCCGCACCAACCACAAGGGCTTTTTTCGCTGCACCGGTCTGTATGAACTTCTCAGCGACGCCCAGAGCATACACAAAACCTGTGCAGACTGCCTGGACATCAAATGCAGCAGGACCTCGAATTCCCAATCGGGCCTGCAGTAGACAGGCAGTGCTGGGAAAAACCTGATCAGCAGTGGTTGTTGCCACAACGATCAGATCGATCTGCTCCGGTTTCAGTCCAGCCATATCAAGCGCATTACGTGCTGCTTTCTCTGCCAGATCACAGGTACATTCACCCTCTTCCGCAATATGTCTTTTACGGATTCCGGTACGTTCCACGATCCACTGGTCAGTGGTATCGACTATTTTTTCAAGGTCTTGGTTGGTTACGACCTTCTCAGGTAGATAGCCACCTGTGCCGGTTATACGCGAATAGATCACGCGGTTTCCCTTTTATCCAGATGGGCTTTGACTTGCTCTGCAATACGACTGCACACATCGCTCGAAACCTCTTTGCGGGCAATGCTGATCGCATTCATAAACGCAAGCTTGTCTGCGCCACCATGGCTCTTAATCACAATCCCTCGTAACCCTAAAAGACTTGCGCCATTGTAGTGCCTGTGATCAATGCGTTTGGCCAAACTTCTCAATACCGGCAAGGCAACCAATCCCGCCAATCGGGTCAGAAGATTCTTTTTGAATTCCAACTTCATGAAATGGCGGATCATTTTGGCTACCCCTTCACTACTCTTCAGGGCAACATTTCCAACAAAACCGTCAGAAACAATGACATCCGTACCACCTTGAAAAATATCGTCACCCTCAACATACCCTACGTAATTGAGAGAACTGGCATGCAGTAGTTCGTGAGCCTCTTTTACCTGCTCATTACCCTTGATCTCTTCCTGCCCAATATTGAGCAGACCAATTCTAGGTTCGCTAATATTGGTAACAGCAGCGACTGTCTCGCTACCCATTACCGCAAACTGAAACAGATGACCTGCGCTACAGTCCACATTCGCACCCAGATCAAGCATAAAAGTCTGACCCTTTATCGAAGGCAGTGCTGTAATGATTGCGGGACGATCGATATGTGGCAGCATTTTCAGAACGAATCGAGATGTAGCCATCAGTGCACCGGTATTACCCGCACTGACACAGGCATCCGCTTCCCCTGATTTGACCAGATCAATGGCAACTCGCATGGAAGAATCTTTCTTATTTCGAAGTGCCTTGGAGGGTAATTCATCCATCGCCACCAGTTCAGAGGCGTGATGAATACGCAGCCTGTCGCCAAAAGTATGATCCCCAACTTTAGGGCGTAAGATCTCCTCACGACCAACCAGGATCAAAGCAGTCTCTTTGTCCTTTTTCAGATAATCCAAGGCAGCAGGAACGACGACATCTACGCCGATATCCCCTCCCATGGCATCTAAAGAGATTGTGACAGGTCTATTCATTCGAAAATCGATTCATCCAAATAAGAAAGAACCCGTATAAGGGCATTGCCCCACACGGGTTCTTAGAAAAGGTCACAGGACCGACGAGTTGTGTATCACTCGCCTTTGGTATCGACGACTTTACGGCCTTTATAGAATCCATCTGCAGAGACGTGATGACGCAGATGAGTCTCTCCGGAAGTGGAATCGACTGAAAGCGCTTCGCTCTTCAATCCATCGTGCGCACGACGCATTCCGCGCCTTGATGGGGTCTTTTTGCTTTTTTGAACAGCCATGGCTGATCTCCTGAAAAAATTGTATACAAACTAAAACTAATGCTCATCCCGCTTAAGGCTGGACAGCACCGCAAACGGATTATCCTGTTTGTCACTCTCCGTCTCCAGGTCAGCCTCATCCAAGACAAACTCTCGAGGGAGCTTACAAACATCTGTGTCGTGCATTGGCACTTGTGGCAGCGCCAAAAGAAGCTCATCTTCGATCAACTCCCTGAAATCCACGACACCTTCTTCAACCAAACAAGGGTCGAGGCTATCGGGAAGCCTCTCCGCTTCATTCAATCCCTGAACAAAAACAACTGAGAATTTTCTATCCACAGGGAACGTCAATGTCCCTAGACAGCGCTGGCACTCAAGCGCCAACTCGGCCTGGATGTGACCGTCAAGCCGTGCATATCGCTTCTCGTCGCGACTGAAGCTCAAGTCAAAAAAAACCTCACCGTCTGCCTTCGACAGGCATTCACGAAGTCTTGTTAAGGCCTCAAACGGCAGCCTTCCGCTGATCTCATTATTAAGATCAGCGAAACGCCAGGGATCCAATCGATCGGGAAAGCGCTTCGACATAAGCGCGAAATAATATTATGAGACTGCCTCTCATGTCAAAATGACGTGAGAGGCAGTTAATTCCTGAAACTCAAATCAGGCGATATTAACCGCCGACCATTGCCAGGAGAATGCCCGCTGCCACGGCCGAGCCTATAACGCCAGCTACATTTGGCCCCATGGCATGCATGAGGAGAAAATTATGGTGATTGGTCTCTAATCCTACCTTGTTGACCACTCTGGCAGCCATGGGAACTGCAGAGACACCTGCAGCGCCAATCAGGGGATTGACCTTGCCTCCGGTGACTCTATACATGATTTTACCCATCAGAAGCCCTGTCGCAGTCCCGATGCAAAAGGCGAAGGCACCCAACGCCAATATTCCCAGTGTATCCAGGGTAAGGAACTTATCAGCAGAGAGTTTTGAACCAACAGCCAATCCCAGGAAGATCGTAACAATGTTTATGATCTCATTCTGAGCCGCATGGCTGAGTCGCTCAACTACGCCACTCTCGCGAAGTAGGTTGCCAAAGGTCAGCATGCCTATCAGTGGGGCCGCTGATGGTAGAAATATCACACATAACAACAATACTGCGAACGGGAACATCACTTTCTCAAGCTTAGTAACATGCCGCAGCTGTTGCATTACAACATTCCGCTCAGTCTCTGTAGTCAACCAGCGCATGATTGGTGGTTGGATAATCGGAACAAGTGCCATGTATGAGTAGGCTGCCACAGCTATCGCGCCCAGGAGATCAGGCGCAAGCCTGGAAGCCAGAAAAATGGCAGTTGGCCCATCTGCCCCCCCAATTATGGCAATCGCAGAGGCATCCGCTAAGGTAAAATCAAATCCGGGTACGAAATTAAGTGCCAAAGCGCCCAGCAATGTAACGAAAATACCAAACTGGGCCGCCGCACCAAGGAGCAGTGTCCAAGGCATTGCTATCAGGGCACCAAAATCGGTGAGCGCACCTACCCCCATAAAGATCAGTAGAGGAAAAACACCTGTTTCTATCCCCACATGGTAGATATGGCCCAGCAGACCATCACTCCCCCCGATACCCGCTAAAGGGATATTACTGAGAATTGCGCCAAATCCGATGGGCAGCAATAACAGCGGTTCAAACTTCCTTACCACTGCCAGGTAGATCAATACTCCGCCGACGCCCATCATGAGCACCTGCCCCCATTCGAGATTCGCTATGCCGGTTGACAGCCATAGCGGTTCTATACCTATTTCAACCATTTCAGGAGAGACTCAGTAGTGGGGTTCCAACCTGAACGGTTTCACCCTCTTTAACTAGGATCTGAGAGACAGTGCCCGCAGATGTGGCACGCACTTCCGTCTCCATCTTCATCGCTTCCAATACCATCACCACATCACCAGCAGCGATCTGCTGACCCACAGATACTTTTACGGTGTGGATGTTACCGGATAGGGGCGCGGTTATCTCAGCCCCTCCTGCTGCGGGGGCCGGAGCTGGCGCAGCCACAGGAGCAGATGATGCTGCCGGCGCAATATCGGTGACTGCACCTGCTGGTGATACCTTGACATTGTAGGTAACCCCATTGACCTCGACCTGATAGGCCTCTGGTCCGGAAGAGGGTGCTGCCGCAGGTGCTGCTGGCGCCACACTCTCGACGGCTTGCTCTGTCCCCGGCACAGGCTCAAAAGCATCTGGATTATCCCGGTTTTTGAGAAATTTCAAGCCAACCTGAGGAAAAAGAGCGTAGATGAGAACATCATCAACCACATCCTTGGCCACTTTGATACCATGTTCATCAGCCAGCCCCTGAAACTCTGCAGTCAGTTTATCCATTTCCGCATCAATTCGATCAGCTGGGCGACAGGTGATGGGGACTTCTCCATCTTTCAAGACTTTAGCCTGAAGCTCGGCATTTACAGGCGCTGGAGTTTCACCATACTCCCCTTTCAATACCCCTTCAGTCTCTTTAGCGATATTCTTGTAACGCTCCCCCATGAGCACATTAATTACCGCCTGGGTGCCAACTATCTGTGATGTCGGTGTCACCAGAGGGATATAGCCCAGGTCTTTGCGCACCTTGGGGATCTCTTCAAGAACCTCATCGAGTTTGTCTGTAGCACCCTGCTCCCTTAACTGGTTTTCCATGTTGGTTAACATGCCGCCAGGAACCTGAGCCACCAGAATACGTGAGTCGACACCCCTCAGAGAGCCTTCGAATTTTGCATATTTTTTTCTTACTTCTCGGAAATATGCAGCAATCTCTTCGAGTAGAATCAGATCCAAACCGGTATCACGGTTGCTCTCTTTCAATACCGCTACAACTGATTCAGTCGCTGAGTGGCCATAGGTCATACTCATCGAGGAGATTGAGGTGTCCAGCATATCAAGGCCAGCTTCGGTACATTTGATATTGGTAGCCGTACTCATACCGGTAGTGGCGTGACTGTGCATCGCAATCGGTATCGAGACATTCTCTTTCAGACGGGTAACCAGCTCATAGCCGATATAGGGATTCAACAGGCCGGCCATATCCTTGATACAGATGGAGTGGCACCCCATCTCCTCCAGCTTCTTACCCATATCCAGCCAGTAGTCCATGTTATGAACCGGACTGACGGTGTAAGACATGGTTCCCTGAGCATGTTTATCGACTTTCAGTGTTGCCTTTACCGCAGTTTCCAGGTTCCGCAGGTCGTTCATCGCATCAAAAATACGAAAAACGTCAACGCCATTGGTGGCCGCTCTTTCAACGAATTTATCGACCACGTCATCGGCATAATGGCGATAGCCTAGAATATTCTGCCCTCGAAACAACATCTGCATCGGAGTATTAGGCATCGCCGACTTAAGTATTCGGATACGCTCCCAAGGGTCTTCACCCAGGAAGCGTATACAGGCGTCAAAAGTCGCACCTCCCCAGGTTTCAAGTGACCAAAAGCCGACTTTATCCAGCTTTTCAGCAATCGGAAGCATATCGTCGATACGCATTCTGGTTGCAAATAGAGACTGATGTGCATCTCTCAGCACAACATCTGTAATTCCTAGTGGTTTCATTTCACTCATTAGCTAACCGCCGTTGTTGAAAAAACAGCCTGGTTTCAGGTGTTGATAAAATAGGTATATTGATACTCAATGATGAGTAGAACGATATTGGTTTACTGCAGCAGATATTACGGCAATCAGATCGCCACGAATACCCGTCTGTGCCTGGTTGCCTGCAGCCATTGCTTGAGCAGAATGCGGCTCAACTATTCCATGTCGTTCGCTCACCATCAGTGCAAGTTTTGACATCCCTTTCATTGCAAAAACCAGAACAAGAAGGAAAGTGAAAACTATCCCCATTCCAAGGATCATTAGATTGACGCCTGACAGTAACAAGTCTTCGATTGGCATATGATATTTTTACTCTTTGATAATTATTTTTGTCTTTCTACGTTGGGTTACGTCATGTTGTCAAGCAGCAAATACCTTAACAAATTCATATAACTAATTGTTTTTTATCAATTAGCACTGCATTTATTTAGAATATATATATTCAGTATTTATCCCATCAATCGATTTTATAGACCTTAATAAAAATTGAGACTTTTTTCCATAAAGCCCAACCCTGTCTGGTAAAATAGTAGAAATATTAGTTCACACAACCCAAAAGCAGTATGACACAGGCAACAGATCCATCACATCCGTCACTCATTCTAGCCTCAAGCTCACCCTATCGCAGGGAGCTTCTCAGTCGCCTGGGTATAGAATTCAGCACTTTTTCACCATCAATAGATGAGTCTCGACAATCTGATGAGCGTGCTGAAGATCTTGTAGTACGCCTGTCCAGGGAGAAAGCACTGGCGGTTGCACAATCCCACCCGAATGCTCTCATTATCGGCTCAGATCAAGTCGCTACCGTTGCCGGAAAGGTAGTAGGTAAACCGGGTGATCATGAAACAGCCGTTGAACAGCTTATGAGTGCTTCCGGCCAACGGGTCACTTTTTTCACAGGCCTCACACTCTACAACAGTAAATCCGGGAACACGCAAACCAGCTGCGTACCATTTTATGTTCAATTCCGTGAACTGACTCAGACTGAGGTAGAAAACTACCTTGATAAAGAAAAACCCTATAACTGTGCAGGCTCTTTCAAGTCAGAAGGCCTGGGAATCAGCCTCTTCGAGCGAATGGAGGGTGAAGATCCAAATGCTTTGATTGGATTACCATTGATCTGCCTTAACAATATGTTGCGGCAAGAAGGGGTTAATGTCCTGGGATAGAGTCGAGCAGAATAGGATCGATAGATTTCACTCTGGAACAGGGTTGTTTCAATAACTGGCATTGCCCACAAAACCTGTTTTCAATAGCTGTAGAGCAATAGCCCAGGCTTGTTAAAAACTGATCGAGTCGGCTCTAGTGGGTCGAGCGGTAAGCTTGGGACCTCAGAGCCCCGCTAGTTGATCGCATCCTCAACTTGCTTGGTATCCGCATCCAGATCACCCCCATCTTCAGAATGGTTCAACCGCTCAAACGCCTTAATACCAGTCCGATCAACTGTTGCCAGATAATGATCCGTACCTTCATGTGACAAGATATTGGCTACTTGAACAATATCCACATAATCCACTGGAGCATCCACACCTGGATCACGACTTAAGTCTTCATGGTGCGCAGCTACATCGATGATATTCTGATCAAATTTCCAAAGCTTTAAAATAGTACCGCCAACGTGAGGGTGTAACTTACGCAATACCTTATCAAGAAAATCAGGATTATCTATTAATTCTTTGAATTCACAGGCTTTTATTAAAAGTGGAATATGACCTATATCATGAACAAGGCCAGCCACCAACGCCACATCGGGATCTAAACCCGGTTGCTCTTTCGCTAACATTGCAGCCTGAGCACCCACCTTGACTGAATGGTTCCAAAGCCTATCCATTCTCCTCTCAATCTCTTTGATTGGGGTTCGAAATACCTCCTTCATCGATACCGCATAGACCGCATTTTTAACCCTCTGGAATCCAATACGGGTGATTGCCGGCTTAATTGTCGCAATAGTATTCATGCCACGATAGAGGGGGCTATTGGCGTAACGTATGAGCCTGGCGGTAAGGGATGCATCCCGAGAGATCACCTTCTCCAAATCTGATGCGGAGCTATCCACATCATTGATTATAATCAGTGCTTCCAGAGCTAATGCCGGCAGTGTGGGAAGATAGATATCATTGGCTAGAAGATCCTTTTTTACCGAATCGACAAAGGCTTTCGTTGTTGTAGATTCAAACCGCCTCTTTTCCCGTTCCTGATCGGTCTCAGTATTAACTGCCTCACCATCTGCAAGCGTAAAAACCGATTTACTCATGAGTTAACGACCAACCATGTGATTCAGAAGGTTTTTCAAATGAAGCCAGAGAATGGCTACACTGATTCATATTTAATTTTAATGTTCGCAAGCCAGGCCCTAGTCCAATCAACATTTCAAAACCATCAGATTCCATATTAACTATCTATCACCCACTTATTATATATCCAGCGCTTTCAACTGAACTGCACTCCGCTCATTGAGCAAGTAGGCTTTAATTGAGATATGTCTCTATCAGGCCATACTCCAACCCGCATTAACACAAGACAAGTAGCGGCAAGGTATGTGGATTTCTCCAGTTTCCCCTATTAATTCAAACTAGTTGAGTGATTAGTATGCGTCAAGGATCACATAAACTGGAAAAAGCTATTGAAAATCTCATGGCCAAGCGTTAAGGCAAAATCAGCTTTCTTCCGTGAATTAAATGTCTCAATTCAGAAGAGGCACTCTACTTGGTAGACCTGTTTTAAAAAAACTACAAAGCAAGAGATGTCTATTTTGTCCGGACAGTAAGACTTATCAGGCCCTAAATCGATGTTTACCTGTGTGCCGATTCAAACAATTAACCAGAATTCAATTAAACAGCAATTTTTTTAAATCTTTCACAAAAAACAGAAAGACATTTGACGATAATAGAGAGCAGATTATCACTGCAAAAGTACTTCGCTACCAGTTTCCAGACCCAGTCTGACAATACAATCATCTTATTCCAGTAAACCAAATAGGAAACCATACCCGGTCTATTAGTGATGTGTCTCTCATTTTTATCATGTAAAAACCGCCAAGTATCACATATTTTTCCTCGATAATACATGCATTTAGGAGATTTTTTGAATATATTCATCACCTTCTTTTCACTCAAGTTTTCATAAGATATGTCGACGTTATGAGTAAGCAAAGCATCGACCATGTCTAAACAACAAGACTCTGACGGAATGGCAGAACAAGCACTCAATCGCTTTATTCAGCATACCGGCGACAAACCGGTTGTGCTTATAGCTGATGATTCACGGGTGGTCCGTGTATCTCTTCGTAATATATTGAAGGAGGAGTGCCATCTGATTGAAGTTGAAGATGGCGTCCAGGCGTGGCAACAACTTACTGATAACCCTTCGATCAACCTGGTCTTCAGTGACCTCTCTATGCCGAATCTTGATGGTCGAGGATTACTATCCAAAATAAGAAACTCTGACGCGAACCATATTGCTAACCTCCCCTTTATTGTTGTAACAGGAAACGAAGCATCTCCTGAGATCGCCGACGAACTTGAAAAGCTTGGCGCTACGGGGATGGTGAATAAGCCTTTTGATCCAAATCTGATTAAACAATTCGTTACCGAATTGGCTACCGAATCTTCTGAAGAGATTTCAACCGAATCACAGGCCACCGATCCACAGACAGATTTTTTGGAGGAGACTGCAGACAAAAGCCAATTCATGGAGGTTGCCAGCAGAGAACTCTCATTTGCAATCCGCAATAAGAACGAACTTGCACTGGCACTGGTACAAATAGACCAGTTCAGCAGCATTATCGAACACTACAGCGAAGCTGCAATCGAACATATTCTGCTTGCTGTGAAAGATATTATTCAACTACACATCCATCCGGACGACACTCTTGCCTACTTTGGTAGTGGTTGCTTCTCCATATTACGTCCAGCATCGAATGCTATAGGAACTCGGTATCTGGGAAGGAGAATACTGGATGACCTCGCAGCCAAACAGTTCTATCTAGGAGAGTCAGATCAAAGTGTAGGCGCGAGTATTGGGATTTCAGCGCCAGACATTAAACCAGGAATACGCTTGCAGGACCTATTGATTCTTGCTGAAGGGCGCCTCAAGGCAGCGCTTGAAAATGGTGGCGAAAAAGTAGTCGACAAAGGTAATGAAAACCTTACGCCTGTCTCCTCTCAGGAGAATTCAGAGCTATCCAATGTCATTTCAAACACGCAGACAAGCTCACCTCACTCACTTACTAAAAACACAACAGAAATCAACCGCCTGGCTGCTGAGCAAGTTGCTGAAATCAAGGCAAAGTACAGCAGTCAATCTAAGGATGTTGAATCTCAAGCCTCCCAGATTGCCGATTACAAACAGACTCTGGAACTATTAACAGCGGAAAATAGAGCACTGATTGAAGACGTCAATCATTGGAAGAAGGAGTCATCAGAGGCAGAACAATTGCGCAGACAGCTTTTTGAAGTTGAAAGTCAATTTCAGCAACTAAAAGTCAAATTCACCGAAGTTCATACTGTGAATAGTGAACTTGCTCAGCGTAGCGAAACCATTGACCGGGAGAACCGGCGACTGATTGACGAGGAGGAAGAGAGAACCGCATCACTGAGACAATCCCATCAGATACTTGAAGGGGAAAATAACCGTCTGGAAGAGCAGATGCGAGAACTCAAGAACCGTGCAGAACGCGCTGAACTTGAAAGCCTGAAGTCAAATCAACTGGTAAGCAGTCTCAGAGATAATGGAAATCTGCTGCGCATGCAGCTGGATCAACTGCAACAACAAGTCAATGAGCTACAGGAGCAGCACTACGAGGACAAGGAGGCAAAGGTCGAAGCCAAAGAACCGGTGTCGACTCTGGTGGAGAAGAGTTCTGAGTTAAAATCCGATACAGAGCTTTTAGACGAACTCTACAAGCCGGAAATCGCCCTATCAGCAACCCCTGAAATAAAACCATCAGCGGAGAAAACGACCACTTCAGTCCATCTTTTTCCCGATAAAGATCAAATCAGCGCTAAACAGAAATCGTCGAACAAGGTAAAGATCCCTCCATTCCGCGTTGAAGCAGAACCGCTGCTGTTCAAGAACGGATTCAACCTCTCATCATTTACAATTGCCAGTATCATTCTTACAGCGCTGTTGTTAGTCGGAGGAATCTATCTTTATCTGGTCATGAGTGATGAGCCAACTCATGAAGTCGCAGCTGTGCAACAAGTGGACTCTGAAAACAACTCCAAGTCTGCCAGGGCTTCCTCATCATCTCCTCTCCCTGCAACATCAAACCCTGATAATGAGCAGGCCCAAAAAGGTCACCTCAAATCACCACCACAAATACCAACACAATCACAGCATAGTAATTCAAGGTCAGCAGATCGCTCATTACCGACTATTTCCGATGAGTTAAGGCTGGAAAAAGAGCTGACACTACGTCAAATGGCAGAGGAAGAGTTCAGTCGCAGTATAGATAGACCCTCTATCACAGAATCAACAACACCGCAGCAAACCTCCGCCCCCTATTTTGAACAGAGCGTGGAATCAGAATTTCAGGGCGACCTGGTAACTGAGCAGTTGTTCGAACAACCTCAAGACCTAGTGACTGAAAAGTTTATCGAACAGCCTGAATTAGAGACAAGCATCCCATCAATTGAGCCAGGCAATCTACCTGAGAATATCGAATAGTCCTCCACCAAGCCTACGTCTCCCAAGTCAAGAAACATCTACTCCTGTGTTACCGGATCAGTTTCAGCCATACTCCCCGCTCGCTGCTGGAATATACTTGCATGTAGTGGCCAACCCGACTCATCAATAACAAATACAGTCCATTTACCCTCTTCGCCCGGATTGAGACTCTTAACGGAGTATGCCCGCCAACGAGGCCCACCAACCTCTATATCAACCTCACTGATCACCTCTCCTTCAAATTCCCATCTGTGGGTGACGATTCGTCCCTGGAGATTTCTTAGATCTGTAAAAAACAGGATTCTGGTGGCATCTTCATCCAAACTAACCACTTGATTGACTGGCTCTCTGTTAACAATTTCAGTTGTAAATAGAGCCCGGGCCACATAGGCGTCTGGAACTGGTGACTCCTCAATACCTTGAGAATCGAGCAACTCCTGCGCCTGCTGAGTCATCTCCTGTGACTCCTGAGTAATCTCTTGAGCCTCCCGAGATTCCTCTTCTTCCTCCTGAATTGCCTGGTCAGTCACAACTGGGGGCTCTGATACAATTTCCGCTGCTTCAACCAGCTCCTGTGACCACAAGCTCGAAGGTATCAGCACTGTCGCCAGTAAAGCTGTATAAAAAAAAGTTTTTCCCTGGGTATGATTGGCCATTTAATCCTCCGAAACGCCATTTTTTAGAAAATTGAACCAGAAATCTTGAACGCAAACCAGTGATGATCGCAATTATCTCCTTAGAACACGAATCCATTGCCAGAAATTCAACAAACCCGCCAATGATGCGGAAAGATAGGTGAACGCAGCCGCACGTAGGATTCTCTTAGCCTCGGGATACTGCTCTGGGGTAAGGTAGCCACTCTTCAATAGGGGCAAGGCCTTTTTGAAACTGGCATCCAACTCAACTGGCAAGGTCAGTAATTGTAGCAATACATTGGTGCCCATCACCATAAATGCAGCCAGAACACTGACCATACCAACGGCAGGTGCACGTGAAATCAGTGACGCTACAGGGGCTAGAAAGAGTAAAAATGATCCCAGACGCTGAGAGATCACAGCAAAGCGACCTAACCTGGTACGCATCCGAAACATCGGTTCATCTGCGGCGTCCTGCAGTGCATGACCTACTTCATGGGCAGCCGTTGTGATCGCTGTGAGTGTTTTACCTTCAAGCTTGTCCTTAGACAACCTGACCATCTTGTCTGATGGGTCATAGTGGTCTCCTGAATCGGTACTCTCTACACTTACGTGACGAAGTGAAAACCGGTCCAGCAGATGTCTGGCGAGTTCGCCACCACTCCCCGGGAAGTTAGGTTCATCATGCCGATTATGCCTGCTCATGACCCAACTAACCCACCATTGAGGACCCAGTAGGAGTAGCAGTAGGAGAGCTAGGACTATCAGATAGAGCATATTTTCAAGAGAGTTAATGAAAAAGTATTAACACAGCAGTGGTGGACCAAGATCAAGTTTAATGATAACCGATGAACATAGCCCTGAAAAAAGGGTTTAGGAGAAAAAAAGAGACACATGGTGCCGTTAAGCAACCAAATAGATAGTACTATCCAGGCACGCTAAGCTGGCAGCTGATCTATGCAGGTTTTGAGCGGTTGATGACCAGCAAAACTCAACGCCATAACCCTATCGACAGTTATGGCGTTGAGTGATTTATCAGTAAGTCACAACCCTAGGCAACTCTTTTGCTTCTGCAACCCATTTTTCAACTGCAGAGAGACTGGGGACAGCACGTACCAGATTCTTTGCCTCGTTGACCTCTACCATTTTAGCATGCAGGTTTTCGGGTTTACGCTGGGCCAACTCAGGAACTGTATCCACACCAGCGGCTTCCAGAAGATCCGAATACTGTTCACCGATCCCCTTGACACGGAACAAATCGGCCATATTGATCCATCTCAGTATCAGTTTACCGCTAATCCCCGTAGCATCTTCGAGCTCTTTTCGTCCTTTCTTGGTGCTCCCTTTCTGCAACAAGGCCTCAAGGTTTTTGATATCAGCACCCTCTAATTTCGATGCGTATGTCTCGCCAATACCCTCGATCTCTACTAGCTTCGTCATGACTAAGTCTCACTTTGGTTGGATAGGTGTTTTTGTTCTTCCATAGTGAGCATTCCAATACTCAATAACTGCCATCCCTATGCATCCTCTGAAAGGCTTACAATTCCGGCGAACCTGCCTCATAAACGCCTTGGCGTAAAATGAACAAATCTTTTGCCAATAATACACATTACAAAAAATTGATAAATCATCTTTAGGTATCAAATTCTAAACAACTGTAAATTTTTCAATATCCGCCACCTGGGTAAAGACTCCCAAATCAGCTAATAATGTCAATGACCTGACTGGCCAGATTCACTCTACGGCGGTCTTCTCTTCTGCGTTCACCTGGAAATGGATTGGCGCGATCTAAAAGCAACTTGCGACGATCTCGAGTGGATTGTCGACGAATATAGGGATGAGCACGCAGACTTCTGCCCTTTTTTGAATTGGCATTCAATCGTCCAATCATTTCATGGGCTGTCTCCGATGGATTGATGTAGACAAGTCCGTGATACTCCCATTGGGATGAGTTGTTGTACATCGTTTTCAGCACTTTGCTGCGCTCTATCCCGGAGGAGTTCAACTTGGTCGAAAATAGCGACCATCCTGGACTTGCTAGACGACAAACCATTTTAGTCAATTCTCGAGCCGAACATTCGTCAGAAATCCCTTTAATGAAGATCCACATTCTTTGCCTCATAGCATGTTCTTATCGAAATTCACTATAGCAGACTAACATAATATTTCTTACTATTTGAGACGCTTAAGGATAAATATCAAAACAACAAACCACAAATTATACATTGGCATAGTCGATCCGACTCATCCCAGGAACAATTGCCTGACTACTAAACTCATACCTATGAGACACAAGTGGAAACTGAAATGACTAATCGATTTATAACTGATTATCAACATCTACCCGATACGATCCCAATTTTCCCCCTCTCCGGTGCGATCGTCATGCCCGGCGCTCAACTACCACTGAATATCTTCGAGCCACGCTATCTCAACATGATAGAGGATGCTATGGCCAGCCATCATTTGATAGGTATGGTACAACCTAAAAATGAGCAGGATAGCGGAGATCAAGCGGTTTTTAGCATCGGGGGTTGCGGCCGAATCACATACTACAACGAGACCAATGATGGCCGGATTGAGGTTGTCCTCACCGGCGTCTGTCGCTTTGAGATCATTGAGGAGCTCACATCGACACGAGGTTATAGACTGATATCCCCATCCTGGGAAAGGTTTAAATCAGACTACGACCAAATCACCAAACTCTACAATGATCAACGCAGACAGATTGAAGCCACATTGGATCGCTACCTGTTTGCCAACAACTTAAAGACAGACTCCGAGCAACTGAAACAGCTTCCAACGGATCTACTGGTGAATGTTCTGACAACATCACTGCCCCTGGGTCATGAAGACAAACAATCTATTCTTGAGGCCGTATCGATTAATGACCGACTGGAACTGTTGATTACGAAAATGGGATTGACCAGCTACCCTGAACATAACCAGCTTAGGCACTGATCTCAAAGAATCACCCGTAGGTTAGAAAAATGTGGATTTATGGCATATCTGATAAATAGTTCATTCAAGCCCGCCTGGTGGCTAAACTCCCCACATCTACAGACCATCTGGCCTAGCTTATTCAGAACCAGGGTAGATTTGAATTTTCGTCAGGAACGCATCGAACTCAGTGATGGGGATTTTATTGACCTCTCGTGGCATGGTTCCAAGGGCCCTCTGGTGATGGTCATTCACGGCCTGGAGGGGTCATTGAGCTCCCACTACGTTACCCCACTACTTAAGGCCTTGAAACTGGCAGGCTTCAGTACCCTGTTCATGCACCTGCGAGGATGCAGTGAAGAACCGAATCGGCTTGCTCGCAGTTACCATTCTGGCGCCACAGAGGATTTGAAGGAGATACTGGAGAAGCTGCAACTCAGGAACCAACAACCCAAAGCAGTGATCGGCTTTTCCCTGGGTGGAAATCTGCTCTTGAAATACCTGGCCGAGAGTGGAAATCAGAGTGGTATCCAGGCAGCTATTGCCATATCTGTCCCTTTTAATCTGGCACATGCCGCGCGACGCCTTGAAACGGGGCTTTCCAGGATCTATGGTCGATATTTACTGGGGAAATTGTTGAGAAGCTATCAGAGAAAATGCCGGATTAACAACATCAGTGATAGTGTCGATACATCTAAAATTCACACCATCTATGATTTCGACAACAAAATCACCTCTCAACTTAATGGCTTTAGAGATGCAGATGACTACTACCACCGATGCAGTTCAGGATTCCACCTGAAAAAGGTCGTCACCCCAACATTAATAATCCATGCTGAGGATGATCCCTTCACCCTCTCTGAAGATTCACCCAAAGCAGATGAGTTAGGCCCTGGCATCACGCTGGAGCTTTCACCTCAGGGAGGACATGTTGGTTTTATTCAAGGCAACATACCGTGGCATCCTGAATATTGGCTGGATAGACGCATTATTCAATACCTCAAACAACAAAATATAGAAGCGAGAGAGGAAGCCAGTGAACACTCTGACTTGCAATTGTCATCGAACTAACACAATCTACACATCTCTGGTTCTTTGTTCGTCAAAAGTCAGTTGCGCTGTTTCATAGTGAGTCGACAATCTGCCTCGATTTATTGACAGCTGAGCATAAAGCAGTTCATCCCCATGAAAGGCCTGACTTCAAAGTAAGTGAGATGATTGCTCCAGATATTTCATGTTTTGAATAGGCTTTTTACGGTGTTTTGGCATGCCTGATCCAAGTGGTAAAGATTCTGATCAGATGGTAGTGGATATCGCCTGCCTGGATCACAGCCGATTCCGCGCGACACTGGTTTCAACCATAGGCAGTCACTGTGAAGTTTGGCGAAGCAGCAAGCGTCATGAAGAGTTGGTAGATGGAGAAATAGAGAACAGCTATACCGAATTCGTTATAAAATGGCCATATACTGACTATTCAGAAAGAGAGACAAAATTACTGGCCCGCCACTACCGCCAACTCAAAGAGACCCTAGACGAAATCATCCCTGACGCCCTGTTTGTGGTCTCAAAAATCAATGGTCGCCCTAGTGTTTTAGTGCTCGCCAAGGCTATCAATATCTGGTTTAACATTGCCAATCAACAGAATGAAGAAGAAGCTATAAAATTACTCTGTGCCAATCCGAAAGCTCGTATTCAACTTTCCAGATTCGTCAAGGCGGCTCAAGCCTGGCGTAAATCTGATAATCCCAGAGTCATCGATCTGTTCGGAATAGATAATCTGATCATGGATACCAATCGCGAAATCCATTTCCTTGACAGTTTTTTTGTTTTCTTTTTTGAGGATACCTTTCATCTGATCGATGGCGGCGACGAAGACAAAGAATTGGAGGAGAAGGTAAATATCTCTGTGAAACGATTGAGTTATCTCGATCAATTGCTGGATCAGGTCAAGGCCACGTGCAATAAGCAATAGAGATCAACTGCTATCGGGCGTTTACTGATTTGAATTTTTCGGGAAAAGCACTGAAATTCTCAGACCACTCTCTTTCCTGTTCTGCATCTCTATAGTTGCGTTATGAAGCTCGATAATGCGTTTGACAATAGCCAACCCTAAACCGCTACCTTGTGTATTATTTATATCCTCTCCCCGCCTAAAGCGCTGGTATATACCTTCTTGCTGCTCTGCCGGTATACCTGGCCCTGTGTCTTCAACAAAAATCTTCACTCCATCATCAAGCTGAGTCAGTTTAACACTAACCTCACCATTTTTAGGTGTATAGCGTATCGCGTTATCGATGAGATTCCTCAACAGGATCTGTATCGCTGGTGAGTAGCCAGACACCATGACAGATTCACTGGGTCCATCAAAAGAGATCTCAATATCTTTATCAACTGCTAAGGCCGCTATCGATGAAAGAATATTGATCGTTTCCTGGTGAATATCAACCCTCTGGATATGGGACTCATCTAATGACTGACTGTCCATCCTTGCCAGGGTCAAGAGTTGTTCGAGAAGGTGAGTAGCCCGGTCAACACCTCTAATAACCTGATCCAGAAATCCTGCATGGTTATGCCCTTCTGTTAGTGATTTTGCCTGAGCCAGTGTTTTCAACGCTGCTAGTGGTGTTCTAAGTTCATGGGCAGCATCAGCTGTAAACCGCCGCTCATTTTCCAGCGTAGAGTCCACCCGAAGAAAGAGACGATTCAACGACTCTACCATGGGAATAACCTCATCAGGCACATCTTCAGTGGAGATTGACTCTAGTGAATTAGGATCCCTGTTCTCAACTTTAGCAGCGATATCTTTCAGCGGCTTGAGACCTCCACCAACTACGATCCAAATGAATAGACCAATTGCAGGTAATGAAATGAGTATTGGCCAAAGACTGTTAAAAACTATCTCTGAAACAGTTTCCTGACGTACTTCCAATAACTCACCGACTAGCACATTGAATTGGGCACTTGGCTCAGTGAGGCCAAACATACGCCACTCTTTACCGTTAATGATGAAATTGTTGTACTCTTTTTCGAATTCATTGAAAGATGCTGGAAGATTGGAACGTAGATAGGTTTTTCCATTAGTGCCTTTTATCAAAAAAACTATTTTTGATTCATATCTATGCCCTTTGATGCTATTCCTAGGGACTAGGGTTAAATAGTCCTTCTCACTTTCAGTGTTTAGATACTCCTGTAAAATTTGCATAAAAATTGGTGATTTTCTTATGGTCTCCTCACCCAGTTCGAAAACAATTTTCTGCAACTTCTCTTTTCTTTCAGAATCCTCTTCAACCTCGTGAATCATCAGAGTCGCTAGAATCCTCGCCTCCTGTGCCAAAGTTGCATCATAGATCTCTTCCACTTCACTAGAAGCGGCGCGATAGACAAAAAAAGCAGAAACCAGCCACAAGATGATGATGGTCGAAATCAGGCCGACTAAAAGTCGCTTTCTAATTGAAGAGAAGTTCATTGAATAACTGATACCCTTTTTTTCTAATTCTGTTTCTGAATCATGTAACCTACGCCACGAATAGTCTTTATCAGATCTTTTCCCAGCTTTTTACGCAGGTGGTGAATATAGACTTCAATAGCGTTGCTCTCTACACCTTCGTCCCATCCATAGAGGGACTCTTCAAGCGCTTGCCGAGACATGATTCGTCCCTGATGGGTTAACAGCGACTCCAAAATTGCGAACTCACTTGCACCCAGCTGAATCTCCTCTCCGTTCTTGACTAAGCTACGCGATGCAGGATCCAGAGTAATATCAGCAAAAGTAATCACTGGAGCTGACCGCCCTTCCCTACGGCGGCAAATTGCACGTAGCCGGGCATCCACCTCCATTAAATCAAATGGCTTTACTACATAGTCATCAGCCCCCATATCCAACCCACCAATGCGATCATTGATCGTATCTCGAGCAGTTAGAACAAGTACTGGAAGATCATCTCCCTTGGCGCGCAATTTCTTCAGCACTGCCAAACCATCCTGCTTAGGCAGTCCCAAATCTAAAATCAAAGCATCTATGTTCTCACTGAATAGTGCCTGCTCCGCTGCAGAGCCATCGGCTACCCAATCCACCGTGTGTCCCAGTTGTCTTAACCCCAAACTGAGTCCTTCACCTAAATACTGATCATCTTCTGCTAACAAAATACGCATCAATCGATACCTGATTTATTACTTTCAACTAGCGTCTTGCCAGACCAAAGGCGGCGCCTCACCAGGTCGACTCTTCACCAGATTTTCTACATCTGTCAACAATATTTCCAAGGCCTCAGCGCGTTGATTCGGTTCAAGGTGGTATTTATTAACCCGGCGCTCACTCAGATCGACCAGTTCCGGAGAAATTTCATCTGCAATTGCCCCACCACTGATCAACAAATATATGAAAATGAACCGCATTCGAATCATTAGCTCTTTAAACCAACCGAATTGTGCGCCGCAGCAATTCAATATATTACCAATAGATTTGCTCTATACCTTACCACTTTCCAGCTTGATCCAATGCACGTATATGTTTAATAACACGCTGATTAAGAAGATTTTAATCAAAATACTGTCATATATTCTTAACAAAGCCACTGGAAACATCAGAATCACTTATAAATCTGAATCATTCAGGGTAAATATTCTACGGAAAGCATTGGCATATTATAATTTACATGGGTATCATTCTGTATTGGCTTAAGAAACTGACCCATACCCGCTCCTCATTTGAGACATATCAGGTCGAGAATCGGCATCCTCCGTTTCCAAGCTAACGAGCGAGGCGTAGAGCCAAGGCTTTAGAGTTCATGGTCTGTCTGGCAGGTTACACACATGGGACCGTCAGACCCTGAACAAGATCAATTCTCTGTTAGGAATGTAAATCGATGACTAAATTGTATGTTGGCAATCTGGCCTGGTCTGCCACAGAAGATGATATTCGGGAACTGTTTACCGATATCGGTGAGGTGCAATCTGCAAACCTGATCCTGGATCGGGAAACCCGTCGTTCACGCGGTTTTGCTTTTGTAGAAATGGGTCAGGCTGATGCCGAGCGTGCCATTTCAGAACTGAATGGTAAAGATTTTCAAGGACGTAGTTTGAGAATCAACGAAGCGCAAGAAAAGCCAAAGCGTAGTTCTGGTGGTGGCGGCGGTGGCGGTCGCTGGTAAGCACTAATATCCACGTTTAGTCGCTTTACAACGAAGTTTCAATAAAAAACGGCGAGCAGTTATGCTTGCCGTTTTTTATGTGCGGATTTAACTGCACTTTTATAGGTGTAGTCTTATCGGGTTCAACTAATCCGGGTAGCAGTGCGTGTCCCTTCTATTTATCCTCTATTCAAGGCGTACTTTAACGTCAATGTAACAGATACCCCTTAGACTGAGGTCCATGAAAAATGAGACTCGAATAAGGTCAATAGGGTTCAAAGTCGTGGATCGGCGGCGAGATGAAATCGAGCCCCTGCTAGCTCGGTGTCAGCAAGAACTACGCCCCTTTGAGATTGGGCTCTATTTTAATGACCCCTCCAGTCACGACTTGATAGAGCAGTCATTACCCGACAAAAATATACCGCTAAACACACATCTCGATCATCGCAGATTGAACGTCTTTGCCCTCAATGAGTATGACACAACGCCTCATTTGAGACGTCAGATTGAACTCTCTCTCAAATGGGGCGCTGATTATGGGATAAACCACTTGTCGGCATTTCCACTTCCCCGTCGGGAACAGTATCAGCCTGACCTTCAGGAAAAACTATTCAAACAGCTGAGCCTGCTAAATAGCATCTGTCGTGAGTACCATTTTCCTATCTACCTTGAAAACACCTACCACGATCTCGATCTCTACAAACAGACATTCAGGTTGATCGTTGAAAATCAGTTCGACTATCTGCACTTCTGCTTCGACTTCGGTCATGCAAAAATATGGTCGATAAAACCACTGGCTGACTGGCTCGCATTCCTGGAGGAGTTAAAAAAAGATAATAAGAAAATCCACTTCCACCTGCATACCAATCGTGGACTTTCAGATGAACATCTATCATTCATCGAGGCTGAGTGGTTAAACATCATTAAACCAGATAGCTATACCAGCCCAATGAACAGTTTTGAAGCCATTGAGCAAATAGATCAGCAATTTCCAGAGAGTAGAAAACTGATGGAAGTCCCCCCCCAGGAAGCAATAGAAAACTTACGGGCTGTTGCCGACGAGGTCGAGCAGATCAGGTATAAGAGACAGCGCTTTACAGCCTGATCCGATTGAGATGCAGTTTTAAACCCATTCACCTGGGCATTCACGGTAGATCACCTAAAATATATCCGGTATTTGGTTACTTGTTTATTGAATAAAAAATCCTCTGACCATTCAGAGTGATTCCAAAGCTTTGATTCGATCCTCCAAAGGGGGATGACTTGCGAACATCTTCTGCACCTTACCTGCACTGATCGCAAATGCTGCCATCTCTTCGGGTAGCTCCTCCGGTTGATGCGCCTGTTGCAATCTCCTCAGGGCAGCTATCATCTTTCCTCTACCTGCCAGATCAGCACCACCTTGGTCAGCTCGGAACTCCCGCCAGCGGGAGAACCACATCACAAGGGTCATCGCTAAGATGCCAAGAACAAACTCAGCAATCATCGATACGATATAGAATGCAGGCCCATATCCTCGCTCAGTTTTAAACACCACTCTGTCTACAGTGTGCCCAATGATTCGAGAAAGAAAGACGACAAAGGTATTGATGACACCTTGAATCAGGGACATTGTCACCATATCACCGTTGGCAACATGACTGACTTCATGAGCCAATACCGCCTCGACCTCATCCCGGCTCATCTGTTGCATCAAGCCGGTGCTCACCGCTACCAGTGCGTTATTCTTGTTCCAACCAGTAGCAAATGCATTGGGAGAGGCATGATCGAAAACCCCCACTTCCGGCATGCCAATACCCGCCCTTTGCGCCTGAGAAGTAACAGTGGAAACCAACCATCTCTCTACTTCACTGGATGGCTGCTCAATCACTTGCACCTTCATACTCCGTTTTGCCATCCATTTGGATATAAAGAGGGAGATGAAAGATCCGGAAAAACCGATTACAGCAGAGTAGATCAGTAGCGCATTGATATCGAGATCAACGCCATTCTGCATCAGTAGCCCGTCGATCCCAAGTAGCCTGAATGTAATACTGATCAAGGCCAGAATGGCCAGATTGGTACCGAGAAAGAGTGCAATTCTCATCATGTCGACAGTTCCCTAGTATTCAGTTTTATATTTGTGGAATATGGGATCATTGATAGAGATTTTCAACTGAAGTTCCCGCGTATTGCTACAAGTGGTGTATATAAATGGTTGTGCAAAGAATCTCAGTGGTCACGATTCTGATCTCTTTGGATCGAGTAGAGTAAACTAACGGGAGAGCACCGACCTGAATCACTAAGATCAGAGTCCTCTATTTCAACATCTGATGCTGCAAAAAAGAATATGAAACTAAAAGTCTGGTTGAATCTCTCTGTTTTATTGTTGGTCGCTGGACTGATTGTTTGGCAGGTCAAAGATCATCCGCCTGAACTGAGTGGTGGCGCCAACGGCAGGGATGACAAAGAACGACCGGTACCTGTTGAGGTTGCGGCCATAGAGGTGGGTACGATCGAACTGCGTCGCAGCTTCTCGGGCACCCTGCAAGCCTATACTGAGTTCGTCGTCTCACCTAAGGTCAGCGGGCGGATCGAAGAGATCAATGTCGACCTGGCTGATATTGTAACGCGGGGTCAGATGGTAGCGCAGCTCGACAACGACGAGTATGTACAGGCGATGCGACAGGCCGAGGCTGATCTGGCAGTAGCCAAAGCCAACCAGGCCGAAGCCGAGAGTCTGTTGAAGATTGCACAGCGGGAGCTGGCACGGGTCGACAAATTACGTCAGCGCGGAGTCAGCTCTGAATCTCAGCGCGATATCGCAATGGCTGATCAACTGGCGAAGCAGGCCCATGTTGAGGTTACCCGTGCTCAGCTGATTCGAGCACAAGCGGAGTTGGAGACTGCGCGCATACGTCTTGGCTATACGAGGGTCAAGGCTGACTGGGGTAGTGGCAGTGAATTGAGGATTGTTGCGGAACGCTATGTGGACGAAGGTGAAACGGTCAGCGCCAACGCCCAGTTGCTGCGTATCGTGGAGCTGGACCCGATGAAAGCGGTCTTCTACGTTACCGAACGGGACTACGCTCGCTTGCAGCCGGGGCAACGCGCCAGCCTGACCACCGACGCCTACCTGGGTGAGCATTTTGACGCCGAGATCGTGCGAATCTCACCGGTGTTCCAGGAGAACACACGCCAGGCACAGGTTGAGCTGAAGGTCGAGAATTTTGACCAACGCCTCAAGCCCGGACTCTTCGTGCGTGTCGATGTGGTGCTGGAGCGGGCAAAGTCGGTCACCATTGTGCCGGAGCCGGCGCTGGCATCCCGTGAAGAGCGGGATGGGGTGTTCTTGGTTGATGCTGAAGGGGGAAAGGTCAACTGGCGGCCGGTAGAGGTTGGTATCCGCCAGTCGCAACGGGTCGAAATAACCGGTGAAGGTCTTGAGGGGCGTGTTGTGGTGCTGGGTCAGCAACTGTTGGATGACGGCTCCGACATTACCATCACAGGTGAACGGAGAGTTGGCAGGCCATGAACCTCGCCCGTGCCAGTGTGCGCCGCCCCATCTTCACCATCATGATGACACTGATGGTGGTGGTGCTCGGCCTGGTCTCACTCAGCCGTCTACAGATCGACCTGCTACCCAACATCGAACTGCCCACCCTCACCGTGCGCACCCAGTACGAGGGGGCCGATCCCATTGTCATGGAACGACTGGTGACCCAGATCGTTGAGGAGATCACCAGTACTGTACCCGGTGTGGAGGAGCTCACCTCCACCTCCTACGAGGGCAACAGCAGTGTAAAAGTAAAACTCGGTTGGGGCACCCCCATCGACGCGGCAGCGGTGGACGTACGCGCCACCCTGGAGGACGAGATCAGCGAACTCCCCGACGATATCGTCGGCCCCCGGGTCAGTAAATTCGATGTGGACACCTACCCGGTGGTGATCCTCGGCATCTCCAGCAAGCTTGATCCGGTAGAGCTGACCCAGATTGTTGAGGATCAGGTCCGCTACCGCTTCTCTCGCGTTCCCGGCGTAGCCCAGGTCGACCCCTGGGGCGGTTTTACTCGTGAGGTGCGGGTGGAACTCGACCCGGCCAAGCTCAATGCCCTGGGTCTGCCACTGAGCGACATCCTCGATGCCCTCCACGACGCCAACCTGGACCTGCCTGCGGGTAAAATCGAACGTGGTCCCTACGAAGTGACCCTGCGCGCACCGGCGGAGTTCGGCAGCCTGGAACAGATCCGCAATACGGTAGTCGACCGTCAGGATGGGGTGGTAGTGACTCTGGGACAGATTGCGCGGGTTCAAGATACCTATGAGAAACTGACCCGTATTATCCGCGTCAATGGCGAGAAAGGGCTGCGGGTTGCGATTCGCAAACAGCCCGAGGCTAACACCGTGGAGGTGGCGCGGGCAGTGCTGGAAGAGGTGCAAAAGGTCAATCACGCCTTCCCCCAGATCCAGATCATCCCGGTCATCAACCAGGGTAATTTCATCGAGCGGGCCATAAGTAACGTGGCCCAATCGGTACTCTATGGCGGCGCCCTGGCCGTGCTGGTGCTGCTCTTCTTTCTGCGCAATCTGCGCAGCACCCTGGTCATCTCGCTGGCAATTCCAATTTCTGTTATCGCCACTTTCGGCCTGCTCTACTTCGGCGGTTTCACCCTCAATCTCATGACACTGGGCGGCCTTGCCCTCGGCGTCGGTCTGATGGTGGACAGTTCGGTTGTGGTGCTGGAGAACATCTTCCGCCGCCAGCAGGAGTACCAGGAGCCCCCAACTGAAGCCTCTGTAGAAGGTACTAATGAGGTGGCTTCAGCGGTAATCGCCGGCACCGTCACCACCCTGGTCATCTTCCTGCCACTGATCTTCGTGCAGGGTGTCTCTGGCGTACTGTTCAAGGAACTCGCCTACGTCATCATGTTCTCGCTCTTCTGCGCGTTGCTGGTATCGCTCAGCCTGGTGCCAATGCTAGGCTCACGTCTATTGAAGGGGGGCGAAACAGAGCCGGGCTCAGTCGAAGGAAACAGCTTTAGTGGCATGGCAAGGCTCGCGGGAGATCTCTTTGCCGGGTTGGAAAACGCCTACCTGCGACTACTGAAAAGCGTGCTGCGCCATAAGATCACCACCATTGGCTCTGCCCTGACCCTGTTTGCAGCCAGCCTTTTGTTAACCCCATTCATTGGCTCAGAGTTCATACCCCCCAGTGATGAAGGAGAGGTCCGTGTCACCGGTGAGATGGAGGTGGGCACCCGCCTGGCGCTGATCGACCGGCAGACCCGACTGTTGGAGGCACAAGTCTTCGCTGCAGTACCTGAAGCAGTCTCATCCGTGGTCAGCATCACCACTTCAGGCACCCGTGGCAGCGCCAAGGCCAAGGGGCAGATCCGCCTCAATCTCGGTCCGGCCAGGGAGCGAACCCGTTCCAATCAGCAGATCGCAGACAAGCTGCGCCAGCAACTCGCCGATGGCATCCCCGGCATGAAGATTCGGGTGCGCGCCCCCCAGGGGCAGTTCCTGCTTGAGCGGATACTGGATACAGTGGAAGGCGTGACTGTGGAGGTGCGTGGCTTCGACCTCGACACCCTCGACCTGCTGGCAAAGCAGGTCTCGGCATCCATCCAAGAGGTCCCTGGCATCACCGACGTGGAACTCAGCCGGGAGTCGGGAATCCCCCAGCAGGAGATCCATGTTGACCGACAGAAGGTCAGCGATCTGGGCCTGAGTGTGCGCGACGTCACTGAAGTAATCGAAACCGCAGTGGCCGGTTCCAAGGCGGGTGAGTATCGTGTAGAGGGCAACGCCTATCGCATTCTGGTTCAGCTCGAGGCGGCTGAGAAGCGCACCATCGACGAGATTCTCGACCTCACACTGCGCACACCCAGCGGCGAACAGGTGGCGCTACGTAATCTGGTTGAGACCACCACGGGAGAAGGACCGGTTACCATCGAGCGTAAGGATCAGCAACGTTTGGTCACAGTCACCGCCAACGTAGCCGAACGCGACCTGGGCTCAGTAGCGGCCGACATACAACAACGACTCGATACCATCGCAAGGCCCGTGGGATACGACCTGATCATTGCCGGAAATTATGAAGAGCAGCAGAAGTCGTTCAACGAACTGCTCATCTCTCTGATACTCGCGCTACTCCTGGTCTACATGGTGCTAGCCTCCCAGTACGAATCCTTCAGTGATCCTCTGGTGGTAATGTTTTCAGTGCCACTGGCTGCAATCGGTGTGGTGGTGACCCTATTCCTTACCGACACCACCATGAACCTGCAATCGGCCATCGGCTGCATCATGCTGGGAGGTATCGTGGTCAATAACGCCATTCTATTGGTTGACCAGGCGGGTCGCCTGCGCCGAGAGGGCATGACCACTGAGCAGGCCATGATGGAGGCCGGACGCCGGCGGTTGCGCCCGGTATTGATGACCACCCTCACCACTATTCTTGCCCTGCTGCCGTTGGCTTTGGGGATCGGTGAAGGGGCTGATGCACAAGCACCCCTGGCGCGTGCCGTGGTGGGTGGATTGACAGTCTCAACCCTCATCACCCTGGTGCTCATTCCCGCGGTTTACGCCCTGTTTCACCGGAAACCGGCAGCTCTTCAATGAAGTGCTACAGGCCTAGCGGGATGCTATCTACGTTCCTTTCGAACCCAGGGAGGGCTATTACCCTCAACGGTTTTTACACCCCTTCTTAAATATTTCTCATATTTAATCAATTATTGATACCCAGCCGATATAAACATTTAATTTCTCATAATCAAGAAATTATTTACTTTTCCGCCGATAAACCACTATAGTTTCTCATATAGGAGAAATATTATGGCCAGAACAATTACACCGCATCCCTTGCCGGAATCCCCCGTCGTCGATTCGATTGAGGCCTTTGGTGCATTCATTCGGAGCCTTCGTACCCAGCAACAACTTCGCATTGATGACGCTGCTGCTCTTTGTAGTGTGTCTGTTCAACTATTCTCAGACCTGGAGAATGGAAAGCGCTCAGTGGGATTGGACAAAGCGCTGGCAATCGCCCAACAAATGGGACTCTGCTTTTTGGCCGTTCCTAAGTCAGAACTCCCACAAACGATCACAGCCATAAAGTCTAAATTGTCGTGAGTACACTTTCCCTCTCCGCCTGGATCGGTGAGCAGCGTGTCGGCATGTTAAGCTATCACGACGACACGGGGCGATTCTCTTTTTCGTATGAACAGGCATGGATCGAGCAGCCTGAAGCCTACCCTATATCTCCAGCGCTCCCCTTCCAGCGTGCTGAACAACAAACCGATGAATTGCATTCTGTGAATGTCCGTCGCTTCTTTGAGAATCTGCTGCCCGAAGGCAAAGCACTTGAAGATGCCGCAGCGGCACATGCCGTTGCCAAAGGAAATCTGTTCGGTTTGCTGCGCTGGTTGGGACAAGAAAGCACCGGCGCAGTTGCCCTGCTTCCCGAAGACTCCACACCTGCGCAGGTTGCCCCTGTCATGCGTGAAGTCACCTTTGCTGAACTCTCAGAACGCATTCAAGACCGTGCCAACCGCCCCTTCAACGTTTGGGATGGCCGTGTTCGCATGTCTATTGCAGGCTACCAAGATAAGTTATCTGTCTTTGTTGATAACAACGGAAAACTCTTTTTAGTGGAAGGCGCACTCGCTTCAACGCACATCCTTAAACCTGAGCCAATGAATCCAAAGCTTTCGCGGTTAGTCATTAACGAGCACTTATGCTTAAAGCTTGCTGCTACCTTAGGGATTCCGACTGCCGAAGTAGAAATTCTACGTGTCCCAGAACCGGTATTAATGGTTAAACGTTTTGATCGTATTGTGCACGATGCTCATGTCGAACGCTTACATGTAGTGGATAGCTGTCAAGCGCTTAACCTCAGCGTCAATCATAAATATGAACGTAATTTTGGCAGTGGCCGCGATGTTGCCAATATTAGAGATGGCGTCAGTTTGGAAAAGCTGTTTTCCATCGCGTCACTCACCCAGTTTGAAGCATCAACCCGAATGACGATGATACGCTGGACGATATTGCAATATCTGATCGGTAACAGCGATGCACACGGCAAAAACATCTCGTTCCTGGTCGAACCTGGTGGCTTACGCCTCGCCCCTGTCTACGATCTAGTTTCAGTTTGCGTCTACCCAGATATCGAACATGAACTCGCCATGGCCATTGGTGATGAATTTGATTTCACTAAAATCCGCGCTTTCGATTGGGCAGATATGGCTGAGCGTTGCGGCATTGATCGTCGGCTGTTGGTGAGAGAAATGAACAGAATGGTCAAAGCACTGCGAACACAACTGCCTAAGCTTCTGGCCCAGCCCGATTACGCCACAGGTGAACAAAGAACGCTTCAGGATATTTCAGACCTGATGCTGAAACAGGCAAGGCAGCTGGAAGCCGATGCAAAAATGATTACTAAGATTGACGTAAATTAGCGACTGCATCTATCTATCTGCGACATTTATGGATATTCCATCATTACCATGCGCATGAGAGATGCAAGGATGTGGTGAGCTGTGCGAACCTCTCCAACAACAGAGTGTGGTGGTTCACAAACATCAATGATGCGGGATTTCAGGATGGCTGGATAGTATTGGAGACCAAAGTGAACTTGTAAGAATCTCTTACAAGTTGCCCCATGTGTCGAGATATCCGGAAATTCCGGACATCTGAATCCGTATTCATCTCGAACTTTTGGTGTTCGGTTTCAGTCATGCACATCTCCCTGCTTTTTCAATAGCGCATGCATCGCCTCTATCGGCCAGATGCACTCCTTTACCCCCTTGGCCGTACAGGGCCTGTCAGCCAACCAGGCGCTGATATGGTAGCCTGCAATATCGGCGACGGACAGGCCATCATAGTCAATGTGAAAGCCGATATCCTGACCCATCTGGTTAAGGCTGCCCTGCACAGAGCGGTTGCAGTCGTTGTCGCAGATCAGCGGTCCCAGCGCCGCATGGGCGCGTTGCATGAGGTCATTGTCCGCCCCCGTTTTGAGCAGGGTGTTCATGAAGCCATCGGTAAACCAGTAATCCAGTTCAGCGAAATCCGCCTTTTTCAGTGCCGGGACGAATACCGGAAAGCGTGTGGTGTCGTGGACGAACAATACGCATTGCCGACGCTGCAGCAGAAGCAGGTTGGCATGCCAGCCGCTGAGCAGGGTTTCGGGGGCATCATTGACGGCGTAGGGGCTTGACTGTTTGCTTTTCAGTCGTCCGACTTCGCTTAACGGCAGCTTGGCCAGCAGCTTCTTGGTACAGTGCAGGTGGATCATAGCGTCTCGATTACCCAAAACTCATGCAGATCAACCTTCTCTAAGCGTCCTAAGTCTTTGGCTGTCATGTTGTTTTCTAGTGAGGTGGTTCACAAACATCAATGATGCGATTCGCAAAGCTCATAGCATCCTACATAAGATGCTCATACCGCAAGTTATGAGTTACCTATCCGGCAGCTCCGTGCCGCGATTCATGATATCGATATAACCAGCATAACTGAAAAGCCGGTTGCGTTTTTGGGCTGTCAGTTCCTTTACGATACCGAGTTGCTGCAAATGATTGAGCGCCTTGTTGACTGTTGCAGGGGTGATACCGGTCTTCTCCACGAGCGATCCCGAAGTGGCGATAGGATACTGCATCAGTGTCCGATGAACTTGCAGAGTGGATGTTGCCGCTCTGCCGATAGCGCTTATCTTGTCACGATCCTGGTTAGACAGGTATAGAAGCTGCTGTGTCGTTTCCACTGCCTGGGTAGCAGTGACTATCACCGCCTCTGCAAAGAAGTCGAGCCAGGCTTCCCAATCCCCAGTCAGGCGCACATTGTTAAGCAGCTCGTAGTAATACTGACGGTGTGACTTGAAGTAGAGGCTGAGGTAGAGCATCGGTTCTCGTAGTACTTTTTGTTCGCACAGCAGTAATGTGATCAACAGACGCCCCAGACGTCCGTTACCGTCCAGGAACGGGTGAATCGTTTCGAACTGCACATGGGCCAATGCCGCTTTTAGCAACACTGGGGTCGGCTCGGGGCGATCGTGCAAAAAGAGCTCCAGCTTATTCATACAATCTAAAGCGTCTTCTGCTGGCGGTGGAACAAAGGCCGCATTGCCTGGACGGGTACCACCAATCCAGTTCTGACTACGCCGGAACTCGCCTGGGGTTTGATTACTTCCCCAGCCCTGAGATAACAGCACATCGTGGATATTCCGCAAGAGCCGTAGTGAGAGCGGCAATCCATCGTCTAACAAGCGTAGGCCCAGTTCAAGAGCGGCAACATAGTTGCTAACCTCCCTCACATCATCCAGCGGCACGCCAGGATCTTGATCCAACTCGAACAGCAGCAGATCTGACAGCGACGACTGAGTGCCCTCGATCATGGAAGAGAGTACCGCTTCCTTTCGAACGTACATGTAGAGAAACAGGGCAGTGTCCGGTAGCAAGGTCGAGAAGCTATCCAGCCGCCCAAGCGCCAGCAGCGCCTGATCAAATTTGTTATGCAGCTCAGGTGTCCAATCGATTGGCGGGCGTGGCGGCAACGGTGCTGGAACGAAAGCCTTGGCCTTCTCCCCCACCGTTGATATGGTGACATATCGGCCTTGCAGCTTCCGCTTCATCGTGTTCGCCTCGAACCTATAATAAAATTGACTTTTATTTTACCTTAACCCGACATCCTAAAACAATCAGCCCCATCCACCACGCCATATAGTTAGTAAATTGCGTAGGATGCGGTGAGCGGCGCGAACCGCATCAATAACAGAGCGCGGTGGTTCATGAACATCAATGATGCGGTTCGCACAGCTCACCGCATCCTACGTACCTTTCGAACGAAGGGTTCGAATCAAATCCTGCTTCGCCGCCAAATAAAAAGGGGTGCTCGTGGTTACGCGAGGGGGTTGGTGCCAGCTGATGGGCAGGGATTGATTCGCTTCGCTCACCCCGTTGGGGCACCTACGCTACGCTGCGGTGTCCTGCGTCGCTTCACTCCTGGTGATTCGCCTTCGGCTCACCCCTACGGGGCGCCTGCGCTTCGCTGCGGCGTCTGCGTCACTGCGTTCCTTTCGAACGAAGGGTTCGAATCATGTCCTGCTTCACCGCCAAACAAAAAAGGGTGCTCGTGGTTACGCGAGGGGGTTGGTGCCAGCTGATGGGCAGGGATTGATTCACCTGCTGCGCAGGCTCACC
>JBEVWG010000025.1:0-60329 GCA_040506705.1 Candidatus Thiodiazotropha sp. 6PLUC1
CTGCGTGTCTTACTCATTTCGTCACCTGTTTATCATTTAGGGTGATAATATCACCTATAATCAGGTGGCCAAATTAACTATGCCACTACAGAGACAACCACATTTAAGGTTCGTATTGCCCTGTCTATAAGCAGGGCATACCAACCCAGGTATTAATCTCAAATTAACTATGACCGATGCACTACAACAGATAGAAGCCCTTACAGATTCCTGGGTCAGGCAGGAAGGATCGGATATACTGCGGCACGTAGGGGTATACTGATGGCCCTTATACTTCTGATTGATGATGACCAAGGCTTAGCGGCACCACTGAGCGAGTACTTCTCACGATACGGTCTCACTCTGCAGTCATTCACAACGCCCTCAGAAGGTCTTGAGTACCTCCACATCAACCAACCAGACCTGATCATACTGGACATTATGTTACCTGAGATGGATGGTTTTGATGTTTGTCGAACGATACGAAAAACCAATGACATCCCTATTCTGATGCTAACCGCGAGAGGTGATGTCATGGACAGAGTTATCGGCTTGGAACTTGGTGCTGATGACTACCTTGCAAAACCATTTGAACCACGTGAATTAGTCGCACGAATTCAAAACATCCTGAAACGCAGCCTTGCCCAGTCAAGTAAAAAACAACCCGCTAGCCTTGGAGAGTTATCCCTCGACAAGAATCAACTGACTGCTTCAATTGGAGATCGGATTCTAAACCTTACAAATTTGGAATTTCGTCTACTTGAGCTTTTTGTTCTAAATCCTGGACAGGTCTATAGCCGGGATGAGATTTTGTCTGCCATCAAGGGTGTAGATGCAGAACTCTACACCCGGTCTGTGGATATACTGGTCAGCAGACTACGTCAAAAAATACAGCCCCTGGACTACATCAAAACTGTTTGGGGATCAGGATATCGAATGGTCGAGCCATCCGCATGAAACGGCATCATCGACTAAGCGCCCGACTCGTATTGCTGTTTATTTGTGTAAGTATTTTAATTATTTTCGTTGTTCACAGCGGATTTCGATATGGTATTCGAGATGAGTTCAGACAGTTTGCTGAACCTCACATGGTGGAATATGTCGACCACATACGCCAGCAGACCGGAACACCTCCGGATATCATTGCAGCAACAGCCCTGGCTCAACGACTGCAACTCGATATACAGATAAATTTCCCCGATCACCGCTGGTCTAGTAATGGAAAGCTTGTTGATGAGGATAAACTCAATTTTCATACACATCAGCTATCGAATGGGAGATCTGTTCAGGTAAGTTATGATGAGCATCGCTTCCTGCTACGGCTACAGGAGGAAGATATTGGGCTGTTGTTTATCTCCCAAGACAACTGGAAAGGCGGTCGTTTACCAATCATTGCCATTACCACCATACTCACAATTCTGGCATTGATAGCCCTCACCTACCACCTTGTCAGACGCCTTTTTCAACCCATTGAAATCATTCGTCGAGATGTTGCTCGCTTCGGTTCTGGCGAACTGAATCACCGTATATCACTAAAACGTCGAGACGAACTGGGGGAGCTGGCGAATAGCATCAACACCATGGCAGAAGAAATAGAGGGAATGTTAGATGCTAAACGTCAACTGTTACTTGCAATCAGTCATGAACTCCGTTCACCATTGACCCGGGTACGATTAAACGCTGAGCTACTCAGTGAAAGTGATCAGAGAGAAAGGATAATCTCAGATCTGAAAATACTTGAACATCAGTTGGCCGAGCTACTTGAGACTGAACAACTGGAGTCGAAACATGCGAAACTCGACCTTCAACCTGTTGATCCGACTCAATTGATTGAGTCTGTTAAAAATGAGCATTTTTTTGATGCGCTATGGCAACCCCACTTCAAAAATGCCCACCAACAAATTGATCTGGATCCTATTCGCATTAAATTATTGATGAGAAATCTATTGGAAAATGCGCTACGACATACTCCTGATGAGGCTAGACCTGTTGAGGTCCGCAGTGAGTTGAGCAATGAAGGCTGGCACTTACTTGTTGAAGACCATGGTGAAGGTATACCAGCTGAACATATTTCTCATCTGACAGAGCCATTCTATAGAGTTGACCAGGCCAGACAGAGAGCAACCGGAGGATATGGCCTTGGGCTTTATTTATGCCGTATTATCGTTGATGCTCATGATGGAAGATTAAGTATAGAAAGTGAGCCTGATAAAGGTACAAAAATCTCCATTTTCATACCCATATCTGAGTAGATGAATAGAAAGCGACTTCACTATCCTGGGAGTGAAATCCCTGTCACCTTCTTATACAGTGAGACAGCATAGGAGTCGGTCATCCCTGAGACGAAGTCAGTTAAACGTAGCAATCGGGTATAGTCATCCTTTACAGGCTCAGCTTGTGGTCCAATAAACTGATCGGGAATCAGCCTAATCATCATTTGACTGCGAGGACTCGCCCCAGAACCATGCTCAGCAACATCGTCAATAATTGGGATAAACCTTTCCAGTAGCTCACTGATCACCTGAAACCCTGCCGTTTCGATCTCGATAACCTCTGGTGCGATATATATCTTTTCACCTGCCACTTCAATTAACCGATCCATCTCTTCCCGGTGAGGAATATGGCTCATTAAAGGGTCGTCAAACTCCCCTTTTAAGATTTGCTGTTCGTGATCAAGAAAACAGCAGAGAATCTCACTAATAGCCTGGCTTATGACCTTAGCCCGCAAAAACTCCACCTTCTCCTTGTCCCCGCCAATACTTTTCAAGCGAGCTGTTTGAATGGATGAATCTGCGAGTATGGCGCTAAACAGATCCAGTGCCTCCTGAAAGCTGAGGTGTCCCAAGCGATACCCATCCTCAATATCAATCACTCGATAGCAAATATCATCAGCAGCTTCGACCAGGAATGAGAGTGGGTGTCGATGCCATATAGCGAGCACCGGGTCTCGTCGAATCAAGCCAACGGCCTTGGCAACAGCTTCAAAATTCCCCTGATCTTCAGCAGTGAAACCTGGCTTCTTGGCGCTTACCCCCCCAAAACGACCTTTGCCTATGCAGGACTCTCTTGGGTATTTGGTAAATGCCCCTAATGTTGCACAGGTCAACTGCAAACCACCAGGATTATCTCGGTTCTGCAGTCGGGTGATGACACGAAAGCCCTGAGCATTACCCTCGAAATTGAGAAAATCCTCTCGCTGACTGCCGCTAAGCACCGCGACACGCTGCTTGCCATAATCGGCAGTTTCTGCCCAATGGCGTATTGCGTCTTCTCCAGAATGCCCGAAGGGTGGATTTCCTATATCGTGAGCCAGACAGGCTGCAGCGCAGATATCCCCGAAATCTGACGCCTCGTGTTTCTGTAATTTATGGCGGGCAATGATCTGCTCTCCAGCCAAAGTGCCCAATGAACGCCCAACACTCGAGGATTCAAGGCTGTGGGTCAAGCGAGTACGGACATAATCGACCTTCGAGAGAGGAAATATCTGTGTCTTATCCTGCATTCTCCGAAATGCTGAAGAGAAGACGATACGATCCAGGTCACGCTGAAAATCCGTGCGTGAGGTACTGCCGCCTGGGTGATCCTGCGAACCAAGGCGTTGCCTTGACAACAGTTGTGTCCAATTCATCGACATAGACCGAGCCAATCCTTCAAAGTGCTATAAAAGGTATGCATTGTATCAAGTTCTTGCAGAATCGCTGACCAATCTCTCATCCACATCTCTCCCTCGGAGTGCAAGAATGCCTGCCAGTCCAATTAACAGGGCGCCAAACACAAATTGCATACTAAGGGTCTCCCCCCAGAACAGGTAACCATAAACAGCACCGAAAAGAACCGATGAATAGGTAAATGGACTTACTCTCGCAGCAGTTGCAATCGCATATCCACGGGTTAAAAGAAGTTGACCCAGGGTACCAACCAGGCCCAATAGAGCGAATAACCACCACTCAGAGGCGGTTGGCTGTTGCCAATTCCAGCTCATTGGCACTGCTGAGATGATTGAACTCAACAGGGCAAAATAAAAAACCACTCTCACAGATGGCTCAGTTTTCCCCAACCTGCGTAGGCTGACCTTTGCCAATGACGCCAACCCGCCTCCCAGCAAACCAATCAGCGCAATCTGATTAAATTCCCCGCCAGGATTAAGAACAAGTATTACCCCTAAAAAACCAACCCCTATCGCTACAAAAATCATTCGATGCAGGGGCTCGCTCAACCAGTACCATGCAATTAAGGGCATAAATAGAGGCGATGTCATCTTGAGTAACATACCATCGGCCAATGGCAGATTGGCAAGCGCATAAAAAAAGCAGTACATAGCCGAAACACCTGCCGCAGAACGCAAGAGATGCAGATGAATCACTTTGGTATTTAAGGTTATAGTGCTGCTACCCCAAACCAGAGGTAAAAGAAGGCCAAGAGCAAACAAATTCCGCATGAATACGGCCATTTCGCTGGGAAGAGTCTGTGTCAGCTGCTTAACAATCGCCCCCATTGAGGCAAACATGAGTTCCGCGAGCAGGATAAAAAGCGCCCCTAATAATATATTCTGCTTATAAAACATAGTGTTATTTCAAAATACGCGCTTTATGAAATAGGTTATAGGGCGAAGATACTGTTAAATTGTATAAAAATTCAAAAAAGATTCGTTCTTGCATCGCCCCACTCACCTACTCTGTGGCAAAATTGCCAATCTACCAGATTCCAAGGGGATTATTTCACATGTTTACGCAACATCGATGCCTTTCGCTCGGCTTCCTGCTTATTCTCACTGGCTGCTCCAGTGTCTACTACGACACCATGGAACAGGTCGGTTACCATAAACGTGATATTTTGGTCACCCGGGTTGAAGATGCCAGAGATGCTCAAAGTGATGCCCAGGAGCAATTCAAGTCTGCCCTCGACCAATTTGCCTCCGTGATTCGTCTTGAAGAGAGTGATCTGAAACAAGCCTATGACAGTCTTAATCACGAATTCGAATCCAGTGAAAGCGCGGCCCAGGAAGTGACAGACCGTATAGAGAAGGTGAAATCGGTTGCCGAAGCCCTGTTCGAAGAGTGGGCAGACGAGCTCGAACTCTATGAAAACAAAAAGTTGCAGGCGAGCAGCAAAAAGAAATTGTCCCAAACCAAAACACGTTATCAAAGTATGCTCAAATCGATGCAGCAAGCTGAGCGCACTATGCAGCCCGTACTCAATAATTTCCGTGATAATGTACTTTACCTGAAGCACAACCTCAATGCACAGGCGATTGGCTCATTGCGTGGTGAGTTCGGAAGCTTAAAAGCTGATATCAACACGCTTATCAACCGCATGAATCAATCTATCAAACGTTCAGATGAGTTCATACGAGAGATGCAAAGTTCACAATAGAGTTAAACCACAGACCAAACAGTACTCCAACTAACTGTTTCTGCAGCTATAACATTAACCATTTTTGATGAAAATAATGTTTTGCTCTATGACTATATCATCGCTTAGGAATTGAAAACCAGACTCATGCAGAATTTACGCGGCATCTCATTTTCAGCCTACCATCCTCTCTATTATCTGCATCACCTGCTTGCTGTTTTTTTTCTGCTCGGAACCTTCATCGTTTCACAACTATTTTTCGATGAATTAGATGGGCACAACATCGTTATTCTTTCTGCTCTATTATGTGGATATATAGCACTAACCATTGGTGCCAATGATGCAGGTAACAATATCGGGCCACTGGTGGGTTCTGCAGTAATCAGCCTCTCTGGTGCTATTTTATTAGCGGCAATATTCGAATTTTCCGGCGCCTTTCTCGCAGGCAGTGAGGTCATCAGTACCATTAAACATGGCATTGTTGACCAACAACAGCTTGGCAGTTCACGTACAATAATTCACGTCATGATCAGCGCTCTTCTTGCCAGTGCCATCTGGCTTCATATAGCAACAGCAACAGGCACACCAGTCTCTACTACTCATACTATTGTAGGCGGGGTTTTAGGCGCTGGTATCACCTTTGGTGGCATGATGGTGGTGAACTGGAAAATACTAAGCACAATAACTGTCAGTTGGTTTTTATCTCCCCTGCTGGGAAGTATAATAGCTGCATTTCTGCTCTATATGATAAAACGTAAAATTACTTATCATCCTGACATGTCTCGAGCAGCGGAAAAGGTCGTTCCACTATTTGTTGGCATGATGGCGCTGACATTTACCACCTACCTGCTAACCAAGGGACTTAAAGCCAGCTGGCGAGTTGATTTCATCACAGCATTTCTCTGTGGAATTTCAGTCGGTACAGGTGTTTTTCTGATAATCAGACCTATCCTAAAACAGCACGTCGCTTTGTTACCCAATACAAAATCTGCGGTAAACCGCCAATTCAATATCCCCCTGATTGTTGCTGCAGGGTTACTCAGCTTTGCTCATGGTTCAAATGATGTCGCCAATGCCATCGGACCTGTTATTGCGATCAAAGAGGCACTGATTTCAGATCAGGGAATCAGCCATCCTGCTCTGCCCACCTGGCTGCTGACTATTGGCGCAATAGGGATACCGCTTGGACTGGTGCTATACGGCAAGCGCTTGATTAAAACCATCGGCAACGAAATTACAGAGCTTGATCAAGTAAGGGCCTTCTGTATCGTCACCTCAGTCACCATCACTGTTCTACTGGCCAGCCTGATGGGAATCCCGGTCAGCAGTACCCATACAACCGTTGGTGCAATATTCGGTATCGGATTTCTTCGGGAAAACCTGAAAAAGAATCATGCTGTTACTCTGGAAGTTATTAAACGCCATAAAGCTGACCAAAATCAGGAAGAGAGCGATCTCTTCATTCAACAGTTTGATAGCGCTTCTTTCCAAGAGAAAGGCAGACTACTGGATAAGTTGAATGACAGAGATAAAGGATTCATTCTCTCTAATAAGGAAAGAAAGTCTTTGAACAAGCTCTATCGCAAAGAACTGGTTAAACGATCAACATTCATGCGCATCATTACCGCATGGATCATCACCCTTCCAGTTACTGGCCTACTTGCCTCAGCTATCTACTCCCTCCTCGATTGGAGTAACATTCTTTTCTAAATATGTCCTTTTTCTACAGATTGACTGACTTAACAACTACTTTATTCATCATACAACTGGAAGTGATTTCACAAAAACACAGCACCCTTATCGGGAATTAACTGATTGATTACAACTATCCTGCTTGGTAGTCTACCGCCTCCCAGTGCTAAATTGCAGAACCATAAAAGTGTAAAAAACATTGAGTGGTAAAATTGATTTGACACATTTAAGAAACAGCTGTTTTATGCCACAATTGTCTCGTAGACAAAAACTGACAGACATCACATTGATACCTGTTTCCGTATTGAGGTATATGACTGTTGCACACCCATATAACGTCACTCTCAAACATGGACAAGCGAGAGCATCCTCAAATACCATCCGCTTTTGTCAGCAGATTTACTCAGGCTATTCAAAAAGCTATATACGTACTTCTGCTTCCTGTTTTTTGTCAAGGGCTGGCATTTGCAGATAGTAACGCGAATCAGGATTTACGCAACCTGCTCTCTCTACTGGACAGCCAGACAGAATTAGCCACAAAAAGCCGCATGAATGCTGACTATGTACCTGGCATGGCCAGCATTCTATATGGAGACGAACTACTGGCTCGTGGTGCAAGAACAGTTTGGGAGGCACTGGGGCTGGTACCAGGAATCAGCCTAGGAATGGAATTCACTGGTGAGCGACAAATACTCAGTAGAGGGGTTGGTCATGGCTACGCTTCCGGAAATGTCAAAATACTGATTGACGGTATCTCCCTGAATTCAACCCTGCTTGGAACGGCAAATCCCGCACTCAACATACCTATTGAGCAGATTGAGCGAATTGAAGTCGTACGTGGAGCAGGTGCATCAGTGTATGGTGAATATGCCTATGCTGGTGTGGTAAACATTATTACCAAACAGAATGAGACCTCTCTTAACACACATTATGAGCATGATTCCCACTATGGCTTGGGAGGGATGTGGAATTTGCTCGATAAAGAAAATGAATTGTCTCTATCCCTTAATATTTCAGGTTTGAAAGGCGATGGTCACGAGGTAGATGTAGAGGAGGATGCCTGGTATCACACGGGGCAATCAGAACTCTCTAACGCACCAGGCCCAAGCAACGAAGCCAGACAATATCTTGGGCTTTTTTTTGATATGGAATGGAAGGGACTATTTGCCTCTGCAAAATTGTTGGATGATGCATACGGGGATCACTTTGGAATCAACCATTTTCTGCCACCATCTGACAATCGTTTGGCATCACGGCAAAAATATCGTTCATTTAGCATTGGCAGCAAAAATAAGCTCTCTGATACTCTCAATACCGAGGTACGCTTTGAACTTTTAGAGCATGAGCGTAACAGAGACCAGCTCTATATCTATCCGGCTGACTTTATCTCACCCTACCCTATCTATTTAGACTCATACTATACTGAGCGAAAATATGTTATTTCAACCGACTTTTTTTGGCGTCCAAATGTAAAGCATGAGATGCTTTTGGGCATAAAGGCCAGCGATACCTCTATTGAGGATGCTGGCTGGAAATGGCCAGAATTGCCTTTTGAATTATCTTCAAATTGGATCGATACTCAAATAAACCGAAATATTTTTACCTTCATCATACAGGATCAATATCGTTTCAGTGAGCAGCTTACGCTAACCGGGACTCTTCGTTATGATGATTATAGTGACCTCGACAGTCCTGTAAGCCCGAGATTGGCCAGTGTATGGCGCCTCGCCCCTGATAAAGTAGTGAAATTTCAGTTTTCCAGAAGTTTTCGGCCCCCTACCTTTTATGAGCTGCAAAACCCTGGTGTCGGTCATCTTGATTTGAGTTCAATCAATAGCACTGAAATTGGATACATTGTAAAAAAGAGTGATTGGCGAGGTAGTGTTATCCTGTTTAACTCAGAGCTCAAAAACCCGATACTGTTTGATGAACTCAATTACGCAGGCTACATCAACGGCGAAGATGCCCGCCTTCAAGGCTTTGAATTTGAATATCAGCAACGCCTCAGTTACAACATTAAGCTTGATGGTAATCTCTCCTATGTAGATGCAAGATTCAAAAAAAGTGACGAGCACCTTGCTGGTGGTGCCAAATGGCTGGCGAACATAGGACTCATCTGGAAGCCATTTCAAGACTGGTCTGCAGCTTTACAAACCTCTTATGTTGGCGAACGACATCGTTCAAATCTTGATTCACGCAACAATCTGCCTGCCTCTACTGTCATTGATTTCACAGTTGGTCATCAAGGATTGACACCAGGACTACAACTCCATGTAGGCATAAAAAACCTGACCGATGAAAAGATAAGATATCCACAACAACTCACAACAGACTTTACAGGAGAGGCCTTTCTACCCTACCCCAATGACTATCCCCGACCTGGAAGGCGGTGGTGGCTATCTTTGAACTACGAATTTCAGTAGCGCGCTCACCGATTATCGACTACTAAGGGAATTAAAGTGAAGATACCGGGTCGCAGGGATTTGAAAAGATTTACCATTAGACATTTATGCTTACTGCTTTCTCTATTATTCTTCAAAATAGCCACTGCTGACAGTCTTTGGCCTGAGGATGCTCAGAGACTCAATGTCGGTATCAATATATTACCTGCCTGTCTGGTCGCTGACCTTGCCTTATCTAAGAAACTCACCCCTTCAGGAAAACTTCGAATTCTGGTATTGCATAAAGATAATTATGCCAGTGCTTTATCTGTTTCAGAGGGCCTGTCAGCTTTAAAGAGAATTGGTGGGTATCCTATGGAAATTGAGATCATCTCCACTTCTGAACGACAAGAACCTCATGATAAACCTGTTGCAGCACTATTCATTGCATCGCCCGGGATTAATTCTGAGATTTTCAACAACTGGGTCAGATACAGACAAACCACGGTCTTTTCTCCTTTCTTAGGTGATGTCGAGCGCGGAGCTATAGCAGGCCTATATGTCACAGATCGTATTTTACCGTATATAAACACCTCGCAAGCCAAACTTGCAGGCGTCATTTACAAGCCATTTTTTCTACGCATAGCGAAACAATATAATGAGTAGGAACAGGCAGAATAAACAACCAAGAGTCCTGGCAAAAAGCCATGGTCTTTTATTGCTATTTTCAGCCTTGACTATCACTTTAGGCATTCTCATAGGCACCTATTGGTACTTAACATTGGAGCCAAGATTAATTGCCTACGCCCAATCCCAGGCCAATGCCCTAGCTCAGGCTCAGGCTAACATACTGAGCAAACCACTCAGCAGAGATCAAAACAGTTTAATATCAAATGAACTCGAACGTGCTATGGATACCATGCTACTGTTACGTGATCCTTCTACCACCATACCGCTGATACAACGCATAGAAGTCGAGGTTGACTATAGCGTTGTGAATGTTGCACCCAAGACTCTAAATCTGATTCGGGGGCAAAAAACATGCACAGATTGTTTTCTCTCTGAAATTCCCCTGTTTCACGAAAACACACACGGTCTTATTGGTATTGCACGAATATTCACTGGGCGTGATTTTGTCAAAAAGTTGATAGCGGATGTTCAACATAAGCTCTTGTGGTCGAGTGTGATTTTATTGATTATCCTTGTAATGGCCTGGGTAACAGCAGAATGGTTACTGTCGAAACTAAGACAGAGTGAGTCTAAATTACAATCGATTATCGATGCCGTTGCCGACCCACTCTATGTATTCAGTACTCAACACGAGTTAATATTACAAAATAAGGCAGCACATTCTCTTACTGCTTCCGAGCAGCGTGTCAGCGATGATGTCGAGATGAAAGAGCACATGCCCATGCAGGAGATAATAGACCGTGTCGCCAGCAAAGGCCGACCGGTAAAATATATCCATAGCATCCAGCAAGCTCATGGTAAACCACGCCGTATGGAGCTATTAGCCAGCCCGCTTTCGATTGAGAACAGCGACGCCGTTGTCGTTACCTATCGGGATATCACAGAACATCTCGAAATCGTTGATGAGCTACAAATAAAGAAACAACAGCTTCAGCAACTGGCAGAAAAAGACTCACTGACCCAGCTACCTAACCGCTTTTCCTTCACCAGACTTCTTAATCAGGCAGTAGCTCGTGCTCAACGCAATAAGACACTGTTAGCAATTCTGTTTCTTGATCTCGATCGTTTTAAGGAGGTCAATGACAGTCTGGGTCATGACGCAGGAGATGAGCTACTTATTACTACGGCGAATCGGCTTCTACATGTAGTACGGACCGGTGACGTGGTTGCTCGTCTAAGCGGTGACGAATTTGTTATTCTGCTTGAGGATATCAAACGCCCTGAAGATGCTTCATCTGTAGCGAGCCACATCATCAATAAAGTTCGAGAGCCACTCACCCTTTTAGGTAAGCGACTCCAACCTGCTGTTAGTATCGGAATAACTATTTTCCCTAATGATGGCGATAATGCAGATCGCCTTCTGCAAAACGCTGATACCGCGATGTACAGGGCCAAACGTAAGGGTTCTAATACATTCCGGTTATATGATTACAGCATGACCGAATCAGTCAAGGAGCGGATCAGTCTCATTGCAGAATTACAGGCTGCTACAGCAGAAAACAATTTTGTCATGCTATATCAGCCACAAATCGATCTCTATTCGAAAAAACTGATAGGTATTGAGGCCTTGCTTCGTTGGGATAGACCTGGACACTCCCTGGTCTCCCCAAATGATTTTCTCCATTTAGCAGAGGAGATGGGACTCTCCCACCTGATAGGCCAGTGGGTACTCTACAACGTCTGCATTCAAACCAAGCAGTGGCATAAGGAGAAATTTACAACACCAAGGGTGGCAATCAACATATCTGCAAGTGAAATCATGCACGATGATTTCTTAGCGAACGTAAATAAAATCTTGGTGAATACCGGCTGTGAAGCATCGTGGCTGGCGTTGGAAGTTACCGAAAATCTTTTTATTCAGCGTATCGACGAAGCTGCGAGTCGCTTGCAGCAACTGAAACAGATGGGATTTTCCATCGTAATTGACGATTTTGGTATCGGCTACTCATCGCTGGCCCGACTTAAAAAATTACCTATCGACCTGTTAAAACTTGATAAGGTGTTTTTAGAGGATATCAGCCATGACAAAGGTAATCTTGCAATTGTCCAGACAGTAGTCGACATGGGACAACGGCTTGGAATTGAAGTGCTGGCTGAAGGTGTTGAGACTTCAGAGCAAGAAACCTATCTGATCCTGTCTGACTACAGGTCAGCGCAGGGCTATCGATACGGCAAACCCATGACTGCAGGAGAACTGAAAAAAAGACACCTCAAACCGTAAATCGGTCAGATGGTATCCTTGTAACTACCAGTTTCGGTCACTTCTCTACAGCTGTTTCAAAAGGATTGCTATCCCCCTTCAGCCACCGAATTGACCTGCTTTTCGATAACAGGCAAATCATCAGGGGGCGGCATACGCTTCGTTATTCCATCAGGCACTTCACCCCGGCCCGCCTGGTAGATTGAGCCAGATTCCAGGACAAAACAGACCATCACCGTCAGTAAGGTAGGTACAACTGCAACCCGGGAGATAGCTACCATCATGATATCCCCTTTCGAACTACCTGAAGTGGCCATCATCGCCATACCGAGAATGACTGCACTGATAGCGTACCCTACCATCAGAATACGGGTGCGATTGGCCGACAAGCGCCAATGGGCTGCCACAAACCAGGGATCGCCTTTCATGCTGCTACCGGCCTTGAGCCAGATAAACGCAATCACCGCCAGAGAGAGGGCCAGAGGGATCAGGAATCCAAGTAATCCGACGTCGAGCACAATGGATGCAGGAGCCGCGATCAGATGACATCCCACCAGATTCAGCATAGATAGCTCGTGGGGCGTCTTAGCACGCTTTCGTATCGCCTCATCAATATCAAATAGCATAGGCTTTATCTCTTTAAAATCCGTCGGCCAAACCTGACCGATATAATCGATACCATCAGAATGGGCAGTCTTCTGTGAGAAGCACTCAGATATGGTACACTCAATCACCACTTTGGCAGGTTACCCTACCCAGCCAATACCTACCTCGATTAAGTCGCTGAATCTGTTGCCGCTAGCTGCTGGGGTGGTACCGCCAATATGACATGGTTTACATAAGAAAATCGTTGATATTACGCAACGCTCCCAGCCTGCCCACAGATATAGGCCGCTCACCCCACTTTTTTAGATCATGACACCATTTCAGTGCCAGACATAGTGGCTAGATGACACTATTTAACCATCAGACCAACCTTATTTTCTACTTTATGGTTGACCTATGAAAAAATATCCTTACACTATCGCGCTCTTGTCTTCGGAGCGGTAGTTCAGTTGGTTAGAATACCGGCCTGTCACGCCGGGGGTCGCGGGTTCGAGTCCCGTCCGCTCCGCCACTAATTTCACCCCATCAAACTTGCCTTCGTCACTAATCCAAACCCTTGTGAGCTGCGCGATAAATCCCGGTAAAGCTCAGCTGGGTCTCAAGCCTCATTGGCATGGCATGCCAGCAGAGGATTGGCCGTTGCAGATTATAAAAAGCTTAACAGCGCCTATGGCGATTGTGCCCTCTGGCTTTACGACCCGTTCAGAATCAAGGTGAGCTTTTAAAGCCATGCTTATTGCCTGTCGAAAAAGTGCAACGCAGAGTCTGAACGGGTCGTAAAGCCCCATAGGGCGCGGCCTGAAGCATGCTTCTGCTGCGTTTTGATGCTTGAGAATGGAACAACCATTCTGCTTCGGCTCACGCCTCGCAGCTACAGGCTTCAGGTCACGCAGAGAGCTTAAGCAATTAATAGAGGTGCCCTTTATATATCCCGCTGGCAAGCCCATCAATTCTCCACCAATTGACCTTCATACATACGGGATATCTCGTATAGTCATTATTTTCAGCTGCCAGTAAGATTAAATGTTGTCCTGAGTCTCAATATCGCAGATTGATTCCTACACATTGAATTTTTTCGAGATTTTTTAGGGCTCAACTTCCTTTCGTAGTAGATAGTTTGAAATGAAACACAGTATTCAATTAGAAAACTGCCTAGTCTTCATCTTCAAGTTTTGGAACAAAATGACCGTTTGCGATAATCAGTTTGCAAAGTCGAACGATCTATTAAAAGAGAGATATGGAAGTTTTAAAATCAATCTCAAATTATGCTGCCTATCTAGTTCTCCCTATTACTCTATTTGGCTGCGTTGAAGAGAATGTTGCACCTGAAGCTGAGAATGACAGTGCGACCCTCTCCCAGGGTGAAAGTGTTATTGTCAAAGTTTTAGATAATGACACTGATGATAATGATGACCCTCTGGAGGTAACCAATCTCTCAACACCAGAACATGGACGGATAACAGTTCAATCTGATGGGTCTGTTCTCTATCAGCATGATGGGACGGCAACAACTGAAGATGCTTTCACCTATACCGCATTTGACGGCGCCGCAGAATCTCAAGCTGCCGTAGTCTCGATTGCCATCAAACTCAATGAGAATGGCTCAGAGGATGACTCTGGGAGTGACTCAAACGAAGATAACAGTCCTCCGACATCGGACAACCAAAGACCGGTTGCCCGCGATGATCAAATTCAAATTACTCAGGGAGAGAGCCAATCACTCAATTTGACTCAAAATGACGTAGACCCAGATGGTGATCCGCTTCAGATTGTGACGCTTACCAATCCCCTTAGAGGTAGAGTTGAATTACAAGCCGATGGGGTAACCGTTGTCTATAGACACGACGGCTCAGATAGTACTGAAGACCGTTTCAGTTATATCGTCTCTGATGGCAAGCTGCAGTCACAAACTGCGCAGGTTTCCATTACAGTCGCACCCAGTAACAGTGCTCCCAAATTCACACGATCTGGCAGCAACACTTCTATACCGGTTGATGTGCTCTATTCCCTCACATTCCAAGCTAGTGACCCCGATGGTGACGAGATCTCCTACAGTGTTGAAGGATTGCCCTATTGGCTTGTCCATACACCATTATCAAGAACACTCTCTGGTGCCCCTTCCTGGGAGGATCTAGGCAGAAACTATACAATCATCATTTCTGCCTCTGACGGAAAAACCTCTACAGAAAACCGTTTTACAATCTCTGTCTCCGAAGCTCAATCAGTGACTGACAGCATGGCCCATCGACTTCTGCAGCAAAGTACATTCGGACCTGTGGAGAGTGAAATGGCTCGGGTTAAAAGCCTGGGAATCAGTGGTTGGGTCGATGCTCAACTGAGCATGAATTCAGCCTATACAAGTGCATCAGATGGTTGGAAAACACACTTGGAGCGTACTCAGGAGATTGCTCAACAAGCTGAACCCAGTGTGCAGTGGTTTGGAAGCGGTCAGGCTTTTAACCAGTCAACCAGCAGTAGTACTGTCAGAGATTATCAGATGGCCGCCTGGTGGGAGAGCGCCTTGACTGCAACAGCGCCCCAGCGCACGCAGATCGGTACAGATCAATTGCGTCAGCGAGTCGCCTATGCCTTAAGCCAACTCCTTGTGGTATCAACAAGCAGCCACACACTATCAATGCGTGGCGAGGCCCTGGCGGCATACTATGATTTGCTGGCCGAGCATGCTTTCGGCAATTATCGGGATCTATTGGGAGAAGTTGCAATCAGCCCGGCAATGGGAGCCTATCTATCGCACCAGGGAAACAGTAAAGCAGATCTATCTACAGGCTCTCGTCCCGATGAAAATTTTGCTCGGGAGATCATCCAACTCTTCACTATCGGACTCTATGAATTGAACCTGGATGGATCACCTGACCAGGATGGCAACAGTAGCAGCTTTCCTGATGCAGGCACCGGTACAGTACCAACCTATACCCAAACGGATATAGAGGAGCTGGCCAAGGTAATGACCGGATGGGATCTGGCGGAGAACAGCCGCTTTGGCAGATTAAGCACCAAAAGCGGTGACTATACTCAACCCATGGTATTTCACCCCTCTGAGCATGAGGATGAATCAGCTGAAGGGGGGGATGGCGATATCACACTCCTTGGAACAACATTTCCGCTCAACTCAGGTCAGGATGGTAGTGGGCTGGACAAGGCGCTGGATACTCTCTTTGCCCACCCAAACGTTGCACCATATGTCAGTAAACACTTGATTCAGAGACTGGTTACCTCCAATCCCACATCAAATTACATTGCTCGAGTCGCTAGGATATTCAATGACAATGGACAGGGTGTAAAGGGTGACCTGAAGGCCGTGGTGAGAGCTATTCTGCTCGACCCGGAAGCCAGAGATGACAGCTACCGCACTAACCCCGCTTTCGGAAAAGCGAAAGAGCCACTGCTTGCGATTACTCAGTTACTGCGAGCTGCTCATGTTACGCCTTTAAATGGATGGAAGAGTAGAGATAATGTCTCCATGGATCATGTCTATTGGTTTAGAAACCCTGAAAGTTATCTAAACCAGGGGGCTATGCGCTCACCATCAGTTTTCAACTTTTACAACCCCCACCATGTTCCAAGCGATGACTATTTCACAACACACCAGTTAGTAGGGCCAGAATTTCAGATACAGACTTCACAAACACTAGCCGACTATAACAACCTGTTTTTTCAACTGGTATCGAGTTTCGAAAAGAACAAGATCACTGATGTCAACGGTAAATCATTGAGTGAATTTTCAGCCACAAGGGGCCAATACGCTCTCTCACTACTGACAAATTTTGACACTGAACTATCACTATTCGAACAGACCCTTGAGAATGATAGTAATGGGGATTTCAGTTCTCTCAGCGACAACACCCCTGACAACAATGGGGAGACCCCTAAAGCACGTGCTGTTGATGCCCTGATCGATCACTTTGATCTTGTTATGCTGGGAAGCAGTATGTCTGACAATTATCGTGCTGCACTAAAACACTATCTGCTTTCAAACAGCTATACCAATACCGGCAACAATCGAGAAAACGTCAGGCGAATGATTCAGGATGCGTTTACCCTGATTGCCACCTCTAGCGATTATATGATCCAAAAATAGTAAGCCAGTAAGGAAAAGTACACTATGGCGATGCAACGCAGAGCATTCTTAAAATCATTGGCCGGACTTGGCAGTGTCAGTGCTCTCGGTTCGGCTGGACAATTGATATTGCCTACACAGGCTATGGCAGCAGCCCCCGGCTTCAATGACTACAAAGCATTGGTGTGCATCTATCTCTACGGTGGCAATGACGTATTCAATATGTTGGTACCTGTCGGCACAGATGCAGATAAGGGTTATGACCCTTATGCATCTATTCGAGGTGACCTGGCTGTCAATAATGAAGATCTTGGACTAGATCAGATCACAACGAATGGCAATAACCTGAACCAGGGTGTTATTGGCGCTGCACAGCAAAATCCCTATAACCAGAATCTAAATCAATCAACAGCCTATACCCGAGGTGTCTATTCATTAAGTTCCAAAGGTATCGACTTAGGTGTGAATGGCGTGATGCCAGAACTGGCACAGCTGATTACCGACGACAAAGTATCGATCCTTGGTAATATTGGCACCCTCGTCAGGCCTGTTACACGGGATGAAATCCGAAATGCAGCCCCTGAGCTTCCTCTCTATCTTTTCGCCCATAATCACCAACAGCGTATACTACAAACGGGTCAGGCCAATAACCTGAATGATGTCGGATGGGCGGGTAAAATTGCAGATAACTGGGGAAACATCAATCAGAACAACCCATTAGGGCTTAACATATCCTATGCGGGTAATGACCGTATGCTGATTGGTCAGTCAACATCTCCGCTTGTGCTTAAGCCGAGCTCAATACCTACCATCAACCACCTGAGAGAAGACGCTGGTAACAGTTTTGATGATCGACGTGCTTTTTTCAAGGCACTCTCTGGGATCGAAGGCTCAACCGATAGATTGGAGTTCGATGCCTCACGAACCAACACAACAGCTGACCCCTATAAGACGCTCTATAATCAAATGCAGCTTAAATCCTTAACCACTTTTGAGCAGTTGAACCAGAGTTGGAACTCTGTTCAGATCGACTACACAACACTTGGCCCCTATGGCGAAGCCCTGTTTGATATCCCCACAGCGCAACAACTCGGTTTTACCAGTTCAATCAGAGGCAGACTGATCGACCAACTTGAAGCCGTTGCCAAGATGATTCATCTTGGTGCCTCAGGCAATCTGGGAGCGGGATATAATCGACAAATCTTCTTTGTCGAGCTGGGAGGGTTTGACACTCACGCCAATCAAGCTACTGATCACCCAATGCTCCTGAGAGAATTAAGCTTGGGATTATGGAAGTTTCAGAAAGCGATGGAGGAATTGGGACATGCAGAGAAAGTAACCAGTTTCACCATGTCAGACTTTGGTCGCACGCTAAGTCAAAATGGCGATGGCACCGATCACGCCTGGGGTTCGCATCAATTGGTCATGGGAGGAAACGGCACAGGTGCGGCAGGTCAGTTAGATGGCGGCAAACTGATAGGTGAGCTACCTACCATGCAATTGGGAGGCATAGATGACTACAGTGGTAAAGGCCGAATGATCCCGAAGCTTTCACAGGATCAAGTCAATGCAGCATTGACCCATTGGTTCGGTGCCGATAATAACCTTGTACGTAATCTATTTCCAAATCTGACTAATTTTCAATCAGGCGGGAATATTGAATCGGCCTACTCACCAATATTCGTTTAGACATTTAATTGGCTTCATGATTTGAAGACAAGTTGTAATTTCAAGAATATAAAAGGGATATTTAACTCATTAAAATAGTCGCAACGGAGATAGTCAATAAACTTATTCGATTAATCACTTGCCAATCAAGTGTTGCAGCATGGTTAATAAAGGCTTCCATCTTAAGTTTAAATTTCTACTTCAGGCCCAATGGATTTTCCGGATCAATTCCATCCATAAAAGGCAATTTTCGGATATGATGCGTCACTTGATAGACTAGGCCAATCCAATTACCGATGACCGCCTCAGCAGTATCGTGCCAAGTGTTATCAAGACTCTCGATAACCAATGATTCAGGGAATTCAGGCAAAGCCTGCCCCTCCTCCTTGGCTCGATCCAACTTTTCATGATATTCGTTAAAGATTGCCTGACTACGGAGAGAGAAGTAGTTCTCAGGAAAGGGTGGATAGTCGGTACGAGCGCCAGCTATATATAGATTGACCTCGCGCTTATACTCTTTCAGCAGACTGATCGTGTCATATTCAGGGTGCCCCTGAAAATAGACAACCCGAATACCATCGCCGCTAACAGCCAGATGCACGCCTGCTTCTTCACTTTCAACCAGAACCTTTAAACCAGCCTGATCAAATTGTTCTCTTGAAATCTGATTGAAACGGGAATGAGGGACATCGAAACGTGTATTAACATCATTAACCAAAGGGTGTTTAGCATCCTGAACACGATGGCTGAATACTCCCCATAATTTGTCACCCATATGAGTGCGTTGCTTGCCATGGTGGGACTGCACGACGGCATGGGTCGCAAGACAAGAGCAGAGTACCGAAGTCACATTCTTATGCGCCCAATCCACCACTTCAGTCAAAGGCTGCCAAAAATCCTCTTGTGCCAGATTCGGATGGGTAACATTGGCCCCGGTAATAATCAAGGCATCCAAACCATTCTGCTTTATCTGCTCAAATGATTCGTAGTATTTTTTAATATGCGCACTGGCCTTTTCGCCACGAGGCAAGACATCCAATGTGAATGGATGAATAAAAAACTGAGCGATTGGATTTGCTTCACCCACAAGACGAAAAAACTGTCTCTCCGTTGCTTCAATCGCTGCATCCGGCATCATGTTGAGCAAGCCAATATGCAATTCGCGAATATGTTGTCGGGTTGCCCGATCGGGAGAAAGCACATTCTGCCCCTCCTGGCGTAAACGTTCGAATGTGGGTAAATTGGTATGTGCAACCAGAGGCATATCAGGACTCCCGCTCGATTACCTTTTCCAGAAGAGAGGTAAAATCTGCTTCACTTTTTACTTTTGCAAGCTCATGGGTGGTTACCGTATATCCATACTCTGCAGCTATCGCTTCATAACGAGGAATCCTTGCCCGAAATAATTTTGGAAATACCCATCTTGTAAAATCATTCGGTTCAATCAACGAAACATACTCCACACCTTTCAAGGCCATATATTCAGAGAGAAGCTCATCAAGAAAAGCCTCTCTGTAATACAAGGGTTTAGGATGGGATAGTGATCGTTTAATCAATGATGTTTCATCATCTTCGCTGGCACGTATGTAGAGTATCAATGAGTGTTCTGAGAGAAAGTCTAATAACCCCGGCTCATCCAATTCACATAAACTGCCACCCACATCATTGATGAAATGGTTATACCCATATATAAGCTTTGCCTTGCGCATGAAATCAGGAACATCATACATAGCAGCAATTTCTGCTTGCCTATGCAGGTTCTGGCGTCGTTTGAACTCAGTCAGAGAGAGACCACCAAGCTCTGGATTGCCTAACATGCCAAGAAAAGTAGAGACAGGCTTCAGGTTATGGAAGGTGACATTGTTGCGGATAAAAATCGAATCTGAACGCAATAGATCTCTAAGAAGAGGCACACTCATTGCCTGCTCCTTGATCGTATCCAGTATAGCTTCATCAAGATAGCGTGTACCTATACGGTAGTCTCCGGAGTAATGAAACCAATCACTAGATCGTAACAGGTTGGATAGACGAGTCTTTCCAACGCCTGACATACCCAAAAGGGTGACACATTTTCGATCCCAGTTACGAAATTGTTCGGGGCTCAATCTCACTACTAAATTCTCCTCTCTCAAGAGGCGCACATTCTACGGAGAAGCAAGGGAGGAAGAAAGTCATCGCTAAAAAACTCCTGAATGAGAATAGATCTCATATTCATGAGTCATAGCTCAGACACCGGGTACATTTGATATATTCAAACTGTCAGCCCCCTAGCAACACGCCATCTTCAGAGGTGACTTCGCAGCAGAAGGCCTACTTTTTATTAATAATACAATATGTTACTGAATATACATACTAAAATTATGGAATATAGGCATTGTGCTCAGTTGTAACTCCTTAGTTGAGATTCAAGCACTTACATGCACATACAAAATATCTAAAAAAACGGAGTCCCCCCAAGTGATTCAGCGAATCTCGCTAATTTGATCTTCCACTCGCTGTATCCAGGTGAGCTGGAGACTGCTACATTTAAGAGCACCTCTATTAATAGAGGTGCTCTTAACTTGAAATTGAAATAGCCAGCTACTTATATAGTTGGGCAGCGCATACCCTGGAGGTGATTTAATTAAGCGGCTATAAGATCGCTAAAAACCGGGAGGATACTAGAAAAAAGCAACGATCTAACATAGGGCTAACCAAACATCCTCACTTGGATTTAGCAGTAAAACACTCAAATCTATTTCTATCGCGTTATAAATAAAAATAAGCTAACATTTCGGGAAGTTAATTCGTGCGAATATCGAATATAACAAAGCTCAATTTATTACCTGAATTCATAAATTCAGTTTCCAGTTAAATCTGTTATGTGTAATCAACAGTGGTACTGGTTGTTCAACAGCTAAAAATCTGAATGAAATTCGGAGAACGATCAAGCATTGAGCCTGCTAGCCGTTATTGAAACAGACAGACTTGCAAACGATCACAGTACTAATAAACAGGGTTAAGTATCTATCTATATGTCTCATGTACTCATCATTGATGACCAATCGATTACCCGGATGATCTTGCAAGAGCTGGTTGGATCAATAGATACCGATATATCATCTACCTGTTTTGCTGATCCAACACAAGCACTCGAATGGGCTAAGACCCATGAAATCGATTTAGTTATAACTGATTATAAAATGCCGCAAATGGACGGTATTAAGTTTATCAAATGGCTTAGACGCATCCCAAGATGCAATGATGTACCTGTGATGATTGTTACCTGTGTAGAAGACCAGTCTGTACGATATATGGCCCTTGAGTCGGGTGCCAACGATTTCATTACCAAGCCTATAGATCACACTGAATGTCGTGCCCGTTGCCACAACATGTTGACAATGAGCCGACAACGGAAAATGATTAAAGATCGTGCTATTTTACTAGAGCAGGAGATACGCAAAACCACACAGGAACTGCATGACCGGGAACAGGAAACTCTAATGCGTCTGGCTAAGGCTGGCGAGTATAGAGATGAAGATACGGGTAATCATATATTGCGTATATCCAGATACTCTCTTTTAATTGCAAAGAAGCTGGATCTATCTCAAGAACGTTGCGATTTGATTGCTCAGTCCTCTCCTATGCATGATATCGGCAAAATAGGTATACCCGACGCGATTCTGCTTAAACCTGGAAAACTGACACCTGATGAGTTTAAGACCATGCAGCAACATACACTTCTTGGTTACGAAATACTGAAAAACAGCTTATCAAAATATATTCAAATCGGTGCGGTAATTGCGTTAAACCACCATGAAAAATATAACGGACAGGGGTATCCAAATCAATTGAGCGGTGACGAAATACCATTAGAAGCCCGTATCGTCGCTGTTGCCGATGTTTTCGATGCTTTAGTATCGGATAGACCGTACAAAAAAAGTTGGTCAATTGACAAGGCCATTGACTATATTAGCCAGGAAAGAGGAAACCATTTCGACCCTGATTGCACAGATGCATTTCTCAGTGAAATGCAGGAAGTGGAAACCATCCACTACGCGTTACGTGGAAATCCCGAAGGAACATACTCTTGAACATACAACCAAGGAACAATCGACAGACTCATAATCTGACAGGAGACCATGTCTACTACAGTCTCAGTTTTTTAGCCAGCTGCGCTGTACTCTGCGGACTTGTCATCACCTACTTCTGGTCTGCCACCTCTCTGATCGGGCTCGGTGTACTTCTTCTGACCAGTCAGTTTATGCTGATCCGTTTGATACAAAACCTCAAAAACCTGCATACGTCTAACCTGTTCACACGTAGCATGTCAATCATTCTGGATCAGGTATTTCTAAGTCTGATTACATTTGTAGGCAGCTCGATTCTGCTATTTTTGCCTCTTAGTAGCTTACTGATCTTTGCTGCACGCTCTTTTGGCAGAAACTATCTTTGGCTGGCAATGGTAACTGGGTTTATTTCGATAACCATAACACTAAATATTGTATTTCAGATGGACCTACCGAAAGCAGTACTCTTCAGTCTGCTCGCTCTCTGTCCACCCGCTCTGGTATCTATCAGAAAAAGTAGTGTTTCGGCTCGCAATCTTCCTCAATCGGACGAAGTAGCGGAGTTGCCACAGCTTGACGAGGTTTCAACAGATAACCCTGAAGAATCTAAAGAGAGCCAACAGTTTACAGGCACTCCAGTTGATCAAAAAATACAGCGGGTTCTGATACTTTCAAGAAACACCAGTACCACTTCCCTATTATCACAGCAACTCTTCAACTGGGGACATGACGTAACGACCTGCAGCAATAGCTTACAGGCATTCAAGCACATGCTGTCTCGCAGCCAGGGTGAAGTATATACCCCTTACTCCTGTCTCATTGTCGATGGTGAAAACCTGGATATAGAACCCCTATCCCTGGCACGTTTGATAAAAAACGAACCACTACTCACTAAGGTACGGTTGATCTGTATACAGTCCTCATTCTTCAATGAAAAGTATGCTCACAGGTTACTTCGTGCAGGTTATCACACGCTTCTGGAATCTCCCTGGAGCAAGGAACAACTATTCAGCATCATCAGCTACGACCCGAACACCTTTACACCGGCAGAGAATGTCGTCAGCCTGGTAAAACATCGTACAATTAAAAAAGCTTACACCCGCCAAAAAGTAATATTACTGGCAGACGCCATATCCCTGGAGCGTGATTCACTTAGCCAGGCACTGAGTAACGCCGGCTACAGAATCCACCTGGCAGACAATGGTGATCAGGCCCTTGATGCACTGGAAGAACATTTTTTCGATTTAGCTATTATCAATTTACAACTACCTGTCATGAGTGGTATTCAGGTTGTCAAACTGCATCGATTTACCACACCTTACAAGCAGTGGGTACCCTTCATCTTTATGAATGATGAAGATAACCCTGAGATACTCAACCTATGCCATAGTATTGGCGTGGATATTTGTCTCTTTAAACCGATCACGCCCCAGGAGGTCATACTTTCAATTCTCGCAGCACTCGATAAGGGTGACCTGCAGAATCTGACTTATGTTTCCCGCAAGACAGACCCCATCCAGTTTAAGAATAACCGTATCCAGGATGCCATGCTGCTTGACCACATGACACTTCTAAGACTGGAAAAGCTGGATAGCGGCATCTCGTTAATAAACGATCTATTTAAGATTTTCGAATCTGAAGGACGGGGCATTCTGCGGCAAATGGAAAAAGCTGTGGCTCACCGTCAACTTGGGCAGTTTCTCGATCAGGCGCAAATACTTTTAGACAGTGCAGGTCAACTGGGTGCGGTACTGCTTTACGAACTAAGCCAACAGGCAGCTAAACTCTCCGCCAGAGAGTTTGAGTACAAAGGCTCAGATATACTGAGTGAAATTGAACAGACCTTTAATCTAACACTCCAGGCATATGCGCTCTATCTCTCGCAAAGAGCCTCTGCCACGCAATCCGAACCAAACAGTAACCCTTCAAATTAAGCCAACAGGCATAGTAGATGAGTCCTGGTTGGTGTTTCATGCTAGCGGCCTACTAGTGTCGTGTCCTACGATGTTAGCGTGACTAGAAGCTATTAGCCGCTAGGAGGCGTTCCGTAGGGAATGGCGTACACTTGCATGGAAGGCAACGCCCCGAAGGAAGTGCCCTTGGGGGGCAACGCGGATGATAGCTTCTCGTCGCGCCCAAAGGGAGGGCCTCTAAAAACGTCAAACAATATAAGACACTGCACTAGCTATCTGCTTGCCTTCAAAGAACTCCGGTAGTGTTGAAGCACTTGACAGGTAATGCTGTAGGTTGTAGATATTTTTTTCATTAATTTAATGCCCATCTCATCAAATTCAGACTGTTTAATATGTACAGCTGACAAACAGATACTCATCAGAGAATATGCACCGATGCCTGAAGCATTATCAGCAAGTGCATGGGCACAATCCCTATATTGGCTAATATTCTTCTCTTCTACTGCCTGATGCATAGCTACTAGCAGTTCTTCACAATCATTTAAAAAGCTATCGGATAGTTGCCCCAAAAATTCCGGCTCTTTACTCAGCTGTTCAAGCCCTTTGAGTATTGTCTTATCAAGCACTCTGCTCCTCTTTTCCTGACTCTCCGGTCGAGTAGGTTGATCAATTATCATATCGGTAGCTACAGCTGAGACATCCTCCCCTAATATCTCCCTAACCACATCCAATAAATGCGCAGACCGGACAGGCTTTGTAAGATATGCATTGACACCAACCTCATCACACAAATCAGCCGCCTCTCGGGTTGCATTTGCAGTTAGAATGATAAACGGGAGATTGTGCGTGCCATGATCAGTAGCACGATAGGATTTAATAACATCAATACCACTGATATCGGGCATTTGCAGATCCAGTATTGCCAGATCGAACGTCTGCTCATTGAGTTTTTCTATCGCTTGATTACCATGACTGACCACCTCAACATGGTGACCCTGTAACTCTAATATTTTTTTCACCACCTTTTGATTAATCAGATTATCTTCAGCTAATAGAATATCTGATTTTTTTGAAAGGCTGTGTTCTACCGATGAGAATATTCTTGGAGGCATGGAATAGCTATGAGTTCGCTTTAAGGCATATTGCAATACATGGCGAACTTTTTCATTGGTTACGGGAGTGCTCATAACAGCACTATAGCCTTCATGACATAGCGTCGTTTCTCTTTCTTGATTTTTCGAATGGTGTGTTACACATACCATTTCCAGTTCATCCAAACTCCTTTCAGATCGTATAACCTGTATTAATTCATCGCTGGTAAATAGGCTGTGTGTCTCATCAACTATTACAATATCGTAAGGCTCTTCCACTTTCACTGCATTCAGCAATTCCAGAAAACCCTCAGCGATACTATTATAAACTTTTACGTTTACCTGCCACTCCTGTAATCCATCCAATAGTTGTTGTGGCTCTGCCAGCAGGTCGGAAAACAGTAGTACCCTTGCCTCATTTATATGTTTTTCATCTAGTGGGTAATCCGAAGGAATTGCAGGAATCTGGAACCAAAATCGACTACCTTTTCCCAAACGACTATCCACACCTATAGAGCCTCCTAACAGCTCAACCAACTGTTTAGTAATCGAGGTACCCAACCCACTACCTGAATAACGGCGAGTTGCTGAATTATCACCTTGCTCAAAGCGTTCAAAAACAGTTTTCTGCTGGCTCTCAGAAATCCCAATACCAGTATCTACTATTTCAAAACAGATACGCGGTACTGAATCTGTAGGATCCCCATGCTGGTAGGGCGTGACTTTTAAAGCTATGCTGCCATGCTCTGTATATTTAATCGCGTTATTTAGAAGGTTGATCAGAATCTGCCTGAGTAACTTTGGATCGGTTTTTATAAATGGCGAGACATCCAAATCAAGCAGCTTACTCAACTCTATACCCTTTGCATCTGAAGCTGGTTTTAACATTGAAACCACACTATCCACCAGAGCAAAAACATTCTGGTCACTATAGCTGACTTCTACTTTTCCGGCCTCAATTTTGGAAAAGTCAAGAATCTCCTCTATCAGATTGAGCAGGGTCTCGGCAGAAGCCTGAATTGCCGACATAATCTCCCGTTGTTCAACACCCATTGGGGTTCTTGCCAATAGATCCGTCATACCGACCACACCATTAAGTGGCGTACGAATTTCATGGCTCATATTCGCTAAAAATCTACTCTTAGCTTGATTGGATGCGTCTGCTCGTTCTTTTTCAGACTCAATTCGCTTTAGTAATAATGCGACATAGAGGGTTGTAACCAGTAACCCCACCAGCAATCCAATACCGAGTATCTGCTGCTCTCTCCAGTAATCACTGACTACTATCACCGATGCGAATCCCAGAGTGGAAAAAGCACTTGTAAAATAGAGTGAGGGAGTACCATAACGAAAACCATTTCCCAGACTGACCCATAAATAGAATACATAGAGCATCGCTGCACTCTCACCACCAAACCACATAGCAGCAGTGATCATATTGACATCGAACAACATCGTTAAAGTTCGGCGCAGGCGAAATTGATCAGGCCGCCATGCGATTGCCCCGATAATGAGCAGACTGCATATTGTATAGACAAATGCGTAAATATATAGGATTTCTGATTCATCAACAGAAACCAAATAATTGATGGACAAGGCGTAGACACACATCAGCAATGCGATGGCTAATCTCACAAGGGACTGCTCTGACTCCTTGTCAGGGGCCTTTTTGAATTGGCTGATGAATTTTTGCCACAGGTTACCAAACATACTGTTCTAATCCGATACTGACCGTTGTTACTCAAGACCCTTTTTGAAGAGGCTCAGTTGTATCTTAGCCTATGCAATATGAACCCATACTATACTCTCCATGAGAGGATTTTAAGACAACTGTCTCTAAATACAGTCTATTCGGCCCAGACGTCTTGAGAGGTTTATTATACAGTATCGCTGTCCGTTCAATAATTCGTGAAAAAAACTGAAGTACCTACATTCTTAATCTTTTGAGTTGTGACTCTACTAGTCAAGTCTAATCTTCTATCAAGATTTTCTGCGTTTGGTTCTGTTGGTAGCCTCTGCCTGCAATGGATCATCTGGCCAATAGTGTTTTGGATAGCGCCCTTTTAGCTCTTTTTTAACCTCAGAATAGGTTCTTATCCAGAAACCGGCAAGATCGTCAGTAATCTGGATCGGTCGTTGTGCCGGTGAGAGAAGATGAAGCATAACTGGTACTTGTTTGTTACAAATCTTTGGGGTCTCGGCAAGACCAAACATCTCCTGTAACCTAACCGCCAGAACCGGACCAGCATCCCTGGTATATTGCAACGCAATCTTTGAACCACTGGGTACTTTTAGATGGGTGGGTGCCCATTGATTCAGAGACTGTTGCTGCTCCCAAGTCAGTTGGGTTTGCAAGATAGTCAACAGATCGAGTCGTTGTAACTGTTCTTTATTTAGGATGGATTCAAGCCAAGGGCCTAACCACGTCTCAAGATGTTCTATTAGCCAATGATCAGAGAGATCGGGCCAGTTACTATCATCAGTGTGACTACCCAACCAAATAACCCTATCCTGCCATTGACGCACTGAGCGTGACCAGGGTAATGCATCCAGCCCCATTATTCGAATGCCGTCAATCATAGCGGCTTTAATCAGTTCTGAATCCCCGGAAGGCAAAGGCTTTCGGCTTAAAACCAATGCACCCAAACGCTCTTCGAGAGAGCTACTTACTCGCTGCAGCCGTTTATCCCATAGAATCTCCTGCAGATGGTTAATCCTGGTTTCCGGTAAACTGCGAATCTCTTCCAAATCAATGCTGGTAGCCAACCTGACACGGCCCTCACTTTGCCCTGCATCCAATTGTGCAGCCACCAAAAATGGTTCGTTAGCCAGCGGGTCATGCTCTGCGAGACGAACAGCTCTGCCATTCACCAAACGAAATCGTGCATGACCAGTGCGTTGAGCCAGTCGATCTGGAAAAGCCAGAGCCAAAAGTTGTCCCACGGATATCTGCTTCTGTTGATGACAACCCTTGTGCTGCAAACGACGTAACCAATCCTTGCTTATTCGATCGATATAGCGGCATGAAGAAGCTGTTGCATTAGCTGGCGCCCTCTTTTCACGCCAGGCATTCAACAGTCTCAATCTCAAAGCCAGATCACATCCCTCCTCCCTGCTGGAAATGATATCCCGTTCACTCAGCAGAGAGACAATATCGCTGACGAGCTCTCTCTTTTCACTAGATGTATGCACCAGCATGTGCGCCAATCTAGGGTGTGTTGGCAGTTCAACCATACGCCGTCCCAGAGTCGTGATCCTGCCATGTTCGTCGAGGGCTCCCAAAACCTGCAGTAGATCGATTGCCTGACTGAAGGCGCCTCTTGGCGGTGGATCAAGCCAGCGAAGTTGCATTGGATCAGCAACCCCCCAGGAAGCCAGCTGTAGTGCCAATGGCGCTAAATCGGTCTGCAGGATCTCTGCTGGATGGTGAGCCTGAAGTTGTGTGTGATAGGATTCTGCGCATATGCGGTAGCAGATACCTGGACCAAGGCGGCCTGCCCGTCCGGCCCGTTGTACTGCGGCTGCCTGGGAAACTGGAACAGTCTCCAATCTTGTCAGACCTATACCCGGAAGAAATCGGGGCATTCGAGACCATCCACAATCAACCACTACTTTAATTCCCTCGATTGTGAGACTGGTCTCTGCAATAGAGGTGGTTAGTACGATTCGACGTCGTTTTTTCTGGTCAGGAAGTATGGCACGATCCTGTGCAGCTTTTGGTAGATCTCCGTATAAAGGAGTGATCAGAGGCACCCTTTCATAGTCGGAGAAGCGACTCCCGAGCAGCTTCCCAACACTACGGATTTCAGCTACCCCCGGAAGGAAGGCTAGCACATCCCCTGTCTCACACTGACATGCCCGAACAATTGCCCCCGCAACTTGCTCGGCAATCTTACGTTTTTCAGGTATCTGCTCCAGGTAGTGACAGGTTACAGGAAACTGACGACCCAGTGCTTGAACTATAGGCGCATCATCCATCAACGCACTGATGCGTTTCTGATCCAGGGTAGCGGACATCACCAGCAGATGAAGATCCTCACGCAGTCCTTGCTGCGCATCGAGTGTCAGGGCGAGAGAGAGATCACTATGGAGATTGCGCTCATGAAACTCGTCGAAGATAACCAGACCTACACCCGGCAATTCAGGATTCTGTTGCAATCTTCGGGTCAGAATCCCTTCAGTCACCACTTCAATTCGGGTCTTGCGGGAGACTTTGCGTTCCAAGCGTATGCTGTAACCAACTCGCTCACCAACCGATTCACCAAGCAGGCTGGCCATTCTGCTGGCAGCGGCACGAGCCGCCAGACGCCTGGGTTCAAGCAGCAAAATTCCCCCACCATTCAGCCAAGATGAATCAAGTAGCTCGAGTGGTACCAGGGTGGTTTTACCCGACCCTGGTGGCGCACTCAATACTGCTCTGCGATGTGACTCCAGTGCCCTGTTGAGATCGGGAATAACCTGCTTAACTGGAAGATCTGACACTCAATCCCGAGCTGCCGGCAGTGATTCATACTCCCTATCGCACTGGACATGCATATCAAACTTCAGATCATCAGCAAAATCCTGGGCCACTATCCAGATCTGCTTCAACTCCTCACTCAATGTTGGCAGAACAGTTAGAGCGCTGCGGGTACGCTTCTCATCGAAGAAAGCAAACGGCTCATCCAGAAACAGAAATTGACCACCTTGTACAGCCCGACCAACCAGCTCTTGAGATAAAGCCAATCGTACAGCAAGCATTATCTGACGTTGGGTACCACTGGAGATCTCATCCAGATCCATAAAATCACGTTTTTCACTGGAGAAGGCTCGCACTGTCAGATCATCATCGATCTGCAGGTGTTCGTATCTATTCTCTGTAAACAGCGGTAGTGTCTTGCTTACCAAGCCACGCAGCTTTCTGTTGAATTGGTGAGAAACCTCTCGGGAAGTCCCCTGAATCAGTTCATCTGCCAAACTGCAGATATCGATATGCTGCTGCCGTTCATCGATCTTCTCCTTAAGACTCGACTGCATCTCTTTCAGCCGAGTCGCTCTATCGAGCCGCTCCTGTTCAATGGCAATGGCCTGGTCAAGTTCACCTGAACGTCGCCTGGTACTCTCCAAACCCAGACCTAACAGATCCAGTTCATTCGCGACACCATCCCGCACCTCAGCTAAAGAAGCGCTCCAATCTGCAATGCGACCACTGAGTCGCACCCGTGCAGCTCGGTCGACTACTTCCGCAGGGGGATTGCTCTCGACAGATTCCTGTTCGACCTCTTCCTCAACCACATCACTATTCAAGGATTGCTCAGGCGCCTCTTCCGTAGAGGCATCCTCTTGAGGCAATCCATCCAGATTGTTAATTGCAGTGGCAAGTGCAGCTGCAGTCTCATTAAAACCCGCAACCGAACGCTTAAGAGCAGAGCGTCTGATCAAAAAGATCAAAAACAGCAGCGCGAACGCCCCAGCTGCATATAACAACCAGGGAAGCATTGCCATCTCCCAATTGGGGACCATTTGCCCAAGCCAGCTATTCAAGCTTACTGACCAATCATGTTCTGGAAGCTTACCCAGCAGATACCAGGCACCGCCAGCAACAGCAGCAAGAATCAAAAACAGAAAACTGAAAAAACCAGCACTCCCAGACTTTGAACGCGCTTTATCCCGTTTTGGTATCACATCCTGATATGCTGTGGCAGCCCCACCCAGTTCATCAATCAGTCGCTGGGTTTCATCCATGCGCTGATTGACCTCATGGCGCTCACTCTCCAGACCAGGCATCAGTCCTGGGTTGATATCCAGCTCCTCCACTTGCTTCTGCAAGCCACCTAACTCCTGATTACGCTGTTCCAGTTCCTGGTGTGTCTCTGCGCGGTCTTCCTGACAGGCAGCAGCACAATATTCAAGGGTGACCAAGCCGGCCATTGTCTTAACAGCATAACTGTGGGGATGGGGTGTAGTGATCTCTCGTTGAGCAAGATAGAAGGATTCAACAAACTCCTCATACTCAAAGCCAATCAGTTGATAGATCTTGTCAGCCACCTGCTCCACGCCCCGCACAACCTGATCATCATCGACTCCGAAGGGTGATAGACGGGCACTGTGATTTCCAGCGTCATCCAAAAAGCGTTCAAGCTGGTACTTCTGGCCATCAGCAGCTGAGAATTCCAGTTCAGCAGAACAGTGTGTTTCACCCCAGCGGATAATTTTGGTTAGCTCATCCACATCCAGGGAAAAGGTTCTGCCAAACAGGGCAAAACAGACCGTTTCACCAATAGAGCTTTTACCCGACTCATTCGGCCCGGATATAGCAATCAACCCCTGTTCAGGGATCTCATTTATATTCAGGCTACTGTACTTCAGTACATTTTTAGCATTGATCGAATGTATGATCATGACCAACCCTCATCAGCTAATACCCGAAGCTTGCTCAAGACCATCTCAATAGCCTGATCGAACGCCTGCTCATCAAACGACTCCCCTGAATTCAGTCTACGCTCCCGTTCAGCATTGCAATAATCCAGAAACTCAGTGGCGGATGGCCCTATTTGCATATTCTGCTGTTGGGTAGTCTTTTCAGACGTTGACATACTGGATCCCCCTTTTTGTTGTATACCGGCTGCCCCCGATCACCGCCATCCCAGATCAAATAGATCTATTCAAAGCATAACCATAGCGGTAGTCAAGCACGCTCAGTATAGGGAGTTCTGATCGAGAGGTCATCATTATTAGCCCAGCAACCAAACAGATTACTTTCAGCCCCAGCGCACCTTCACAAAGCAAGGCACCAAAACACCTCTATAGATGACCTACAGCAAGTTTGAAAACCCACTCTGTATACAGAGAGCGCTCTGCATGTCTGAAAAATCATAAAGTTAGGAGTTCAAGGAATCGATTCGAACGCCAGGTTATAGTGCCCGTTACATCTTGTTACTCAGCGATACATCTCAGAAAAGATCTATTCGTTGGCTCCAGTAATAATCGATCCAACATTGTCAGAATTTATTCTCCTATCAATATTGATTGCTACTCTATTTTTGACAAAATCAGATCCCACATACATACTGGTTGGTATGTTACATAGATAGTTTTTGGATAAATCTCATGGTAGACGCGGATAAAACACGTCAAGCTCTGCTTGAGGCAGCATATGAAGAGATTTACCGCGATGGGTTTCAGGCGGCAAGCCTGAGTGCCATTTTGGAAAGAACCGGTGTAACGAAAGGCGCTCTCTACCACCATTTCAGTAGCAAACTGGAGCTTGGCTACGCTGTCGTCGATGAAGAAATCAGTAACAAGCTCCACCAGCTTTGGATACAACCTCTACAGAATGAGGGGAATCCAATTGATATCCTGGTTGCGACAATTGAGCTGGCTGGTCAGCAGATTACAGATAAGCAACTCTATTTAGGCTGCCCTCTAAATAATCTGGCACAAGAGATGTCTCCTATCGATGCTGGCTTCCGTATGCGCATAGATCAGTTGTATCAACAGTGGTTGAAAAGTATCGAGCACCTAATAAGTAAAGGTCAACACAGTGGCAAGGTAAAAACATCAATAGATGCTGCTGATACAGCACTATTTATTATTGCTTCTCTAGAGGGGTGTCTTGGAATTGCTAAAAATGCTCAAAGTCATGATGAACTTGAACGCTGTGGAAAAGGACTAATTGGCTATCTCAATAACCTTCGTGCAGAGACCTCATCGACTTACTAACCAAGGGATTGGATATGTTATTAGGGAAGTTCTGAATTAAGTCTGTGTGATCAATTCATGAATTGATCAGTGGTTCCTTATCCTAATAAGCAAGAATACGACGACAAGGAATAAAACATGAGTGAACTCTTCTTTAGATTTGTATTAAAGCACAAAATTATAGTGCTACTGCTCTCTGTTGCGATCAGTCTGCTCATGGGTAGCGGCGTACAACATCTGCGTTTCAACAACGACTACCGAATGTTTTTCAGTGAGGAGAACCCGCAACTGAATGCATTTGAACAACTTCAGAATACCTATACAAAAACAGACAATATTCTGTTTGTCATAGAACCGAAGGATGGCAAGGTATTTACCCATGAGACCCTGACAGCAGTATCTGAATTGACCCATGAAGCCTGGCAAATCCCCTACTCCATACGCGTGGATTCCATTACAAACTTTCAGTACACCTATGCTGAAGGTGACGACCTGATAGTGGAAGACCTGGTACTAAACCCAGAATCACTGGATGATAATACCCTGGCTGAAAAACAACAGATCGCCACTACGGATCCTCTGCTGGTTAACCGATTGATTTCACCCTCCGCCCATACCACAGGGGTTAATGTTACTGTTCAGTTACCTGGAAAAAAATTGACTGAGGTACCCGAAGCGGCAGCTAAGGCCATGGATATGGCCAAAAACCTGGAAGCCAAATATCCCAACATCAAGGTTCATCTGACTGGTATGGTGATGATGAACAATGCCTTTCCCACAGCTTCGCAGGATGACATGAAGAGCCTCTATCCGGTTATGTTTGCTGCTGTATCGCTGGTATTAGTATTGATGCTTCGATCCATACCGGGTACGGTTTCAACCCTGATTATCATTGTGCTGATGATTATCGCCACATTGGGAGTGACAGGTTGGCTTGGCATCAAGATGTCTCCACCGACCACCACAGTCCCCATTGTCATCATGACGCTGGCTATAGCCGACTGCGTACACATACTGGTTAATTTCCTCCATTTCATGCGCGATGGAGAATCAAAATATCAGGCCATGATGGAGAGCCTGCGGATTAACCTACAACCGATATTTCTCACCACTCTGACCACCATGATCGGTTTTCTGAGTCTCAATTTTAGCGACGCACCACCGTTTCGTGACATGGGCAACATGGCAGCAATGGGTGTAGTTCTGGCATTTCTACTGTCAATCACTTTTTTGCCTGCAATGATGATGCTGTTACCAGTGAAAGCATTGAGTGGTGACACCATGGGTAGCATTGCCATGGTACGCTTCGCCGAATTTGTCATACGCAACAAGAAACGACTCTTATGGGGCATGGGCCTACTCATCCTATTTTTAATTGCGCAGATCCCAAACAACCGCCTGGACGATCAATTTGTAAAATATTTCGATGAGACTATCACCTTTCGTCAAGCCACCGATTTCGCCACTGAGAACCTGACTGGGATCTATCGAATCGAGTATTCACTGGACAGTAAGGAGACTGGGGGAATCAACGACCCTGCATACCTCCATAAAGTAGAAGAGTTCGCCCAATGGTACAGACAACAGCCCGATGTACTTCATGTCAACTCCATTACAGATATCATGAAGCGCCTCAATCGAAATATGCATGAAGATAATGACAGCTGGTATCGATTACCTGACCAGAGAGACCTTTCTGCTCAATATCTGTTGCTCTACGAGTTCTCGCTTCCTTTTGGTCTCGACCTGAACAATCAGATCAATGTTAAGAAATCAGCTACTCGACTGACAGTCACCTTGAATAGCATCTCTACTCAGCAACTTCTCAAGATCGAAGAGGATGCACAACAATGGCTGCTTGCCAACGCCCCAGATTTACGCAGTGATGGCGCAAGTCCTTCAGTCATGTTCGCTCATATCGGCAGTCGCAATATCATTGCCATGTTGAAGGGCACAACCATTGCGTTAGTTGTAATCTCCTTTATCCTGGTCATTGCACTTAAATCACTCAGGATTGGAACTATAAGCCTGATTCCTAACTTAGTCCCCATAGGTATGGCTTTCGGACTCTGGGGCTTGACTGTTGGCGAAATCGGCTTGGCACTCTCAATTGTCAGTGGCATGACACTGGGCATAGTCGTCGATGATACTGTTCATTTTCTGAGTAAGTATCTCCGTGCACGGCGTGAAAAAAACCTCCCCAGGGAAGATGCAGTACGTTACGCTTTCTCGACAGTGGGTACCGCACTATGGGTAACTTCTCTGGTTCTGATCGTTGGTTTCGGTATCCTTGCCTTCTCCCAATTCCAACTCAATGCCGGCATGGGGCTACTGACTGCAATAACACTGGGGCTTGCCCTGATTGCCGACTTTCTGTTTCTACCCCCGCTGCTAATCTATTTCGGAGGAAAAAAATCATGACATTAAGGATATTACTCACCTCATTACTGCTTATCCCCACAGCCATGGTGGCAGCAACCCCTGAGGAGAAGGGCTTGGAAATAGCCACTGAGGTCGAGGCCAGAGATACAGGCTTTCACGACTTTAAAGCGACCATGACCATGCTGCTGAAAAACAGGCATGGTGAGGAGAGCCTGCGGGATATGCGTAATCAGACCCTAGAGGTAGAGAACGACGGTGATAAAACTTTAGTGGTTTTCGATGAACCAAGAGATGTCAAAGGCACTGCGCTGCTCAGTTTTTCCCACAAGGTGGGAGATGATGATCAGTGGCTCTATCTACCTGCACTAAAACGGGTAAAGCGAATTGCCTCACGTAATAAGTCTGGACCTTTCATGGGCAGTGAATTTGCCTATGAGGATATATCCTCTCAGGAAGTTGAAAAATATACCTATAAATATATTGCCGACAATGAACATGAGGGTATTGCTTCATTTCTTATCGAACGATATCCAGTTGATCCCAACTCAGGTTATACACGGCAACAATTATCGATTGACAAGGAGAGGTATATCCCCTTGAAGATCGACTACTACGACCGAAAAAACGCCCTCTTGAAAACCTTGGTTTTTCGTGGCTATCAACAGTACCTGAATCAATACTGGCGGGCCAAAGAGATGTTTATGGATAACCATCAGACAGGAAAAAGCACCCTATTGACCTGGACAGAGTATAATTTTCGCAGCGGCCTGACTGACTCTGATTTCAATAAGAACAGTCTCAAGCGTGCCAGATAGGGAGATTTAAAACGTGAGATATTGGCGATGGATCATCTGTCTGATACCCAGTCTGTTGCAAGCCGGAGAGTGGAGTGGATTCCTTGAATTACAGGGGCGATACTTTCCTCAACAGGCCACAGATGCAGAACAATCCGATCAAATTATTTCGCTGGCATTTCAACCTGAATATTATCAACGCTGGGATAGTGGCAACCAGAACCTGTTGTTTGTACCTTTTATTCGTTGGGACAGTGAGGACAATGAACGTACACATGGGGATCTACGGGAACTGATCTGGACTTACGCAGGAAAGCGCTGGGAAGTTCAAGCGGGTGTAGGCAGAGTCTTTTGGGGGGTTACAGAAGGGCTCCACCTGGTGGATGTAATCAATCAGACTGACCTCGTTGAAAACCCTGATGGCGAACAAAAACTGGGACAACCATTAATTAAAGCTTCGCTTGAACGGGACTGGGGTATTCTTGATCTTTATGCCCTGTTCGGTTTTCGTGAACGTACCTTTCCCGGTGAAAAAGGTCGCTTACGCACCCACCCCTATGTTGATCAGGATCATGCACAATATGAATCCGAGCATGAGCAGCAGCATCTGGATTATGCACTGCGCTGGTCCCATTATATTGGCGATTGGGATATTGGCCTCTCTCACTTCAACGGCACCAGCAGGGATCCACAACTAACTCCCAGGATCACTCCCCAGGGAGATATCACCCTTCTCCCCTACTACGAACTGATGCGACAAACCAGTCTGGACTTACAGGCGACCAAGGGGGATTGGCTCTGGAAACTTGAGGCAATCCATCGCTCCATCGACAGTGGCAGTTACAATGCTGCAACAGGTGGGTTCGAATACACCTTTGTAGGCATTGCCGAGAGTGACATTGATATTGGTCTGCTCGGAGAATACATGTATGACGATCGTAGAGATGATGCTACGACACCATTTGAGAATGACCTTTTTCTCGGATTTCGGCTGACGGCAAATGACGTAGATGGAAGTGAATTGCTTGCAGGTGTAATAAAAGACCTCGATGAAGCGGGTTGGATGTTCAACCTGGAAGCAAGCCGGCGCATTGGCAGTCACTGGAAAACCAGTGCACAAATACGATTATGGTCGGACATTCACCAACAAGATCCGCTGTTTGTAATGCATCGGGACGACTATGCAGAAGTCACCATTACCCGTTTTTTCTAAACCAGAGATTTCTGATTGCAGCATCTTTAAAAAAACTGGCTATACCGGCCCACCAGGGCCTGTTAAGCCTTTTTAACAAACTCAGATTTTAGCTGCATCCCACCAATACCGCTTATTTTGCAATCGATATTGTGATCCCCGCCGGTCAATCTTATATTCTTGACTTTAGTCCCAACTTTCACGACAGAAGATGAACCCTTCACCTTGAGGTCTTTTATGACCACCACTGAGTCACCATCATTTAGCACTGTACCATTGGCATCTTTTATTACATCTTCAGTCTCAACATCATCTTCATCACCAGTGGTTGCCCACTCATGAGCGCATTCTGGGCAAATATACATATCACCATCCTGATAGGTATACTCTGAATTGCATTTTGGACAAAACGGCATATTACTCATTAAAATTTTCTCTTTAAAATATCCACGCGACCATTAACCAGATAATCACGAAGAAAGCAAAAAATCCACTCAGTACGAATTGAATCTCACCCAGCAAACCATCTCCAGAGAAAACGGCAAATAGAATCAGCAATATTACTGTAATAAAAAATGAGATCACTGCAGAATCTTTGATACCCAATCCAGGTGTCAAATGCACTGCTGCGATTTCCGACAATGCTGGCATAAGCAGTAAGAGAGCTACAGCTAAGATCACAATCAGAGAAACCAGTGCAATAGCAATTTTACGGGATTCGTTCTTATCCTTACTATCAGTTTCCCCGACCATATCGACTACTCTTCATCCTGACGGGGCTTGATCAGCTCACGTATTCTATTTGGATCAGGCAGACCGGTTACAACAATTTCCGGATTGTCACCAGCCGTATATATTTCAACAGACCCAACACCAAAGATTCGGTTGAAAAAGGATTGTTTAACTTTCGTTGTTCTTACACTGCTGATATTAATTTCTGAGCGCTCTTTGCTGAGCAGGCCTTTTTCATAAAGAATCTCAGATTCATTTATCGTTAGCTTGGATGATTTATTTTGAAGATGCCATACAAGCAATATAATCAAACCAATACCAAATGCCGGTATTAACAGAATTGAAACTATAAAACCTATCGGATTATTCTTAAACATGACAGGATTTTCAGAATAGATTTCGCTCACCACAACTCTCCAAGATTACTTTTTTTACACATCTCAGTCATGTTAACCAAGTGTTGACTCTTTACACTGTTTCACCCAAGAGACCAGTATACAATATAGCGTTGCAAATAAGACCTATTAGATGAAAATTTTTGTTGCATCATGACACACAGACATCTGGCATTGAACTCAGAATGGTGCGGCAGGGCCGCACCCTACAGTGCGTGAGTTACTTGTCCGGGAGAGGTAGTAGATAGCCTAAATGCCCAGTTTAATGAACAAGACCATTGCCTTGAATAGAAGCAGGTTTACCAAATAGTAGTGTTCTGCTTTAAGTTAGTTATTCGATGAGTTCTATCAGCTAATTGATCCAATTACAGAGCTATCTCGAAGTAAATTTGTGAACTCATCCTCATTGATAGGCTTGCTGAACAGATATCCCTGAGCATACTCGCACTGCATATCGCGCAGCAGGCTTAGCTGCCCCTCGGTTTCCACACCTTCAGCCACTACTTCCAAACCCATTCCGTGGGCCATCATTATAGATGCATTCACAAGTTCACAATCGGCAGGGTCGTCAGTTAAATCATTAACGAAACTCCGATCCACTTTTAACACATCAAATGGGTACTTACGTAAATAACTCAGCGATGAGTAACCAGTTCCGAAGTCGTCCATTGCTAAATGTATGTTTGCTTTATGCAAGCGTGCAACTGCCTCGTCGATATCCCGCTGACCACTCATCAGAACGCCTTCCGTGATCTCCAATACCAGGCTATCAGCTTTCAAACCACGCTCTCGCAGAAGATCTTTCACATAATCTACCAACATAGCATCACGGAACTGCCGGGGAGAGAGATTGATAGCAATTTTGAAATCGTGGCCGAGCATTTCACGCCAGTCTACAGCGTTAGCGACAGCCTGTTGCAATACATATCGTCCAATACCCAAAATCACCCCGGTCTGTTCTGCAATCGGAATAAACTCATCTGGTGACACCTTTCCCAGCACTGGGTTATTCCAGCGTAACAGAGCTTCAGCAGCGACAATCCGATTGTTCTTTAAATCGATGACAGGTTGGTAAAACACTGAAAACTCGTGACGCTCCTGGGCGCCATGCAACTGCTCCTCGACCTCTAAGCTACGGGATATATTCAGATTCATCTCAGTAGTAAAAAAGTTGAAAACATTTCTACCCTGTTCTTTTGAGTGATACATGGCAGTATCGGCGTTGCGTAGTAGTTCAGTTGGGGTCAGGCCATCATTGGGATAGAGAGCAATACCGATGCTGGTGGTAACCACCAATTCTCGATCATCTAATTTAAACGGTTGTCGAAACTGAGAAATCAGGCCACTTGCAATTGTGCGGAGATCACTCAGTTCAGATAAGTTACGCAAAAGCACAACGAATTCATCGCCACCAAGGCGGCAAATACTGTCACCATCACGAACAGCCGACTGTAAACGCCCAGCAGCCTGAATCAGCAGGCGGTCGCCGGTTTCGTGTCCAAGGCTATCGTTAACCCGCTTAAAGCCATCGAGATCAAGGAACAGAATCGCAACCTTGCAGTTATCTCTAGATGCCTCTTTGAGCAACTGAGCGAGACGATCCATCGCTAGAAAGCGATTCGGTAGACCGGTTAAGCCATCGTAGTGCGCCTGTCTGAGAATACGAGCTTCCTGGCGTTTCTTTTCAGTGATATCAACGTGTGTCCCGACTGTTCGGATCGCCTTTCCATCTGCATCACGGACTAAAAAGGCGCGGGAGAGGATATCCACCCAATGACCATCCTTGTGACGCATCTTGAACTCGATATGAAAGTTATCGCGTTTACCGTTGATGTAATCATTCAGCATCTCCCAGGAGCGCAGACGATCTTTCTCTTCAATCAACTTTTCCCAAGTGGAAAAAGCATTCTCCAGTTCAAAGTCAGCGTAACCGAGCATGCGCTTCCAGCGTGGAGAGAAATAGATTTCATTAGTAAGGAGGTTCCAGTCATAAACGCCATCATTTGAACCACGCATCGCCAACTCGAAGCGCTCCTCGCTCTTGCGTAGAGCCGACTCAGCAGACTTCCGCTCAACTATCTCCTTTCTGAGGCTGCTGTTCTTTTCCTCTAACTCCAGGGTGCGCGCTCTAATGACTTTTTCTCGACTTTTAACCTCATCCCCCAGGTCCTCGATCAACTGACTGTTCTGCACCTGAAGTCTGATATTCTCCAACACATTACGGTTGACATTGCGGGTAAACAGAGTGGTCATGACCAAATATACCAGGGTCGCAAAAGCCAGTGCATTGTATCCCTGACTCCCGTAGGCAAACAGGGTGACAATAAGGGTCAACAACTGTGGGTAGACATAGGCGATAAAAGCCTGCACGTATACCGACAGGGCAACAACTGCGGAGGCAACAATGCCGAACAGCAGCATGCACAAGCCAATTGCGACCGTGAGGTTTTCCGCGAGCGCTATGTAGGGGACGATCAGGCTCCATGCCACACCAACTAACAGACACCCGATCAGATAGCTCCTCTGCCACTGCTCAATTGTAAATTTTTGCGGGTTTCGCTTTCGTATAAACCAAAGCGCGAGGCGAAAGGAGGCCGTAACAAACAGCGCCGCTACCCATATATCAACAATCGATGATTCAATATGGGGCTTCAATATGAAGTAAAAGAGTATTGAGACTGAATAGACGGTGATATTGGATATTGGTGCCTGCTGATAGAGTATCCGAGTCTGCTCTTCAGCTATTAATGCCTTCCCAAGATCTTGCTTTTTTTTTCTTTTATCGGTCGACATTATCCTTCCGACTAAGGTGATCACCCACAGAAACCTTAAAACTTAGTAGTGGTAAGATCTAAATCGACCTGATAAGAACAGCCCCTTAGCCCTTTCAAATTCAACTCTTCCACCCTATAGCTAGATATAGCACATTTTGATTTGAGGTTTACATCTTGTTAGTAGTGGCATTATGTTTAATTTGAACAGCGAATCATAAAACCAACCTGAGTTCAGCGATCTCATCCAGGGCTTGACGAATCTCGGAAATAGTCGGCGGCTGTGCTGCCCACATGTCGTCAAATGCACTGCGACAGGTGAGCCGCATAACTTCTGGATGTTGTGATGATTCCAGCCAGAAATGGTATCCACGCGAAACCATTGGGGTTCCGGAGTCATCCAGAGCAACAGTTACAAATCCATATTGACGCTGTTTTTGAACAACCTCAACCATCAGCTCCTCTACTTTAGTGACAGTGAATGTTTCCGGATGAATGGTTTGAGGCTCATTGAGCAGGGATTTCACTTCAAAATTACAATTTGGTTTATAACGATCAAAATCTTCCAGCAGCATGGGTTCTCCCTGCTGCAGAAACAGTCGGGTCCGATTGGGAGCAACCAACAAAGCTTGTTTTAAAACAATGGTCGAACCGACAGGTATCCGGTAGTAGGGATTATCAAAATCTGCAACCGTTTGATAGGCGGTACTACAACCCGACAGGCATAAAGCAATTAATAACCATCTCATGATAAAAGCACCTCAGACTCAGTTATCTCTTTGATACTTCATCTACCGCCACCCTTCTCCGGATCACCAATACACTTGGAGTGGCTGAGTAGATACAATCCGGCGCAGTCACTGGAGATTAGACTGGGTGTGCCACCCGCACCCAGGGCCTGTTAACACTAATCGAATCGGCCCTAATACGTTGACTATTCAGAGAATCCTGAAATAGCAGCTAAGATCAGGTAAATCTACCTCCCTAAGCTTAAGCTGAACAGGCTCATTCAACCCGGCGTCTCCTTTGATGCGCACCTTGGCCTCCAGACCAATAGCTGGAATCAGGACTGTTGCCCGCTCTCCCTCTCGTGCAACCACAATGCCCTCTCCCTGCCAATCAGGGTGATCCCGCAAATAGACTATCCGCCAGTGGTTATTCGACACCCGTTCTGTCTTTCTATTCGACATGCTACCCATTTCTGCTTGAGCTATGCGCTCAGAAATGGCTTGCAGGTCAAGCAGTGGCTCACCACTAAGATGAGCCCTTAGCTGCTGATGGGTAAGTAGGTCAGAATAGCGTCTCAATGGACTGGTTGATCGAGAGTATGCTGGAAGCCCTAATCCGGAGTGGGGTTCAGCCAGGGTTTTAATCTGGGTTGGTTTGAACATACGCCGGTAGGCATACATTCCGGCCAAATCCTGAGGTTGATCGGGCTGCTCCGGGGGGGCCTGGGTAGCGTATGGAATAGGGATCTCTTTCTCCTGGCAATAAGTAGCAATCCCCTCCCCGGCCATCAACATCAAATCTGTGACCATTTCCCGGCTTTCCAGTTTTTCCAGCGGAACAATCTCCACTTCACCCTCTTGCACTTTAATCTTCACTTCAGGCAGTTGAATGGAGGCAGCCCCTGCCGCCTTGCGACGCGCTCTGAAAACATGGCATTTTTCCAACAGAGTCTTGAAGGGCTCTTCATCTAAACGCTGATCAGCTTTTGCGTAACTTATACGCTCCACTTTCAACCAGCTGGGATGAACTTCGAGTTGTTCCACCTCACCCTGCTCCGATAGTTGAAAGGCGATGGAGAGTGCAGGTGAACGTTGTTGCAGACCCAGACCCAGTTGTTCAGTCACCTGTGGTGGCAACATCGGCACGATCCGGTCAGGCAGATAGAGATTTGCCCCTCGACTCCTGGCGTCGAGATCCATATCACTGCCTGGCTTCACCAGAGCAGCCACATCCGCGACATGCACCCAGATGCGCTGACCATCAAGACTGATGGCATCATCCGGATCCTGATTATCCTCATCATCAATGGCAAAAGCAGGTAGATGTGTCAGATCCAATCGTTTCTCATCTGCCAATTCTGGCACCGGATGCGCGGGAATAGACTCATCTATGCCCATACGACGGGGATAGGGGTTCTCATTTAATGACCAATATCTGGTCTTCACCAGTAATCGATGGGCACTGACAGGATTTTCTGCAAGGTTCAAGGCTTGCAATATGCGGCTGTTTTCCCGCTTTTGCAGGGCCAGGGCCTCGACCTCTCCCAGGGTTTTACGATCTTCTTCAATGATCTTGCCTTGATGCAGGCGCTCCATGAAAGCGTTCCAGGCCTCTGCCTCAGCAGCTTTTTTATTGCGTGATTCGATCTCTACCTTCACCGCATCAGCAGATCTGGGTCTAATTGAGTGTGGCTCTCCTTCAAAATAGATACCATCTGCAACCAGAAGCCAGGTAGCCCAGGCCATGGCAGGGGTGTAGTCGCCAAATACCAGTTCGCTCAGCTCTTTGAGATCGGTCTCTGCACCTTCCAACAGCTCCCAGTTCTCTTCAACTTCTCCTTCGCCTTCAGGGGTTTGTAAATTATTTAATTCTGAAACTGGCCCAGGATGCAGCAACACAACATCTTTATCCCGAACCCGCTTATTCTTACCCCCCTCCAACTCAATGAGAATCTTGTCGGATACTTCCACCACCCTTGCCGGGCGAATCTTGTAGAGCACCAGAGCGCCTGCAGTCAAATTACTCATCTATTAATCTGAACCCATCATAAAAACCTGATTAAACGAGGGGAGTTTCGTCCCCGGTTGGATCGGGTATGATACGCACTGTTGTTCCTCAAACCCAGGAGCTGTTCCTGATATGAATAAAGAATGGACAGAATTTCTAGATACCCGCACCAATACCGCCCAAAACAGCGTAGCGCCAAACTGCGCCTTAAATGACCTCTCCCATCTGGGACTGATACGGATTTCTGGTGAAGATGCGGAGACCTATCTGCAAGGGCAGTTAACCAATGATGTGCGTAAAGTCACCAACCAGCACAGCAATCTGGCCGGTTGGTGTAATGCAAAAGGGCGCATGTTGGCTAATTTTCGCTGTTTTCGCCGCGCTGATGACTATTTTCTACAAACCCCGCTTGAGAATGTCCCATCGGTAATGCAACGCCTGGGGATGTATGTGTTAAGGGCAAAAGTCACACTCAGTGATGTCAGCGACGAATTGATAAGAATCGGACTTACCGGTGACTGCTCCGATGCCCTGCTGCAACCCTTCTTCGAAGACGTTCCAGAACAACCAAACGATGTTATGCAACAGGGTGAATTAACCCTGATCCACCTGCCAGGCAGTAAACCCAGATTTGAGGTGATCGGCCCAGCCAATCTACTACAGGAAATCTGGCAAACTGCAGAAGGTCAGGCACAAACCGGGAATAGAGATTTTTGGGCGCTTCAGGAGATACGTGCTGGGATACCCACCATCTATCAAGAGACAAAAGAAGCATTTGTACCGCAAATGACAAATATGCAACTCATTGATGGCGTCAGCTTTACCAAGGGCTGCTATACAGGTCAGGAAGTAGTGGCACGTATGCAGTACCTGGGTAAATTGAAGCGAAGGATGTATCTGGCCCATGTCGATACATCGACTGAGCCTCAACCTGGCGATGAACTCTACGCAAAACAGAGCACTTCAGGACAGGGTACTGGTAAAGTTGTCGAGGCGCAGGCAAACGGAGATGGCTATGACCTCCTGGCAGTTATCGAAATTGCCAGTGCCGAAGAGGGTCAGGTACTGCTTGGTGAGCAGGGTCCAGCCCTTGAAATACTCAATCTACCTTACCCTTTTTCGGAATAGTCTTTGAATTATAGGGATCAGTATCACATCAAGAAATCAGCAGCCTGACCGATAATCAAATAGCGCCTGCAGTCTAGGGCCTGTTAACACTAATCGAATAGGCCCTAGGACAAAAGATAAAAAATGATTGATGAAAAACAGTTTTTAGACGACCTGAACAAAGCCATAGACAGCAACAAACTCACTCTGCCGACGCTGCCCGAAGTAGCACTCAAGGTCAGGGATGCCGTCGAAAAAGAGATGAGCAATGCCAATGAGATAGCAGAAATCATTGCATCAGATGCTGCCCTCTCTGCACGCCTGTTACAAGTCGCCAACAGCCCCCTCTACCGGGGTCGGGTTGCAATCGATAACCTGCAAATGGCTGTCGCCCGTCTTGGGGTGCGTCTGGTTCGCAGTCTGGTGGTAAGCCTGATCATGCAACAGATTTTTCAGGCCACCAATGACCTGCTTGATGCCAAGTTCCACAAGATATGGGAAGAGAGTGTGCAGATTGCAGCCATCAGCAGAGTCCTCTCTTACAACCTGGATCACCTGGACAGAGAGCAGGCGATGCTGGCCGGATTGATACACAACATTGGTGCTCTGCCAATTCTGGCGATGGCTGAAACCCGTGATGAACTGATTCAAGACGAAGCGGAGTTAGATCGGGTAATTAATGAGCTAAGCCCACAAATTGGGCAGAGAATTCTTGAGATGTGGGATTTCCCTGAATCCCTGATCAAGGTACCGGCCAATTTTCTCAATCTAGAGTATGAGAGTTCAGGGGATGGTGATTACTCAGATATTGTCCTGGTCGCCCGTTTACAGGCCAATTTAAATCCTGACGATTCTGTCGAAGTGTCAAATGTACCTGCATTCAGCAAGCTCGGCATGGAACCGGAAGTCAATTTCATCGAAATCGAAGGCGTAGCTGAGGATATCCAGGAAATTGAAGTCATGTTTCTATCATGATAGAGGCACGTGACCTCTGTAAACACTATCCTGGCGTCAAAGCTGTCAATGGCGTGAACTTCAATATTCCCCGAGGGGTATGCTTTGGACTTCTAGGCCCGAATGGCGCAGGTAAAACCACCACGGTGGAGATGCTGGAAGGTATCATTACCCCCTCATCCGGCAGCATACTCTACAAGGGCGAACCCCTGGGACAACGTTTCCGCAATGAAGCTGGAATCATGTTCCAGCACACAGCCCTGCAAGAGTTTATCCAGGTTGATGAAGCACTTAAAATGTTTCAGCGCTTTTACTCCAACCCCAGAACCATAGATGACCTGGTCGAGGCCTGCGCACTGGAAGAGTTTCTAACCAGGGACACCCGTAAACTCTCCGGCGGTCAAAAACAGCGCTTATTGCTGGCAATTGCACTGATCAACAATCCTGATGTGGTTTTTCTCGATGAACCCACAACCGGTCTAGACCCCCAATCCCGGCGCAATTTATGGAACCAGGTACGTCGCATAAAGGCAGAAAACAAGACCTTGGTTCTGACCACTCATTACATGGAGGAGGCCTTTGAGCTCTGTGATGAGATCATTATCATGGACCACGGCGTGATCATTGCTCAAGGCAACCCACACACCTTATTGGCAGACCATTTCGACAACTCGGTTATCAGCCTGCCTCACACAGCGATACCTGAGGGCTTCTGCCCGGATGATGGCGCTTCAATGCATACCCAAGGTGAGATTATCGAGATACTCTCTAAGGACGTGGATACCACGATCCGTCATCTGACCTCCCAACAAGTCTCCCTGAAACAACTTCAGGTCCGCTCGCCTACTCTGGAAGATCTGTTTTTGGAATTGACTGGTCACCATCTTCGCTCCTAGTCTGGTGTTTCACACTAGTGTAGGATCGACTCTACCCCACAACCTGAACCAGCATCATGTCAATACGCCGTTTTCTCGCAGCCTTCCAAGCACGAAACCTTGAGTTCCTGCGTGATCGTACTGCGCTGGGGTGGAACCTGATCATGCCTGTTCTGATCGTTATGGGTTTTGCCTTCGCCTTCTCTACCGGTCAGGAGGAGCTCTATAAGGTCGGACTCTATGGAGAGGCAGAGCAGCAACAACCGGTACAGACCTTTCTGCAGACCCGCTATGTGGAGTTTATTCCGGTGATTGAACTGGAAGAGACTGTTGATAAGGTCGACAGGCACCAGATCGACCTCTTGCTTGACCTGACAACCCAGCGTTATTGGGTCAACAGCACCTCACCTAAAGGTTATCTGCTGGAGCAGCTGCTACAACCCTATCAGTTTGAGAGGGTCACCGTGAGTGGCTCAGAAATTCGCTATGTTGATTGGGTAATACCCGGTGTGCTTGGTATGAACATTATGTTCAGCGCCCTCTTCGGCGTCGGTTATGTAATTGTCCGATATCGCAAGAATGGTGTATTAAAGCGTCTCAGAGCAACCCCTCTGAGTGCTTTTGAGTTCCTCTCGGCCCAGATCGCCTCACGCCTATTGATGATCCTTTCAGTGACCATACTGGTCTATCTTGGCACGGATCTGGTAGTCGATTTTCGTATGGTTGGTTCTTACTGGCTGCTGTTCCTGATTCTAATTCTAGGCGCCTTGAGCTTGATCAGTGTAGGTCTATTGGTTGCGGCACGAATCACCAGTGAAGAGGCAGCAAATGGCTTATTGAACTTGATCAGTTGGCCAATGATGCTCCTCTCAGGTGTCTGGTTTTCACTGGAGGGATCTCATCCTTTGGTGCAAAACCTTGCTTTGGCACTACCACTGACCCATATGGTGGATGCTGCCCGTGCCGTGATGATTGAGGGAGCCGGCTTCAAGGATGTGCTGACGTCTCTATTATCTCTTACCACTTTTACTCTATGCTTTGTCACAATAGGTTCTAAAAGCTTTCGCTGGGAGTAAGCAGTGGATCAGGACGAACTGTTCATGAGTCAGGCAATTGAGCAGGCAAAGCATGGACTGGAGCTGGGTCATGGCGGCCCCTTCGGTGCTGTGGTGGTGATGCAGGGTGAAATTGTCGGCAGGGGTTGGAATCAGGTTGTACATCTCAATGATGCCACTGCCCATGCAGAGATGCAGGCAATTCGGGCTTCCTGTAAACATCTGGACAACTTCCACTTGTCGGGGGCTGTTCTCTACACCACCTGTGAACCCTGCCCGATGTGCCTTAGTGCTGCCTATTGGGCCCATATCGAGCGATTGGTCTATGCCGCCAATTCTGCAGATGCTGCGGCCAGTGGTTTCGATGACAACGCAATAGCATTGCAGATATGTAAGCCGATGCAAGATCGGGAAATGCCCAGCCGGCAGGTTCTGCGCGATGAGAGTCGATTGCTCTTTGAGGCTTGGAATGTCAGCGATAAACGTACTGAATACTGAGTGATTTACCTGTCCGGTAACTATTGATCCGGCGGTTAGTAAGTATTTTGCTTTCAGGGAGATGTTGTTTAAATGACACTAAAACTGTTAATCAACGGTTCAATAGCCCAGCTCGAGATCGACAGCGATACACCCCTGCTCTGGGTACTGCGTGACCATCTCGATCTTACCGGCAGCAAATACAGTTGTGGTATCGGGCTTTGCGGATCCTGCATGGTCCTGGTTGATGATCAGCCAATGCAGGCCTGCCAGATCAAGGCCCATGAAGTTGTAGGTAAAAAAGTCGTAACCATCGAAGGCTTGGCTAAAGAGAATAACCATCCCATTCTCAAGGCGTGGTATGAGATACAGGTTCCTCAGTGCGGTTATTGTCAATCCGGCCAGATCATCATGGCCTATGCACTGCTGAAAAATAACAGCAAACCCACCGATGATGAGATCGATAAGGCCATGTCACGGGTTCTCTGCCGATGCGGTACCTATCCACGCATCCGTCAGGCCATACATCAGGCGGCCGGAATGATGAGAGAAAAGGAAGTATCCTCATGAATTGTTTCGATCCTGACAGAAGACAATTTCTGAAGATGAGCGCAGCATCAGCTGGCTCTGCTCTGGTACTGGGTATCAGCTGGACAGAAAGCATCGAATCGAGTGAAAAGGCCTCTCCACCATTCTCACCAAATGCCTGGTTGCGAATCGATACCGATGACATTGTCACCATATTCATCGCCGAATCGGAGATGGGTCAGGGCACCTACACAGCACTTGCGATGATGGTGGCAGAGGAGTTGGAGGCAGACTGGCAGAAAGTTCGTGTTGAGCACGCCTCCCTGGATCCGGCGTATGGTTTTCAGGGAACAGGCGGTAGTCGTAGTGTGAGAAGAAACTGGAAAACACTGCGCAATGCAGGCGCCATTGCCAGACAGATGCTACTGAATGCGGGGGCAGACTATTTTAATGTAGCAATTGATGGGTGCCAGGCTGATCGATCACGAATAGTTCATGCTGCCTCTTCCCAATCCGTGAGTTATGCCGATCTGGTAACCCGTGCAGCAAAATTACCGATTCCCTCTTCGATTGCGTTAAAGAAGCCTGACACATACAAACTTATCGGTAGCTCACTACCGCGACTTGATCTGGCTGAAAAGCTCGACGGCAGCGCCCGTTACGGCATCGACACCAAACTGCCAGGCATGTGCTACGCGACCATTGTCCAGTCCCCTGTTTTTGGGGGGCGAGTGAAGCAAGTCAACGCCTCTGACATTAAAAAACGGCCTGGCATCATAGACTGCTTTACCCTGGATGAAGGGGTTGTGGTTGTCGCCAAGGATACCTGGCAGGCCTTCCAGGCCAGAAAAGCCCTGAAGATTGAATGGAGTGAGGGAGAGTCAGCCAAACTGAATAGTGAAGATATTATTCAGACTTTGACACAGCACGCCTCCCTGGAGACAAAGTCCCTGATATTGGAAAAAGGTGAACCGCTCTCCCAGCTTGAAGACCACTCTAATCCCATAGAAACGCAATATGATCTGCCCTTTCAGGCCCATATGACTCCTGAACCGATGAACTGCACAGTGCAGATTCAGCAACAGCGGATAAGAATCTGGGCACCCACTCAATCTCCCACCAATGCCAAAGCCAGTGCACTGGCTGCCTTGAAATCGCTCATTGCCGAGCCAACTCAAGATAAGATCGAAGCTCTTGAGCAACGCATCGAAGTGATAACCCCCCTATTGGGTGGCGGGTTTGGCCGCAGAAACATACAGGACTATGTTAGCCAGGCGGTGAAGATTGCTCATCGCATAGATCAGCCTCTACAGCTGGTCTGGCCGAGAAGCGAAGATCTACAGCACGACTACTACCATCCAATCACTCAACATCATCTCAGGGGTGTACTGGACAAACAGGGCATTCCCCAGGTCTGGCACCACCAGATCACCGGCTTGCAGGTCGATGAGTATGGCGCCCAAACACTGCCTTACTCGATCCCTCATATCCTGGTGGAGATGCAGCGCCTTAATTCACCGGTACCTATAGGTCCCTGGCGATCGGTCTCACACCACTACAATGCATTCGCGATAGAGCATTTTTTTGATGAACTGGCTGTTGCGGGAGGACATGATCCTTTGCAACTTCGTCTCCAACTACTGAGTGAACCCCGGTTAAAAACTATTCTGCAGATCGCAGCAGAAGCTGCCTCCTGGAATCAACAGAGTGAACAGCGGGTATTGGGTTGCGCAGTTCACTCAAGCTTTGGCAGCCATGTAGCCGAAGTCGTTGAACTGATCAAAGATGACAATCAAGCTTTTAGACTGGGTAAGGTCACCTGTGTCATCGACTGCGGTATAACGATCAATCCCGATACCATAAAAGCGCAGATGGAGGGTTCCATCATCTTTGCTCTGACCGCAGCGCTTAAATCCAGAATCACATTAAAAAACGGTAAAGTGGAACAGAGTAATTTCCACGACTTCCCGATACTGTCATTCAAAGAGACGCCACCGATTGAAGTCATCGTGGCAAAAAACCATCATGATCCTGGTGGCGCGGGTGAACCGGGTGTCCCCCCCCTGGCCCCGGCTCTGGCCAATGCCCTCCTCGCAGCTCACGGTGAACCGGTAAGAAGTTTGCCTGTGCGACTTATATAAACGTTCCATCGATTGTAGTGGCAATATATCTGCGCAAATACTATTCAATGATTCCATCTTTATGACTATCGGCAAATACATGTCGGGCATGTTAAAGTCTTCGGCTAACCCCGGCCCTCTCCACCCCAATTGAAGGACGCAAGATAAAAATATGTGTGGCATAGCAGGTATTCTTAATCTCAAGGACGGTACTTCACCCTCCAGAGGTGAACTGGAGAAGATGATACATGCGGTTCATCACCGTGGGCCGGATGGGTATGGGTATTTTAGCCAGAATCGCGTCGGACTGGCCCATGCCAGACTTAGTATCATCGATCTGGCAGGTGGTGATCAGCCGATACACAATGAAGACAAAACAATCCAGGTTGTCTTCAATGGTGAGATATTCAACTACCTGGAGCTACGTGATGAACTGGAGCGACAGGGACACCGCTTCTATACCCATTCAGATACCGAGGTAATCGTTCACCTGTACGAACAGCATGGTGATGATTTTGTCGATCATCTCAACGGTCAGTTCGCTATTGCACTCTGGGATAGCAATCGGGACAGATTGGTGATCGCCCGTGACCGGACAGGCATCAGACCTCTCTTCTATACCCAGGTTGGAGGCCGGCTCTATTTTGCCTCTGAGGTGAAATCCCTCTTCAGCCATCCCGCGATCCCCCGAAGAATCAACCTCACCGCTTTACAGGAGGTCTTCACTTTCTGGAGTGCCCTGCCCCCAAACTCCCTCTTTGAAGATATTCAAGTTCTACCACCCGGCCATCGCATGGTGGTTGAAAGCGGACAACTAAACATCGATCAATACTGGGACTGGAACTTCCCCAACGACGAGATAGACCAGCATAAATCTGCTGAGGACTGGGCAGAAGAGTTAAAATCTCTGATGATCGACTCGGTACGTCTACAACTCAGATCTGACGTCCCGGTCGGTGCCTATCTGAGTGGTGGACTCGATTCATCTGTGTTGACCTCATTGATCAAAAACTTCACTGATACCCCGCTAAGAACCTTTTCAATAGGCTTTGAGGATGAGGAGTTCGATGAGAGTGGTTTTCAAAAAGATCTGGTGGACTATCTGGGTACAAACCATACCCATGTTTTGTGCAAACAGTCCGATATCGGGGAGGCTTTTCCAAGGGTGATTCGGCATGCCGAGTCTGCCATCGTCCGCACTGCCCCGACCCCATTGATGCTGTTGTCAGGTGCCGTCCGTGAGGCGGGATACAAAGTGGTGTTGACCGGTGAAGGCGCTGATGAGGTTTTTGGTGGATATGACATCTTCAAAGAGGCAAAAGTCAGACGCTTCTGGAGTCATGCCCCAGATTCTGAATGGCGTCCGTTGATATTACAGAGACTCTATCCCTATCTGAAGCACTCGCCTACAGCCAGTGGTGCCTTTACCCAACGTTTTTTTCAACAGGGTATGGAACATCTGAGTAAACCCTATTTCGCCCATATTCCTCGTTGGGCAACCACCCAGAGGATAATGCAGTTCTTCTCTGATGAGGCGCGTGCCTCAGCATCCCCTGTTGATTTCTCCACCATTGAACGGATTCTTCCAACTGAAATCAATCAGTGGAAACCCCTGAATCGGGATCAGTACATCGAGGCGCACACCCTGCTTTCAGGCTATCTTCTATGCTCCCAGGGTGACCGGGTGGCGATGGCCAACTCGATAGAGGGACGCTTTCCCTTTCTCGACCACCGGGTGATAGAGTTTGCGGCAAAATTGCCCAGTCGCTATAAGATCATGGGGTTAAATGAGAAGTATATGCTGAAAAAGACCATGAAAGGTCTGATTCCCGAGAGTATCAGGAATCGCAGCAAGCAACCCTACCGGGCACCGGACAGCCAATCATTTTTCAAACAGGGCAAACCCCTCGACTATGTGGATGAGCTGTTCAGCGAAGCACGCATCAAAAAAGCGGGTTATTTCAATCCCAAAGCAACCAATATGTTGTTAAAAAAATGCGCCAAAGGCAAAGCACTGGGTTTTGGAGACAATATGGCCTTTGTCGGAATCCTCTCTACGATGCTTGTAGATGACCAATTTTTAGGCAGTAGTTCAGAGTAGATGGACTCATTAGAAATCTCCAATACACTTCAGGAAAGCCATATTTAACCGATATATGCTTTGTATGTTATTACCCCGGTGACTAAAAACTGTCTTGTTTTGGCTCTTATTCTCAACCGGGATAATAACTAATGTCGATAAGACAGCTCATATAGTGAAGAATTAACGTTTTTTTTGCACAGTTCGATGCAGTATCATGCGCATATCTTCGAATTGTTAGAACTTTAGGAATACCCATGTCAACAGAAGCTCAGATCAGAAACTATATCCTGGAAAACTATTTGTTCACCGATGACCAATCAGCCCTGGATAGTACGGATTCCTTCCTTGACAAGGGTATCCTGGACTCCACTGGCATTCTGGAGGTTATCTACTTTCTGGAAGACGAATTCAACCTTAAAGTTGAGGACACAGAGATGGTTCCCGAAAACCTCGACTCAGTGAACAATATCGTCGCCTTCATCGGACGTAAGAGCCAATAATGTGACAGCACCTGCGTTGCCATTGATCGATCATTTCAGGTCGATTGCCGCAGCTCAACCCGATAAGCTCGCGATTGCCGATGTAACCCGGCAATGCACCTATCAGCAGCTCTCCGAACTGGCTGGACAGGTGGCGAGATATCTCGTTGAGGCTGGCCTGAAAAAGGGTGACAGAGTTGCGATGGTAGTCGCCAACTCTGCAGACTATGCTGCGATTTTTTACGGCATATGGGCTGCTGGTGGCGTCACTGTCGCACTCAACACCCAGGCAAAAGCGAAGGATGTCCTCAATTGGGTAAGCCATTCCGGGGCAAAATGGCTATTTGTAGATAATAAGCATGCAGAGTTTACTGCAATTGCTGACAAACTTGAGCAGGGAACAGAACTGATCAGGGTAGGCGAATCACTATCGGAAGAGAGTGTCGATGACCCTACCCCCTGGAATAGAGTGTTACAGCAGCAGGCTTCACTGCCGAGTCTCGACCTCGAACCATCCGATCTCGCTTCAATCATCTATACCTCTGGCACCACAGGGAGTCCCAAAGGGGTTACCCTCAGTCATGGCAATCTCAGCGCGAATATTGAATCGATCCAGAAATATCTGCAGCTGACAAATAGAGACAGCATCCTCAATGTGCTGCCTTTTTACTACTCATATGGCAACTCTGTACTACACACCCATTTATCTGTAGGTGGATCACTGATTCTGGAAAACAACCTGGTCTACCCTCATCGGGTCGTAGAACGAATCGCCAATGAAGCTGTAACTGGATTTTCCGGTGTGCCATCCACTTTTGCTCTACTGCTCGGGCGGGTTAACCTGGATGACTTTGATCTCAGTAAGCTGCGCTATCTGACTCAGGCTGGCGGTGCAATGGCACCTGCCTTAACTGATAAGCTATTGGCAGCACTACCCAAAACCCAGATATTCATCATGTACGGCCAAACAGAAGCCAGTGCACGTTTAACCTATCTACCACCAGAAAAAATCTGCGATAAACGAGGCTCTATCGGTATTGCCATACCAGACACCACGATAGAGGTTAGGGACAAGCAGGGTAAGGTAACCAAACCCGGTGAGACCGGTGAAATCTGCGCCCATGGTGACAACATCATGCAAGGCTACTGGAGAGATACAGAAAAGAGCACTCAGGTATTAAAAGAGGGATGGCTCTATACCGGCGATCTGGCCCATACTGACAGTGATGGTTATCTCTTTATCGATGGCCGCTCCTCCGACATGATCAAGAGCGGTGCAAACCGTATCAGTCCGAAGGAGATCGAAGAGGTGATCCAGGAACTCGATAGTGTCATGGAAGTGGCTGTTGTAGGCGTACCGGATGAGATGCTGGGTGAGATCATCAAGGCCTTTGTAGTGCCGAAAGACATTAATGACACTGACAAAAAAGTTATCCAGCGTCATTGCCGACAGAATCTTGCCATATACAAGATTCCAAAGAGTATTGAGTTTATTGCCGAATTACCCAAAACAGCATCGGGCAAAATCCAAAAGTTTCAACTACAAGAGAAAGGATCTTAGTATGGATGTCGACCATGTCTGCATTGCTGTGAGATCTATCAAGTCGAGCAAAAACAGGCTGTGTGACATCTTACAGTACAAGGAAAAAACAGAGGTTGTGAAAAACACCAAGCAGGATGTTCTGGTACAGTTTTTCAACAAGCCTGGTTCGCTTGACATAAAGCTGATCCAACCTGCCAGTCCACAGTCACCACTGACAAATTTCCTTAAATCGAGAGGCGAAGGCTTACATCATCTCTGCTTCAAAGCAGATGATGTCCAGCAGACAATGGATGATCTGCTAGAACGTGGCGCACGAATGACAGCTGACCCACTGCCCGGAGAGGCCTTCGACGACGAGTTGATCGCCTTCGCCTATGTGGCAGGGGGTCTGAATATTGAAATCATCGATACCGACAAACGGCGAAACCTGCTCTAACGGAGCCATGTGTCGGCTATCGAACGGAAAACAAACAGTATCAAGGGGAGAAAAAAGAATGCAATCCTTTTCAGAACGGTACGAAGCTGAAATCCTAAATTTCGACCGCGAACAAGAAGCTGACCGTATCTGTGAGACCATGCGGGAAGCCTTGCGCAGCAAACTCAGAAAGCGCGGACTGGTTGTTGCAGTATCAGGTGGTATTGACAGTTCAGTCTCTGCAGCACTCGCCGTCAGAGCGATTGGCCCGGGGAAATGCTTCTTTATCCAGATTCCGGAGGTTGATTCCGCTGAAGATACTCAATCCCGCAGCAGTCAGCTGATCAAACATCTTGGGGTCGAGAGTACCCGGCACAATATCGCTGCCACCCTGGAAGCTATCGGTTGTTATGACGCCCGGGACGAAGCGATCAAAAAGACCTTCCCGGAATATACTGATGGCTGGAAAAACAAGATCACGATCAAAGGCGGCATGGATGGGCAGGTCAACCACTTTATGCTGGTGGTTCAGAACCCACAGGGAGAGATGCATGAGAAACGTCTAGATCTCAGAGAGTACCTGCAGATCGTTGCCGCCACCAACTATAAGCAGCGTATCCGTAAAACTATCGAATACTACCATGCAGACCGTCTCAACTACGCAGTAATCGGCACTCCCAACCGACTTGAATATGATCAGGGTTTCTTTGTAAAGAATGGTGACGGCTCCGCTGATTTAAAGCCAATCGCCCATCTCTATAAAACCCAGGTCTATGCCATGGCAAGATACCTGGGCCTACCAGAATCCATCTGTGACGCTATTCCCACCACCGACACCTACAGTCTGCCCCAAGGTCAGGATGAGTTCTATTTCGCCCTGCCCTACCAGGAGATGGACAAAGCGTTATGGGCACATAACCGAGGTGCTACCGATGTGGAATTGGCTGAAATGCTCAATATCTCAGAAGATCAAGCCCGCTTCGTCAAGCAGGATATCGATAACAAACGTAAAACCACACACTACTTGCATGCCAAGCCCTATTTGATTGAACCGATTCCAGAGTTGGATCTATAAAACAACACCACAAAGTTACAACAATCAGCAAATTCTGTAGTGGCCCCATACACCTCAGCCCTCACCAGCTTGGAGAGGGCTGAGGTTTTTTCACTAATCCCAATACCCTGCTCTTCCTCTAGTGGGAGGGAGTCGTTCATTATTCAGACAAACCTCAGAACAATTCTGAGATCATCCTACACTCGGCTGTACGCGATCATATGGCGCTAATCGAATATTTCATGAGAACTTAAGCTGACTTAGTTGGAGGCTGGGATGTATGCACTCAAACAAATATCTCTATTTATTGCCCTGTCTCTTAATCTGGTAAGTTGTTTTGCTGATGAAAAGGCTGACTTTTCCTGGAATAGCATAGGAGAGGTGACAAACTCCAAAGGTCAGATGATTCGCCTAGATACCCATTTTGTTGCTAGCGCAAAGCGCTACAATAATGCACTTTTCCTGATTGGCTCCCAGGTAGATAAGTCAGGTAATGAACACTCTAAGCTATCAAAAGTATCGAGTTACTTGCAGCCACCAAAATATTGGTCATTCGAAGAGATTTTAAAAGAACTATTCATTTACAAGGAGAACTTGTACTTAAGTGATTATGCAGGATCTGTTTTTAAACTGGTTAATGAGCGCTGGCTACCTGCGATGTTTAGCTTTCCAGCAAACTCAGTAGTAGTCTACGCGTCTAAAGAAGACTTGATAGCTTGTTACCCACATTCATTAAGAAAGGCAGACCCTACCAATGGCGCTTGTTGCTCAATCGAACAAGAGTGGTGTACACCACTTAACTGGCGAGAGCAAAAGCCTTCCGTTTGTAAAGATCATCTCTACGTATTCGAAAATAACAACAAAGGTAAAGAGATGGTTATAAAGAAGATTGACCTTAAAAATGGAAAGATCCTGGATTCAGTGCCGAAGGAGAGAATTCCTGAAGCTATTGAGTGCGAAGTAACATTCTAGCCATATTGGAGGAATGCTGAGTCAGGTTTATAACAGCACCGTAAGGAAGCTTAGTATCGTTGGTTAGTTTACTGTCATCTATCTGCATGAGTACCTTTGAAAGAGCATCCTTCATTCCAGGTTTATTGAGAAGAGCATCAAATCCAGCATTGAGTGTCAATTAACGTTACACTGGAAATGCATGGTCAGTGACTACGATCAATATTGGTTGTGTATAGAATTCTTCATTTACTTTTACCACAACATCTAATGCGGAGTTTTCAGGTAATTGAATATTCACAAGCGCTAAATACTTGTAGCAGTAATATTCAATGCAATTTATAACTTGAACTGTCAATATCCCCATAGAGGATTTCAGTAGGATTTGGTGCATATAAAATGCCCATCAGGTTGAACACTTCAATGTTGATGGGCATGTAGTTCGTGAATCTATCTCTTGGAAACAAAACAGTTGATTCTTGTCAGTAGCTCATTAGGCGGCTTATTCTTAGGGTCATTCAAATACTCTTCAAACGGTGGAAAATCTGAAGCTTCATAACCACTTTGAAGTAACCAGTGACCAAAAAGCCAATCATAAGGTTTTTCCAATTCAGCATAAGAGCCTTTAAATAACAGACTAGCACATATACCACCTGGAATTTCATTGTTATGAGGCGTCTCACCATTTACGGGGACTTCTACTCCATCAGGAACAGATATTGCGGCAAACGATCTTAGCTTCTTCTTTTCCACTGTCTTAGGGTCATCGTAATAGAGACCAATGGAACGGGTTTTTTCACTCAGCAGATTGTGGCTTGAAGCATAGACAAATATCTTCTCAAAGGTTCGACCGATATCCATATAGTCCCCTTGATGGGGGTATCCAATGAGAGAAATTGAATCTACTTCTAGAATTTCAACAGAATACATATCACGATACTCCTCTATTTCCATAGGCAACATAGCTACAAAAGGTTCATCTATCCTACCCGTCCTATCATGCCTGGCACTTCGGTACTCTGTTGGAGATTCAACAAACTGGAGTATAAAGGCCCGACTAAAAGCCTCAGGACTACTATAGGATGCATGGGTAGCTATGCGTACAAGCGGCTTGGTTGACGTGATCAACTCAACCGCAGCTCTTTGGAGGCGAAGACGCCTGATGGTTGCGTTCAGTGTTTCTCTGGCCAGTTTTCGATATATTCGATGAAAATGGTAGGGAGACATGAAGGCAACATCTGCCAGAACAGTAACAGTAAGGTCTTCATCCAGATGATTGTGAATATACTCGATCACCCTGATGACACGTTGTCGGTAACTGTCTGTCGTTGACTGTTTCATGTTTTCACCTCCTGATACTGAGCTTATCTAACTCCATCTGATAATGTTTGCGATTTTTCTGGTTAAGATGGATATTCTGTCATACTCAAAAGAGGAGATAGGCTACGGTATCTCTTTTACAACAAACATCATATTCCTAGATCCTAATATTCATAAGTAAGTAGCTCTTAATTTTAAAGTAAGCATGAAATAATCTAATATACGTAAGAAATTAACTAAATAGCCCAGACAGTAGAGTTATGATTGAATTATTTTCCAGATACACTGAACAAGCGACAAGTTTAGTGGATCTGTTAATTCATACACTTGCAACAGTCATCTCTGCTCTTGTTTTAATCAATCTATTGACCAGCTGCTCATCTGTACCTAGTGGTGCAAGTGAGAATCGAGAAGTTAATAACCTTACAACACGGCGAAGTATTTCCGATTTAAGGATTAATATTGCGGAAGAGCTGATAGGAACGCCATACCTCTATGGCGGAACAACACCTTTGGGATTTGATTGCAGTGGGTTTACATACTACTTGTTTGACAAAACAGGTATTTCCATACCTCGAACAGCTGAAGATCAATACCGATTATCTGCACGACTACCACTCTATAGGGTGCGCCCTGGTGATCTTCTCTTTTTCAGAATCAACTCTCAAAAACTCTCACATGTTGCACTCTATATTGGGGATAAACAATTCATTCACGCCTCTTCTTCAAAGAAGCAGGTTTCTATATCCAGTTTAGACAATCCATACTGGCACAGCCGTTTAATCTCAGCTGGGCGTTTAGACAATGATTGAATCTCATCTACAATTTTAACCACTACTGGCTACAGTAAACCTGACCGGGACGAACTAATCTCTGTCTGCAAAGCAGGTTCCAATGAAGGTAGTGTCAATAATCTTTCGCTCTTTGTTTGGCGGTAGCTTCGTAGTTAGGCGGTTTCTTGCTCCAAGTACTGCTTCTTGAGCGCCT
>JBEVWG010000014.1:0-58961 GCA_040506705.1 Candidatus Thiodiazotropha sp. 6PLUC1
AGGCAATGGTTGTTCCCTTGTCAAGAGCCGCAACACCGAGCAAGGGCAGGCTTGAAACCCCTAACAATATGATTTTTAAAAGAGAGGCCGAAGTGTGCCTGCCTGCTGACTGCGTTATCAAAACTTGCTGTAGGAGTGCTACAGCGGCGTTTTGATGCCTTGCTGCAGGCAGGCACACTTCGGCTGAAGACAACATACTTAGTCGCCGGGTTAATAGTTGGTGGTGGACTTGTTATCGAGGCACAAGGTGAAACTGTAGGTGGTATTGGTGTATCCGGTGCTCCTCCAGGCTCTTCAGAGCGAGACAGTATTGATGGGGATTGTGCTCAAGCCGGTCTACAGGCGATTTGGGAAGATCTGGAATTTACCGACTGAACATGAAGCTACATACCTACCGACCAAGCTGCGTCTTATACAATCGAGTCACGTCTGCGAATGCTCACTATGTTCCTGAATAATTTCAAGTGATGCAGGGTTCGGCCCTGCCGCACCATGCCGATCTGAAATATAATCACCTTATTCTTCGTAATGGTCTATAAAATATGAAGAAGAGTTGTAGATCGGCCCAGTATTATATCCTAACGAGGCAACTATGGTGGTGGAAACCCCGGAAGAGATAATCGATTTTTGGTTTTCCGACGATGTCAAACCACGCCATTTCAGTTCGACACCTGATTTCGACCTGCTCTTGGAAGAGCGCTATCTAGGACACTGGGAAAAGGCGAAAGCGCATCAGCTTGATGAATGGTTAGCAAACGCTCAAGGATGCCTGGCATTGGTTTTGATCCTGGACCAGTTTCCTTTGAACATATTTCGAGGCCAACCAGTGAGCTTCTCTACCGAACAGCAATCCAGAGAGGTTGCTAAGCATGCAATAGACTCCGGATTTGATAGCTCCCTGACATTGCATCAGCGTGCATTCCTATATCTGCCATTTATGCACAGTGAATCATTGAAAGACCAGGACTATTCGATTGCGATGTTTGAAAAGGCTGGTATGCAGGACAATCTTAAATGGGCAAGACACCATCGGGAGATTGTGAGGCGTTTTGGTCGGTTTCCCCATCGTAACAAGATTCTGAACCGTGAAAACAGCAGTGATGAGATAGCCTATCTTAATTCTGAAGAGGCTTTTCGAGGTTGACCACTGTAAAGGTGCCCTTAACTTTTTTCTACCTCCCCATGGTCTTCATTATCTCTTGGGATACCGGTGCAAAGTGATCAAATTCCATAGTAAAAGAGCCGCGGCCATGTGTTGCTGATCGCAGTTCTGTGGTGTATCCAAACATTTCAGAGAGTGGCACAATATTGCGAATGGCTTTAATGCCACCAGGCCTGTCTAACATACTTTCTATTACTGCGCGCCTGTTGGATAATTGACCAAGCACATCTCCAAGATGCTCTTCAGGTATCAGAACTTCACAACTTACTACAGGCTCCAATAGTGTGGGTTTGCCCTTTTCCAGGCCTTGGCGTAACGCCATACTGGCGGCTATTTTGAAAGATAGAGGATTCGAATCGACTTCGTGAACTGAGCCATCGATCAGCGTCACGTTGATGCCGGTTACCGGGTATCCGCCGATGACTCCACTACGTGAGGCTTCATCTATGCCAGCTTCGATTGAGGGGATAAACATTGACGGGATAGCGCCGGACTTTATCTGGTTCTCGAAAACAACGCCCTCTGAGGCATGGTTGGGTGTAATTGAGATGATTACATGTCCATATTGACCATGTCCTCCGCTTTGTCGCACAAACTTACCTTCGGCACTACTAACCTTCTGAGTTACAGTCTCTTTATATGCGACCCTGGGCGTTCCGGTACGTACGCTGACACCTTGTTCGCGTTTGAGTCGTTCCAGTACAACTTCCAGATGCAGCTCACCCATGCCACCCAGAAGGGTTTGGCCAGTCTCTTTATCTGTTTCAAATTTAAATGTCGGATCGTCCTCAGCAAGGTGATGTAATGCATCAGCCAGCTTGTCATTGTCCTGAGCAGTGATAGGAGAGACTGTAATTTTGATAACAGGCTCAGGAAAAGCAATGGACTCGAGCACTATCGGATGTTTATTCGCGCAGAGTGTATCACCGGTTACCGTCTTCTTAAGACCAAGAAGTGCTGCTATATCACCGCTGTGAATTTCCTTTATATCCTCCCGGTGCTCAGCGTACATTCTCTCCAGGCGGCCAACTCGTAAAGTCTGATTATCTCTAGGGTTGAGAATGTTTGAACCGGATTGGAGTACCCCTGAATAGACGCGTACGTAGCAGAGTCTGCCGGCATAGGGGTCTGTTACTGTTTTAAAGATAAGAGCACTTAAGGGAGCTGATTCATCAGCTTGACGCTCAATCACTGCATCTGTTTCTGGGTGTCTTCCTTCAACCGCACCTACGTCGAGAGGGGAGGGAAGGTACTCAACAATGGCGTCCAAAAGTGGCTGAACACACTTGTTTTTAAAGGCACTGCCGCAGAGCACCGGGGTCACACTATTGTTTAATGTTGTACGCCGAAGCGCTGCCTTAATCTCAGTTTCGATAATATCTGATCCATTCAACCAGAGATTGAGGAGTTCATCATCCTGCTCAGCGATTGCCTCAATCATCACGCTACGGGCAGATTGGGCACTCAGCATAAGCTCGTCAGGTATCTCTTGATCTACCGGTGGCCTATCGAGTTCGTCATGCCAAATCAGGCATCGCAAGGAAATTAAATCGATAATTCCCTGAAATTCGCTCTCTACCCCCAGAGGTAGTTGAACAATGACTGGGTTTGCTGACAATTGTTTGCGGATGGTTGCGACTGAATTCTGCAGATCAGCACCCAATCTATCCATTTTATTGATAAAGCAGAGTCGGGGTACATGGTAACGGTCTGCCTGTCTCCAGACAGTTTCGCTTTGTGGTTCCACCCCTTGAGACGCATCAAACACTACCACAGCACCATCGAGTACTCTGAGCGCACGTTGTACCTCTGCGGTGAAATCGATATGCCCTGGTGTGTCGATGAGATTGATCTGGTGGTCTCGCCAATAGGCTGTGACCGCCGCATCCACAATGGTGATGCCGCGCTCGCGTTCCTGATCCATCCAGTCTGTAATGGTGGTTCCGCTGTCGACTGATCCCACCTGGCGAGTACGCCCACAGTAGTAGAGCATGCGCTCTGTGGTCGTCGTTTTACCGGCATCAATGTGGGCGATTAGACCTATATTTCGAATTTGATCAATTTGAGAAGTGGTATGAGTCATAAACTATCAGTTGTGGATGCCCAGCCCTCTAGTGGGCCTCTGAGTGTTACCGAATTTACCGATGAGATACTAGAGTATGCCTGACAGCCGAAAAACATCAAGATTCTGGATGGTGCTCTCTGGCTTGATTTCGGAGAACTATATAGCCTTTTGTAAAACTTGGAGTTTTGTAGATATGGAGGAAGATGAGTACGTCTTCTAAGAGGCGTTGATTTTTGAACATCTGATTGTCATCTTAGGGCAGCTATTAATTTTCAGCGTTGTTCAGATATCTGCCTGATGCTACTAATCAGTAGTTACATGAGTGACTGATTGGTGCAAATGCGTTAATCTCGACGGGCAGATTCAATATGAGGACTCTGATCGATTCAACACCGGCTTTGTAACGCAGAAAAATCTGGCTCTCTATTAAAAGCTTGGCAGCAGTGGGGCTATGCTCTCACTTTTCCTTAGACTTCGAGCCAGAATAATTCTCATTACATCGCTCACATTACAGAATTAATCAGATTTTCTTCAGACTGCAACAGAGACTGGTCGGAGATAGTTTTTACAACTGGCTTATATGCCAGAAATCATACAGGGTGAATGGGATGTCCTCATCTGACAATTTAATGGATTATGGCTCACTTGATCAGCTACAGAGACTGTTGAGCCAACTCAAAAGCAACTGGCCCGTACTCCCTTCGGGTATGTGGAATAGCTCTTGCGTTCATACCACACTTCGTCTGCTGCATGATTTGGGAAGAAAAGGTGAAGCATCCAACTTGATTAATGTCTTAGAACTCTCTCGATCGATTGAAAAAATCATCAGTGATGTCTACGAAGAGAATATGCAAGCAGATGAAGAAGAGATTGAGAAACTCAATCAATACCTTCAGCAACTCACAGATGCAATAGAAGCCTCAGACTCAAAACAGGTTGCCCAGGAGTCATTTACTAACTCTTACGAGGTGCTCTACCTGCCACGGAACAAAGTATCCGGGGATCTGATCTGTTCAGCCATTGAAAAAAATGGATGGCTAGTCAATCAGCTCTCTGATATAGAGGCATTAAAGGCTGCCATATTGCAATATCAGTCTGAAGTTGTATTGCTGGATACAGAATATCTGCCTCAGATCGAGGTATTGAACAAAGCCTTCGCAAAAATCGATCCCTCAAAAGCAGAAAAACCGGAACTGATTTTTATATCCAACCATTGTGATGTCGAAATTCGACTAGAGGTTTTGCGTGCTGGGGCAACCCAGTGCTTTTCTGAACCTATCAGTATTAATGACCTGATTTTGAGTATCAAAGAGGCTATCTCGCCAGAACTGAAACCGCACTACAGGGTTTTAGTGGTGGAAGATGATGTTTCTCAATCAAAGTTTGCCTGCAAACTGCTCAAGAAGGGTGGATTTGATACCCTGGCTATCACAGATCCTTTGAATGTCATGGATGCGGTGCAAGGTTTTCAGCCAGACCTGATACTAATGGATCTCTATATGCCAGGTGCTAACGGTATCGAACTGACTCAATTGATCAGGGATAGAAGGGATGCCAGTTTTATGCCGATAGTCTTTCTTTCCGGTGAAGATGACGTGGAAAAGAAAATATTGGCACTCTATTCCGGTGCTGATGACTTTTTAACAAAGCCTGTACGTCCTCAACATCTTATTGCAACTGTGCTAACACGCATTAAGCGGGCTAAAGAGATGATCAGTGGCTCCAATACGAGCATGGTTGATAGTGTCTCAGGTTTGGTAAATCGTCGTCGTCTGCTGGATGAGTTGGATATGATCTGCATCAGACTCTCAGTGGAGAGAGAGCAGTGCGGGCTTTTCGTCATTACGGTGGAAGGCAAAGATGCCACGACAGAGGATAGTTTTACCCCAACTGATAATGCCTTAGTAGCGCGGATCGCAGATGTATTGGGGCCTGTGCTGGGGAAACGGGATCTGCTGTCGAGAACAGGCAGAAGAGGCCTAGGCGTTCTCGTGGAACGGGCTTCGATGCATGATATCGAACGCTTGGGAATGGATCTCTATCAACAGGTTAGGAATGAACTTTTACAGGGTAATCAGATTGATCACAGCTGGGGGATCGGTCTGGTAACTATCGATGCTCCCGATCTCGCTGCTTATAAGTATCTTAAGCAGGCAGAAATCATTGCTAAAACCGCTGCTGATGAAGAGGCGGAGCACTATCTACAGCACAATGAAGCAGTTCGACTGAAAACAGCAACCCACCAGGAAATTCCTGATGAGCTGCTAAAGGAGCGAGTCAGAACAGCATTAAAGTCTGGCTTTGTGGAGTTCCACGAACAACGTTATCTGGCACTGCATGAGGATGGGGCAGTTGTTGAGCATATTCCAAGTTTTGTATCAGCTACCGGACTTACATCTGAAATAGGGGATATCTATCAAAGCGCGGGTAGATTCAATGGCATGGGTTTGCTGAATCGCCTGGTCTGTAAACATGCAGTGAGAATGTTGGGTGAGGTGGCATTCAGAGGAATTCCCAACAAGGTTTTGGTGTGGATGTCCGGGCTCTCCATTCACGATGACCAGTTGATACCTTTCCTGCAGTCTGAATTGAGGAAGCTGCATGTTGTAGGTACCGGGTTAATCATCGAGTTTGACCTGCCGTCCCTTGCGCCAGAACTTAAACGGGCGAAAAAACTGTTGGATGAACTGTCTACATTAGGCATAACCATTCTGCTGGGAAATTTTGCCTGCAACGATACTGCATACAAGGTTTTATCCTACCTCCAGGCTGATGCTGTCAGGCTTCATCCTTCGTTGTTACGCGTGGATGATGAACAAATTGACAAAATCGTTTCTGATGTTCGGGCTCTAAATGCCTTCATCATTCTTCCGAAAATCGACACATCTCAAAAACTGAATTTACATTGGTCAGAGGTCGCTGACTATATACAGGCTGAACATTTGGCGCCGGTAGTGGCAAAGCCGCTCTTGCAAGGCTTGGATAGTGTTGAAACACATTGATTTGTGAATTTACTTGAAGATGGTGGTTGTTAGCGACTAATTTGATAATATTGATATCAGGTCGGTCAAAAATCTGATCAACTGTCGTGGATGTGGTTCACCAATACTTCAGCAGATATCTTGTCAATTGAGAGCATGATTTCACAATATTCCGGCTGTGTGGTTATTGGCGTTGGGTCATCTGCACAGTTACAGCCCGCCTCAATTCCGCTATAAATGATAGCGACCTTTACCTGGATGGTTGATCTGTCGTCATGGTATTTCATAACCATGACATTAAAAGGTTCATCGCTGACAATACTGCTAAGCTTCAGACCTTGCTGGAGTGGTAGTTTATTGGCATCGACAGCCTCCAATTCATGCTTTAAGGTCTCTTTGAAGTGATTTGACTGCCAGGCGTCACGTGTTTTTGAGAGGAGGATCATCTGAGACTCCTGATTAAGGGCACTAACCAGGCCATAGAAATTAATACCTATGGCCTGGTTAGTATGCTCTAAAAAGTTAGGAACTATTTCAGTAAGGCATTATCAATGAGCAAGCAGCAGAAAAACAGGTCATCTAAGCAGATCATCAAGATGCTTCTAGTGATGCTGTTACTGTTTCTTGGATTGCTGATTCTATTGATAGCGCTACAGCTTACAGAATCTGCCTTGAATATTTGGCAGTTGCTCAATCAACTCTCACCAAGCCTGTTAATACTCTATGGTATAGGATTGTTCGGTTTTAGTTTAGGGCTTGTTGCCTTGAGTTGGCGCTTATTGAGGTCAGATAAATCGCATCAGCAGGGTAGGCAACAACAGACAGACTCAAATCTGCCGGAAACCAGGGAGGCCTTTGAAAAGGCATTGGCGAAAGCGGATGCTCAAGGGGTGGATATTGCGCAGGCGAAAGAGGAGCTGGATGAACTGGATCAACGTGCTGAACTTGTGCAGCGATATGTAGCCTTTTTTGGGCCTGTTTCGACGGGAAAAAGCGCATTAATTCAAGCAATTACCGGTGCTCAGTCTATTTATATCGACCCTCGTGCCGGTACCACGCAAAGCATCGAGCATTACACTTTTAGTCGAGATGGAAAAAAACTGTTTCTGACAGATGCACCTGGCATCCTTGATCTGAATAAAGAGCACATACGTAGGGCCCGTGAAGAGGCTCGACGTGCCCACCTTGTGATCTATGTCTGTGAAGGGGAGTTGACCCGGGATCAGCATCAGGAGCTGGCTGAATTGCAAGGCTACAATCGCCCTTTGATACTGGCTCTAAACAAACAGGATAGATACTCAGAAGAGGATCTGAGAGCGATTGTAGCTCGAATAGGCGAGCAGTTTCCTGAAATCGAATTGGTGCCGGTTCAGGCGGGTGGCCAAGAGGAGGTTATTCGTATCGATGCGCAAGGAGAGCAAAAACGTGAATTGCGGGATCGTCCGCCTCAGGTCGAACCATTGATCGAAGCTATGCTTAAAAAGATAGATGAAGAGGCTGGATCTCTTGATCAACAGAGAGATGAAAGCCTGCTAAGACTGGGTGCTGAAAAACTCCATTCGGCAAACATCGCTCATCGACGGGGGCAGAGTGAGAAACTAGTCAAAGGATATACCCGCAAGGCGATGCTTGGGGCGATGGCTGCGGTCAGTCCTGGTACAGATATTCTTATTCAGGGCTATTTGGGGATAAAGATGGTCAAGGCCTTGTGCGAGCTCTATGACGTTAGGATCAGAGATGTTGATGGGGAACATCTTGTAGATCTGGCCAGTCAGAATGTCGGCAAGCGAATGACCCTGTTACTGGCCCTGACGGGAAATGTACTGAAGGCTTTTCCTGGTGTGGGGACGGTTACTGGTGGGCTGACTCATGCAGTGGCTTATGGCTTGATTTTCGAAGCCTTGGGGGAGTCTGTCGTTAAGGCACTAGATCAAGGTGATCAGTTTGAGACAGCACAGATTTTGGATAATTTCGAGGAGACAATGAGTGGAAATCTGGAAGCGCGTGCAAAACATCTTGCGCGGCTCGCTTTGGAACATCTCGTCAAAAGAGAGTGACGAAACAGCTACATCTGAAAGCGATCATCTTCAACTGGCACGGGATAATTTACGTGAACTATTGAGTGATGACCGCCTACCTGAGCCTGTACGTGATTCTTTGAAAGATGATTTTAAGCAGGTAGAGGCGATGCTCGATAAACTGGAGCATGGTCATCTGCATATCGCTGTTTTCGGCCGCGTCAGTGTCGGAAAATCTGCCCTGTTGAATGCACTACTTGGTGAGCAACGTTTTGCTGTTAGTGCGTTGCACGGTGAGACTCGTCACAGTGATATGGCAGCCTGGCGTGAAGTAGAGGCATCCGGTGTGTTTCTGATCGATACTCCAGGCATCAATGAAATCAGTGGGGAAGAGCGGGAGCGCATGGCTGAGGATGTCGCAAGTCGGGCTGATCTTGTTTTATTTGTACTCGATACCGATCTGACTCAAACAGAGTTTCAGGCTATGCAGAAGCTGGCGAGACTCAACCGCCCGCTGTTGGTGGTGTTGAACAAATCAGACCGTTACACCAGTGATGAACTTGAACTGTTGATGGGTAGCCTGAGAGAGAAGTTGCAGGGAATTGTTATGCCTGACTTCATTGTGCCGGTTGCTGCAATGCCTTCGGAGCGTATTTATCTTCAAGTGGACGATCAGGGTCAAGAGAGTGAAATCAGAAAAACCCCCAGTGCCGATGTTTTAGCCCTGACCAATAGTCTATGGATGCTGATTGAGAAAGAGGGAATGGCCCTTTCGGCCTTGAATGCCAGTCTCTTTGCCGGTCAGTTGAGTGATGAAGTTGCGGGACGCATAGTTCGTGTACGACAGGAAGTGGCTGAACGTGTAATTCGAGGGTATTGTCTGGGAAAAGGCATTGCGGTAGCTGTCAATCCCATCCCTGTTGCTGATCTGGTTGCAGCACTTGCCTTGGATGCCTCTATGGTTGTGCATTTGGCGCGAGTCTATGGCATGTCCGTATCAAGAGGTGAAGCAGGGCAGTTGATTAAGACCATTGGTTCTCAAATGGCTCTGCTGATGGCTACGGTATGGAGTGTGAATATTGCAGCCAGTGCGCTTAAGGCAAGTAGTGCAGGGTTATCTACCCTTGTTACTGCCGCTGCCCAGGGTGGGATGGGCTACTACACCACCTATGTAGTAGGTCTGGCAGCCCAGCGTTACTTTTCTCAAGGGCGTTCGTGGGGTAGTGATGGACCAAAGACCATCGTACAGCAAATACTCGATTCAGTGGATAAAGACTCAATCCTTAAACAGGCAAGTGAAGATATACGCCAACGACTTAAGGGGGCATCTTCAGAGGTCAATAATTGACTTCAACAGCCGCACAAAGATAACGCATAAACTCGTCAGTTCGCTGATACTGGCGAATAATAAAATCGGCGAAATCAGGCCTGTTAATCTGATTGCAGTCAAAGGACATGATTGCAATGAAGTCTTTGCGTTTTAGATCATCAATCAGAGGGTGATCAGGTGCAAAACCTTTGGGTGCCCGCTTAAGAGATTCTCCTGAGAGTTCAAATTGAGTTGAAAATTGGTTATTTTGTTTTAACTTGCTCCAGGATGCGGGGTTATCAGTAATGAAGTTTCGTATTTTTCCAAGGGTCTTTGATTCAGGATGCCAAATACCCGCACCTAAAAAACAACTGCTATGTTCTATATGCAGATAAAAACCTGGGGCATGTACATCCTTACCCAGTACGTGCCTGAACTGAATGCCTATATTGGTTTTATAAGGTGTTTTATCTTTTGAAAAGCGGGTGTCCCGATAGACCCGCATCAAGGAGCCACCAGATTTTTTTGCAATGGCATGAAAGTGATTGGATATGCCTTTTAATTTAGGTGCAATCTCTTCAATTAAGGCGAGGGCAGGCTCACGTATATATGACTCATAATCAGCTTTATGGTCATTAAACCATTCTCGCTTGTTGTTACGGGATAGTTGTTGAAGAAATGGCAAGGCCTGGTGTGGGAATCCGTTAAATCCATGCATGTTTACGTATCATATTTACTGTGAATGGCATGCCTGACCGGGCAAGTACAGACGGTTTGGTTACCAAGTTGAGAACTATAGGGACAATCGGTCTCTTTACCGCAGACCATCCGCGCGTGTTTATGACTCTCAGTTGTGATCCGAATGCCACAAAGTTGGTATTCGTCATCAGTCAGACAAGCATGGTGCTTATTGCACTTTTTAGCCTCTAGCAGGATCTCCAGAGGTATTTTAAATCTTTTTTTTGTCATCTTATAGTTTCGGCTGCTCTCCTTGTAGACTAAGATTCTAGCTTTAAGAACAATCTCAGGTAATTGATCGATGTTAAGTAAATTGCACTGATTTTAAATACCACCGACCAGCGAAGCATGAACGCCACTCCTCTCAATAAAGAACAACAGATCGCAAGAGTGAATCGATTGCGGGTCGTAATCGACTACCAGCAAATGGGGCGTTTTGACATGTGCACAAGCACTGACGACACCGCGAACCCCAGATAACTCTTTTTCAATGTCATGAATCTCTTTAGCAGAAAGTTGTTCGTTTATATGTACAACTGCATTGGCATCAAATTGGATCATTCGAGTCACTCCTGTTTGTATAGGGTATCCTGCTTACCATCCTGGAAGTTCATCAATAGCTTACAAAATAGTTATTGACTAAAACGGGCCTCTGTTATGGCTCAACTCATTATCGACAAGATATATTCAGGTAATTGAGTCTGAAGATGTTTTAGTATGTAAGAAACCTCTGATAGACTCTTGTATCTCCATTTAGCCACTTTGAATGCCAGACTAAAGTATTAAAGCTTGTCGTCAGGAGACAGATACGGAAACTTTCCTACAACCAACTGACCTTCAAGCTAACCAAAGATTTCTAAAGAGAAGCATACAAAGGTTCCTCAAGTTTGAAGCTAGTTCAGATAGAGGTAATTACAAGCATGAAATACCCCACCATTTTATAAGGTTGTAAGATATTTTTGTTATATATCGGAAATTTAAATCGTATTTTACTCATGTCATAATTGAATTTAAGGTAGGGGGTTGACTGCATTCCAGCAGTCGAGCTGCCACTGTTGATTACTGCATGACAATTAGTTGTTTCATTGGATGGCTTGCTATGGGAAGCTCCCACTACAGCCCTGTTGAAAATTTGATTTTTCCAATGGGCCTTGAATATAAACGTGGAATCAGAACAGAGTGACATTACAGGAGGCTTAAACGCTTTAAATCGAAGAGAATTGTAGAAAGATCTATCCCTGTTAGAAATTAGTACTTGATCATTCAAACATACTTTTTACTGGATATGACTCATTGAATTGGGGTTTATCTGGCACTATCACGAAGTGTTGTTGGGACAGGGAATATATGCGGTGATTTCGATGGCGTTTTTATACTCCTATGCATCTGGACACATTTTTAGTATCGGCTTTGATGTTATTGATTGCCACATCCGTGGCAGTTGCACTGTTTAAACATCTGGGTCTTGGATCGGTACTGGGGCTTTTGGTCGCAGGGATTGTTGTCGGGCCATATTCACCTGGCCCATATGTCACTGAACATGTGGAGGATGTGCGTCACTTCACTGAATTGGGTGTGGTGCTGCTACTTTTTCTGATTGGCCTGGAGATGCGTCCGAGTCGATTATGGGCAATGCGCAGAGAAGTGTTTGGTTTGGGATCACTTCAAATCCTGCTGACAGGGTTGGTTATCGCCTTCTATATACATCTTTATGAATCATCCTGGTCCTTGTCTCTACTCATTGGTTTGACGTTCGCGCTCTCCTCCACAGCGTTTGTCATTCAGGTTCTTCAGGATCGGGGGGAGATTGCCAGCAAGCATGGTATGACCGCTTTCTCAATTCTACTCATGCAGGATTTAGCCATCGTTCCACTGTTGGCCGTTGTACCAATCCTTTCAGATGCAGGCAGACTCTCTGCTGAGGTACCTCTTTGGCAGCAATTAACTATCGTGGTGGGTATGATTGGCGGGGTCTTTGTGGTTGGACGCTTTGTACTTCCAGTTGCGCTCAACCACCTGGCCCAGCAGGCCAACAGGGAGGGTTTTTTACTGGTGGTCATGCTGGCAGTTTTTTTAGCGGCCTGGGCGATGGATCAAGCCGGTCTGTCGATGGCCCTGGGCGCCTTTGTTATGGGTATGCTGCTCTCGGGTTCCAGTTATCGATTACAGATCCAAGCCTATATAGAGCCCTATAAAGGGTTGCTGATGAGCTTGTTCTTTGTGGCGGTCGGCATGTCGATTGACTTCGCATCTATCTATAGCGAGTTGTCAATGTTCGTGCAGCACATTCTGGTAATTGTATCTATCAAGATAGTTGTACTTTTTCTTTTGGCCGTGATGTTCGGGGTTTCAAAGTCAGTGGCATTGCGTATCAGTTTCTACCTTGCTCAGGGCGGTGAATTCGGTTTCGTACTTTTCGGTTCAGCAAAGGCATTGCAACTTATCGATGACAGTACATTTGTCATGGTGGTCGGTGTGATATCTGTAAGTATGCTGATTACCCCGCTTCTTGTAGGTATAAGCGACAAGCTGGGAAAGCGGCTGAGCAGCAGAAAGCTGGACACAGACCACCTACGCTATCCAGCTGAAGAGGGGGGTATCAGTAAAAAAGTGGTGATTGGAGGCTATGGACGTGTTGGACACACAGTAGCCGTTCTACTACACACCAGTGGCGTACCGCTGGTCGTTTTCGACACTAGTCCCGATCGGGTAGCGCAAGGAAAAAAAGATGGATTGCCGGTCTATTATGGCGATATCAGTGATCCGGATCTTTTGGATGCGGTTAACCTTGGTAATGCCTCTTTAGTGGTACTGACAGTTAATAGCGGTCCGACCGCATTGCGGGCAATTACCCATATCAGGAACACCTATTCCCATGTGCCGGTAATCTCCAGGGCGCGTGATCTGGAGGCTTGTGGCCACCAGGTCAGTGCCGGTGCAAGCCATGCTTTCCCTGAGGCACTGGAAGGAAGTCTCAGGTTGGGTGCGATCGCATTACAGATGATCGATGTACCCAAAGACAGTGTCGATCTGCTTTTGAATGGGGTCAGGCAGGATAATTACACTTTGGTGGTATCTGAGGAGGATGTTAGACGTAAAAAGCAGGGTAAATCTGAGAGTGAGAAATAGAATAGCCACAAAGAACATAGGTTAAAGAGTTAACCTACTGTAACAGTTGGGTATTCATTTTCAGGTTATTTTGGTCTATGGTTAGGCTTACACCCACGATCTTGAGAAGAGAAGGCGCAGCACACTATTCAGGGTAAAAGGTTCAGGTCGGGGTCAATATGCAGTGTCAAATAATTCCTAATCAACAAGCCTCATTGGCTGCGGTTAGGATCTAATGAAAATAGACACGGAGATTGCGAAATGCCGAAGCTGACAAGTGGTTTAACACAAAAAGAGCGTCTCGAAGTACTGCAGTCTATCGATACTCTTAAATCGAATAAAAACATGAAAGAACAGAAAATTCTGCAACTCTACAGAGATCTGATCGCAAGGGAGTTTCTACAGAGTGCTCCTTCCGCTGGATGATGGTTTACTGCAGTAGCGCCCTCTTCGAGAGATGAGCGCTGAAACCTCCAGAATAGCGATATAGAGAAAAACTGCTTAATCAGTTTTATGACTACTGTTTGGCTGAGCTACCAAAGCTTCCCCGTTAACATTCAGGCTATCCGGTCCCATCAGATAGAGGTAGTTGCTCATTAGTGATTCCGGTAGGGGATGAGTGAGTGGATTTTCGCCAGGATAGGCCCAGGCTCTGAGTGAAGTACGTGTTGGGCAAGGGGCAATGCTGTTAACTCGGATCTGGCTGTTTTCAAGCTCGTCTGCGAGGATTTGCATCAGGCCTTCGATACCAAATTTAGATACGCCATAGGCTCCCCAGTAGGCCTTGCCTTTTCTACCGCGCTCATCAGAGGTGAAAATAATTGATGCATCTTCTGCCTTGCGCAATAACGGAAGGCAGGCTTGAGTGAGTAAGAATGGGGCTGAGAGATTGACCTGAATAACTTTTTGCCAAGTCTCATAATCATAGTCATCGATGCGACTGAGCAGTGAGAGTTGTGCCGCGTTGTGTAGTAGGCCATGCAATAGGCCGAACTCTTCATAGAGGCTCTCCCCCAAAGCGTAATAGTCTTTTGCCGGTGCCTTTTGAAGATCAAAAGAGATCATTGCAGGGGTTGGGCCGCCGATCTGCTCGATGGCATCGTAGGTCTCCTCAAGCCGGCCTTCGTGACGTCCCAGCAAGATCACAGTAGCGCCATATTCTGCAAATGTCTTGGCAGCGGCCTGTCCTATGCCGCTTCCCGCACCTGTAACCAGAATATTGCGCTCTTTGAGTAAGTTTTTTGTGGGGTGATAATTTTGCATGATCTAACCTAGGGCCTGTTAACACTAATACGTCTGCGAGTAGGGCATTATAACGGTCATCATCTGGGGTATGGCATTGATATTACTCATGATCTGTTATCCACTAAAAAAGTCAGTCTGTTGAGGCAGTGGAAGGGGGGGGTCAGAGCCACTCTAATATTTCCAATGGGTGGGTGATCTGGCCGTCTGCCAACCACTCGTCAGGCTTGTCTTCATCACCCAGATATCCAAATAGTGCTACCAGCGTTCTGGTGCCAGCACTGCGACCTGCTTCAATGTCACGAACCGCGTCACCAACATAGAGTGTTTGTTGCGGATTAACTTTGGTTTGTCGACAGGCATAAAGGATGGGTTCGGGGTGAGGCTTTGCATATGGGGTTGTATCACCACTGACAACAGCACATGCTCTCTCTTGCAGGCCGAGTTGCTGCATCAGTGGGTCTGTGAGGCGGGCTGGTTTATTGGTAACAATCCCCCAAGGAATACCCTTGGCTTCCAACTCACTCAGAAGTTCTGGCATACCATCGAACAGCCGGGTTTGCTGGGCAATATTCTCCAGGTATAGATCGAGAAACTCTTTTTGAAGCGGGTTGAAATCTGCATGCTCCGGCTCAATACCGAACCCAACCCGTAGCATTGCGCGACTGCCGTGAGATACCGATGGCCGGAGTTGTTCGAAGGTTATGCTTCGTTTGCCATGTCTCTCCAGAAGAAGATTCAATGTGTAGTGCAGATCTTGTGCTGTATCTGCAAATGTACCGTCCAGATCGAACAGCACACACTCTGTGAGAGTCGGTTTGATAGGGTTAACCTTCTTTACTTGCTGCAACCATATAGTTGACATCCACATCGTCGCCCAGGCGATAGTGCTGTGTCAGCGGATTATAACTGAGCCCAGTGATGTCGAGGCTATCCAGACCCGCCTCCCTGACCCAGGCACTGAGCTCAGAGGGACGTATGAATTTGCTGTAATCGTGAGTCCCTTTAGGAAGCAGTCTGAGTAGATATTCTGCACCTAGAATGGCAAACATGTAGGATTTTGGATTTCGATTTATGGTTGAGAAGAAAAGCTGCCCCCCCGGTTTTACCAGTTTCGCACAGGCAGTGACAACCGAGGCAGGATCAGGAACATGTTCCAGCATCTCCATACAGGTGATCACGTCATATGACTCTGGTCGATCATCAGCCAGATGCTCAACCGGGATACGCTCATAGTTGACCTCCAGGCCAGATTCGAGAAGATGCAAACGGGCCACCTGGAGGGGGGCTTCTCCCATATCAATGCCGGTTACATTGGCGCCAACCGCCGCCATGCTCTCCGAAAGGATACCTCCACCACAGCCAACGTCTAGAACCGCCTTGCCATCCAAAGAGGTAAACCCCTGAATATAACCGAGTCTGAGGGGATTGATTTCATGTAATGGCTTGAATTCGCTGTTTGGATCCCACCAGCGAGAGGCGAGCTCCTCGAATTTGCTGACTTCTGAGTGGTCAACGTTGATCTGTTCCTGATTCATGGATCTTTTCGACTGATTGTTATGTTGAGTTGATTTTGTAGAAAATAGCTTCGATGCAGATCGTCACCTGTAGGGTGAATCACGCATTTCAACTGATCTTTTTTTAGCTTCAATGTTCCCTTAGGTTACACATCGATAAGCTGATTTACGAGTCTCTTGTGCCGCTGTCGGCAGCGGAGATACGTTCAGCCCAATTTGAAGCACGTTCGATGAGTCTCTCTCTATTCAGTGTTGTCAGGGTGTGATTGCTGACCAACTGTTGCCCGGCAACCCAAACATGGCTGACCTGCTCACGACCGGCTGCGTAGACAAGCTGTGAGATGGGATTATAGACCGGTTGGGTGGATACCTGACGCAGATCCACTGTGATCATATCGGCTGATTTTCCCGGTTCTAACGAACCTGTGGTCTCTTGCAGGCCCAGTGCCTTTGCTCCATTTATGGTTGCCATAGAGAGCGCTTTGGCAGCCGGGACTGCACTGGCGTCCCCTGCAACACCTTTGGCCAGAAGCGCTGCAGTGTGCATTTCGCTGAACATATCCAGATCATTGTTGCTGGCGGCGCCATCAGTACCAAGAGCGACATTGATTCCTGCGTCCATCAATTCTGCAACTGGACAAAATCCACTCGCCAGTTTTAAGTTGGATTCAGGGCAATGCACCACATGAGCACCACTGGATGCGAAACGCTCAATCTCTTCAGCTTGCAGATGGGTCATGTGGACAGCAGTCAGAGCAGGGGAGAGCAATCCCAGCTCCTGGAGTCTCTGCATTGGCCGGTTTCCATGCTGTTGCTGACCCTGAACGATCTCTTCATGGGTTTCATGAAGATGCATATGAATCGGTATTTCAAGCTCATCGGCTAATACTGCGATGCGTTTTAGAACTTTATCTCCGACAGAGTAGGGGGCATGTGGTGCGAAGGCGCTGTGAATCCTGGGGTTGTTTCGAAATTGATCGTGAACCATTAGCCCCTTGTGGATATATTCATCACCATCAGCAGCCCACGCAGAGGGAAAATCGATAGCGATTAGGCCGAGTACTGCCCGAATGCCAGCATGATCTGCAGCTCGTCCAGTTACATCGGGAAAGAAGTACATATCATTGAAGCAGGTGGTGCCACTGAGCAGCATCTCAGCAATGGCCATTTGTGTCCCGTCATGGATAAACTCTTCATTGACCCATTTCGATTCTGCTGGCCAGATATGCTCATTCAGCCAGGTCATCAAGGGTAGATCGTCTGCCAAGCCTCTAAGCAACGACATGGACGCATGTGTGTGGGTGTTGATGAGCCCTGGAATCAGCACCTGCCCAGGTAGATCATATACCTGGGAAGCCTGATATTCTGATTCGGCTTCAGCTCTTGGCAGGATGGCATGGATTCTGCCACCATCAACCGCCAGGGTATGGTGGGATAAAACCTGGTTTTCCGGAACTACCGGTACGATCCATTCAGCATGGATCAGAAGATCAACCTGATGTGGCATTGCATCTCTTTATTGTTTCTATGATTAACTCGACCCACAAGCGCGGCTGCGACACTTTTTGTGTAGCGGATACTCTGGTGGATGTATAGGGCAAGCATGGCATGTTCAGGCTCTGAGATGCAATGCCACAATAATAGTGAGATTGAGCTGTGTGGCTTGATTCGCTCAAGAGTGAAATAAAAAGGAGTGAAGCAGAGAGTGGCCTGGATGAAGCGTAGCGGAATCCGGGGTAATCCGCTCGTTTTCCCGGATTCCGCTGTGCTTCATCAAGGCTACAGAGAGGAGGATGACGATTCGGTTGTTGATAGCTGTAACCACACCCGGTAGGGTTTCAACCTGAAAAATCAGTTGCGCCTTGCGCTGTAGCACCACAAGCGCACACTTAACGCTGTCCAACTGATCTTTTTAGGTTCACCTGGTCTGGTTACATTCATGCTCTGGGTCATCCTTATGATAATGCAAAATTGGTTAAATGAGAGAATATGGATAATCGATTGAATCCCGAGCTGGCTTCGCCAGACGACGCCATTGTCTGGCATCGGAACAGGCTGTTTTTATTGGATCAAAGAGTGTTGCCGGATCAGGTTACTTTCCTTGAATTGAACTCTGCAGCAGAGACCGCTCAAGCCATTGCCGATATGGTGGTTAGGGGGGCGCCTGCAATCGGGATTACAGCGGCATTCGGCGTGGTGATGGCGGCCCGGGATGCCTATCGGTCAGCCGGCAATCAATGGCGCCAACACCTGCAATCGGAGCTTGAGTTGTTGCGTCGCTCAAGGCCGACTGCGGTCAATCTCTTCTGGGCGATAGAGAGAATGGAGCGGGTGATCAGTACACAGCCCGAGGCTGTCGATCCTTTCGATTCGTTATTGGCTGAAGCCCACTCGATACATCAGGAAGATATTGCCGCGAATAAGACCATGGGAGGTCACGGTGCGGCATTGATTCAGCCAGGATCAAATGTGATCACCCACTGTAATGCAGGTGCGCTGGCAACCGGTGGCTACGGTACAGCATTAGGGGTGATTCGTTCAGCTTTCGAAGCGGGAAAACTGGACACAGTTTATGCTGATGAGACTCGCCCATGGTTACAGGGTGCGCGTCTGACAGCCTGGGAACTGATTCAAGATCATATCCCGGTAACTCTTTTAGTAGATGGAGCAGCGGCCAGTCTGATGGCCCAGGGGGGGGTAGATTGGGTAATTGTCGGATCGGACAGAATCGCAGGTAATGGTGATGTGGCCAACAAGATTGGTACCTATCATCTGGCTGTGGCGGCGAAACATCATGGTGTCAAAGTGATGGTGGCGGCACCCACTTCTACCATCGATATGAGTCTTGCTTGCGGAGACGAGATCCCGATCGAGGTTCGGCAGGGGGATGAAATCATGGCCTGTGGAAAGCAGAGAGTTGCTGCCCAGGGGGTGAGTGTCTGGAATCCTGTATTTGACGTTACCCCCGCAGCTATGGTGGATGCGATCGTTACTGAAAGGGGGGTTGTGCATTTGCCAAATGAAAAAAAGATGCGAAATTTGATGGATTATTGATCTGAGAGGCCCTTAAACCCTATTTCAGGCGTTTTTTATACAGTACTGTGTCAGGGGACTATGGTACACTGCTCTTTTTTCTGACGCCCCACAGAGCCTCCAGGAGGGTCCAGTGATACGGATCCGTAACTGCCGGCACGGGCGCTATAGGAAGCTAGCCATAACTCATGACAGAATTCGCTAAAGAAGTACTCCCCGTCAATCTCGAAGATGAGATGCAGCAGTCCTACCTCGCCTACGCCATGAGCGTCATCGTGGGAAGGGCGTTACCTGATGTCCGCGACGGACTCAAACCGGTTCATCGCCGCGTGCTCTATGCCATGAGCGTGCTGGGTAACGACTGGAACAAAGCCTACAAAAAGTCTGCCCGTATCGTCGGTGACGTTATCGGTAAGTATCACCCCCATGGTGATACAGCGGTCTACGACACCATTGTTCGCATGGCGCAACCTTTTTCCATGCGCTACATGCTCATCGACGGACAGGGTAACTTCGGTTCAGTGGATGGCGACTCGCCTGCTGCGATGCGTTACACCGAAGTTCGCATGGCTCGTATTGCTCACACCATGCTGGATGATCTCGACAAAGAGACAGTTGATTTCATCGCCAACTACGATGAAACGGAGCATGAACCCTCTGTATTGCCTGCCCGTGTACCCAACCTCCTGGTGAACGGCTCAGCCGGTATCGCAGTAGGCATGGCGACCAATGTACCGCCTCACAATCTGACGGAAGTTGTCAATGCCTGCGTGGCAGTGATTGATGATCCGGCCATCTCAATCGATCAGTTGATGAGCTACCTGCCAGGCCCCGATTTCCCCACCTATGGCCTGATCAATGGCGCCAACGGTATTCATGAGGCCTACCATACCGGCCGCGGACGTATCTACATGCGTGCCCGCTCTGAAATTGAAACCGATGAGAGCAATGGCAAGCAGACCATCATCGTTAATGAGTTGCCCTATCAGGTCAATAAGGCGCGACTGATCGAAAAGATCGCCGAGCTGGTGAAAGAGAAACGAATCGAAGGCATCACTGAGTTGCGAGATGAGTCCGATAAGGACGGTATGCGTATTGTTATCGAGCTGCGGCGCGGTGAAGTGGCCGAAGTGGTGCTTAATAACCTCTATCAACAGACCGCGATGCAGAGTGTCTTCGGCATCAACATGGTTGCTCTGGTCGATGGCCGTCCAAGATTGCTGAATCTAAAACAGTTGCTGGAGTTCTTCATACGACACCGCCGTGAAGTGGTGACCCGACGTACTCTGTATGAGCTACGCAAAGCCAGAGACAGGGCCCATGTGTTGGAAGGCCTGGCTGTCGCCCTGGCCAATATCGATGAAGTGATCCAGCTGATAAAACAGGCCGCCAGTCCTGCAGAAGCGAAAAAAGGGCTGTTGGAACGCTGCTGGCAGTCCGGTGCTGTGGAGGCGATGTTAGAGCGTACCGGTGCTTCAAGTACAAGACCCGAAGAGCTGACAGATGAATTTGGGCTGACCTCTGAGGGGTATCGACTCACCGAAGTACAGGCCCAGGCCATACTGGAATTGCGTCTGCATCGTCTGACTGGTCTTGAACAAGACAAGATTATTAAGGAATACGAAGATCTACTGGAAAAAATAGCTGATCTTCTCGATATTCTCGGCAGCCCTGATCGTTTGATGCAAGTGATACGGGATGAGTTGCTGGAGATACTTGAACAGTATGGTGATGAGCGTCGTACAGAGATCATCCAGACCCGTCTGGATCTTACTCTGGAAGATTTGATCACAGAGGAAGATGTGGTTGTTACCCTGTCCCACGCCGGTTATGCCAAAGCCCAACCGGTGAGTACCTATCAGGCTCAGCGTCGAGGTGGAAAAGGAAAGATAGCCACAGCTACCAAGGATGAGGATTTCGTCGATAAGCTATTTGTTGCCAGCACCCACGACACGATTCTCTGTTTCTCAAACATGGGTAAGGTCTATTGGCTCAAGGTCTACGAGCTGCCGCAGGCTGGAAGAAATGCCCGTGGCAAGCCTATTGTCAACCTGCTGCCTCTGGGTAGCGACGAGCAGATCAATGCAATCCTGCCAGTGCGTGAATATGACGATGATCGCTATGTCTTTATGGCCACCACTTCCGGTACCGTAAAGAAAACATCTCTTGAAGCTTTTTCCAGACCCAGAGCGAATGGCATCATTGCTTTGGAATTGCGCGATGGTGACAAGCTGGTGGGTGTCTCTGTCACAGACGGCAAGCAGGACATCATGTTGTTCAGCAGTAGTGGTAAAGCGGTACGTTTTTCTGAATCCAATGTACGCCCCATGGGTCGCACCGCTTGTGGTGTTCGTGGTATTCGTCTGGAGGATTCACATAGTCTTGTCTCACTGATCGTTGCTTCCGAAGGGGATGTGCTAACGGTCACAGAAAATGGATACGGTAAACGCACACCTATAATTGAGTATCCTATACATGGTCGCGGTGGTCAGGGCGTTATCTCAATCCAAACCTCAGACCGCAACGGTAATGTGGTCGGTGCGGTTCAGGTGACAGATGAGGATGAAGTGATGATGATCACTGATGGCGGTACCCTGGTGCGTAACCGGGTCGCTGAGATTTCTCAAATGGGCCGTAACACCCAAGGGGTGATCATGATAAGGCTCAGTAATGACGAGAAGCTGATCGGAATCGAACGTGTCGAGAGTCTCGATGATGATACAGAAGGCGATGACTCAGAGAGTGAATCCTCTGAATCGGATGACACTACTGAATAACCCACTATTTCATAACTAATTGGTCTGAACCGCATGGGGCAGGCCGTTTCTATAGACCAAAATTGAGAGGCTAAGATGTCACGAGTCTTTAACTTCAGCGCCGGTCCGGCGATGTTGCCGGAAGAGGTTCTACAACAGGCCAAAGAAGAGATGCTGGATTGGCATGGCGCTGGTATGTCGGTGATGGAGATGAGTCACCGAGGTAAGGAGTTTATGTCAATCGCTGAGCAGGCAGAAGCTGACCTGCGCAGCTTGATGAATATTCCAGATAACTACAAGGTGCTGTTTCTACAGGGCGGTGCTTCCAGTCAGTTTGCAATGATACCGATGAATCTGGCCAGTACTGATTCTAAAGTGGACTACATCAATACAGGCTCATGGTCAAAAAAGGCAATTGCTGAGGCTAAGCGATTTGCAGACGTGAATATTGCTGCGACTACTGAAGAGTCAAAGTTCACTAGCACACCAAGCCAGTCTGAACTTCAACTCAGTGGTAATGCGGCTTATCTACACTACACACCCAACGAGACCATTCAGGGTGTGGAGTTTCCCTATATTCCGGAGACTGATGGCGTCCCTCTGATAGCTGATTTCTCATCGACCATTCTCTCCCGGCCAATAGATGTTTCTCGATACGGAATTATCTATGCGGGCGCACAAAAAAATATTGGCCCTGCCGGACTGACGCTGGTGATTATCCGTGAAGACTTGATAGGAAAAGCCGCAGACACCACACCAGTGATGTTTCAATACGCCACTCACAGTGACAATGGCTCAATGTACAATACACCGCCTACCTACGGATGGTACCTGGCAGGCTTGGTGTTTAAATGGCTACAGGGAAAAGGTGGGCTCGAGGCGATGGCTGAAATCAATCGTCGTAAGTCTGATGCACTCTATAGCGCAATCGATAACTCTGACTTCTATGCTAATCCGGTGAATCCTGAGAGTCGTTCATGGATGAATGTTCCCTTTACACTGGCTGATGCGGAGCTGGACAGCAAGTTTCTGGAAGGGGCGAGTGCAGAGGGGCTGAAGACCTTGAAAGGGCATCGCTCAGTTGGTGGTATGCGCGCCAGTATCTACAATGCTATGCCGGAAGCCGGGGTGCAGACCCTGATCGAGTTCATGGCTGAATTCGAGAGGGTAAACGGATAGTTCATCTGTTCTCTACATCAGCTGGCCAAATCTATAGGATATAGATTGCCGTTTTTATAGAAATACGCCTTGTGGCGCAGAAGAAAACTGAGAGATAGCATGTATAAAATCTTGACCCTGAATAATATTTCCGTAGCTGGTTTGGATCGCCTGCCACGTGAGAGTTACGAAGTAGCATCGGAGGTTACCCATCCCGATGCAGTCTTACTGCGTTCCTACAAAATGCACGATATGGCGATACCTGAGACGGTACAGGCGATCGGGCGCGCAGGAGCCGGGGTCAACAACATTCCTGTTTCTGATATGACGGCAAAAGGCATTCCGGTGTTTAATGCACCGGGAGCTAATGCAAATGCGGTAAAGGAGTTGGTCCTGGCCGGTGCTCTACTGGCTGCCAGAAATCTGGGGCAGGCGTGGCGTTTCGCCAGCTCTATAGAAGGTGATGATCCTGGGATTACCAAGCAGGTTGAGGCGGGTAAAAAGGATTATGTCGGGTTTGAATTGCCTGGGCGTACCATGGGTGTTATTGGACTGGGTGCGATTGGTGTTAAAGTTGCCAATGCCTGTCGTGCGCTGGGTATGAACGTAATTGGTTATGACCCGACAATCACAGTACAAAGTGCCTGGAAACTGGCTTCAGAGGTTGAACAGGCGCTGAGTGTGGATGACCTGCTCTCAAAGTCTGATTTTGTCACATTTCATGTCCCACTCACCGATGCCACAGCCAATATGATTAATTCAGAACGCCTGAAATTAATGAAGTCTGGTTCGGTCCTGCTTAATTTTGCCAGGAATGGCATCATTGATGACGAGGCTGCAGTAGAGGCATTGGATAGTGGTCAGCTTTACGCTTATGTCTGTGATTTCCCCAGTAACCTGCTTAAAGCACATCCAAGAGTAATCACTCTACCTCACCTAGGCGCCTCTACTCAGGAAGCAGAGGATAATTGTGCCATCATGGTGGCAGAACAGGTCAAGGACTATCTTGAAAACGGAAATATCACCAACTCTGTTAACTTTCCCAGCATAAATCTGCCAAGAAACGGTGGATTTAGGATAGCAGTGGTGAATAATAATGTACCGAATATGGTTGGTCAGATCTCTACAGATTTAGCCAATGAAGGCTTGAATATCCTCGATATGCTGAATAAGTCCCGTGATGGTGTGGCAGTGACACTGCTTGATGTTGACCAGCAGCCCAGTGATAGACTTATAGAAACATTAGCATCCATCGAAGGTGTATTATCTGTTCGTTCTTTAAGTGGAGAAGCTTGATAGAGGACTTTTGTCCACCAGGATCAATGCATGAACGATGATGCCAAGCTAAAAAGCATACGCGAGCGGATTGATGAAATCGATTTTCAGCTGCAGCAGCTGATCAACGAACGTGCGAAGGCGGCACAGGAAGTAGCGCGTATAAAATTGAACGCTAATCCTCTGGCGGAGTTTTATCGACCAGAGCGAGAAGCCGAGGTATTGAGAGCCGTCAAGGATCGCAACCAGGGTCCACTCAATGGTGAAGAGGTTGCTCGCCTGTTTCGCGAAATCATGTCTGCTTGTCTTGCCTTGGAGCAGCCACTGAATGTGGCTTTTCTCGGACCTGATGGCACCTATACACAGGCTGCAGCTCTGAAGCAGTTTGGTCACTCAGTAAGAACCCACTCATTGAATTCGATCGGTGATATCTTTCGTGATGTGGAAGCGGGAGCTTGTCACTATGGTGTAGTGCCCGTGGAGAATTCGACTGAGGGGGTAATCAGCCATACCTTGGACAGCTTTCTCAATTCACCACTGCTGATTTGCGGTGAGGTTACCCTTCGTATCAATCATCAGCTATTGAGTATGGAGAATAACCTTGAACAGATTGATAAGGTCTACTCCCATGCACAATCCCTGGCCCAGTGCCGAGGATGGCTGGATCGACATCTGCCCAATGCCGAACGGTTTCCTCTCAGTAGCAATGCCGAGGCTGCAGGATTGGCATCCCAACAAGCTGGTGCGGCGGCTATTGCTGGTGAAGCTGCTGGAGAGATCTATCAATTAAATCAGTTGGCTACCAATATTGAAGATGAACCGGGAAACACCACACGTTTTCTGGTTATTGGAAAGCAGGATGTTGCTGCCAGCGGCAGGGATAAAACCACAGTCCTGTTCTCGATTCACAATAAGGCAGGTGGCTTGCATGAGATGCTGAGTCCATTTGCTGAACATGACATCAGTATGACCCGCATCGAATCGAGACCCTCGCGACGCGGGCGTTGGGATTATGTTTTTTTTATTGATGTCGAGGGGCATAAAGATGATGCCAATCTTTCAGCGGCATTGAAGAAAATAGAACAGGCAGCAACCCAGTTCAGGGTGCTGGGTTCGTATCCCAAAGCGGTTCTTTGAGTCCGTTGATTCCATAACCTTCGAATAACAGCCGATAATGACCAGTTCAGACTTCCCGTTTTTAGAACATGCTTCTCCCGGAGTCAGGGGGTTAACCCCCTATGTACCTGGTAAGCCGATTGCGGAGTTGGAACGGGAGTTGGGTATCAGCCACTCTATTAAGCTGGCATCGAATGAAAATCCTCTCGGCGTGAGCGGCAAGGTAATAGAGGCCATCAATGATGCGATGAGAGACCTTGCCCGTTATCCTGATGGCAGTGGATTTGAATTACGTCAGCGGTTGGCGGAAAAGCATCAGCTTGATCCATCTGCTATTACTCTGGGTAATGGATCCAATGATGTGCTGGATATGGTTGCCAGAGTTTTTCTGGCAGCAGGAAGTGAATCACTCTTTTCAGAATATGCCTTTGCAGTCTATCCGATCAGCAGTCAGGCAGCCGGGGCAAAACTGGTTGCTGCACCTGCCAAAAACTATGGGCATGATTTGGATGCCATGTTGCAGCGCTTAACAGCGAATACGCGAGTGGTTTGGATTGCCAATCCTAATAATCCCACAGGAACCTGGTTGAGTGAGAAGTTGCTCTACAGTTTCCTGAAAAAGGTACCAGAGAACACAATTGTTGTGTTGGATGAGGCCTATATCGAATATGTTCAAGAGGCAGACTATCCTGACGCCTCACTTTGGCTTGATGAATTTCCAAACCTGGTTGTAACCAGAACCTTTTCCAAAGCTTATGGATTGGCGTCGCTGAGAGTTGGGTATGCCATCTCCCACCCAGTGATTGCAGATCTGCTTAACCGTGTGCGCCAACCTTTCAATGTTAACAGCATGGCGCAAGTGGCGGCATTGGCAGCGTTGGAAGATCAGCTGTTTATTGAACAGAGTGTTGCCTTGAATAGTGCAGGTATGGCGCAACTGTGTGACGGTTTCAACTCATTGGCGCTCCCCTATATTCCTTCCGTTGGTAATTTCATTACTCTGGATCTGCAGCAGAATGCTTCAAGCATTGATCAGTCATTGTTAAGACTGGGCTGTATCACCCGTCCATTAAGCGGTTATGGCATGCCAAATCATTTAAGGATCTCCATTGGACTGGAGGAGGAGAATCAACGACTCCTCACAGCATTGAAAGAGGTACTTCAACGATGATCGAAAAGCTTGCAATAATTGGTGTTGGACTGATTGGTGGTTCGGTTGCTATGGCCCTTCGGGAAGAGGGCAGAGTGAAAGAGGTTGTCGGCTGCGGACGCGGCAGTGCAAATCTGCAGAAAGCAGAAGAGATGGGTGTTATTGATCACTATACCCATGACATTGCTCAGGCGGTAAATGGTGCTGATATGGTGCTCCTCGCTATCCCTCTTGGTGCGATTCGATCTGCGCTGGAGGCTATGCGAGATCATCTATCTGATAATGTAGTGGTCACCGATGCTGGTAGTGTTAAAGGCAGTGTTGTTGCTGATGTTGAAGCGGTTTTCCAGGGTGTGCCAGACTTTTTTGTACCGGGACATCCAATTGCTGGTACTGAACGGAGCGGTGTTGAGGCTGCTTTTCCCGAGTTATACCGTAATCGCAGAGTGATATTGACACCTCTGAAAGAGACTAGGCCGGAAGCAGTTGCCCGGGTTGAACAACTTTGGTGCGATTGCGGTGCTGATGTTTCAAAAATGAGTGTTGAGCATCACGATGAGGTGTTGGCGGCAACCAGTCATCTTCCCCATATGCTTGCCTATGCACTTGTGGATAGCCTCTCGCGGATGAAAGAGAATGATGAAATTTTCCGCTTTGCTGCTGGAGGGTTTCGTGATTTTACCCGTATTGCATCGAGCAATCCTGTAATGTGGCGGGATATCTGTATTGCCAACCAGAAGGCCTTGACGGAAATGTTGACCGGGTTTGCAAATGAGTTGCATGGCTTGGCGGGACTACTGGAAAAGGGCGATGAGAGTGGTCTATTGGCGCTATTTGAATCAGCCAAAAGTGCACGGGATCGATATGTGGATGGGGTTAAATCCTCAAAATGAATCAAAAAGTGATTTTTCTTCTCAACCTTTGGGTGAGTTCAACCTCACCACCTGAATTTGAAAAATCCATATTCAATTAGTGTTAACAGGCCCTAGGAATATGAGTAGCAAAACTTTGCAAGGCACAAAACGACAATATCGTGTTGAACCAGGCGGTAAACTCAAAGGAAGCCTTCGCGTTCCTGGTGATAAATCCATTTCCCACAGGTCGATCATGCTGGGTTCGCTGGCAGAGGGTCAAACCGTGGTCAACGGATTCCTCGAAGGTGAGGACAGCCTGGCAACCCTGAATGCCTTTCGCACTATGGGTGTAACAATCCAAGGCCCTGAAATGGGTCAGGTTACCATCGATGGTGTCGGAATGGATGGGCTTGTTGAACCTCAAGAGCCTCTGGATCTGGGTAATTCAGGTACATCCATGCGCCTACTCAGCGGTCTCTTGGCTGGCACTGGTCTGGCAGTAACATTGACAGGAGACAGTTCACTCTCCGGACGACCGATGGGACGTGTAATCAACCCATTGAGTCAGATGGGGGCGAAAATTGATGCAGCTGAGGGGGGGACAGCTCCGTTGACTCTAGCTGGAAACCAAAAGCTCAAAGGGATTGATTACCAACTACCTATGGCGAGTGCTCAGGTCAAATCCGCTCTTCTTCTGGCTGGTCTCTATGCTGAGGGTGAAACTTGTGTGACTGAGCCAGCTCCGACTCGTGATCATACTGAGCGAATGCTGCAGGGATTTGGTTATTCAGTCTACCGTCATGGCGAAAAAATCTGCCTGCAAGGTGGAGGCTCTCTGAAAGGGTGTGAAATCGATGTCCCTGGGGATATCTCTTCAGCTACTTTCTTTATGGTTGGTGCATCCATTGCAGAGGGATCCGATGTGCTACTGGAACATGTAGGCATCAATCCAACTCGGGACGGCGTGATATCGATTCTGCGCCTGATGGGAGCAGATATCGAACTGATGAATCAAAGGGAGATCGGTGGCGAACCGGTTGCCGATATCCGCGTACGTGCAAGTCGCTTGAAAGGTATTGATATTCCCGAATCATTGGTGCCTCTGGCAATCGATGAGTTTCCAGCGATATTTATTGCAGCCGCCTATGCAGAAGGTGAAACCCGTCTGCGGGGAGCGGAAGAGTTAAGGGTAAAAGAGAGTGATCGCATCCAAGTCATGGCTGACGGCCTGATTTCCCTGGGAATTCAAGCACAACCAACAGAGGATGGAATTACCATCCAAGGTGGCAAAATAACTTCCGGCCGTGTGGTGAGTCATGGAGATCACCGAATAGCCATGTCATTTGCAATGGCAGGCCTGGGTGCCTCAGGTATTATCGAAATCTCTGATGTGGCGAATGTGAACACCTCTTTTCCTGGGTTTGTAGCCTTGGCTAACCAAACAGGCTTAACCATTACCGAGAGTGCCGAGTAATGGCCGTTCCGGTAATCACAATTGACGGTCCCTCCGGCTCTGGCAAGGGCACCCTGGCACAAAAGGTTGCAAATGCCCTGGGTTTGAGGCTGCTGGATAGCGGGGCAATCTATAGAGTGTTGGGATTGGCGGTCGAACGTGCTGCTATTGGCGTTGAAAATGTCGCTAAAGTAGTGGAAATTGCTCACAGTCTTGAGCTTTCATTCGAAAAGGGCAAGGTCTGGCTTGGTCATGAGGATGTTTCGGACGCTATTCGCACAGAGACCGCTGGAAATGCAGCTTCGAAAGTGGCAGCTATCCCGGAGGTGAGGCAGGCTTTGCTGGATTGGCAGCGAAATTATGCCAAATCTCCTGGTTTAGTAGCTGACGGGCGGGATATGGGTACCGTGGTTTTTCCTCATGCTGAAGTAAAGATATTTCTTACTGCAAGTGTGGAGGAGCGCGCGTTAAGGCGTTATAAACAGTTGAAAGAAAAGGGATTGGGTGTTAATCTCGCCGATCTTACTGAAGAGATCAAAGAGCGTGACGAACGTGATAGTGGACGGGCTGTGGCTCCGCTCAAGGCGGCGGCGGCAGCCTTGCAGATGGACTCGACTGAGTTAACAGCCGATCAGGTTTTTCACGAGGTCATGCAGCAGGTCAATAATGTCCTGCCTGATCTGACTACTTAGCACTCTTTATTAATGGGGTGTATCAGTAAGAACTGGTGGCCGGGATGTTCCCGGCTTTGTTTTAACTCTAACATCTAGTGGATCAAATTCGTTAATTCGCTCCACTTGTGCAACAGACATGTTGCAGGAAATCCAATCCCATGACCGAAAGTTTTGCAGAATTATTTGAGGAGAGTCTCTCCAGTACTCAACTTCGCAGTGGCTCCATTATCACTGGCACCGTTCTGGATATCACATCCGAAGCTGTTATCGTTAATGCTGGCCTGAAGTCCGAAGGCGTTATTCCCCGTTCCCAGTTTCTTAATCACTCTGGTGAGATTGAAGTAGAGATTGGCGACGAGGTCGAAGTCGCTCTCGATGCAGTTGAAGATGGTTTCGGCGCCACCAGACTCTCCCGTGAAAAAGCCAAGCGCGACCAAGCTTGGAAAGTGCTTGAGAAAGCCCACGAAGCCGAAGAGACCGTCATTGGTCGCATCAATGGCAAGGTTAAAGGCGGATTCACTGTTGAACTCAATGATATCCGTGCATTTTTACCTGGTTCTCTGGTGGATGTGCGTCCAGTACGCGACACCGCTTATCTTGAAGGTAAAGACCTCGAATTCAAGGTGATCAAACTCGATCGCCGCCGCAATAATGTCGTAGTTTCCCGACGTGCTGTGGTTGAGCAAGAGTATAGTGAAGAGCGCGAAAAGCTGCTTGAAAACCTACAGGAAGGTCAGGAAATCACTGGTGTGGTCAAGAATCTGACCGACTATGGTGCTTTTGTTGATCTTGGTGGTATCGATGGTCTGTTGCACATCACCGATATGGCTTGGAAGCGCGTTAAGCATCCTTCTGAAGTTGTTGAAATTGGTGATGAGATCAATGTCAAAATTTTGAAATTCGATCGTGATCGCAATCGTGTTTCTCTTGGTCTCAAACAAATGGGTGATGATCCTTGGGTAGCCTTGGCTCGCCGTTATCCAGAAAGCTCCCGTATGTTCGGCAAGGTTACAAACATTGCAGACTACGGTTGTTTTGTTGAGATTGAAGAGGGTGTTGAAGGCCTGGTTCATGTCTCTGAGATGGATTGGACCAACAAGAATGTCCACCCCTCAAAAATCGTCTCTCTGGGTGATGAAGTTGAGGTTATGGTGCTGGATATTGATGAAGAGCGCCGTCGAGTTTCTCTTGGTATCAAGCAGTGCAAGCCCAACCCATGGGATGAGTTTGCAGCAATACACAAGAAAAGTGATCACGTCAGTGGCAGCATCAAGTCAATCACTGACTTTGGTATTTTCATTGGTCTTGACGGTGGTATCGATGGTTTGATTCATCTTTCTGACATCTCTTGGGATGACGAGGGTGAGGATGCTATTCGTAACTTCAAGAAAGGCGATGAAGTTGAAACTGTTGTACTTTCTGTAGATCCGGAACGTGAACGTATCTCCTTGGGTATCAAGCAACTTGCTCAGGATCCTTTCTCACTCTTCGTAGCAGCCAATGAAAAGGGCAGTTTCGTTAGAGGTACAGTGACTGAGGTAGATGCAAAGGGTGCAGTTATCACTCTAGCTGATGGCGTAGAGGGATACTTGCGGGCTTCAGAACTCTCTAGGGACCGGGTAGAAGATGCCCGTGCCATGATTAAGGATGGTCAAGAGATTGAAGCGAAGTTCATCGGAGTCGATCGTAAAAATCGTACCATTTCGCTCTCTATCAAAGCAAAGGATGCTGATGAAGAGGCCGCAGCAATCAAGGGCTATGCTCGTGATGCTGCAACCAGTGCCCCGACATTGGGTGACTTGCTGAAGGAGCAGATGGATAATCAGGGCGACTGATAGATCCTGGAGTCTGCAACTTAGAGACTCCGAAACCGGGAATAAGGGGTTGCACAATTAAGGTGCAACCCCTTAATAAACGGCGAATTGGAGAACTTACAAGAATGACAAAATCCGAATTGATAGAAATAATTGCCAAGGAGCAGAGCCATCTTGCTTATAGGGATGTTGAGTTGGCTGTGAAGTGCATGATTGAACACATGAGTCAGTCTCTTGCATCTGGTGAACGGATTGAGATTCGTGGTTTCGGCAGTTTTTCGCTGCATTTCAGACCACCTAGAATGGGGCGTAATCCCAAGACCGGAAAAACTGTTGCACTTTCGGGCAAGTACGTACCACATTTCAAACCTGGCAAAGAGTTGCGGGACAGAGTAAATATCAACTATACCTATTCATTGGAAAATGCAGAGGAAGAGTCGGCGTAAGTTTGTCTACCCCTCACTGTTTCAGTGAATATTCAGGCCTTATAGCTCTCTATATAGGCCTTGATGGTGTTGCTTGTGGGTGCTGCCCCTGGTTGTCCAGGTTCACTCACATGCACCGCTACTTATCCCATTTACCACATACATCCTGATGTATCGGCGTCTGTTCAGATTGTCGACTCAAGGCTTTTAGACGGACTCTGTTCAGAGACTTTCATTTCCCCCTTATTGAGGATTACCTCTTCTGGAAACAGGCAGATGAATTGACTGCCAACTTCAAGTTGACTGACAATCAGTAACTCTCCGTCGTGCCTGCCAATAATATGCTTGACGATCGCCAAACCTAAACCGGTTCCACCTGATTGGCGTGAGCGCGCCTTATCAGCCCGATAGAATCTTTCAGTCAACCTGGGAATATCTCTTTGCTCTATTCCTGGGCCGCTGTCTACGACTGCAAAACGAGCACTTTTACCATCTCTATTCCAACTGATATCAATCTTTGTCCCGGGCGGCGTGTGAACGATCGCATTAAATATCAGATTGGAGAAGGCGCTGGTTAACTCACTCTCTTCACCCAATAAAAATAGATCTTCATCTACCTGCAGGTTAATTGTGTATCCACCTTTCTGATCTGCCAGTATTCGTGCATGATCAACGATTCTATTCAGCAGTTCCGGCACTGCAATTGGCTTATCCGCCGATGGGGCACTACCCATTTCCAGTCGGGATAGAGCCAGAAGATCATTAATGATGCTATTCATCCTTTCTGCCTGCTGGTTCATCAAAGCGAATGGTCGTTCTTGGATCGGCAGCATCTCATTGTCAGAAAGATTTTCTAAAAATCCAGTAATGACAGTCAGTGGGGTTCGTAATTCGTGAGAGACGTTTGAGACAAAGTCCCGACGTGTCTGATTCAAGGTGTAGACATCAGTAATGTTTCGTATGACAACCAAACGTTGCGCCTTTTTTCCACCAAATCGATTGACGCGAAGTGAAACGATAACTGCTTTATTCGCGGGAGATGGAAATTCCAATGGATTGGAGTAGTCAGGATTCTTTAAATACTCAGCCAGGGGCTGTTGCTTGATTCTCTCTACCAGAGAGATATTTTCGTCGCGTGGCCAACTGATATTGACGAGACTGTTGGCTGCTGGATTGGCCCATTCGATTTTTCCTGATTTATTGAGCAATATCAGTCCATCAGGGATCGAATTTGTGACTTTTCTAAAACGGGAAGCAAAACGATTGAGTGTACGTTTGCGTTTGCGGCTTCTTGATTTGTGTCTTGATAACTCTTTGTAAATCAATCCCCAGATATCAACAGGATAGGGGGGGGGGATCGGTTTAGCGTAGTTGATCAAATAAGCTAATTTGACCAGGTAGTAGCCATGTTTACCCAGGTAGGCAGTCATGCCCAGTAGTAACGATAAGGTTAGAGAATCAGATAGATAACCAAATGGTAAAAATACCAGTAGCGCGCCTGTTAGCTGACTGAGTTCAATATTGAAGTAGTGTCTCACTCTATTTCTGGCTCTTGGCTAAATGATTGGGGCGTAAATCGATATCCAACGCCGCGCACAGTCTGGATAAGTCGATCGTGTCTGGATGGGGTTAACAGCTTTCTAAGGCGACGAATATGCACATCCACAGTGCGCTCATCAACATACACATCATTACCCCAGACATGGTCAAGGATTTGTGGTCGACTATACGCGCGGTCTGGGTGAGACATGAAAAAATGGAGTAGACGATATTCAGCTGGAGAGAGGTGGAGTGGGGCGTCATTGACAAGAACCAGATGTTTTGCGGGGTGGAGGTGTAATCCATGGTACTCGATTGCATGTTGATCGTCCTTGCTTCCCGCTCTTCGTAGCACAGCGTTGATTCGCGCTATCATCTCTCTGGTGGAAAATGGTTTGGTAATATAGTCATCAGCTCCACCGTCGAGTCCTTTGACTTTGTCAGATTCATCTGTTTTTGCGGTCAATAGAATGATTGGTGTTGATGAGGGGGATTTTTGTTTAAGTTCTCGAGTAAGATCCAGGCCTGATCGACCCGGTAACATCCAATCCATCAGGATCAGGTCGTAGCTATTGTGTGCCAGTAATTTTCGAGCATCCTGGGCGTTATCCGTTTCGCTCACAGTAAATCCCTTTGGCTCCAATACAAAGCGGATCATCTCTCTGATTTCCGGTTCATCTTCTACGATTAATATTTTAGGCATTTGGCTCTATTGGGATCCAGGTGATCAGTGTCTGTCTATACAGATCCATTCCAGGAATTGTAGAGCACACTATTTGAATATCGCTTAATCGTGTCTTCCTACCGAAAAAGATGAAGTTGCAACACTATAGTTTTCTGTTGTTCGATGCTTTGAATTTCAATCGCCTGGTCAATGGCTGGTTGTATATGGAAATTGGCATTTTAGATTTTTTGGCCATCATATGTAAGCGTATTCTAAATCATATATGCCAACTTGCTCAGTTGTTATTGGGGCTCCTGTTCGGCCAGTTTGACTGGCAGAGATTGGCCAATAAAAGAGTTGGATTTTCACTTGGTCTTTTCATATATTTAACTTTAAGAAATTTTATTAACAAATTGATAGTTAATAAGAAAATATAATTATAGGTCTCTTTCAGTTATTCCGCTAAGCAGGCAGTCTTAAAAAAGTGCTGGGATGACTTGTGATTCCACGCCTCAACAGAGATAATCCACTACTAGGCCGTGTCTGGCGTATTTTTTAAAGAAACTTAGTGGAAAGTTACCTTATTTTGGTTGTATTGCTCGTGCTGTCGGGCGTTTTCTCCGGTTCAGAAACAGCGTTAGTGTCCCTATCGATGGCTCGTGCCGAGTCATTGTACAAGGAGGGTAGAAGAGGTGCTCATGCCCTCTACATTCTGAAGAAAGATCCCAGCCGCATGCTGATCACGATTTTGATCGGTAATAATGTAGTCAATATAGCCGCTTCTGCGATAGCGACAGTGATCGCAACTGACTATTTCGGGGAGACTGGCCCAGGTATTGCCGTCGGTGTACTGACGATTGTAATTCTTATCTTTGGAGAGATTACACCAAAGAGCCTGGCGACACGTTTTTCTGAACGCATATCCCTTGCGATCGCTCCCCTCATCTACGGATTTATGCGAACAATCTATCCGCTGGTATGGTTGTTTCTGCAATTTACCAACTGGGTACAATCTTCGACTAATGCGATGGATGATCCTCTGATCACGGAATCTGAAGTGATAACCCTTATTGAGCACGGTGAAGAAGAGGGTGTCATTGATACTGGTGAACGAGAGATGATTGAGCGTATCTTCAATTTCAATGATCTCAAGGCTGAAGATGTCATGACACCCAGAAGACAGGTGTTTCGTCTGGATGGCCGGCGTACACTCAGAGACACGCTTCCGGATATTTTGAATCAAAGCTACTCCCGTATACCGGTTTTCCGAGACGATCCTGATGAGATTGTCAATGTTATCATTTTAAGAGACATGATTGGGTACATCGTCAAGGATGAGTTGGATGTTGAACTCTCAACACTGGGTCAAGAGCCTCTATTCACTTCATCAATAACGCCAATTGATGAACTGATTCGAACACTTAAAAACAAAAGCACTCATTTGGCCGTGGTTGTTGATGAACATGGGGCGATGGTAGGTGTCATCTCACTGGAAGATATGCTTGAAGAGCTGGTGGGAGAAATCTACGACGAAAGTGACGAGAAACCCGATGACATCATGGTGCTTAATAAGGATAAGATCCTCGTCAAAGGCACTGCTGAATTGCGTGTAGTGGAAGAGTTTTTCTCAATAGATATTCCTGGTAAGCCCACCGATACTATCAATCGCTGGCTACTGGAGCATACCGAGCGTATTCCAGCCAAGGATGAAAAATTCGAGTTGGATGGTTTAATGGTGCGTGTTGAAGATGCCTCCACACGTCGTATTCATCAGGTCATATTATGCAGAACCGGTAGTGACCAATCTGACCAGGCCCAGAATCTACTGACGGAATCCTGATTTCAGGATTGTGGTGTTTTTACGCTCGGGTCGACAGGTTGAAGCACCACACAAGAGGGCTCAGATACCCACTCTTGCGTCTTGCCAGACGGGGAGGGTGTGCTTATTCTCTTTGAACTTACACTGACCACTGATCAAACCGACAAACAACAAGGATCCACGGCATGAACGATGTCGTAAAGAGCTTTCTTGAGGAGACACTGAACCTCAGCCTTTCAGGCGGGCCATTGGAGATGTGGTTGATCGCCATTGCGGTGGTGGTCGCGACATTTTTACTGTTGAAGTTGCTTGTCAGCATACTGGGACGCAAGCTTTCGCACGTTGCGGAGAAGACCAGCAACCATATCGATGATGTTATCACGCAGATAATCAAAAAGACCAAGTGGTGGTTGTTGGGGATTCTCTCCCTCTTTCTCGGCTCCCTCTTTGTGGAACTGCCTGCACGGGTCACTGATATCCTGGGTAAGATGCTGGTTATCGCCTTGTTTCTACAGCTGGGGATCTGGGTCAGTACTGCCCTCAAATTAAGTTTTCAGGTCTATCGCCAAAGGCAACTGGAGAAGAATCCAGCCAGTGTCACTGCCCTGAATGCCATCAACATGTTTGCCACCGGTCTTCTCTGGCTGGCAGTTTTTCTGCTTGCTATCGATAACCTCGGCTATGATGTCACGGCCCTGATCGCAGGTCTTGGGGTCGGTGGTGTTGCAGTGGCGTTGGCAGTGCAGTCGATTTTGGGCGACCTCTTCGCTTCTCTTTCCATTCTGATCGACAAACCATTCGTAGTTGGCGATTTCCTGATCGTCGACGACTATATGGGCAGTGTTGAACATGTGGGGTTGAAGACCACCCGTGTACGTAGTCTGTCGGGCGAGCAACTGGTCTTTTCAAATTCGGATTTACTGAAGAGCAGGTTGCGCAACTATGGCCGGATGTATGAGCGGCGTGTCGCCTTCAATATTGGTGTGACCTACGACACTGGTCGAGAACAACTGAAGAAGATTCCAGGCATCATGCGTGAGGCGATCGAGCGTCAGGATAAGACACGCTTCGATCGCGCCCATTTCTTCAAGTATGGCGACTACTCGTTGGTATTCGAGATTGTCTACTATGTGCTCGGTCCTGACTATAACCTCTATATGGACATACAGCAGGAGATTAACCTGGAGATAAACGAAGCCTTCGAGCGCGAGGGTATTGAGTTCGCCTTTCCTACTCAGACTCTGCTCCTACAGCAGCAAGCCTCGACTGCCTGATGTCATATCGATCTATCATTCCTTTAAAAACTGATTCTTCTCCCGATGATCAGGCATTGTTGCCATTTTGAGAATGACTTTTCACACGATGCTTGAAATGGGTCATCAGCTTTTCACGCATACGTTTTTCACGATGTTTCTTTGCCGCTTCCAAGCGTCGCTCTGCAACACCAATCAAGGTCTCTTGGCAATTTAGAGATTTATCGTCCTCTGCAGGAGTCCGGCGAATATAACTGCCATCTGATTGCATATCCCAGGCATTCTGTTTGTCACTCAGCTGGACATCGAGAATCAAACGCAGTTCTTGACGGAGTGCTGGGGCCTCAACGGGAACCAGAACCTCCACCCGTTGCATCAGGTTGCGTTGCATGAGATCGGCTGAGCCAATGAAGTACTCTTCCTCTCCTCCGTTATGGAAGTATGTGATTCGGGCGTGTTCCAGGAAGCGTCCCACGATACTGACTACACTACCGCTCTCACTGAGTCCTTTGATACCAGGACGGAAGCGGCAGGTGTCGCGTACGATCAACTCGACTTTCACTCCAGCTTGAGTTGCCTGGTAGAGTGCTCTGACGATGTCATGATCCTCCAAGGCATTCATTTTCAATTGAATGTGTCCCGTTGAAGATTCCTGGTGAATCTTGATCTCACGCTCAATTTTGTTCAGCAGTGACTGTTTCAGGCTATAGGGGGCAGCGAGAATCTTTCGGTAGCTGGGAGGCGGAGAGTAGCCTGTCAGGTAGTTGAATTGTTCTGTGAGGTCCATACCAATCTCTTCGTCACAGCCCAATAAGCCCAGGTCAGTATAGAGACGGGCAGTTCCTGCATGATAGTTACCTGTACCAATATGGTAGTAGCGCCGCAATTGTGAATAGTCTTTGCGAATCACCATGGTCAACTTGCTGTGAGTCTTAAGCCCGAGAACACCATAGGTAACATGGATGCCTGCCTGCTCCAGGCGTCTGGCCCAACGTATATTTGCAGCTTCATCGAAGCGTGCCTTCAACTCGACCAGTACAGCGACTTGTTTGCCGTTACGGGCAGCCTTGGTTAACGAATCGAGTACATTACCGTCCGCAGATGTACGATAGAGGGTCATTTTGATCGCCAGTACTTTGGGGTCTTCTGCAGCAGTGCGTAAAAAACGCTCGACCGTGGTACTGAATGATTCATAGGGGTGTTGTAACAGTAATCCCTGGTGATCACGGAGGATGTGGAAAATATTCCGTCTGTCATGGGCCAATTGAGGATGGTCCACCGGGTGATGTGGCGCATCGTGTAAATCGGGCAGATTCAGCTTGGCCAGCTCGAATAGGTCACAAAGGGCCATCATGCCCTTGATGATATAGACATCCTGCTCTTCATTGAGTCCAAGCTCAGCAGCTAACATGCCACGATGCACCGGGCTCATGCCATCTGATATTTCCAGGCGTACAATTGGAGCAAAATGACGTTCGCGTAACTCAGTTTCAATGGTTTCAAGCAGGTCGTTGGCCGCTTCCTGATCGAGCTCAACATTAGCGTTTCGGGTAACCCTGAACAGATCACAGGATTGAATCTCCATGCCTGGGAAGAGCATATCCAGGTTGTTGGCAATCAAATCATCCAGTGTGACATAAGTGAAACCTTCTCCGACCTGGATTAAACGTGACGAGACATCCTTGCTTACAGGGACCTTGACCCTGGCCATGTGCAGATCATGTCCACCTGGGAATCGCAATGTCACCAGAAGGTTGAGTGTCAGGTTTGAAATGAAGGGAAATGGATGGCTGGGATCCATAGCAAGAGGGGTGAGCATGGGAAATATATTTTGTTGGAAATGTTCCCGCAGGCTCTCCTGCTGACTGGCGTCCAGGGCTTTATACTCTGCAATTGTTATCTCCGATAGGGATAGCGCTTCGAGTAGCTCCCTGTAGATGTCCTGCTGAGTCTGCTGCATTTCCCGGGTCACTTCGTGGCATGCCTCGAGTTGTTGTATCGGAGTTCGGCCATCGATGCTCGGGAGACTGATGCCTGCAGCCACCTGTTGCTTCAAACCACCAATGCGTTTCATGAAAAACTCATCGAGGTTATTGCTTACAATTGCCAGGAACTTTACCCGCTCAAGAGTAGGGTTATTCTCTCTCAATGCCTCAGACAAAACCCGGCTGTTGAAAGCAAGCCAGGTAAGTTCCCGGTTCAGGTATAGGCTGGGATCTTCCAAATCGAATTCGGTTTGCTCACTGTCCATCTTATCGGCATCTACTTCCTGCTGGACTGTCATCGGCTCTGGATTGTTCATGGTTCGCTGTGTGTAGTGGTGTAGGTGGATAGGTTATGAGCAGCTGGTTGTTTCAACAATCAACATTCAGTTGCTCAAGATTTTATCAGCTGCCCTGTAAGTATATGCCTTGATTCGGCAATAGTGGAATATCTTATGTAGCTGTCAAAAAATATATGTACTGTCTTTCGGCCTGAAATTTTCCAGTTGATTCATCTGGTCGAGAAATGTCAGAAGAAATCCGAAACTGTTAATTCTGCCAAGGCCGCCTCTTGTGCACTCGGTTTCGCTAAATTCCTTGCAGGCATCTCTCCTGCCCCAGGGGTTGTAGATCAGGCTGGGAACAGGATCTCCAGTGTGTCGGCCGGTGTTACTATCGGTGCTATGGTCTGCAGTGATGCCGATTACCAATTCATCATTGATCAACGGTGTAATTGCATCATCGATTTTTAACAGTATCTCCCGTTTACCATTTGCATCCGTGTCATGCGAGACGATATCAGTTGCCTTGATATGAAGATAGACAAGGTCATGTTTCTCCAATGCTTTCAAAACTGTAGCTACTTTGGCATTGAGATCGGTATCGGCAGTGCCTGTGAAACGACGATCCTCATACAATTTGTAACCCAGTAACTTACCTAATCCGAGTACAGTTCTTTCACCCGAAATGATTGCTGCTTGTAGCTTTAAGTATTTTATCAGGGATTTGATTTTTGGAAGCTTGCCTGGGCTGCGACAGATGAGGCCATTTGCTGGCGGCAGGCCACTATTTACGCGGCTCTGATTGATCGGATGAGGTTCCAGTTTCTCATGCACGATATCTATCAGCCGATTCATGGCACGGGCAGTCCTTTCTGCGCCAGGGTCGGCAGGGGCGTTGGCCTGGCAGGAGAGTAATCCCTTGGTATGAAAGTGGTTTCCTGGATCTGTATTACTCACATCATGAGAAAGCCCTTCTCCTCTCAGTTGCAGAACAGCCCTATGTTGAGTTGCGGGATGGAGTGTGGCTGTGATGCCCTCACCGAGATCCAGTTGTCCCAATGCTGAGGCCAGGGCTTCGGTGCCCTGATTGATACGCCCGGCACGTCGATCGAGAATATGAAATTGCTCACCAGCTTTTTTCAGTGTTGCAAAATTACATCGGAAGTAGAGTGCCTGATCGCTCTTGTCGAATCCGACACCAGACGCTTCCACAGGACCTCTGGCCAATTGAACCGTCTGCTCCTGGGATAGGCCAAACAACGGACAGAAACCGGTGTGTGTTCCTACCGGCATACCTGGAAAGAGGGGGTCGACCAAGCCACACTGACCAGCACTGGCTAGACTATCCATGTTTGCTGTCTGCGCTACCTCTAGGGGGGTTTTTCCTCCAAATGAGGGGATACCCCTGTCTCCCAGGCCATCGAGGACAATCATCAGGCCTTTGCGGGTCGCTATCAAGTCAAATAACCTCTGCCGAATAGGGGGGATGTCATTGCAGTTTTGTTATTACTCTTTTGTTGTCGACTGATCCTCGTCAACACCAAATACATCGGTCACTTTAGCATGAAAATTTTGCTCTAACACCCTAATTATCAAGCGCATGATATTGTCTGTAGCAAGATCTTTGTTGTCATTGGAGATGATTGAGACTGAGTGATTGTCAGCTTCGGAAAGCAGATGGGTCTGTAACATCCAGATTGATTCGAAATTCGAAAGATAGTTACTCATTTCACTCCGCTCAGGGGCGGAGATCCCTCGATCTCTGAGTCTGTGTTTCAGCTGGTTTTGTTTTAATACTGCCAACATGATTGGCACGATCACCGCGTCTTCATTTTCACGAAATCGATTGAACAGTGTTGGTGTCACATGGACACCTTCAAGGATCAATGAGACCCGCTCTCGCAAAGCCCTCTGCACTACCGCTTCACAGGGCACCGAAACCAGTTCGGATTGATGCAGATAGCCATGAATCATCATCTCTTCGCTGCTCTCTTCGTGTTCATGCTGCCCAAGTGTTTTACGCCAGGCATTAAAGGATGAAGAGTGCAGTTCCGGCATCAATCGCTGCGGGATCATCATGCGCATTACTTCCCGCAGCATGTCGGTCGATTGGGTACGAATGATATTGAGTCGATGAGCGACTTCTGTGGCAATGGTACTCTTGCCACAACCGGTGGCCCCACCAATTAATATGATCAGTGGGCGCTTGGAGTGCTTATAGTCGACCCATACCAGATAGTTGTTAGCTGCCTGCTTGCCATAGCGTTGTTTTAAATTCTCATAGGTCAGTTTGCCTACAGTGCTACTAGTAACGCCATCCTGGAAGGATTCCAACAGATCCAGATAGATGGCCTGGGAGATCAAAGCAGCTTTATCGTTACTCAGGCCGGTTGATTCCAATGTTTGTCTGTGTTCGATAATTGAAAAGGGGCGAGCGTTACCCTTCCGGTCGGTAACCATAATTTCAGTGGTTGAGGGTGCGATGCTTTCGTAATTCTCAATTACCTCATGCTGTTCAAGTTGCTCGAGCTTTTTTAGTACCAACTTACGCAGGTCGCGGCTTGAGATTTCATCTTTTCCACTGATCTGCTGCCTGATCTCTGATGAGAGTTGATAGGCTGTCTCGAAGGATAATCCTGAATCAGTTAAGGAACGAGTCAATATGCCCCGCAGGAAGGGCGCACGGGTATGATCGTTACTGTCTATAATGAGTGTTTTAGCCATGCTGAGAGACTATCAGATCAGTAGATCATAGTGGAGTAAATTGGTCACTTTCCATGATTGTACTATTCCGGCTTCTTGGGAACCTCTGGTTAATCTGGGTGTAAAAACTCTATTATTATTTGTCACTATAGATCATGTAATGACTAAAATGAAAAGTTCATTACCAGCCATGCCTCTATTCAGTATGCTTCCAGGTATAGATGGCTTCTGCCTTGTTACCCGGTTCAAAAAAGTGTAGTTGCTTGCACAGAGATTCAACCAGTTTTAAACCACGCCCACTATATAGTTGGTCGTCGGTGATTTCAGTTACATGGTTTTTGTAATCAAATCCAGTGCCACTGTCTTCAATGGTGATGATGATATAACCGCCGTCATCCTGGCTATGAATCCTCAGATTTAATCTGACACAACCTTGGGATATATTACTCAAACGCTCTTCTCTCTGTTGAAAATAGTCAGTAAAACCGTTCTCACCCTGTTTAAGACTTGATTCCAGCTTGAGTACGCCATGATCAAGTGCATTGACATAGAGTTCTGTCAGAATTGTGAAAAGAGGACGTCTGTGTTCGTGGAGTCCTGCAGTTTCCTGTATTGAGTTGATCAGGATAGGTATAGGATCTGCCTGGCGAAGTTGTGTGCCATAAAGCGTAAACTCGAATTCAACACAGTCGGGATGCTCTTTTAAAAGAGCATCTGGATAGCCGTTTTGAAGCGAACTGTAATCTGAAGCCGATCCCCAGCTTGGAAATATCTCTCTAACCAATGGTACCTCGACCACGCTGATATCATCGTCCTGGGCTGCATCTTTGCAGAAGTTATGCAGATCCTGCTCCAACTTTTCCAGAATGTAGTTATGCTTGATGCTGTTGCTAATAGATTCAGAATATCTCGCCTGGCCATATAGCTCACCCTGGGGATTACGTGCTTCAGTCACACCATCGGTTGCGAGCATGATTCGGTCGCCTTCATCGACTCGCAGTACATGGAATTCACCCTTCATATCGATATTGGGTGATATTCCCAGCGGGAGTGACTGGGAAACGATTTTCTGTTTGACGCGACGACTATCTTTTTCAATCAGATAGCAATCAGGCATGCCACAATTGATGATGGTTATATGGTCGAGCTGACTGTCTATCTTTACAAACTGGGTAGCCATAAACATCCCGGTAGGGAGTAAACTGTAGAGCTTGTTATTAATGGCTTGAAGAATCTGCTGTGGCGCAAACCCCTTCGCAGTCATAGAGCGGAAGGCCTCAGAGGTCGGTAATGCACCCAACGCAGATGCCAGTCCGTGTCCGGTGAAGTCACCTAATAAGACGTATAGATCGTGAGATGGCGCGAACGCTGTGAGTAGCAGGTCACCACTGAATACGCTGGCGGGTTTTAGCAGACTATGGATTTGATCAAGTGCAACATTATCAGCAACTACTGCGCCACTGAAGACTTGTTCAGCGATCTCTTCGTCCCTCTGCATTCTACTGTAGAGCATCCGAGTATCTTGCTGCAGGATGCGAATACGCTCCATTGCTTTCACTTTTGCGGAAAGAACCGTAAAACTATAAGGTTTTGATAAAAAGTCATCTCCCCCGACTTCGACACAACGAGCCAGGGCTTTCTCATCTTGCATGGCTGTGAGAAATATTATGGGCACAAAGTGGTCACCCGCTTTTTGTTTGATTTGAGTGGTTGCCTCATAGCCATCCATTTCCGGCATCATGACATCCATGAAGACGATATCGGGTTGTTGCTGTTCAAAATATGCCACAGCTTCAATGCCGTTTTCCGCTTCGATTACCTCATAACCATGTTTTTGTAACAGCTTTTTTAAAATCATCCTGTTGGTGATTTCGTCCTCGACAATTAGAGCTTTGCCGTGATTTCCGCTGATTTTGTGGTCATTAGACATGGCTTCAACCATTCTGTTTTATTTGTGGCAGCTCTATCTACATCGACTCGAGTAGAAATATCTGAACCGTTCATTATGATTCCATAATATGGATCATTGTGGGCTATCCAGCAAACCCGGGATATGATATTGATGTGTTGAAGCAACCTCTGAACAAGTCATGGGCCAATATCTTGCTGCCAAAACGGCTGCTACAGCGTTGCGAATTCTAACAATGGCTGGGCTATTATGAGAAATAGGTATCTTGAGTCGCCCCATTTTGTTCGACAATCTGTTCGGCCCAGACTTATTCAGGTATTCCTTAACTTGATTATTTCGGTCGAGAATGGACATTGATCAATGCACCATGATTCGCTGAAAATAGCTTTTCCTGCGGCTGATATTGTAGAGCTGGTGTTCCTTGGCGATTGGACTATTCAGTCGGATATCTATAGGTGGGAACAGCTGCAGGATCAGCTACTTTCCCAGACAGATTTAAATGAGATCCGGCTCAATACCCACCATCTTGGTTCGTGGGATAGCCGTCTGTTAACGCTACTGCAGCAATTGAACGATTTTTGTACTGAGAATGAGTGTCGGCTGCAGGCTGGTGACTTGCCATCAGGGATAGAACGGTTGCTGGATTTGGGGCAGGCTGTTGCCGAAAGAAAAGGGGCGAGAAGAGGGCGCCAGCAGTTTTCCCTGCTGTATCGTATTGGTGATACCGTTTTGTCCGCCTGGCGGGAGTCTGTCAGCTTTACCACCTTTGCTGGGGAGCTGGTTATCGCCTTTCTTCGGTTGTTGAGGGGAAAGGCAAGTTTCCGTTCTACAGATTTCTATCTCTTTCTTCAGGCTGCAGGCCCGGAAGCCCTGCCGATCGTCAGTCTGATTGCTATTCTGGTTGGGGCCGTACTGGCTTTTGTTGGGGCAATACAACTGCAGATGTTTGGCGCAGAGATCTATGTTGCTAACTTGGTTGCCTTGGGTTCGGTACGGGAGATGGGAGCGATGATGACCGCAATCATCATGGCGGGCCGTACTGGATCAGCCTATGCGGCACAATTGGGTAGTATGCAGGTCAATGATGAGCTTGATGCACTAAAAACCTTCGGTATATCAGCGATCGATTTTCTGGTACTGCCGCGTATTCTGGCTCTGGTAATCATGTTGCCACTGCTGACGCTTTGGGCCGATATTCTCGGTATTGTTGGTGGTCTATTAGTGGGGGTTTTTATTCTGGATCTTTCACTATTGGAGTATTTGGTACAGAGCAAAGATGCCATAGCTTGGGAAGATATCGCAGCTGGACTGATAAAAAGTGTACTGTTCGCAATCGTTATTGCCATGTCTGGTTGTCTGCGAGGTTTACAGAGTGGCAAAGACTCTTCATCAGTAGGCAAAGCGACCACATCGGCGATGGTTACAGCCATCCTGTTGATCGTTATATGGGATGCTATTACCACCATTCTTTTTAACCAGTTAGGTTTTTAATCGCCATGGTGTTGCAAGCAGAGCATGAGAGCGTTGATGAGGCTTTAATCGAGGTAGAAGGGCTTACTATGGCCTATGGTGACTTTGTCATTCAAAGGGATCTGAATTTCACTATCCGGCGTGGTGATGTGTTCATTATCATGGGGGGGAGTGGATGTGGCAAAAGTACCCTTTTACGCCATTTGGTAGGGCTGAAAAAGCCTGCACAGGGAAAAATTCACTATCAGGCGCAATCCTTCTGGGATCTCGATATCCAGGATCGCCAACAGATCATGCGTAGAATGGGGGTTCTATACCAGTCCGGTGCCCTCTGGTCTCACATGACCCTGGCTGAGAATATCTCTCTGCCACTGCGAACTTACACCGAATTGTCTGTCGCTGAAGTGAGTGAGTTGTCTTCGTTTAAACTCTCCCTGGTGGGATTGAAAGGTTTCGAGGAGTACTACCCATCAGAGATCAGTGGTGGTATGCAGAAACGTGCCGGACTGGCTCGCGCCATGGCGCTAGACCCTGAACTGCTGTTTTTCGATGAACCTTCCGCAGGTCTGGATCCGGTTAGTGCGAGACGTCTAGATGACCTGATCATGGAGTTGAGTGACTCCCTGGGCACTACCGTTGTTGTTGTGACCCATGAGTTGGCGAGCATATTTGCAATAGGAAATGATTCAGTATTTCTTGATCCGGAGTGCAAAACCATGATTGCACAAGGTAATCCAGTAGAACTTTTAGCTCAGACCGAAGACCCCAGGGTTAGAGAATTTCTGACCCGGGGTGATTCAGAGGCAAACCACTATCATGCAATCGAAGATTAGCCCAACCCTTATTGGAAGCTTCGTCTTGGCGACATTGGTGCTGGGGCTGGGTTCTCTGTTTCTTCTCTCAAATGGCTCCCTGGCTAAAAAGCCTACGCTATTCATTCTCTACTTCGAAGGGGACGTGAAGGGGTTGCAGGTTGGTTCGCCTGTGAACTTCCGTGGGGTAAAGGTAGGAGAGGTCGAATCGATGTCGATTACCTATTTTCATGAGTCACAGGAGTTCAGGATTCCAGTTGTGATTGGTATAGAGGATTCTCGAGTCGAAGTGGAAGGGGTGGTAACCGATCAAAGTGGTATATTGGAACTGAATAAGCTGATCCAGCAAGGACTCAGAGCCAGATTGAATCTACAAAGCCTGGTCACAGGTAGATTGGAGATCGAACTGGATTTCATGCCAGATACGCCAATCAGACTGGTCAATGAGGGTGATAGCTATCCTGAGATACCCACCATTCAATCCAGCATGGAAAAGCTGGCAACCGCGATTGATAAGATACCGGTTGAGCGAATAACACAACGGCTGTCGGAGATTCTGGATAGCATCGATGGGATGATGGATCATGGTGGGCTTAAAAATCTGATCACTTCTCTATCTCAGATAACTGAAAGATTGGATAAAGTGAGTCAACTACTTGTTGAAGAGGCTCCTGTGCTGCTGAATAACAGCAATGCGACCCTGGTTGAGGCTCGTGCGATGATCTCCGATGTGGCGGACACCGCAAAAGAAACACAGACATTGATCGCAACCACGGATAAGAAACTCTCATCGGCCTTCTCTCGATGGGATTCAACCTTAAGACAGGTCGGTGATACGGCGAAGTCCGCTGATCAGGTCCTGAATCAGGATTCGGAACTGATGAGTCAGCTCACAATGACTCTACGTGAACTGGGGAGTGCGGCGCGGTCGATACGCATCATGTCCGAATATCTTGAACGCCATCCGGAGGCATTACTACGTGGGAAACAGTAATCATATGAAATGTTGGGGGATCACAAAACAGATTGTTACGACGCTGGTCGTAGCCAGTCTGGTAGGCTGCGCCAGCCCATCACAGCCTACGCGCTTTTATCGTTTGGATAGCGGTGAAGCCAACCCTGAGATGGTTGATCTGAAACCTCGGCCCGGTGTTGTCCAAATAGGTGTTTCCTCTGTGGTATTGGCCGGTTATCTGGATCGACCTCAGATTGTTGAACGTCGTTCTGGACATCGGTTGGAACTCTATGACTTTGACCAGTGGGCAGGCTCTCTGCAAGATAATTTACAGCGTGTGGTAAGTGATCGATTACAAAAGCAGCTCAAGACGATGCAGGTGATCACCTATCCCTGGCAACAAGGTATAAGTCCAGACTATGAATTGACGCTTTCAATCCAACGTTTCGATAGGGTGGGTGATAAGGTGGTTATACAGGCGCTCTGGAGTCTGATAGAAGGCCATGCCAGTGAGATTGTAGAGATGCAGCAAATAACCCTGCAAGAAGCCTTTTCCGGAGGGGTTGAAGCGGGTGTCGAGGCTGCCAATCGGGCAGTGAGTCGATTGGCAGAACATATGGCGTCTCAAATTGGAAATCATGTGAAAAACCGATAAACGTTCTACTGAAAATGGCCTATTTGATTGCCGGGTTAATAACAGTAAGTAGCTGTGATAATACGCAAAATTAAAGTGACGTTGAGACTGGGAGACAAACAGATAGCCGACGTCCCACCAGGAAATTCTTAACTTTCAAACCCACTCATTCCCCAATCAATTACCCTCTCCCCTTGCCAGAGAGGTATGATTAAACAAGCAAGCCTTACAATAGATCCCAACGTTCACCACCACACCGTAGCCTGGATGGAGTGTAACGTAATCCGGGAAGATCAACGTACGAAACTACCCCGGATTCCGTTGCACTCCATCCAGGCTACCTTAGCCTTTAGCCTAAGGTCTGCCGGTGAAATCCGTAAAAAAAGAAACGGTAATTAGTGGCGGATGTGGCGTGGCGATAACACTACTGCTCGCTCTGTTGTGTCTCTTCTGCCTCGATCGGCACGGCTTTAGCTGCAGGTGGTTCAATAACCTCAGGAACAGGCATTTCATAACGCTTAGCTATAGCCAGAACACCTAGGACGGGGTGATCCAGATAGTGCAATTTACCACTGCGCATACGACGTTTGTCCTGCATCCGATAGCTACGAAAACTGGGGCCATAGCCCTCCTCAGAAAGTGAGTTGCTGTTCTCAGCTCTCAACAGGATATCGGTCTCCAGGTGAAGATAGCGTTTCACACCAAATTTAATGCGACCTTCCAGTCTTGGTAGGGGCTCATCGAATGCGGAGTTACTTTTCGGTTTTAAACTGAAATAGAGTGGTGTGGCTCGATCAGGATGAGTAACAGGCTGACGCCAGGCGATATGGTATAGCGGCCGATAGTCCCTCGATCTACGCATAATGCTCCAGGCCTCAGTCAGGCTCTTCTCCACTGCAGGTAGTGCGCGATAGGCAATCGGTTTGTTCCCCTGTGTGAGAGGACCTCGATTAAGCCGTACGCTGCCTTCTTGATCTGGTATGCCTGGGTCAAATTCCCAGGCTTCAGTACCCCCGGCACCTGGTGCTATACGACGAAATACCAGGATCTCGAACTGATACCAGGGTTCGGACGTTTCTCCGCTATTGGATTCTGCCTGCAGACTCATGGGAAGAATCAGCAGAAAGCCAAGAATAAGGAGGAGATTTTTTTCCTTTTTATCGAACATCTCGCGGATCATAGTACAAAAAACACCTTGTGTTTGTGGGACATGCCTCTGAAATCAGTAATCTATTTGGGGTTAACAGACCCTAGTCTATCAGTCTGTCGAGCAGCTCGTGTATCTTTTCAACGCGACTGGCAGGATTCTCAAGTGGTATGTGGTATCTCAATTTATCACTACCCTCAAATCGATAGACTTGAGGTTTCTGTTGTATCAGTCGTATCAGCGAAGCTGGATCAAATTTAGGACTCTCATCGAACAGCAATCTTGCCCCCTTTGGACCGGCTTCTATCTTTCTGATTCCAAGAGGATGAGCACGGAGTTTCAGCTCTGTGATTGAGAAGAGGTTTTTAGCTGCATCTGGAAGCAATCCGAAGCGGTCAATCATCTCCACCTGCAGTTCCCGTAGCTCTGCTTTGTCTTTAGCGCTGGCGATCCTTTTATAGAGCACCAGACGGCTGTGAACATCCGGCAGATAGTCTTCGGGTAGCAGTGCCGGTATGCTGAGTTCAATTTCGGTGCCATGATCGAGAGGTCGATCCAATTCCGGCTGTTGACCGGACTTCAGTGCTTCCACAGCCCGTTCCAGCAGTTCTGTGTAGAGGGCAAAACCGATCTCCTGTATCTGCCCGCTCTGTACATCTCCCAGCAGCTCACCGGCGCCACGGATTTCTAAGTCATGGGTTGCTAGCGTAAATCCAGCTCCAAGATCCTCAAGAGATTCAATGGCTTCCAGGCGTTTCTTTGCGTCAGATGTTAGGCTTTCAGTTGCTGGCGTCAGCAGATAAGCATAGGCACGGTGGTGTGAGCGTCCGACGCGTCCACGTATCTGATGGAGTTGTGCCAGGCCAAGTTTATCCGCTCGGTTGATGATGATGGTATTGGCTGTGGGCACGTCAATGCCACTCTCAACGATAGTGGTGCAGACCAAAAGATTGAAGCGCTGATGATAGAAATCACGCATGATCCCTTCCAGCTGGCGTTCCCGCATCTGCCCATGGGCTACCTGCAGGCGCACACCTGGCAACAGTGCTTCCAACCGTTCCGCCATGTTTTCGATGGTGCTGACTTCATTGTGCAGAAAGTAGATCTGACCGCCACGTTTTAACTCACGTTGACAGGCCTCACTGATCAGGCTGTCACTCCACTGGCTGACAAAGGTCTTCACCGGATGTCGCAAGGCAGGAGGGGTGGCAATGATGGACAGATCCCGCATACCCGACATGGCCATATTCAGGGTTCGTGGAATCGGAGTCGCTGTGAGGGTCAACAGGTCAACCTCACTGCGAAGTGCCTTAAGTTTCTCTTTATGACGCACGCCAAAACGGTGCTCTTCGTCAACGATGACAAGCCCCAGGTTTTTGAACTGTATGCCTTCGGAGAGGAGTTTATGGGTGCCAATGACAATATCGACAATGCCACTTTTCAGCCCATCCAACACAACCTGCTGTTGTTTGCCGGTACGAAACCGGGAAAGGCTCTCCACCTTGACCGGCCAGTCGGCAAAACGATCTGCGAAATTTTGATAGTGCTGTTGCGCCAATAAGGTGGTGGGCACCAATACGGCGACCTGTTTGTTGCCTTGGGTAGCGGTAAAAGCAGCTCGCATCGCCACCTCGGTTTTACCAAAACCCACATCACCGCAGACAACACGATCCATAGGCTGAGGGGAGGTCATATCCTCTATTACTGCAGAAATAGTCTGGTGCTGATCTGGAGTCTCCTCGAACTCGAATGATGCGGCAAACTCCTGATACTCTGCATCTGGGGCAGGAAAGGCTACCCCCTGACGGGCCGCACGGCGGGCATAAATCTCCAGCAGCTCAGCGGCAACATCGCGGATCTGTTTGGCCGCTTTTTTCTTGGTTTTCTCCCATTGGTCTCCACCCAGTCGATGTAGAGGAGCATGCTCGGGTGACGCGCCGGCGTAACGACTGATTAGATGCAGGGAGGCAACCGGGACATAAAGTTTGTCACCCCGAGCATATTCCAGGGTAAGGAACTCTGTGGTTTGACCGCCCACATCCAGGGTTTGTAACCCCAGGTAACGACCGACACCGTGATCTTCATGAACAACCGGCGCTCCAACGTGAAGCTCGGTAAGGTTGCGAACGATTTGATCTGGATCCTGACTGACCTTGCGTCGTCTGCGTTGCTGACGTACCCGTTCACCATACAGCTGGGTTTCGGTAATGATCGCAATGCCAGCAGACTCAAGCCACAGGCCCTGTTCGAGGGGAGCGACACAGAGCCCGATTTCGAGATCGCAATCAAGAAAGTCATGCCATGTCTCGACAGGTTTGGCATGAATGCCGATGTCTCGAAGCGTTCCAAGAAGCATTTCACGCCTGCCGGCACCTTCGGCAACAAACAGGGTTCGTCTTCCCTGATCCTTAAGGAATCGTTTGAGAGCGATAGCTGGAGTTTTGCTACGGGCCTGAAAGGCAACAGGCGGTGGCAGTTGAGTCTGGTAGTTGATCAGGTCAGCATAGCCTTTGCTACGTTGTGCAAGCTCAGTACGGCTGACTGTAATCAGTTGTCCCCGTTTCAGTTCTGCTACCAGTTCATCTTCCCGCAAGTAGATATGTTGTGGTGGCAGGATAGGGCGCTCAATATCATGTCGACGCTCCTCGAAACGACTGGCAACTTCTGCGAAGAAATTGTCAGCTTGTTGCCTGATATCATCCCATTGGATAACCAGGTGTTGTTGTGGCAGGTAGTCGAACAGGGTAGCAGTCTGTTCGAAAAAGAGTGGCAGATAGTACTCCAGTCCACTGGGGATTCTGCCTTCTGATACATCCTGGTAGATCAGACTCTGTTGTAAGTCACCCTCAAACTGGACCCGATAGCTACGCCGGAATTGTTGGATGCCGGATTCATCAAGCGGAAACTCCCGTGCAGGCAGCATCTCGATGGCATTGACTTTCTCCAGTGAACGTTGGGTTTCCGGGTCAAAAGTGCGGATTGTGTCAATTTCATCATCGAAGAGATCTATTCGGTAGGGTGTCTGGCTACCCATAGGATAGATGTCGAGCAGAGAGCCTCTAACGGCAAACTCACCATGGGAAAAGACCTGGGAGACACACTGATAACCGCTATGCTCCAGTCGTTTCCGGGTCTCTTCGATATTTAGCTGCTGTCCAGCTTTTATCACCAGACAATTGGCATCGAGAAAATGCTGTGGCGCCAGCCGCTGCATCAAAGTTGAGACTGGTGTGACCAGCAAACCCCGCTTCATAGAGGGCAGTTGCTGCAGGGTAAGCAGTCGTTGTGATATCAGCTCGGGTAGTGGTGAGAAGAGATCATAAGGCAGGGTCTCCCAGTCTGGAAAGTTGATGACCGGAATATCCCCTTCACCAAGAAAGAAGCGTAACTCAGTTTCGAGCTGGTTTGCCGACTGCATATCCGGGGTTACAACTAAAATAACACCTTGATAGTGCTGTGCTGTATTGGCAATCGCCAGAGAGGCACTGCAACCACGCAGGCCGCCCCACTGAAAGCGCTCTCCGGCAGCTCGGGGCAGTTCAGGGGTGAGAGGGGAGTGGTTTGATATTTGTGTGTTCATCTACGACTAGCTGAAAATAAAAAGCGGCTAATTGTCTCACAACTACTGCCACAGGTCAGGCGGCAAAAAAAACAGTGCATCTAATTGGTGCGAGCACTATAAACAGGCCTACAATAGGCTGATAACAGCTATGGAACCTCTTAATAAGTCTGGGCCGAACAAAATGGGGTGATTCAAGCGCGAATTGCAGATAATAACCCAGCTATAGCGAAGATTATTGATGCAGAAGCAGCCCGTTCTGGCGGCAAGATGTCGATCCATGACCTGTTCAGAGGTTCCCTGACTATTCCTAAATAAACTTAAAGGTCTTCAATGCGAATGTCAGTGCAAATACTTTACTCGATATCGATCTCTCTCATCATCGGATCGCTCGGCTCCCTCTCTGCCTCTGAGTTGTCTGTGGAACAACTGCTTACGCAAGGTGAATGCCGGGAGTGCGATCTATCCGGCGCTGATCTGAGGATGAAGTCTCTGTCAGGTAGTGATCTGAGAGGCGCCAAACTGGATAATGCCATCTTCTACGGCAGCGATCTCAGCAACGTTGATTTCCGAGGGGCAAGCTTAAATGGCGCGAGCTTCGCCAAATCTGACCTCTCCGGAGCCAACCTGCAAGGAATAGTGATTAAGCGAGGTCGCTTCAGTCGGGCAGATTTAAGCGGTGCCAATCTTCAGCAGAGCCATCTGCAAGAGGCAAATTTTAGTGGCGCGGACCTCTCGGATGCTAATCTAAGTGGTGCAAATTTGAAATCGGCACTCTTCTCCAAAAGTAGACTCGTGGCTACAGATTTTTCTAATGCGACCCTTGATGGTGCCGATTTACGAGGTGTCGATCTAAGTCAGGTCAGTTCGATCAGTCAGGTCAGTTTCAGACAAACCAATCTGCGCAACAGCAATCTATCAGGACTGGATCTGAGCCATGTCGATTTCACTCAAGCCAGACTACTCAAGGCAGATTTGTCGAACAGTCGTCTGCTATCGTCCCTGTTATCAGAAACCGAGTTGAAAAAAACCAAGCTGATCGGCGCTGACCTGCGTCGAGCTAAGTTGAACAGGGCACAGATGTTGGGAGTTAATCTCAAAGGGGCGCAACTTCAGGAGGCTCAATTGGAAGGGGTTGTTGTCAGTGGTAACCTTATCGATACAGACTTCTCTGACGCCAGCATCATGCGGGTCAACATGAGTGGATCAAATCTTAAAGGGGCAAGTTTTCGCCGGGCACATTTGGAATTCACTGATTTCACATCGACAAATCTCTATGGAGCAGACTTTACAGGGGCCAAACTACATCGATGCAACTTACGTAAGGCCAATTTACGGGAAGCACTATTTGCAGGTGTCGATTTGAGAGGCAATATTTTAGATGGGGCAATTGGCAATAAACGCGATCCAGAATAAATGTCATGGCGACTTCTCAAGCAACATTAAAAGCTGATCACCTTAGAAAGCGGCTTAGAGAGTTAGCCAATCCTGAGATAGCCACTCATTCCCAGAGGTTCTTTAAAACCGGCAAGGGAGAGTACGGAGAAGGTGATAAATTCTTGGGTATAAGAGTGCCTCTCCTCAGGCAGCAGGCAAAAACATTTCAAGAGATGTCACTCAAGGAAGTTGAACGCTTACTCAAATCTGCCTATCACGAGGAGCGTTTATGCGCACTGCTGTTACTGGTAAGAAAATTCGAGCGTGGTGATGAAGCATTGCGTGGTCGAGTCTATCAGCTCTACTTGAAACAGACACGTTATATAAACAACTGGGATCTGGTTGACAGCTCCGCCTATCACATAATTGGTGGTTATCTATTTGAAAAAGATAAGGCTCCGCTCTATCAGTTGGTTGAATCTCCCTCCCTTTGGGAGAGACGGATAGCTATTATTGCCACTTATCATTTTATAAAAAGAGATCAGTTTCAGGATACCCTGATACTTTCAGAATTGTTGCTGAATGACGAGCATGATTTAATACATAAAGCAGTTGGATGGATGTTGCGTGAAGTGGGTAACAGGGAGAGGAAGATTGAAGAAGCATTCCTTGAAAAACACTATAAAGCAATGCCCCGGACTATGTTGAGGTATGCGATTGAGAAATTTCCTGAGGTAGTTCGTAAGAGATATTTGAAAGGTGAAATTTACCGAGCGGCCCACTAGAGCGCAACTCGGTTATCAGATTGTAGTCCATTTTCTCAAAGTACCACAGACACTCTTACACTACCGATCCAGCCACTGAAAACGAGTTTGAAATGTATAAAGAGAAATTGGAATCACAGGGAATCGTGCCCGCTGTCGAGCAAATCAAGTCTGGCAATTATACTGCAGCGAACAAAATTATAGTGGAGGTAATTAATCCTACATTCCAGAAGACTAACGAAGCTGCAGAGAAGCTATTTGAGATGCAGATGGAAGAGGCGGAAGACTCTTTCAATCAATCGTATGATAACTATCAATCGATGCTAAAGCTGGTTATCTTTATTCTTGTTGTAGGATCGATAATCAGTGCATTTCTGGCATATCTTTCCATCTCCAGTATTACAAAGGGCGTTGAATCGATTGAAAAATCTGCTAAACGAATGTCAGAGGGCGATCTTACAGCCCGGTTAGATTATGTGGCAGAGGATGAGCTTGGCCATATCGCAGCTGAATTTAATAGTATGGCAGAGAAGTTCAGTGATACCATCAGTCAGATAAAAGACTCTATTATACGGCTCGCATCTGCTGCCGAAGAGACATCGACTGTTACCGCACAAACCACAAATGCAATCAATCAACAAAAATCTGAGACTGAACAGATTGCGACTGCCATTAATCAGATGAATGCTACAGTACATGATGTCGCTCAAAACGCTGTAAATGCTGCTGAAGCAACTCAGAAAGCTGATCACTCATCTGCAAAAGGTAAGGAGGTGGTAAGCCAAACGATTGAAGCTATCGGCCAGTTGGCAACTGAAGTGGAACAGGCTGCAAACGTAATACATAGACTTGAGACTGAGACAGAGAGTATAGGGTCAGTTCTTGATGTGATTAAGAGTATTGCAGAGCAAACCAATCTTCTTGCTCTCAATGCTGCAATTGAAGCTGCACGGGCAGGTGAGCAAGGTCGTGGATTTGCCGTGGTTGCGGATGAAGTCAGAACACTCGCTGGTCGCACTCAGAAGTCCACTCAAGAGATTGAAGAGATGATCAGTAAACTTCAAACTGGTGCTGTTCAAGCAGTTCAGGTTATGGAGGCCAGTAAAGCAAAGTCGGCAGATGGTGTGGAACAAGCCAGCCTTGCAGGAGAATCGCTGGATCTGATTACTGAATCAGTGGATCTGATCAACAATATGAACGCCCAAATTGCCAGCGCTGCTGAAGAGCAGGGTTCGGTTACAGAAGAGATAAATCGTAATATAGTCAATATCTCTCACGTTGCTGAACAGACTTCAGTTGGTGCTGAACAAACTGCCCAGGCCAGTTTGGATCTCGCAGAACTTTCTGAACAGCTAAAAGGCCTTATTGCGCAATTTAAGGTGTAATCTGGTGTGGTTTAACAAAAAATGAACCTGTAAGGTCCAAATTACATGTAACACTACACTGGAAGCCATAATGGGGTGATCGCTGCGATGTACAACATGCCCCATTTGCAACGAAGTAGGATGAGTTAGTGGTGATGTGACTACATCAGATTCTGTGAATAACTGAAGGTATCGTTATACACTCATAGGTATGGTCACACTATTCCTCTACTCATCCTACTTCATGTTAGGTTTAGCTTAGGTAAACATATCTCCAGTGATGTTTTTAAACCAGCTTCGGGCAAACTTGGCTTCGATGGCGCGGGTTGCGGCACTGGCATTCATGGGCGACAGCCCCCCAGCACCCTTCACACCAACGATCTTTCCGTCTACCAGCTGATATACCGCTGCGACCGAGATACCCCATTCAGGTGCGATAATGCTGTAGCAGGTATTGACGTACGATGGCTCGCCCGGATCCTGGCCATTCAATGCCGCCACAATTGCAGCAGCACATACCTTACCTTGAGAGTTGGCGGCATAGCCGGATTTAGGCATTTTGCCGGCAATACAGGCATCACCAATGACATGTATGTCTTTGTGCAGTTTGGATTCAAAGGTCTTTTGATCCACCGGGCACCAACCAGAGTCATCTGCCAAGCCTGCAATTTGCGCAATCTTACCCGCTTTCTGTGCCGGTATGATATTAACAACATCACCTTGATACTCATCAACCTGGCCAACCAGGGTTCGGCTTTTAGGGTCGATCGCTTCGATTATGCCGCCACCGGCACCGGATACCCATTCCACCATATCGCCGTAGAACTTTTTATAACCTTGCATAAACAGCCCCTGTTTTGAAAACTTATCCTTGGCATCAAGGATGATAACCTTGGATTTGGGCTTATGCTGTTTAAAGTAGTGAGCGATTTGAGCGGCCCTCTCATAGGGCCCAGGAGGACAACGAAACGGGTTTGGTGGTGCTGCAATATAACAAACGCCACCATTCTTCATGGCCTTAAGCTGCTTTCTTAGCGTGACAGTTTGCGGTCCAGCCTTCCAGGCATGGGGAATCTGTTCAGCAACCTCAGCGCTGTATCCATCAATCTTTTCGTAGCGGAAGTCTACACCAGGTGAGACTATCAATTTATCATAGTTGTACTGTTTACCACTCTTGCATTTAACGCTATGTTTATCAGCATCAATTGCAACGACTTCATCGTATACGACATTGATATTTCGATTATCACTGAGCTTGTCATAACCAAATGTAATGCTGTCGATCGTTCTGTCTCCACCCAGTATTTCATTACTCAGTGGGCAGGAGACATATTTTTTGTTCATTTCGATCAAAGTAACACTGATCTCTGCATCGGCCAGTTTGACATACTTCGCAGCAATTGCGCCGCCATAGCCACCGCCAATAACAATCACCCGGCCTTTCTTGCCACTGGAAGATTGCTTGGGATTACTGGCAGTACAGGCACCCATTGATACCATCGTACCTAATGCACTACAGACGCCAGCCGCTTTAATAAATCTTCTTCGAGTGAATTTAGCCATATCTGTGTCTCCCCAAAAGTTATTTTTCACTGGCATAAAACTCAGCCATGGCTTTTAACTCTTTTTCGGAGAGTTTCATGACACGAGTGCCCATTTTTCGGGGCTGACAACGTTTTCCCTTACTATGGCACCATTGCAGATAGTGCAGCGTATATTCAGGCCACTGGCCGGCCAGGCGTGGCGCATCATCCTCTTGTACACGGCCGTTCTCTTCATGGCAGGTTTTACACTGCTTGTCATGAATCTTTTTACCCATTGAAACCATTTTTGAATTTGTTTTCACTGGACTGGAGACCCACTCCTGATCTGCCATGAATGAAGCGATCGCTTTCAATTCTGAATCACTGTAGCCTTTAGCAATCCTACCCATAATGGTGGAGTCACGTTCTCCAGTTTTATATTCCAGGAGAATGGTTTGTAAAAACTCTTTTTCCATTCCACCGATGATTGGCATCAGGTCACCGGCACTTGCACCCAGGGTGCCATGGCAACCGGCACAGGTGTTGGCAAGCATGCTCGGAGTGCGCACACCTTCAGCATAAAGAGTCCCTGAGAGTATCAGCGCGGCACTGATTGCCAAAAGCCGTATTTTTCTTATAGTCATGAAAATTTCCTCTGATGTTTTCTGAATCAGTGTACTGATTGTTGGGAGGAACGCTGATTCAACCATATGACAACTTTATCTATTTCTTGTTTTTTGGTGGGATCAAGCTGTTGAGCTTGTTTCAGAGCTTCTCTGGCTAGTTGATATCTACCCAGGTGTAAATAGGCTACCGCCAATCCGATAAAAGCTTCAGAATTGGATTGATCGAGCATAATGGCCTGTTGAAAATGGTCAATACCTGATGAGTAGGCCTGCTGAAGCAGGTGTACACCACCAAGTCGTGTATAAGCCAAAGAGGAGGGTTCTGTTTTAACTGCTTCTTCCAACAGAGACTGTGCCTTTTTCATATCACCAGCTTCAGATTGAACCAATGCCTGGTTGACTAAAGAATCAGTTTCGCTGTTTGCTGTAGCGGATATACAAAGACTACACCCGAGTAAAGCAAGAAACAGGTATTTAGAGTATTGCAACATTTAATACCTCGTGAGATTGTTCAGTTTTCGCAGATTGTAAAAGCTATTAACCCGGCGACTGAGTATGTTGTCTTCAGCCGAAGTGTGCCTGCCTGCGGCAAGGCATCAAAACGCCGCTGTAGCTCTCCTACAGCAAGTTTTGATAACGCAGTCTGCAGGCAGGCACACTTCGGCCTCTCTTTTAAAAATCATATTGTTAGGGGTTTCAAGCCTGCCCTTGCTCGGTGTTGCGGCTCTTGAC
>JBEVWG010000080.1:0-58133 GCA_040506705.1 Candidatus Thiodiazotropha sp. 6PLUC1
CGCGTACACCCTCTCCCCAACCCCTCTCCCGTAAAGGGAGAGGGGCTTTCAGAGTTGTTCTGAGAAGATTGAAAGTTAATGGGGCTACAGTGGTTTGGGCACTATTTTTTATCTTTCTTTGAGGGGGATGTTTTCAGCAATGCTCTAATTTCTTCTTCATCATTCGAATAAATGATATCTGAGACCTTACCCTTTTGCGTAAAAATCAGAGTTAGTTTGTCCTCTTTTTTGGGTATCCAGGCAACTTGATCTGCTTCTCGGCTCACCAGAATTGGTGAGGGTATATCACGCATCTTCGGTAGGGCGATAAATCTGCTTATTAAGGATGGCATGCCGCTGATGTCTGCAATGTATGCGGCTTGAATGTTATGCATGTGACCAGTTTTAACATCAGCCAGAATCTCAGCCATCATCGATCCGGTGTTTTTGCTGTGGGAATAGATGAGAAGCCTGCTATCAGCGCCAATTAAATGGGGACTGCCGTGCTGATCGATAAATTTTACCTGCGGCACGGCTTCTGAAATCTGAATCGTTTGGGCTTGTAGTCCTGATGGGAGCACAAGTAGTAACACGATCCATTTAAATTTGAACAAATAGCTGAACACGATTCATACCCGATTTTTACTTTGGTTCATGTTAGCTAACCCCAAAGGCGATCACATTGCGATATTTCAAATTATGGTCGCCATTTTTTAATCCCGAAATAGACCATTTTTGAAGAACCGAATGGATTCCAAAGTGAAAACATTGTTTTCAGTAGGGGAATAGTGATGGCAAGTAACCTTACAAAATGTGCTGAATATTAATTAAGAGATAGTTAAATAACTAATTGTTTAATATAGAGAATAATTAAACGGCATAAAATTTGCGCTTTGTAGGGGATTTTGTCCATGACTGATTGGACCCGTCACGCCTAAATAGATACCTGGAGATTGATGATGGCAGAGAACGATTTCGATTTTTCAGCTTTGGAGAAGCGCCTGGGCGTCTCCCGCAGAACCTTTCTGAAGTTCTGTAGCGGTGTGGCGGCTTCTCTTGGTCTCCCTTCCGGCGCTGCAATGGCCATGGCGGAGGCAGTGGCTGATCCAAAGCGACGTCCGCCGGTGATCTGGCTTCATGGTCAGGAGTGTACCGGTCCCAGTGAATCTCTACTGCGCTCAGAACAGCCCTCCCTGGAACATTTAATACTCGATCTTATCTCCCTCGACTACCACCAGACTTTAGATACAGGTGCTGGACACCAGGTAGAGGATATCAAGAGAAAGGCAATGCAGGATAATAAAGGGAAATACCTGCTGGTTGTGGAAGGTGCCATTCCACTGGCCAATGACGGTATCTTCTGCAAGATTGGTGGTGAGACCATGGTCGATATCACCCATGAGGCCGCGGAACACGCAGCAGCGATTGTCGCTTTTGGCTCCTGCGCCAGTTGGGGAGGTGTTCAATCAGCAGCTCCGAATCCTACTGGTGCTGTTGGTGCACCTCAACTGCTGACAGGTAAGACTGTGGTGACCATTCCAGGGTGTCCTCCCAATCCAGCCAACTTCATCGGCACGGTGCTCTACTTCGTAACCTACGGCAAATTGCCGCCCATTGATGAAAAGGGACGACCCAAGTGGGCTTATGGCAGGCTGATTCACGAGAACTGCTATAGACGACCACATTTCGATGCAGGACGCTTCGCATTGGAGTTCGGAGATGAGGGGCATAAAAAAGGCTACTGTCTCTACAAGCTGGGTTGTAAAGGTCCTGAAACTTATAACAACTGTCCGACATTGGAATTTAATAATGTTGGCGGTGGTGTCTGGCCTATAGGTGTTGGCCATCCCTGCTTTGGTTGTTCAGAGGGGGGGGTGGGTTTCAGCAAACCCCTCTTCAGCCTGGCCGATGTGAAAACCCATACCCCTCCCAACATGTTCCCCTCGATCAGCGACCGTGAAGGTGGCGAGGGAATCTCTCCTGCTGCAGCAGCCATTGCCGGTGCAGCTGTTGGTATGGCTGTTGGTGCCACAACGATGGCAGCAAAGAAGTTGGACAACAAAAACCAAGACGGAGAGTAGGGGGGTATGAGATGAAACGCAGAGACTTTCTCAAAGCCTCTCTTGGTGGCGCCGCGCTGTTGGGTAGTGGTGCAACTCAAGCCAGAGGTAACCTGGAACCGGCGGAAGAAGCCATCGGTATGTTGTTCGACTCTACCTTATGTATAGGTTGCAAAGCCTGTGTCAGTAAGTGTAAGGAGGTGAACGACATGCCCGCCACGCCTTTGGGTGAAGAGCCCCAGTGGGATGCAGCCCGAGACCTCTCGCCTGAGACATTGAATGTAATCAAAGTCTATAGTGAAGGCGAAGCTAAGCTTAAGGATGCCGTGGTAAATGGCTACGCATTCGAAAAACGCAGCTGTATGCACTGTGTCGATCCGGGGTGTGTCTCGGTCTGTCCTGTCACCGCAATGCAGCGTAATCCCAAAACCGGTATCGTCACTCACCACCCTGATGCCTGTATTGGTTGTCGCACCTGTATGGTGGGCTGTCCTTACAATGTGCCGCAATTCGATTACGACAATCCCTTTGGTCAGATCCATAAGTGCCAGATGTGTAACCAGGCTGGTGTCGAACGTATCGATAAAGGTCAGATGACAGGTTGTGCTGAGGTTTGTCCCACCGGGGCTACGTTGTTCGGTTCCCGGACAGCACTGCTGGAGGAGGCGAAGCGACGCGTGGCGCTGAAGCCGGGAGAGACATACAACTATCCACGGGGTGATGTACGAAACCCCAACAGTCATCACGAAAAAGCGCTGCCGGCTTATCAGTCCCATATTTGGGGTGAGAAAGAGGCGGGTGGTACCAACGTCTTGCATATCTCCTCTATTCCGTTCGATAAGTTGGGTATGCCACCTCTGCAAGATCGCTCCTACGCCTCTGTCTCAGAGACGGTACAGCACACACTCTATAACTTCATGGCACTGCCGGCGGTTGCTCTGGCAGGGCTGACCTATGTGGTGCGACGAAACACAGATGATGATGAAGGGGGTGAGTCATGAGTGACTATCAACCGCTCAAACGGCCAGTGGTTACCCTGCCATTTATTGTGCTCGGTGTTTTGGCTTTGATTGGCACCTACTATCTGGTGCAACGTTTTATGCACGGCATGGGGCCGGTTACCAATCTCAATGGTGGCTATGCCTGGGGTGTCTGGGTGGTCTACGACGTAGTGGTAGGTACTGCTCTGGCCTGTGGTGGCTACGCATTGGCCATCACTGTATATGTGATGAACAAAGGCAAATACCACCCTTTAATACGCCCGGCTCTGTTGGCCAGCCTGCTTGGTTATGGCTTGGGCGGTGTCGGTGCATTGATCGATATGGGGCGTTGGTGGCAGTTCTACAACATCTTCACCCCCTGGCACATGAACTTTAATTCAGTGATGCTTGAAGTCGGTCTCTGTGTCGCGACATATATTCTGGTGCTCTGTATCGAGTTTGCTCCGACACTGTTGGAGAAGATCGGTGCTCAGGGGCTGGTAAAAGCACTTAACAAGGTGCTCTTTCTCTTTATAGCTCTGGGTGTGTTGTTGCCAACCATGCATCAATCCTCTCTCGGTTCCATGTTGATCGCGATGGGCTATAAAGTTCACCCCCTCTGGCAGTCAATGCAGCTGCAACCCTTACTCGCAATTCTTACTGCACTTACTATGGGTTTTGCGGTTGTGGTGTTTGAGGCTTCTTTCAGTAGTGTTGGTTTCCGTCGCCAGAATGAGACACCGTTACTGGCCGGCCTCGGTAAAGGGATTATGGGACTGATAGGTGTATATCTACTGATCCGCTTTGGTGAGATTCTGCTGCGCGGTAAGTTGGGGCTGATCTTCGCCGGGGATTTTGCCAGTATGATGTTTCTGCTGGAGACCGCTTTGTTTGTCTTTCCGCTGATGGTTCTGAGTTCCGCCAGACAACGTGGCCATGGCCCAATACTGCTCTGGGCATCGGTTTCGATGCTGTTTGCCGGTTCGCTCTACCGCTTTAACGCTTTTCTTATTACTTATGATCCTGGCCCTGGTTACAGCTATTTTCCCTCCACCTCGGAGATCATGGTAACCGTCGGCATGGTCGCCATCGAAATAATGGCCTACCTGATCATAGTGAAAAAATTCCCCGTGCTACACAACGCATCAGACCTTGAGGAGATTCCATCGTGACAACACGTATTACTGTCGACCCGATAACCCGCATTGAAGGCCACTTGCGCATCGATGTCGAGGTGGATGATGGCAAGGTCAGCAAGGCCTGGTCCTCTGGTCAAATGTGGCGCGGCATTGAAAAAATTCTGGTTGGCAGAGATCCGCGTGAGGCCTGGACCTACACTCAGAGGTTCTGTGGTGTCTGTACTACAGTGCATGCCATCACCTCTGTCAGAGCAGTGGAGAATGCCCTCGATCTGGAAGTGCCGGTCAATGCCCAGCTGATCCGAAACATTATCCAGACTGCTCATGCTATCCAGGATCATATTGTTCACTTCTACCACCTCTCTGCGGTCGACTGGGTGGATGTGGTATCTGCTCTTGATGCCGATCCAGTGGCCACGGCGAAGCTGGCGGAGAGCCTTTCAGACTGGCCACTCAATGGGCCCCATGAGATGAAAGCGGTTCAGGAGCGACTGAAAACTTTTGTTGGTAGTGGTCAGCTCGGCCCTTTTGCCAGTGGCTATTGGGGACATCCGGCCATGAAGTTACCGCCAGAGGTCAATCTGATGGCGGTTGCTCACTACCTTCAGGCTTTGGATGTACAGAACTACGCCAACAAGATTGTTGCTGTTCTTGGCGGCAAGAGTCCTCACATTCAGAATGTCGCCGTAGGTGGTGTCAGTAACTCTATCAGCCATGATGCGCCCTCAGTGCTTAACATTGAGCGACTGATGCTGATAAAAGGATTCATCGACAAGTTAGAGCCCTTTATAAAATCGACCTACCTGGTTGATGTGCCTGCGGTAGGTGCTTTCTATCTTGATTGGGCTGGTATCGGTGGTGGCGTCAACAACTATCTGACTGTGCCCGATTGTCCTCAGGATGCAAAGGGTACAATATTTGATCTGCCTGGAGGTTACATCGAGAACGGCGACATCAACACGCTTAAACCGATTACCACCTTTGGTGATGCCTACTTCCGTGATGGTGTCGCGGAGAGTGCCAAGCATGCCTGGTACAAAGGGGGAGATGCGCTTCATCCCTGGGTGGGCGAAACAGAACCTGAGTACACTGATTTTCAGGATGAAGGAAAATACTCTTGGGTGAAGGCGCCCACTTTCTATGGGAAACGGGCTGAAGTCGGGCCACTGGCCGATGTTTTGGTCGGTGTTGCGAATGGTCATGATGGCTATACCAAATATCTTAACCAGGCAATGGATACCCTCAAGTCGGTATCCCAAAACCCCGATATCCCTCTCTCGGCAGTGAACTCCACCATAGGTCGACATGCTGCCCGTGCTGTCCGCTGTGCAGTGATGATCGATACCCTCAAGGATCAGTGGCAGAAGCTGGTCGACAATGTGGGTACTGGTGATACTGATACGTTCAATGCGCCGGTCTTTCCTAAGGGTGAGATAAAAGGTGTCGGCTTTCATCAGGCACCTCGTGGCACACTCTCTCACTGGGTGGTGATAGAGAATGGTAAAATCAAAAACTACCAGGCGGTTGTACCCAGTACCTGGAACGCAGGCCCACGGGATGCCAATGATGAGATCGGTCCTTACGAATCGTCATTGATGGATAACCCGGTTGCCGATCCTGAAAAGCCTTTGGAAGTGCTGCGCACCGTCCACTCCTTCGATCCCTGTATTGCCTGTGCAATCCACATGGTGGACACAGAACAGCAGGAGATTGTTCGGGTAAAGGCCCTCTGACCCAGCGGAGTCGATTCAAATGAGTAAGCAAGAGAGCGGAAAAGTCCTGGTCATCGGTATGGGAAACGTACTGATGCAGGATGAAGGTATTGGGGTTCGAGCCGTGGAGGAGTTGGAGCAGTGTTACCAGATTCCTGATGGTGTCGAGGTGATTGATGGTGGTACCACCGGTATGGAGTTATTCGAGCCGATGCGGGATGCCCGCTGTCTGATCATTGCCGATGCCGTCAATACTGGTGCCCCTCACGGTAGTCTGGTACGTATTACCAATGAGGAGATCCCTGCTTTTTTTCTGACCAAAATCTCAAACCATCAATTGGGGGTTTCGGATCTGCTGGCACTATTGAGTCTGAAAGGGGAGACGCCTGAGCAGGTCACTATCATCGGCATGGTGCCCCATTCACTGGAGAATCAGCTTGGTCTGACACCAGAGGCAGAGAAAGGGCTGGAGGATATGGTGCAGATGTTGGTCAATGAACTCTCATCTGTCGGTGTTGAACTTCAGCCTCGTGCTCAGGTGAATCAAGGTCACTGGAAACGAGAGGCTGAGTATGAAGTGGCTGCCGGTCTTTGCGGCAATATATCACTCGGAAATGAGTGCTGAATTGCCGTGCCACACCAGCAGCTGAATCTAGCGGCGATTATTTGCTGACGAAAGCAAAACTAAGGAATAGATCCATGTGTGTAGGAATTCCGGCCCAGGTGATTGAGGCAGGCGATTTTGTAGCCCGGTGTCGCAGTCGTAATGGTGAAGAACAGATCAATATGATGCTGACCGGGCCGCAACCGGTGGGAACCTGGCTGCTGACATTTCTCGGTTCTGCCCGAGAGGTGATCAGTGAGGAGGATGCCCGTCATATCGATCAGGCCCTGGATGGTTTGAGCGCCATAATGAGCAATGAACCCGATATTGATGTTGACCACTATTTTCCCGGCTTGGGGCAATCCTAAGTCGTCGCAAACGAGAGTTATGATGCAAGACCTGGAAAAACTGACCCAGCAGATTGAGACCGTCTTCAGGGGAATAGAACAAGAGCAGATGCAGGATATACCTTTGCTCAACCCGGCATTGAAGGTAGAAACCATCGGCTTTCAAGATTATCAAGGTCGTTCTGTTGGGGTTCTCATTACGCCCTGGTTGATGAATCTGGTGTTGTTTCCAGGTGATGACGATGATTGGAGTGACCTGGAACTGGGAGATAAGTACCACCACCGTCTGCCTGCCAACGAATATCGATTCATGGTCAATGAAATAGAGGGCATAGGTATCTGCCAGACTCATCCTCTCTATTCACCAATGCATGAATTTATGGATCAGGATCATGCAGTGGCAGCTGCTGAAAACTTTATGAAGACCTTGATGGTAGAAGTTGAGACACCTGATAACGATCCTCATGATGAGGCGCTATTGGGGCGTATTCTGCGTGGTGAAGAGATGGCAGAAGTGGAGATGGATGGTTTTGCCCTTGCCGAAACGAAATGCAAGCAAGAGGGGGGTAGTGCCGAATCGTCGGAACAAGAACTCCTCTCGAGACGGGAGTTTCTTCGAGGCGGCGCTTGATCCTAAGAACCATCAGGCATAAGCCCCTGTCGAGACGAAGTTCCTAAAGCCTGTTAACAGGCTTTAAGACAACAAACAAAGTCAGCCACACCTGTCAGTTGCGATAAGCTGAGACAGAGATGGCAGTAGTATGTAATGCCCTCTCGAAAATTATCTATACACTTTCAACATACTTTGTCAGCAAGCCCTGAGTGTGGGGGTATTGAGTGTTTGATATATAAGCTACTAATTGTATAGGAATATTTTGTATATATGATTTGAAAAGTCCGCAACGATCTGCCCTCTATATCGCCCCTTTGGCTCCATTTGAAATTTTACAAAACAGTGAACAGATTAAACTTTTAAACATTTTATGGTTTTTTTTGTGTTGCAATTCACAGTATACTTCCACAACTTAGGAATCGATTGCGGCGCGTATGTTTGTAATCTCGAAGGAACGATTTCTATTCAGGATCAATTGATAAATGTTTAAATAATCAGGGAGTTAGCGCTTTTACTTTGTCGCTGTTTTCACTCTTTTACTAAATCAATGGATTGAACTTTGAACTATAGCCAACATATCTCTCTCCGACATTGAAAGACTTTCTGCCGTCATCTCAGGTCATATTCCATGAGCCACGAAATCAGGGACTTACACTTCCCGAAGCGGTGGAGCCTGAACGGTGGGCAACACACTTGGCTTATCTCTCAGCGCGTGAACCCACTAACCTGGTCAACCACGTGCGCAGGGTCTATTTACATCTTGCCCGGAAAGAGCCAGACGCACTCTATGGTGCCCTACTGGATCTCTTCCTGATTCTGGGCGATAAAGGTGCGAGTCTTCGCAAGCGCTTACTGAAAATGAGCAAAAGAGAGTTGCCTCGTGACCGATATACTCTTTTTGCAACACATTGGAAACAGGGTTTAAAAGGCAATCAATCATTTCCCATCAGTCAATACTCCGTACTTGGAAACTTTGTGAAGGGTGAGCTTAATCTCATCGATGAGGGGGTATCTGCAGAGCAGAAGAGTGCAAAACATATAGACCCACTCGATTTAGCTAAGGAAGAGCTGACCTTTGGTGATGTAACTGTAGCCCAGGAAATACTCGAATCGGCAATCATGGAAACACCAACCAGGATGGGGCTTCACTACAGTTTGCTCGAAGTCTACAAACATTCCCGTTCATTAAGTGATCTGTTGACGATGCAGGATCATTTAGGTGAAAACGTCAGTATCGCTCAGTCTGCATGGAATCAGACACGCCAGTATTTGGAATCCCTGGGGTCTTAGATGTTACCCGCAAATAATGAACCAATGGGAATAGCTTTACTCGGCATGAGTCGTAAAGATAAGCCTATGATGGAGTTGTTTCTGCAAAGAAACTGGTCGAGTAATTGTATTGTAGTGCCAGAACATCAAGCCAAATTGTGTATTCTTGATCTGGATGGAATCGAAGGAAGAAAGTTACTGCAACAGCAACAAGACCAATATAATGAGAGGCCGTTAATTGTACTTTCCGTGCATGAAAAGGAGATTGATGGCGCAAGGGTTTTGCGCAAACCTCTACGTATGGATTCGCTCAAAGGGGCAATTGAAATATACCGTAGTGAGTTGATTCAACGTCCCACAGAATCAGAGAACCAAAAGCCAATAACCTCCTCGAAATCCGCTCGATGGAGAAGAACGCCATCTTCAACCATTAATCAAAATACCGATACCAATGAGAGGCGGGAAGTACTACCTGATGCAACCTCTCAGGCGCGTATTATTCAGCGCGCATGTAGCTTGTCTATTGGTACAAGTGACCTGGATAACAAGGACTTCATTAATGGTATGTACTATCAGCATACCTCTAATTTACAGGATATTCTTAAGCAAGCCATAGAGCGGTGCAGAAGAGACTCACATCCAATACGATTGAGTTTTCAGGATGGAAAATCGGTCACACTGTTGCCTCAATCGAATCTAAGCGTTACCGATTTGAATGATGTCAAACTAAGGCCTCGATGTCTTTTAACCTTAAATTCCAACCAAATCAAAATTGAGCCATCAATCAATAATGAGACCCATCTATTGCGATCCTATGATGCATTACCATTACCAATTGATGCTTTGTTGTGGAAAATTACACTATGGAGTTCACGAGGACGATTGCCAAAGGGAGCAAGTACCAACGTGGCGGTAGGACTTCGTCAGTGGCCAAACCTGACCCGCTTGTTTTCAATTCCTGAGTTTTTCAGAATCGCTGCACTATGGTCAAAGACACCATTATCGATTGCGCGGACTGTTGATACTTTAAATATCGAATACGGATATGTCTGTGCATTCTTTAGTGCTTGTCACGCCCTGGATTTGATACAGGTTCATGATGCAGATTATATTCAGAGTGTGTCAGAAAATAGCGACTCTAGAAAAGTTTTAAAATCAGGAATTCTCAGAAGATTACTGCGTCGTCTGCGAGCAGTATAACCAGAGCAGTTAAAAGGGTTATAAGGAAACGATGGCTGAACATAAAATAATATTCACTGGGCCAGTTGGTGCTGGTAAAACTACGGCAATCAGTGTTTTGTCGGATATTGCAACTATAACCACTGATGAAGCTGCAAGTGATATGACCAAGGATCGCAAAGAGATGACTACTGTTGCGATGGATTATGGCCTGATGCATTTAAATCAGACTGAGCGCGTTCATCTATACGGTACGCCTGGCCAGGAGCGATTCAATTTCATGTGGGAGGTATTGACTCAAGGAGGATTGGGTTTAGTGCTGCTCATCGATAATTCACGTAAAGAGCCATTTCAGGATCTCTCATTTTTTCTCGAGGCTTTCAAAAGTTTTATTCATAGCACATCAGTGACAATTGGGGTCACGCGAATGGATAAAAAGGACTCACCAGAAATAGATGACTACCATCGAGAGGTATCCTCCATGGGTTGGCCTACCTTACCAATAATGGAGGTTGACGCCCGTGAAAAGGAAGATATGTCCCTATTGGTGCAATCTCTTCTCTACACTCTAGACCCGACAATTACAGAGTGATTTAATGAATCTGAGCATGAAATCAGGTCTCTATCTTGAGGCAACCCCTGCAGGCGCCTTCTTTGCAACCTGCTCAACCCGTGATGAACCGGCAAGACGACTTTTACTCGGTATCATGAGTGAAGAGAGATCTCCCGCATCCGATATATCACGCTTTAGTTTGTGGAGTGGGCAGTCGGATAGCGATGCGTTGGAGCTTGTGAAACGTCTGCAGGAGTTACAGTGGTTAACGGGGGCAAGTGAGCCGCTGTCAGTTCCAACTGGTCCATTGGAGGAAGTTCTACCTGGTTTGCTGGCTCAGGTATCGATAGATGGAAAGGCGTTACTTGCAGATGATCAGGGATTTTATCTGAGCACAAGCGGCATACCGCATGAAGCCGCTGAGGCGATCTCAGCTGTAAGTGCTGATTTAAGCTCCCTTTACGACCGTCATCAACGACTTTTGATAAATAATCTAGGGATAAATGAACAGGCTTGGTCATTGACAGATTCTGCGGGGAACAGCCAGTTCGGTTTTTGGCCGCTCTATATAGGGGATCAACGATTTGTACTTGTGATTCAAGGGCGTCCAACACTGAATCAACCAGCCTTTCGTGATCTGGTTTGGGTACTCACCTTGCGTTACTCGGAAACTTTTCATTTAAGGGAAAGCAATAATAATGGCTGATATCGATTTTGAAAAACTAATGCATTACTCCAAGCAGTTTTCTGGATTAACAGCTGAGATGGAAGTGACTCTTGCTGAACTGACAGATAAGGTGAGTCCCCATCTGATTGAGGTAACCGATAGCTTTTATAGTGTTCTGTTGGATATACCCAAGGCAGAACCATTTCTATCCGGACGCGTTGAGTCACTTAAAAAGACTCATATCCAATGGCTGGAAACTGTATTCAGTGGGCCGTTTGATGTGAGCTATGTCGAGGCTATGTACCATGTTGGTGATGTACATGTGAAAGTTGGATTGCCTGTCGAGTTTATGGCTGGAGCGATGTCATTGGTCGCTACACGTATAAATCAACTGCTTGGTAACACTTTTGTTGATGATCCTGTGTACCTTGTTAAGGCAGTAACTGCAGTAAATGCAGTTCTTGGATTTACGCTGATGATTATGCAGCAATCATATGAATCATCACGTTTGGCTGAAGAGCTAGAGAAATTTTTGAAAATTACCGGTATGAGCCGGACTTTGTTTGATAATCTTGCTAGTGCGTACACAAAGTAACGCCAAAGCAATAAATATGCTATTTGAAGGAGCAAACGACAATGCGTGAAGATATGCTGGCATCTATTCTTAGTGATCTCAACGGGAGTTCAGCTGATATAGAGGCATCTGCTGTTATATCTACAGATGGATTAATTATGGCCTCACTGTTACCTGCGAATCTGGATGAAGATCGTGTTGGTGCAATGAGTGCAGCAATGCTCTCACTTGGAGATAGAACAGCCTCAGAACTCTCACGAGGCGATTTAGAGATGGTGCTAATCAAAGGAAATCAAGGTTATGTAGTCATGACCCATGCCGGTCAGGAAGCAGTTGTTTCAGTACAGGCAAAGTCGACTGCAAAACTTGGATTGGTTTTTTTGGATATTAAGCGCGCTGCAGAGGCAATCAGCAAACTTATCTGATTAATATTGGTGCGTGGGGCAGGAGCCAGACAGCCAATAATAATAGATGGCTGTATTGGTTCTTAAGCCAAACATTAAATCAGTGCTCAACTTGTATGTCAGGTTGATAAGCTATCGCAAATGTCTGCAGAAAAGAGCCATGTTGAACTCTGATCTATGAAGGAGCCTGAATAGTGCGTGACATGGAACCGGCTGATACCACAGGGGATTTCAGTGAAAAGATCCTTGTGTTTGCTGATGGGAGTAGGCGCAAAGTACTGGTAACTGAAAAAGAGACTTTACTCAGAGATGGTCATCTGATTGTCTCCCGTACAGATCCGAAAGGTGTGATTACACATGTAAATAACACATTTGTTGAGATGTCTGGCTACAGTGAAGAGGAATTGGTTGGAGAACCTCACTACATATTACGGCATCCGGACATGCCTGCGGCAGCTTTCAAAGATCTCTGGGTAACTATACAAAAAGGGACCAAATGGCATGGCTATGTGAAAAATCTTCGCAAGGATGGTGGTTACTATTGGGTATTTGCCACGGTTATTCCCAATATTCGAAAAGGCGAAATAGCCGGTTACACATCAGTACGCAGAAAGCCTGCACGTAAGAAAGTACTAGAGTGTATTAAACTATATCCAAATCTTTAATAACGTATGTCTGATATATCTTACCAAATGACTGTGAGTCCTGATTTTACACCTGATCATATATCTGGTTGGTTTATATTTAACACCTGGTTACAGAAGACCTTGGGTGTTGGGATTCATTTGGAGCTATATGATAACTTTTCGTCGCAACGTAAGGCTATAGTTGAAGACGAGATAGATCTGATATATGCAAACCCATACGACGCTTCCATGTTGGTCAGAGAAAGAGGTTTTTTACCTGTCGTCAGGCCAAGTAAATTCTCCGATGAGGCGATCATAGTCGTCAATAAGGATCATCAGGCGCAACAGATAGAAGATCTACCCATAGGGATATCTATTGCTGCAACTGAGGATCCTGATGTAAATCTTATCTGTGAAATTATGCTGGAACCGGCTGAACTAAACGTCAGAAATACTAAAAAAATTACTATTTCCAGTTATCCTTTAGTGGCAAAGGCATTGATTCAGAATAAGGCAGATGTAGGCTTTTTTCTACATGATGCATATAATTCGCTTTCTAATCTGACAAAGAGAGAGCTTCGTCCTTTGGTTAGTAGTGAAATACAGGTGATACATCATGTATTGATGGTGGGACCTCGTATGACTACCATTAAAGATAGATTACAAGAAGTTCTGATCGGAATGGCAGAGAAACCAAGAGGTGCTGGTGTTCTCAAGGCTATGAATTTTGCAGCCTGGGAAGCTATGGATGGTGAAGAAATGGAGTTTATGATCGATTTAATGGATACCCTAAGCTACCAGCCAGAATAGCAAAAATAGATTTTTTTATTTAGTTAAAAGATGCTATTTAGATAAAACAGACTTTTCGTCCGAGATAGTCAGGTATTCAGAAAAGATATCCTCCTTCATCGGTTTTGCGTAAAAGTAACCTTGAGCATAATTGACGCCTAAATTGTTTACATATTTAGCTTGATCACTTGTTTCAACACCCTCAGCGATTATCGACATACCAAATTTCTTACCCATCAGCACAATTGTCTCAGTTAAGGCTCTATTGTCCTTATCCTCTGGTAAATCCTTGATAAAAGATCGATCAATTTTCAAGTGATTGAGGGGAAATTTCTTTATATATGCCAGGGAGGAGTAGCCAGTACCGAAATCATCTATTGCAGATTTAATACCTAATGTTTTTAGATGATTAAAGTTATTTAAAACTTCATTATCGCCTTTTAATATAAGGTTCTCAGTAATCTCAATACAAAGACCGACTCCTATATCGGTTGCCTGTTGATTGATCCGGGATATTGCTTTTGTAAATGAGGCATCACAAAAATAGTTTGGTGGTACGTTAACGGATAACCAAAAGTTTAATGGTTTGTCGGGCCATGAGTTGGCATCTTCAAGTATTTGCTGGAATAACCAATCAGTAATAGGTCGAATTAATCCTGATTGTTCTGCAATGGGAATAAACTGGTTGGGGGGAACATTGCCAAGTTCTTTGTTATTCCAGCGTAATAATACTTCTGCACCAACAATATCTCCGTTTTCTGTGGATACTATCGGTTGATATACTGGATAGAATTCATTTGATTCAAGCGCCAGACTTAAGTTGTTCTCAAGAGTAATTTTTTCGGTAACTTTTTTATTAAGCTCTTTTGTGAAGAATCTGAAGGTATTGCGACCAGCATGTTTGGCATCATACATTGCGATGTCTGCATTGCTCATCAGTGAACTTACAGAAGTGCCATCATCTGGATATATCGCAATGCCCAAGCTTGAAGATATTGTTACTTCTCTGTTGTTGAGGAATAAAGGAGTTTCAGTTGCAATCAGAAGTCTACTGACAACTCGTTCCAAGTCTGTAGAGAGATTAGTAACATCAGGAATAATCGCTAAAAATTCGTCTCCGCCAAGGCGAGCCAGGGTGTCCTCGGTTCTAAGTTGCTCCTGTATCCTTTTTGCAACCTTAATTAGTAGTTCATCACCAACACTATGTCCCATCGTGTCATTGATATTTTTAAAATTATCCAGATCTATGTAGATGATTGCTACATATGAATCACTTCTTTTTGCACGTTGTAGAAGCTGTTCCAGGCGGTCAAAGGCGAGGAATCTATTAGGCAGTCCGGTAAGTTGATCATGCGTGGCCTGTTCTACTAATCTCTCCTCAATGGCCTTCTGTTCTGTAATATCCTCTTTGACAGCCAGGTAGTGGGTTGTAATGTTATTATCATCCCTGATAGGAGCTATAACTGCAGACTCCCAATAAATTGTGCCATTTTTTCTTTTTGTGCAAAATTCGCCTTTCCAAACTTGACCGTTTTCAATCGTCTCCCACATCTGATTAAAAAGCTCTTTGTCATTGGTATCTGCACCTAACATTCGTGTATGTTCGCCAATGACTTCGACTGAAGAGTAACCGCTGATTTCAGAGAATTTAGGGTTCGCATACTCAATAATTCCATTTAGGTCTGTAATTAAAACAGACGCGGGACTCTGTTCAACCGCTAAAGATAATTTCTTTAACTCCTCAGATGCTCTTTTTCTTGATTTTATCTCTTGCTCCAGCTTTATATTTATCCCGATTAGCTCTTCCCTGTCCTCCTTGATCTCCTCTCTCATGGTGTTGAAGCTATGGGCTAATCTACCTAACTCATCGTATGCGAGAATAGGTACATCACTATCTAAATTACCGCTAGCAACCCTTGTTGCGCCAGCGGTTAAAGCATTTACAGGGTTAAGCACCTGGAATTTAAATATTACAAATAGTATCGAGCCTAAAAATACTACAATTAAACTGAATATTTCGATTAATTTTATACTGGCAATGCGAGTTATTAACTCGATTCTTGATGTGTCAAGGCCAATTAAAAGCCACCCCAGTTTAATATCTTCATCCTTGATCTCAAACTTCATAGTGATCAGGTCTGAATTAGGCGTGTTGGAATATAGATAATAATTCGAATTATTGGATACCCATTGCTGTAGTTCAGCAAGATCCACATCATCAGGTATTAAGGTGGTTATTGGTAGATTATCCTCAGAAAGTATTAATGCATATCTGACATCAATATCATTTGTAATTTGTTTTACAAAGCTATCAAGTCTTGTTACGTCATAACTATAAAGTGCATCAGGACTAATCAAAGCAATGAATTGGCCTAAGGCGTTTGCTTTTCCGGTAAGGCTTTTTTTTAAGTGTACCTGTTGAGTGTTATATATGTAGAGTGTCGCTCCGCTAAAAGTGATAACAAGAATTACACTTATCCATAATATAAACTTTAATCTTAAGCTGCTGTTAAATTTTAAAGCCACTGGATCTACTTCTTGCTTTTACTATCAATTGGCATACACTGAATCAATAATAATTCGATGAGCGTCATAGTGCCAATCTGCTGCGGGGTTGAAAGCAGATAACCGTGCTCTTTTAAGGACTTCTTTGCCCTCCTTGCTTGTGTTCATCTTTAACATGAGGTCCGTTATACGAGTTCTTAAATTACTATCCATTTCAAGTTTCACCGCCCAGGGTAAATGAGGGAGAGCTTCACTTACTGCAATGAGGTTCAGATCCTTTATATCTATTTTATTTGTAACCAATGGTAAGCGGCTAACAATTTCTCCAGCACCACCGGCATCAGCTTGTCTTTGAAAGGTTGCCAAAACTGCATTCGGGGGATTAGAGGCGAAGGATTCCTTATAGTCACTTTTTTTCAGTCCTGCTCCACGTAGTAAGTAGGTGGGTACGATATAGCTCATCATTGCTCTTTTACCGCCACCAAATAAGATATTTTTACCTTTTAATTGCTCTAGGTGCTCAATACCGGAGTCACGCCTGACATATATTGCACCACGGATAGTCTTTTCTCCAAATTCCTCATTTTGAGCGATAACGTCATAGTTGAGTCTCTTGTGGGCATTGATGTACTCAAATTGATTGAAATGTACAAGATCATATCGTCTCTCCTCTAAACGTTTTAGGAAGACATTAAAATTTGGAGAGAGCTCAAGCTTTACAGGACGTTGAAGCTCTTTTTCAAGGTATTTGGCGAAAGGGCGGAACAATTTAGCGGTAACTGCCGCATCTCGTCTGGGAAATATACCTACTGTCAGAGGTTCAGCAAAAGCAGTATTGAAAAAGTCGATAGCGATCAGAATAGTAACGAGAAAGGCTTTCAGAATGCAGCGAAAATGACCTGAATAGTCAGTGAGATGTGTCATGGCAAATATCTGTTGTTTGAATACGGATACTCTGATCCATGAGAATGGCGCTCTATTTTAGTACTATCGGCAATAGTAATTCTAACTTGAGGATAATTAAGGATTTTCATCTAAATAGTAATATAGAGGTGATCTAAAAGACCCGATGCTAAAATCAATGAAAGTAACTTTTTGTGCTCTACTATATTAAGATATAGTAACGTGTTGATAATACAAGTAAATCGTAATATATACAGGGTGAATCTGTTAGAAAATTATAAATAAGTAATAGACCGATTACCGATAATTGATCTTCTCAGATGAGCAAATAGAAGATTTAAAGCGATAAGTCGTGATTGCAAACGTAGATATACTCATCAAAAAGTTCAGCTTAATAAATAGTAATCGAATGAGGCTCATGATTTAAATTTTCCACCAGGCTCCTCATTCATAGTATATCGCAGTAAGCCCTTACTGGTGCGGCAGGGCCGCACCCTACGATTGATCATGGCTTCTGGGGAGGGATGTCACACCCACAATATAATCGCCAAGATCGAACAGCAAGGTAGCCTGGATTCCGTTGCACTTCATCCAGGCTACGGGCTGCTCACTACCAACCACAAGTACAAAGGATATTGCAGTTCAATTGGTAGCACTGTTGGAGCTGCCTTCAAGTGATGATGATGTTGAAGAACAAGGGTGTATAACAACAGATTATATTTTTCTGCCCAAAGAAGTGATAAATAGAAGTGACATAGTCACAGGTAGGGTGGGGCCATGCCCCACCAATAGTGGTAGGCAATTCACTACTCACAGATAGTTGCTGGTTATCTTGAATGCCATTAGATTTGAATGGATTCTGATATATAACCCGAAAAGGTGCGGCAGGGCCACACCCTACGACTTATGCGATTGGTGTAGGTGACTTCAACCTAGGCGGTCATCAGCCACTCTATATACAGGGTCTTCCATCATGTTGACTTCAACAAGATCTCCAGCTTTGACGAGTAAGTTCTGGCACTCCTGGCTTAGATGGCGAATATGCAAGGTCTTCTGTTCGCGCATATATCGTTCAGCCAAGCTATCTATGGCCTCAAGTCCGGAGTGGTCAATAACACGTGCATCGGCAAAATCAACAATAACCTCATGCGGGTCATTCTTTGGATCGAAAATATCAGCGAATGTCTGAACTGAGCCGAAAAACAGAGGGCCATGTAAGTGGTAGTATTTGATGCCGTATTCATCGACTTTGATGTCGGCAACCATCTGCTTGGCATGCTGCCAGGCAAAGACCAATGCTGAAACAATGACACCTACCACGACTGCGATGGCAAGATCAGTCAATACGGTAACCACAGCGACCAGAATGCCCACAAATGTATCTGCGAGTGGGATTCTGCCAAGTAGGCGAAAGCTGGCCCACTCGAATGTACCCATAACCACGATGAACATGACGCCAACCAGCGCAGCAATCGGTATCACCTCAATTAGGCTGGATCCGACTAAGATAAACAACAGCAGAAACAGAGCGGCAGTGATTCCAGAGAGTCGACCACGCCCCCCAGAGTTGATGTTGATCATACTTTGACCAATCATTGCGCATCCTCCCATACCACCAAACAGTCCGTTGACTGTATTACCCACGCCCTGACCAATGCACTCTCTATTCCCCTGTCCGCGGGTTTCAGTCAATTCGTCGATCAGGCTCATGGTGAGTAGGGATTCAATCAGTCCAACGCCTGCCAGAATAACGGAATATGGCAGTATGATATGCAGTGTGTCGAGATTTATCGGTACCATAGGGATATGAAAGGAGGGTAGTCCACCCGCAATAGTGGCATTGATGTCCCCGGAGAGATCCCGTAGTACATCCTGGACTGTGCGCGCATCGAGGTTGAACACTGTTACCAGTAGAGTAATTGTGACAATGGCTACCAAAGAGGCTGGAATCGCTGAAGTCAATTTTGGCAGGTAGTGAATGATTGCCATGGTCAAGGCAATTAAGCCCAGCATCGTCCACAGGGGTAGGCCTGTCATCCAAACCAAATTGCCTTCAGGGTCAGCGATCTGGAATTGCTTTAACTGTGCCAGGAAGATGACTATCGCAAGACCGTTGACGAAGCCAAGCATCACAGGATGAGGCACAATGCGAATGAATTTCCCAAGGCGTAAAATTCCAGCCAGAATCTGAATGATTCCAGCCAGCAATACCGCTGCAAATAGATATTCAACCCCGTGTTCTGCAACTAAGGCAACCATCACTACTGCCATTGCCCCGGTAGCACCTGAGATCATGCCGGGACGACCACCAACTATGGCGGTAATGATGCCCATCATAAAAGCGGCATAGAGGCCGGTTAGGGGCGTCACACCTGCCACGAAGGCAAACGCAACTGCCTCGGGAACCAGGGCAAGCGCGACAGTCAAGCCTGAAAGTACGTCGTTCTTAACGCACTGTTTACCCGGGCAGGTGAGTTGAAACATGGGTTTTCCTCAGGGAGAGTGTAAAAAGTCGTGAAGTATATCAGGGTTAGCTAATGTAGTTAATAGCTATCTACTGAGTCTGCTCCTGCTTACTGCAAAAAACTGAGCTGTTATTAACCCTCCTGGTGGACAAGGATACTCTTAGTCTTTGGTGCCTTGGTGAGGTAGGGTTCAACCCTGCACTGAGACAATAGTAAGCATTGCCTTTCTCTATTTTGAATCAAGTTGTTTTAGTAACGAAATGTGTCTCGGTCTGATTTCGGGGGCTTATATATTTATCTCGGGGAAGATTGAGCTTGTCTCTCATAAAACCGAGTGAACTGAGATTTGATAGGGGCTGGATAGGATAAAACACATGTTTTGTGTGTGAGTATATAACTTGCTTCATATTGCTGATTGCATATATGTATGTAGTGCAGATGAGAAGTAATCATTATAAAAACCAAAGGAGTCTTTGATGAGCAATCAACAAGAAAACCAGAACGAGGGCATCTCCCGGCGAGATTTATTGATTGGTGCAGGTGCGGCAGCGGTGTTGAGTAGTAGCGCTGCACAATCGATGGAGCATATGCATGGGGATCATGCCGGACACCGTCATGAGGATCATGCACCCAAACACGATGATCTTGTCAATGCGATTAATGGATGCCTGGACAGTGGGCAGCGTTGTATTTCCCACTGTTTTGTTGCATTTAAAGAAGGTGACTTGACCTTGGCAGATTGCGCTGCCAAGGCTAATGAGATGCTGGCAATCTGTGAAGGTTTTTCCTACCTGACGACCTCGAACTCAGGACACAGTCAAGCCTATGCAAAGATATGCAGGGCCGTATGTGCTGAGTGCGAAGATGAATGCAATAAGCACAAAGATAAGCATATGGAGTGTAAAGCGTGTGCAGAGGCGTGTGAGAAGGTTGTGAAAGCGATTGATAAAGCCTTTGCGTAAGCGTCTGCATCAATACTCAGCATCCCAAGGATATAGAGGTTAACGCCCTTTACATCTCAATCTCTCCGAGCCCCTGGTACACCCTCTCTCTCATCAAGTGAGAGGGGTGTTGCGCCAGCTTCTCGAGTAAGAAGAGTTAGCTGAGCAGCAGTCAGTCACTATAGTAAACTACCAATCCTCGCTGAGTTGGATGTTGTCTCCTGTTTTGGCTGGCTGCTGATTAGCTGGCTGCTGATTAGTGGTCTGAGCAGGTGTCCCGTTTACACAGCTACGAAACTGGTCAGTGCTTTCACTTGCAGATATACACTGCAACATATCGTGAGAACCTTGAATACTGACATCAAGATAATTAACTATTTTTTGATTGGTTTCACTTGAATAGAGCAGACTCTTTGCAGATTCTGATTTTAGGTTGAGGATATTTTGAGAAGGGTTGATATGGTTCAGTACATCTCTCTTCAGTTTATCTGGCATTGCTGTTGTGCATTGGTTAAAGCCTGATTCATCCTTGGCGTTTTTAAAGCAGGATTTGGACTTATCCATCATGGAGAGGCCGCTATTCAGAATGGCGATTAATTTGGCTTTTAATTCATCATTGGTGAGCTGATTGGCTGGTGGTGCTTGGCAGTATCCCTGTAGGGGAAGACTGAATATAGCGAGCGCTATTATACTGGAAGTCCATTTCATTAGATTGTCTCCATGAGCTAAAACCTCACTACGATTCTGTTAAATGAGGTATGTTTGATCTGAGACCTAATGTACCCCAACATCATACACTATTTCAATTGCTGTGGGATCGATCAGCCAGGCCTTGTTTTGCTGCCAGGGTGGGACCCACTGACAGTTAAGCTGACAACAGAATGGTTCGTCTCAAATCGAAGTTAACGGCTCGTAAAGCCAGAGGGCACAAGCAATTAATAGAGGTGCCCTTAAGATTGCTATGTCATCGTTCTCTGAATGCACTGTCCATGCCTCGACTGACAGGCCGCATGAGATAGTCAAGGATGGTCTTTTCTCCTGTAAGTATCTCAGCAGTTACTGTCATACCTGGAAGTACCTTGAGTTGATCGGGATTCTCACCTAAATAGTTCTTATCCAGAATGACTTCAGCTCTATAGTATGGATTCTGGTCCTGGTCGAGATAGGTAGAGGCGGATATTTGTCGTACTGTACCTTGCAGGCTTCCAAATCGGGAGGAGTCATAACTGGCAAATTTGATATCTGCAGATTGATCTATATGTACATGTCCTATGTCTTGCGGCAAAATTTTTGCCTCGACTATCAGCTCATCCGCAACAGGTACCAGTTGCATAATGACTTCACCTGGTGCAACCACTGCATTGTTACTGTTTATGGTCAATCCTTTTACAATACCATCTATCGGTGCTTTTACCTGAAGACGATCGAAGCGATCGCGAAGCTGGATCAGAGTGCCTTCCACCTCTGCAAGTTCTGATGCTACAGTACCGGCTTCCAGTTCAATCTCTTTATTGTGTCGGCTGAACAGCTCCAATTTACGTTGCTTACTCTCTTCCAGTTCTGTCTTTGCAACGGCAATACCATCGACAGTTTTTCTCAGGGCGCTCTCTGCTTCAGCCAGGCGTGAGCGGGCGCTGAGTAATTCTGTGCGTGATACGGTGCCTTTTTTGGCAAGGGATTGCCTGATAGAAACCTGCTCTTTGTAGATTGTCAGCTCATTGCGTAAGGATTTTACCTGGTTTCGTTGGCGCGTCAGTTCATTTTTCCGCTGACTGATCTGACTTTCTATGACTGCGAGTTCGCTTTCTAATCCATTGACCTGCGCCAGATAAATTGTCTTCTGTTTGGCGGCAAGATCAGAATAGTTTCCCTGCATACTACTGAAGTCTGGATCACGTTTTTCTACCAATGCCTGCAACCTTTCTCCCTGTAATTGCAAGCTTATTTTGCGTGTTAGCATTTGCTGAAGATCAGAGTTGGAAGATGAGGGGGAAAAGTTGACCAGGATCTCTCCTTGTCTAACCTGGTCACCATTGCGTACATGTAGCTGTCTGACTATACCGCCTTCAAGATGCTGAATATTTATTATCAAATCAGAAGGAATCACTTCACCATCCGCTATGGCGACTTCACTGACCCTGGTTTGAGCTCCCCAGACCACAAGTGATACGAATAGAAAAATACTGACCACTATGGCTGCGCTCAGAGTACGTGAGGGGTTTACCTCTTCCAACTGAATTGCTTGTGCCAGGTAGTGCGCCCTTGCCCTGGGCAAGCTTGCTGTACTCTCTTGAGCAAAAACAATGCTGTCTTCTTTCATGCCACACTCTCCAAAACCAATTGGATCGCCTTATCCGGGGTACCCGAAAATATCTGTGAGCCCTGATCCATTACAATGACTTTATCAGCCAGTCTCACATGACTAGGTCTGTGAGTAACCATTATGATTGTTTTCTTGCCTTTAACTTTTGCCAGCTGCTGCATAAATCGTTCATCACTCTCAATATCCAGTGAAGCACCTGGTTCATCAAGCAAAATAATAGGTGCTGAACGTAGAAAAGCTCGTGCCATGGAGAGACCACGGGTCAGTCCAGGGGGTAAATGATCTGTTGTGTTGTCACCTATCCGAGTATCGAATCCTTTTGGGAGTTGCTCAATTTCATCGAGAATGCCAGCCTGTTTGCATGCCTGGTGTAGCTCTTTATCGGTGGACAATACATTATTAAGCCGGAGGTTCTGAGCAACAGTGCCGTGGAAGAAATTTGGGTTCTGCGGTACGTAGGCGATGGCGCGACGAAGGTCCATGGCGTTGAGTTGTCTGATATCAAATTCGTCTATAGAGAGAGAACCGGCCTGGGGCTTATACATGCCTGCGATAAGTTTAATCAATGTTGACTTGCCGGAACCGGTTTGTCCCATGATTGCAAGCATCTCTCCTGGCTCTACGTGAAGTGTGATGCCCAGCAGTGCAGGATCACTATTCGGGCCATAGCGAAAACTGACGCGATCAAGATTAATGCGCCCCTTGAGTTCTGTAAGCATCAATGATGAGCGGCTACTGTGACGTTCTACATTCAGTTTCATCAACTGATTAATCTGCTGAATGGTCTTTGAGACCTGCTCAAAACGACTGAAGCTGAGAAAAACGCTTTGTAGTGGCGCCAATACGCGCCAGATCAGTGCCATAGTGGCAATTAAGGCACCGATACTCATTGAGCCTTCAATTACCAAGTAGGTTCCGATGGCAATCACCGCTACGCCTGACAGACTCATTGCACTTTGTGCAAAGGCATTGATAATCGCGTTCGATACAGTTGTTCGATAATTTGCAGTTACCGCTTCACCTGAGAACTCGCGATAGCGTTCCCACCATGTGGTCTCACCGCCTACACCTTTGATTTCGTAGCGTCCATTCAGCGTTTGCATCTGCATTCGCTGTTTGTCTGTGCGTGAACTGGAAGCATGGGTGACCCGGTGAGCACTTGCTGGAATCCAGAGTGCACCAAAAGCAGCATAGATTAGCAGCATCACCACAGGAACCAAGGCAACCGGTCCCGCGATAAATCCAATGACAATAACGAACATCAGGACAAATGGCAGCTCAAGCAGCAGTGTGGCATTGGGTCCGGTAAAGAAGTCACGTACTGAGTCAAATTGCTTTAGTCTGGAGAGTTGAGCGGTCATGGTTGATCGCTCTGTAAACAGGGGTGGTAGATGCAGGATCTGCTTGAATGTCTCAACGCCAATCAGATAGTCGAGTCGTCCGGCGATATTTCCAATGATACGGGCGCGTAGATATCGCAACGCCATATCAGCCAGTAGCGCTGCTCCAATTCCGGCTACCATCCAGGGTAGGGCGTCGACCGATTTAGAGCCAATGACTTTATCGTACACCAACATGATGAACAGGGGCACAGCCATCGCTACAAGGTTGATCAAAAAACTCATTGAAAGCAGGTGCCAGACCAAGCCTTGGAAGCGCCTCATCAATCGGGTAAACCAGGCTTCTCTTGATTTGCTCTCGGTAAAGCCATGAGTACTATGCGTGTCGGTGAAGTAGTAGGCTGTGCCCTTGAGGGATTTCAGAGGTAATGTTTTATGTTCACCGGCGTTAGCATCGTAGAAGTCGATGTTATCGCCTTTATGCTCTTCGAGTACAAGGATTTCTCCTTTGCGTCCTAAGAAAAGGCATGGATAAAGTTCTTTGCGAATATTCCGCAGGTCTATTTTTTCAAATGTACTTTCATAGCCCAGATTAACCAGGATGTTTCGCAGGTCAACCAGATCGATAGAGTCGGTGAAATGTGGCAAAGCCTCGATTAATTCACGGGCATAATGGTGCCAGCCCAAGGCCTTAAGCAGTGGCATCAGACAGGCAGCAAATGGAGAATCCAGATGGATATCCTCTACACGATTATGCCTGAGTGCATCTGCCAGTACTTCACTGAGAATAGGCTTATGGTTATCTCTATCGCCACTCATTTTTTAACTACCGTTCTTGGTATGCTCTGCTTCTGCTCATGCAGCCTTCCATCTCGCAGTTCATACTGTTTGTCGCAGATACGCAGAAAAGAGGGACGATGAGATACGATGACCAGGGTGCGCTTTCCCTTCATCTTTTTAATCAGCTGCATCAATTTGGCATCATTTTTAATATCGAAGTTCGCATTGGCATCATCGAAAAGAATAACGTTGGGGTGTCCGATCAATGAGCGAACCATGACGATTTTTTGTCGTACACCTTCTGAAAGTGTATTGACAGCAGATCCTCCTATCGGTGTATCCAGACCCTCTGGCATGCGAGCAATGATCTCGCCCAAGCCCAACTCTCTGGAAAGCTCCATCGCCTGATCGACCGCCTCTCCTTCCCGGAAAAGGGTCATGTTCTCCAGAATAGTGCCCTCGTAGAGCATGCCGTACTGAGGCATGAAACCAATTTGCTGACGAAGAAACTCCTGCCTGTATGACTTGATACTGCGTCCATCCAGCAATACCTCACCCTGCTGTGGATGCATGAACCCAGTCATTATCGAGATTAATGTGCTTTTACCGACACCGTTGTTTCCAGTGATGCCAACCGAACCTCCGGCTGGAATGTGCAGGGAAAGTTCATTCAGGAGCCATGACTCCTGGCTGGGATAACGGAACTCTATTTTGTTTAATCTGATATCCCCTTCCAGGGGATCCGGGCCGTCATACTCACCAGAGGTTTCTGCCGGCATGCAATCAATTTCACGGCGGCGTTCCAGGGAGAGACGGACACTCTGAAATTGTGTCCATAAGCCCATAGCTTTCAGCCCTGGTTGCAGTACACGTCCGGTCAGCATAGTGCCGGCAGCAAGTGCGCCTACAGTCAAATCCCCTGATATAACTGAGAAGCTTCCAAGGCTGACAAAACTGACCATTGCGACTTGTGAAAATGTGCTGCCAAATCCATTCACCACACTATTGATATGGGCCAGTTTGCGAACACTTTCGGCAGATTGGGTTTGCAGGCGCTCATATCGACGCAACATAAGCGCTTCCATGGCCATGGATTTCACTGTATGGATACCACTCAAAACCTCTATCAAAAAGTTCTGCCGACGTGAATCAGTGGTATTTCTGGCTTTTAGGGCAAGATGGAGCTGTCGTCCCAGTACTAACGACACTGCAGCGAAAATAGCGAGCAGAACGATAGGGATCTGTACCAGTTCGCCACTGATAAACCAAATCAGTGTTAAAAAGAGGATCAGGAAGGGAAAGTCCATCAGTAACAGCATGGATTGACCGGAATAGAATTGATTGATCTCCTCAATTGATTGCAGGCGATTGAGATACTCTCCGCTGGTTTCCCGGTTGAAGGCGAGGGTATCGGTATGTAACACCCGATGCATGGCATCCATACTCTGCCGATGTTCGAACCTAGCGCCATTCCAGGCGAGAATTGCGGAGCGAAAGATTCTCAGCAGCGCCTCCAGCACAACCACACCCAGCATACCGATCATCAATGCCATGAAAGTTCCAAAAGCCTGATGTGGAATGATGCGGTCATAGACCTGCAGCACCACCATTGGCATGGCGAGTGCGAGGGTATTGATACCCAGCGAAGCCAGGAGTACATCTGGTCTTCGCCAACCACGCGGTATTGAGAAACCGGATGAACTGTACATTATTTATCTGTTTTAAGAGTGCTTAGCCTAACGACCGGGTTTTGGTCAATGTTTAATCAATAAAGTCACTACAGATATCGACAGCTTCAGGAATTTATTTAATAGAGCGCCCGATAAAACAGAAGATTTTAGTACCATCTGCCGATAACCATCAGAGTGATAATTGAAACAAGAAATAATCGGTTTCGGGAAATAAATTCCTTTCAAGTGAGGCGACATGGCTGACAAAATCAGTGAAAACAGTGGTTCACTGGAAGAGCGAAAGCAAGCAACAAAGGATCTATTTGAACGGGATATTGCACCTGAGGTAAACCGTAAAGACCTGGAGTCAGACAATATTTTAGGTAACGATTATCATGAGGTTGCTCAAAGTGATGTGGCAATGCCCAGCAAGGTAATCGAGGATGATAATGAAGTAATTGAAAATAGTGGGAATTTTAGTCAAAGTGATTTTGATGAGTCGCTCGATGTCGCTCTTACAATAGACCACTCGGACGCTCCCTCCCATGATCAAGGCCGTCAGAATTCAAGCGAATCCCATACTACAGATGTAGCTATAGAAAGCACTGATTCTACCCCACCTCCCAACGGACTTTCACCTGAACAAAGAGCCTATACAGCAACAACAGTTCCCGAAAATCAAGAACAACAAAACAGCGAAACATACATTCAGGGTGACATTTCCCCTATACCACTGAATATTGAAGCGGCTGATATCTCCTATCAGATCCCGACCAGCCAGTCACAAGAAGCCGGAACCACTGATGATGAGATGTCGACCGAAGCTCCGACTGTAGTGAGTCATGGAGATTTGGTGATAGCCCGCTTGGTGACCAGAGATGAGACGACAGGTGAAACATACTCCTATCAGCTGATAGGTGAAAGCAATGATCTGTTTGAAATTATTGATAACCAACTTCTGATCAAAGACGGGGTAGATTTCGACGTAGCTCTGCATACATCTCATTCACTTGTAATTCAAGTGACAGACTCTTCTGGGAACACTCATCAAGAGTCGGTTGAAATTGATATTGATAATACAACTGAAGAGCCTGTAATAAGAATATCTACTCCTGTGGATGAAACCGGGCCGAGAGAAGAGCCAAACACCCCACTAGTTCCTGAAACACAGACACCTCCCGAGGGAGTAACCTATGCCTTAGCCGACAATGAAGTCGCTCCAGCAGGGTTTATTCTCAACGAAGATGGTAGTTACAGTTTTGACTCAACCCATGAGGCGTATCAGCATCTTGGTTTAGGTGAGACCCAGACATTCAATATTCCAGTGACAGTTACAGATGAGACGGGCGCTACGAGCACTACTGAAATTCAGATATCGGTAACTGGAACAAATGATCTACCGCTAGCAGAAATGGTTGCCTTTGATTCTGTTTCTGAGGGTGACCCAATCATAGAGGGACAGGTTACTGCAACTGATATTGACGATAATTCAATATTAACATTCGCTCTATCCGATAGTTCTGATTCACCCCCTGGATTTGTCATCAACGAAGATGGCCACTATAGCTTTGATGCTTCCAGTTATAGCGGGTTAAGTGCAGGTGAGATACAGGCAATCGAAATACCGATTTCTGTAACAGATGAACACGGTGGAACAGCGGAGACGCTACTCACCATTACTGTGACAGGAACTAACAATGCACCGGTAGCTGTTGCTACGGAGGTATTAACAGGTCAAGGAGAACTGGTTACTGGGCAGATGGAGGCCAGTGATATTGACCTGGCAGATGGCCAAGTGCTGACCTTTTCAACCCAGGCCGAAGTTGAAGGCTTAATACTTAGTGAGGATGGTGTATACAGTTTCGATCCATCAAGCTATGAAGAATTGGGTGCTGGAGAAACTGAAACTATAGAAGTACCTGTAACCGTTACTGATGATCAAGGTGCTACCGCAGAGACTACCCTGACAATTACTGTCACTGGAACCAATGACGGGCCAGTTGCTGAAGCTCAAGAGACTTCAGTAGATGAGGGGGCTGTTGTAAAAGGACAGCTCGATGGGGGAGACGTTGACCTGGCTGATGGTGCGACACTGACTTTTACTACATCCGAAGAAGTAGAAGGTCTTGTTGTAAATGAGGATGGGTCGTATAGTTTCGACGCTTCCGGTTATGAAGAATTGGGTACGGGTGAAACTGAAACTATTGAAGTGCCTGTAACAGTAACTGATGATCAAGGTGCATCCTCAGAGACGACATTAACCATCACAGTAAATGGAACCAATGATCTACCTACGGTGACAGCAGTAGAGACTTCAGTAGATGAGGGATCTGTTGTTAAAGGCCAGTTGGACGGGAGCGACGTTGACCTGGCTGATGGTGCAACATTGTCCTTTTCAACTGAATCAGAGGTTGAAGGGCTTACTCTCAACGAAGATGGTTCATACAGTTTCGATGCCTCCAGCTATGAAGAATTGGGTGCTGGTGAAACTGAAACTATAGAAGTGCCGGTAACTGTTACTGATGATCAAGGTGCTACTGCAGAGACAACCCTCACAATTACTGTGACTGGAACCAATGATACGCCAGTTGCTGAAGCTCAAGAGACTTCAATAGAAGAAGGTGCTGTTGTTAAAGGGCAACTGGATGGAAATGACATTGATCTGGCTGATGGTTCTTCGCTGACATTTTCAACTTCTTCAGAAGTGGAGGGACTCATTATAAATGAGGATGGCTCATATAGCTTCGATGCTTCCAACTATGAAGAGTTGGGTGCTGAACAAACTGAAACCATAGAAGTACCTGTAACAGTAACTGATGACCAAGGTGCTACTGCAGAGACTACCCTCACAATTACTGTCACTGGAACGAATGATACGCCAGTTGCTGAAGCTCAAGAGACTTCAGTAGAAGAGGGGGCTGTTGTTAAAGGGCAGATGGGCGGGAGCGACGTTGACCTGGCTGATGGTGCAACATTGTCCTTTTCAACTGAATCAGAGGTTGAAGGCCTTACTCTCAACGAAGATGGTTCATACAGTTTCGATGCCTCCAGTTATGAAGAATTGGGTGCTGGTGAAACTGAAACTATAGAAGTACCTGTAACTGTTACTGATGACCAAGGTGCTACCGCAGAGACTACCCTGACAATTACTGTCACTGGAACGAATGATGCGCCAGTCGCTGAAGCTCAAGAGACTTCAGTAGATGAGGGATCTGTTGTTAAAGGACAGTTAGACGGGAATGATGTTGATCTGGCTGATGGTGCGACACTGACTTTTACTACATCAGATGAAGTAGAAGGTCTTGTTGTAAATGAGGATGGCTCTTATAGCTTCGATGCTTCCGGTTATGAAGAATTGGGTGTGGGTGAAACTGAAACTATTGAAGTGCCTGTAACAGTAACTGATGATCAAGGTGCATCCTCAGAGACGACATTAACCATCACAGTAAATGGAACCAATGATCTACCTACGGTGACAGCAGTAGAGACTTCAGTAGATGAGGGATCTGTTGTTAAAGGCCAGCTTGACGGGAACGACGTTGATCTTGCTGATGGTGCAACATTGTCCTTTTCAACTGAATCAGAGGTTGAAGGGCTTACTCTCAGCGAAGATGGTTCATACAGTTTTGATGCCTCCAGCTATGAAGAGATTGGTGCTGGTGAATCAGAAACTATCGAAATACCGGTAACTGTTACTGATGATCAAGGTGCATCCTCAGAGACGACATTAACCATCACAATAAATGGAACCAATGACCTGCCTACGGTGACAGCAGCAGAGACTTCAGTGGATGAGGAGGCTGTTGTTAAAGGGCAGTTGGACGGGAATGATGTTGATTTGGCTGAAGGTTCATCACTTGTTTTTTCAACAGAAAGTGATGTTGACGGTCTTACTATTAATGAAGATGGTTCATACAGTTTCGATGCTTCGGGTTATGAAACTCTGGGTGCTGGAGAGGCTGAAACTATCGATGTACCGGTAACTGTTACCGATGATCAAGGTGCTACCGCAGAGAGCACTCTGACAATTACTGTCACTGGAACCAATGACGGGCCAGTTGCTGAAGCTCAAGAGACTTCAGTAGAAGAAGGTGCTGTTGTTAAAGGGCAACTGGATGGAAATGACATTGATCTGGCTGATGGTTCTTCGCTGACATTTTCAACTTCTTCAGAAGTGGAGGGACTCATTCTAAATGAGGATGGGTCGTATAGTTTCGACGCTTCCAACTATGAAGAGTTGGGTGCTGAACAAACTGAAACCATAGAAGTACCTGTAACCGTTACTGATGATCAAGGTGCTACCGCAGAGACTACCCTCACAATTACTGTCACTGGAACGAATGATGCGCCAGTTGCTGAAGCTCAAGAGTCTTCAGTAGAAGAGGGGGCTGTTGTTAAAGGGCAGTTAGACGGGAATGATGTTGATCTGGCTGATGGTGCAACACTGACTTTTACTACATCCGAAGAAGTAGAAGGTCTTGTTGTAAATGAGGATGGCTCGTATAGCTTCGATGCTTCCAGTTATGAAGAATTGGGTGCTGGTGAATCAGAAACTATCGAAGTGCCGGTAGCTGTTACTGATGATCAAGGTGCATCCTCAGAGACGACATTAACTATCACAGTAAATGGAACCAATGACCTACCTACGGTGACAGCAGCAGAGACTTCAGTGGATGAGGAGGCTGTTGTAAAAGGACAGCTTGATGGGAACGACGTTGACTTGGCTGATGGTGCAACACTGACTTTTACTGCATCCGAAGAAGTAGAAGGTCTTGTTGTAAATGAGGATGGCTCGTATAGCTTCGATGCTTCCAGTTATGAAGAATTGGGTGCTGGTGAAACTGAAACTATAGAAGTACCTGTAACTGTTACTGATGACCAAGGTGCTACCGCAGAGACTACCCTGACAATTACTGTCACTGGAACCAATGATGCGCCAGTCGCTGAAGCTCAAGAGACTTCAGTAGATGAGGGATCTGTTGCTAAAGGGCAACTGGATGGAAATGACGTTGATCTGGCTGATGGTGCAACATTGTCATTTTCAACTGAATCCGATGTTGAAGGCCTTACTCTCAACGAAGATGGTTCATACAGTTTCGATGCCTCTAGCTATGAAGAATTGGGTGCAGGTGAATCTGAAACTATAGAAGTACCTGTAACCGTTACTGATGATCAAGGTGCTACTGCAGAGACTACACTGACAATTACTGTCACTGGAACCAATAATGCGCCAGTTGCTGAAGCTCAAGAGACTTCAGTAGAAGAAGGGGCTGTTGTTATAGGGCAGATGGACGGGAGCGACGTTGACCTGGCTGATGGTGCAACATTGTCCTTTTCAACTGAATCAGAGGTTGAAGGGCTTACTCTCAGCGAAGATGGTTCATACAGTTTTGATGCCTCCAGCTATGAAGAATTGGGTGCTGGAGAGACTGAAACCATAGAAGTGCCTGTATCGGTTACTGATGACCAGGGCGGTGCAGCTGAGACGACACTAGCCATCACAGTAAATGGAACCAACGACCTGCCTACGGTGACAGCAGCAGAGACTTCAGTGGATGAGGGGGCTGTTGTAAAAGGACAGCTTGATGGGGGCGACGTTGATCTGGCTGATGGTGCAACATTGTCATTTTCAACTGAATCCGATGTTGAAGGCCTTAATCTCAACGAAGATGGTTCATACAGTTTCGATGCCTCCAGTTATGAAGAATTGGGTGCTGGAGAAACTGAAACTATAGAAGTACCTGTAACCGTAACTGATGATCAAGGTGCTACCGCAGAGACCACCCTGACAATTACTGTTACTGGAACCAATGATACGCCAGTTGCTGAAGCTCAAGAGTCTTCAGTAGATGAAGGTGAACTTGTAACTGGACAGCTGGAAACAAGTGATGTGGATCTGGCAGAAGGTGCGTCGCTGACTTTTTCAACCACTTCAAAAGTAGAAGGTCTTATTGTAAATGAAGACGGGTCGTATAGCTTCGATGCTTCCAGTTATGAAGAATTGGGTGCTGGTGAAACTGAAACTATAGAAGTGCCTGTAACTGTTACTGATGACCAGGGCGGTACTGCAGAGACTACGTTGACCTTAAATATACAGGGTTTAGACAGTGACTCTGAATTTGTAGAAGAGGAACGGGAAGAACGCGATGAGGACCGTGGCCGGGATGATCGAGAAGATCGCGAAGAGCACCAAGGCCGAGGTGACAGGGAAGATCGAGAAGAAAGCCAAGGTCGAGGCGATAAGGAAGATCGAGAAGAGCATCAAGGCCGAGGTGACAGGGAAGATCGAGAAGAACGCCAAGGTCGAGGCGACAGGGAAGATCGAGAAGAACGCCAAGGTCGAGGCGACAGGGAAGATCGAGAAGAACATCAAGGCCGAGGTGACAGGGAAGATCGAGAAGAACGTCAAGGTCGGGGTGATAAGGAAGATCGAGAAGAGCACCATGGCCGAGGCGATAGAGATGATCGTGAGGAGAACCGTGGCCGAGGCGATAGAGAAGATCGTGAGGAGAACCGTGGTCGAGGCGATCGAGAAGATCGTGAGGAGAACCGTGGCCGAGGCGATAGAGAAGATCGAGAAGAGAACCGTAGTCGAGGCGATAGAGAAGATCGTGAGGAGAACCGTGGTCGAGGCGATCGAGACGATCGTGAGGAGAATCGTGGTCGAGGCGATAGAGAAGACCGAGAAGAACACCGTGGCCGAGGCGATAGAGAAGATCGTGAAGAGAACCGTGGTCGAGGTGATCGAGAAGATCGTGAAGAGCACCAAGGTCGAGGTGAACGCGAAGATCGAGAAGAGAACCGTAGTCGAGGCGATAGAGAAGATCGTGAGGAGAACCGTGGTCGAGGTGATCGAGAAGATCGAGAAGAGCACCGTGGCCGAGGCGAGCGAGAGGATAGAGATGAGTCCCATGACCGAGATGAAAGAGGTGATGTTAGCGGTGAGACGGTGGAAGACCCATTCGATGGTGCCGACTACTTTGATGAGGGGGGAGGCGATGGCTGGGCCGACGTTGTCCAGCAAGGTTCTGATGCGGATTCGAATGCCGACCCCTCAGATCCATGGGCAGCGTTAGAAGATAGCGAGCAAGCTCAATATGAAATGGCAGACAATGCACTCTCTGTTAATCCTGACACAAGCGGCGAAGCTGGATTGTCAGACGGCTCCGAATTGACTGGTGATGGTGTGGACGGTCTTGAGTGGTAGTGAGTTATCCTCTATGGATAAAATAGGATTCGTTTCGCTAAATACCTAACACCTATTAACCCTGAAGACGACATACTTAGTCGCCGGGTTAATAAATTATTTCAACGTGACGGATTGCTACATGGTATTTCGGTGTGATTTGAAAGCATGAAGGGTGGCTGCACTCCATCTTATTGACATGATACTCTTGACCCACCATGGGAAAAGAGCAGTCAATAGATTCTGTACAAGGGACGTTAACCTGGTTTGAAAAGAGCTGGCAAGGTTTCTGTCGGCTTGTTGTAAAGATTTTTTACCAACGGTTTGAAGTCTCCGGTATTGAGAATCTGCCTGAAAGGCAAGGCATTATATTATGCGCAAATCACGTTAATGCTCTTGCCGATGCAGTGGTTTTGCAGGCTGCAACCCGAAAGCCCATCCGTCCACTGGCGCGAAGTGGATTGTTTAGTAATATTCTACTGAAACCTATCCTGCAGCGAATGGGTGCGGTCCCCATTTTTCGTCGTGGAGATCCGGGTGCTGACACTTCAAAAAACAGAGAGACCTTTTCCCAGTGCTATGCGTTGCTTGCCAAGGGTGAGGCCCTGATTATCTTTCCTGAAGGGCAGAGTCATGACATACCTCAGCTGACAGAGCTGAAAACTGGCGCAGCTCGAATGGCGTTGGAAACGATCCAAGTAGCAGGATATGAACCAGCCGTGATTCCTGTCGGTCTGACTTTCCCGCAAAAGGGGCACTTCCGCAGTGCGGTATTGGTTCAGTTTGGTGAGTCGCTCAGCCTGGATTTTAATGAAGAGAACACACAAGAAGAGAGTGTGATTGAATTGACTGATCGAATCCGTGTCGGTCTGGAGTCGGTTACTCTAAATGCAGAGAGTTGGGAAGAGATTAACCTGGTTGCCCGAATTGAGAATTTCTTCGCATTTCGTCATGGTAAATATCATCATCGTAATCTGCAGCAACGATTCCGTACCCAACAGCGTCTCATTGATGCCCAGCGATTACTCAGGAATTACGAGCCTGATAAAGTCCGTGCATTGATCACTCAGTTAAAGCAGTTTGAAAAAATATGTCAGCATTGTGGCGTGAAGGACTATCACCTGTCAGTTGATTACAAACCCACATTGATCGGGCTCTACCTATTGCGAATGATCTGGATGTTACTGGTCGTTTTTCCGGTTGCCTTGTGGGGCATCATTAACAGTTATATTCCCTATCAGTTGGCAAAACGTCTCTCCCACCATTTCGCTAAGGGAACCAATCAACATGACACCACCAAAATGATTTTGGGATTGTTCTCTTTTACCTTCTTTTGGGGCTTGCAGACCTTTCTGGTATTTAACTATTATGGTTGGAAGTGGATGCTGTTATATATCTCTACACTGGTTGTCAGCTCAGCAGTTGCCCTGCTGGTACGCGGTGAAAAGCAGCGAATCCTGGAAAATATTCGGGTGTTTCTGCTTTTTCTGCGTAAGCGTAACCTGAAGGCATATCTTCGCCACAAACGCCAGGAACTGGAAAGAGAGTTGGCCAGAATGGTACGAATTGCCAATCGATTGTCTAATAGATGATGAAACGACTTTTTCTTTGTTCACTACTCTTGCTTTATATACCTATCACACTGGGATCACAGAATGAGTGTGTTGTTCTTCTGCACGGATTGGGTCGTTCTTCCCTATCATTAGGACTGATTGAAGAGGCGTTGGAAGAACAGGGTTATCATGTATGGAATGAGAGCTATCCCAGTCTTACTCAAAGTGTGAATGAAGTTACTGCACCGGCGATTGAGTCAGGCCTTGCCTTCTGCAACAGCAAACAGAGTGAAAAGATCCATTTTGTCACCCATTCCCTGGGCGGTATTCTCGTAAGATATTATTTGCAGGATCATCAGATTGATAAACTGGGTCGAATCGTGATGTTGGCACCCCCCAATAAAGGCAGTGAAATCACTGATGAGATGAAAGATGATATTTTCTATAAGATGATTCTAGGGCCGGCTGGCCAGGTTCTGGGTACAGATGACAACAGTCTGCCCAACAAACTTAAACCCATCGATGGTGAGATTGGAATTATTGCTGGAGAGAAAGAGGGGGCAACCTGGTTTCTGCCTGAGATTCCTGGTAAAGATGATGGCAAGGTGGCTGTTGAACGGACCAAGATGTTAGAGATGAAAGATTTCCTGTTGGTTAAGGCAGAGCATATGTTCATTATGCGGGATGATGAGGTTATTCGGCAGGTGGTGTTCTTTTTACATCATGGTGTGTTTGATAGGAAGGTAGAGTAGCTCCCCTCGCCCCTTGCGGGAGAGGGGCTGGGGGAGAGGGGGAGTATTCATCAGCTGCATCAACAATCCACAACAGAAGGATTAATGGCGAATTAGCAGTGATTAACTGTTTTTTATTGGCATACTTCTTCACACAATGTTTCCAATTTCTGTTCCATCTCTTTCATCCGTCTTTTTAACCACAAGGCATTCTGCTTCATGCCTCTCACGGCAAAACTGCTGATAGTGTCATGGTGCGTTGCGATATGCTCAAATGCATTACAGAGTTGCTCACAGCGGTCATTAAATTCTGAAAACTCATTACAATAACGCTTCAATCTATTTGAATGAGTCGGATATTTTTTAGAGAGTTCCATTTTGTAAATACTATTTTTCCTTTCTAAGGTGCTTCGGTTTTAAGTTGGAGGAGAACTTCAGCACTTGTTAACAATCTACTCTTTTGGATATAGGTCGGGTCGCAATTCGAAGCGGGTCAGCTTGCCCTGTGAGTAGCGTTCGAGCAACAGGGTCAATCGACCACTGGGCTTTCTGAAACCAGAGGCGATCTGTGTTAGATAGATATATTTGGTGCCACTTTTGACAGCTAAACGTCTGGCAGCTTCACGACCTTCCATTTCTATAAAAGTTTTCATATCCATATTGCCCAGGCATTTTAGCTTGATGCTAAAAATATAGCAATATGTACATGGCTTGATCTATAGCAAGTTGCTATTATTCACGAATAATGAATATCAAGACGATACGGAAAGCCAATCTAGTGGAACAGATCGCCTGCTTCCATTCCCAGAGGGAGTTCTCAGAACAGGTTGGATTGACTCCGGCCCATGTGAGCCAGATGGTTACAGGCAGGAGAAACATGGGTGATGTGGTTGCCAGGCGGATAGAGGCGGGTATGGATCTACCGGAGGGGTATATGGATGTGCAACATCCGGTGGATGGTGTGGAGTATCAGTATCCCAAGCTTAAAGGACGCACACAGACAGCCGTATCCGATGGCGATAATCTCGAAACCCTGTTGATGTCTGTACGCCAGATGAATCAGAGACTGTCGCCGAAAACCCGTGAGGTTGTGGCGAAAATTGAGCGGGCCGCACTCAACGGAAAGCTGAAGGATGAGGAGTGGGCAACTCTGGAACGGTTGCTGAACTGTTTTGAAAAGGGCAGTTGATCAGATTTTTCCTATCCAGCCACTGGATCAAGCGCAAGGTATGAGAAGGGCTGTATCTCCACCCGCTCACCCTCTGCAACGCCGGCACAGCTTTCCGGCAGTAGTATGAAACAGTTACCTCGACTCATTGAAGTGAGGATACCCGATCCCTGCTGCCCCACGGATTCAACCGAAATCGCTCCATCACTACCCGATACAAATGCACCCCGGATAAATTCATAACGCCCCGCTCTTTTGCGGATATTGTTGCTGCAAACCGCAGAGAGGGTGAAGGGGTGATAGGGCTTGCCGGTGGCAAGATAGTGAATCGCCGGAAGCACGAACTGGTAGAAGGTGACCATCACCGCCACTGGGTTGCCGGGTAGCCCAAAAAAGAGGGTTTCACCCAGTTTGCCAAATGCCAGAGGTCGACCAGGCTTCATGGCGATTTTCCAAAAATGAATCTCACCCAACTGTTGCAGGATTTTTTTGGTGTAGTCTGCCTCTCCCACAGAAACACCGCCTGAGGAGATTACTATATCCGCCTCCTCGGCTGCGGTCTGAAATGCCTGGCGTAAGGCTTGCGGATCATCTTTGATCACCCCCATGTCCAACAGCTCTGCGCCACACTCTTTGAGCATGCCATACAGGCTATAACGGTTGCTGTCGTAGACATCACCCTCTGAGAGGGTCTCTCCAAGGCCGCGCAACTCATCTCCTGTGGAGAAAAAAGCGATGCGAGGTTTACGCCTGACGCTGACTTCACCGAAGCCAAGTGATGCCAATACGCCCAGATCAGCAGCTGTCAAACGTCTGCCGGGTTGCAGTACTGAGCTGCCCTTGGGGATATCCTCTCCTGCATGGCGTACATTCTGACCAGGTTTATGTTGAGAGGTAAAACTGACCATATCATGCTCATCGAGCTTTGCCTGCTCCTGCATGATCACCGTATCGCTGCCAGCGGGCATAGGGGCGCCAGTCATAATGCGCACGCATTCACCTTTACCGCATTGGGTTTGAAAAGGTTTACCGGCTACTGTTGTGCCAATCAGCTTAAACTTTTCTACCCTGCCAGATTGTAGATCTTCCCCGATAAGGGCATAACCATCCATAGCAGAATTGGTGTGTCCCGGTACATCAATGGGGGAGATGATATCTTCTGCCAATACCCGACCTAACGCCTCCCTCAGCGCCAGCCTCTGGGTGGTGACTATTGGCTGAATACCTGTCTGAATCGCCTCTCTGGCTGCAGTGACTCGGAGGGTTGTGGATTGCTCGGGATCAGCGCAGCTGGCTTGAGGATCGGTGGCTTGTGGGGTCATGGATTGGACGTTCTCCGAATCGATAGAGCTGTTGGCGAATGAAGTTTGCAATTGCATCCGGTTGGTTTAAATCCAAAACCGGTAACTCATCTGGTAGAGAGCATATCGCCTCATCAGTGGCGATGGCAATGATGTTGGGGTCACTGAGGCAAAGCAGAGGTTTGCCCAGTTTGGGCCGGTGCAGTTCGATTTTATGAATGGCTGCCTGTTTGAAGCCTTCAACCAGCACCAGATCCAGTGCGCGATGATCGAGGTGTGGCAGTGTGGATTGCAGACTGGGTTCGTTGCTGTCATCTGTCTCCGATATCAACGCCATCCGCCCCCTGGAGGCGACCAGCATCTGGGCTGCGCCAGACTTGCGCAGCTCATAGCTATCCTTTTGAGGGTGATCGATCTCGAACTGGTGTTGGGCATGTTTAACCACAGCAATTCGCAGACCGTCCTTTTTGAGTATCGGCAGAAGTTTTGTCAGCAGGGTGGTTTTACCCGTGCCACTGAAGGCACTGAAGCCAAGCAGGGGGATTGGATAGTCGATCATCCCTGTAGTCTCACTGCTGTGCTGAGCGGGGTTGTTCAAGTTCGTTCCGATCTTCTGGCGTATTGATGTTCATAAAAGTCTCTGGAATATCTGAGAAGTCCGCCATGGCCATCTTGTGTTGGGCATACCAAAGATCGATTTTTCGGTCGCCCCCGTCTAGATAGTGCTGCAAACTCTGTTGCACTCTTGTCGGAATCAGTGCATATACCGGTTGCAGGCGCTTGCCATCGTATGCGACAGCAATATCTGCATCCTCACTTTGTCGAGCGGATGCCAGTCTCTCTACCAGGTCTTCGGGCAGTCTGGGACCGTCACAGGGTACAGTTATCAGATCCGGACTATCGATAAATTCCAGTGCGGCAAAGATGCCGGCCAAAGGCCCCTGGTATCCACTCAGTTCATCTCGAATGACTGGATAGCCAAATTTCTGATAGTCGGGAATATTGCGATTGGCATTGATAACCAGTTGTTGTACCTGGGGGGCAATGGCAGAGATGACATGTTCAATCAGCGGTTTGCCATCCAGCTGAACCAGACCCTTGTCACTGCCACCCATGCGGCTTCCCCGGCCGCCGGCTAATATGACTGCAGTGAAATTTGGCCGACTGTTCATGCGGTACTCCTGAAGCTGGGATGGGCTGTGTCATCTATCGGCAGATTCTGCTCGTTAATGCGTATCAGTTTACCCTGATCCAGATGCAGATGCTGATCGATCAAAGATGGAAAGTGCATCGGGTCGTGGCTGGCCAGCAACATGGCAGAGCCACTGTTTTTGAGCGCCTCCAACAAGCTGAGAGTACGTTGTCTAGATTCATGATCCAGATTGGCTGTGGGTTCGTCAAGCAGCAGAATGGCAGGTTTTTTCAACCAGGCTCGAGCCAGAGAGACGCGTTGTTTTTCACCGCCAGAAAGTGATTTTGCAGGGGAATTGGCGAGATCCTTCAGGTCAGCCCACTCCAGGGCCTCATCAATCTGCTGTTTGCGTTCCTGCTTTGTAAGCTTTTCAGAAATTGCATAGTTCAGGTTGTAGTTTACTGTGCCATCGAACATATAGGGGTGTTGATGCAGATAGAGTGTGTGGTGTTGAAGTTCCTTCTTGATACTTCGCCAGCAACGTACCCCTCTGCCAAGGTCAAGCTGGATAGTGTCAGGTTTTTCAAGTCCCGCGAGGATACGCAATAAGGTAGATTTACCAGCGCCGTTGTCACCACTGAGAAGATGGGTGTGACCTGATTCAAGTGAGAAACTGATCTCATGTAAAACCTGTCGCTTGGCAAAGTGCTTCTTTAAGGCGTGAACTTTAAAAGTTTTAGGTATAACCATCAGGCAGGTTGCCCCTTTCCTTGAAAGTGCTGTAGGAAGGCGTTGAGAGAGAAGGCCAGCACAAGTAACACAAGACCTAAGGCTATGCCCTGGGCAAACTCTCCTTTACTCGACTCCAGGGCGATGGCGGTTGGTATATTGCGCGTGTAGTGCAGGATGTTACCGCCAAGCATCATTGATGCCCCAACCTCTGCAATGATCCGCCCATAGGCTGCAAGTAGGGCCGCCATCAAACCAAATCTGGCTTCCCGCATAATCGTTAACAGTGCCCGCAATGGGTTGGCACCCAGAGTGCGGGCTGTCTCCCAGGCGCGTCTGTCACAGGCTTGCAGAGCAGAGTGCCCCATGGCGACAAGGATCGGGAATGCGAGGGCGATCTGACCAAGTATCATCGCGGTCTGGGTGAACAACAGTTTCCACTCTCCAAGGGGGCCCTGCCGGGAGAGCAGAATGAACAGGGTCAAACCAACCACAACAGCAGGTACAGAGAGTAACGTGCTGTTAAGGGAGATCAGTAGCCTTCTACCTGGAAAGTGGTAATAACTGAGCACAAAGGCGACCAACAACGCTGGCGGAGTAGCCACCAGGATGGCAATCCCGGAGACCTGAAAGGAGATTGCAATAATTTCCCACAGTTCAGGATTGCCACTGAACAGCAGCTCCAGGGCTGCCAGCGTAGTGGTTGTCAGTCTCTCCATAACATCATTTGCTGTGGTTGAATGATGCAAACTCTCCTGCATCAGCAGAAGGTGTAAACAGGCGATTATCGCCAATACGGAAATTATTGATGCGCTCCTGCCCCTCTGGTGAGATAAGCCAGCGAATCAGTTGCTGGGCGCCTTTGTGGTTAATATCCGGATACTTTTGGGGGTTCACTGCAATGATGCCGTATGGGTTAAATAGCAGTGGGTCACCCTCAAAACTGATTTTCAGCGGGGACTTTTTCTCATAAGCCAACCAGGTGCCCCGGTCAGTAAGGGTGTAGGCGTTCATCTCTGCAGCGATCTGGAGTACTTTCCCCATGCCCTGGCCAGCTTCCCGATACCATGATCCTGTTGCAGTTACCCCTGCTTTTTTCCATAGGCCAAGCTCCTTTTTATGGGTGCCTGAATCGTCACCTCTGGATACAAAGGTTGCAGAGTGGTCAGCAAGCCGTTTTAGGGCATCAGTCACATCCTTGGCATTTGCGATCCCTGCAGGATCCTCCTTAGGGCCTACCAGGACGAAATCGTTATACATAACACCATAACGTTTATCACCATGCCCCTGACTTACAAATTCATCTTCTGCAGCACGGGCGTGTACCAACACCACATCCACATCCCCATCACGTCCCATACGCAATGCTTTACCTGTTCCTACCGCAATAACATGCACGTTGTATCCTGTATCAGCTTGGAATTCCGGGAGTAGTGCAGTTAGCAGTCCTGAATTATCTGTACTGGTAGTGGTGGCCAGTCTGATGTTGTGATCACTATCGGCATGGACAGTGCCCATGCTGAGCAGTAGACAGGCCAACAGCGGCTTGAGAAAGTGCTTCGCTATCGCATTATTCATTATGAGTCCTCATCGGGTATTCAATCGATTGAAATAACAGATTATTTTTATGGTTGATTGGCTCTATCTTTCAGTTTAACGTCCAAAATTCTTAGTCGGGTTAGCGTTCCGTCTTGATTTTCAGTAGTCCATGCGCCTCAATGACTGAAAAAAAACCAGCAAGGCGTAGCAATAATGAAATACGCTGCAAAAGTAGTGCCATACAGATCTGCTGCTGTTGTCATGGTATTTGCAATAGTAATTGGTTTTGTATTGACTACTATTTAGTGATGGCAGGAGTATAAAAACAAATTCTGCATTCGATGACCGTCAGTTTCTCCCTTCGTTGTTCAAGGGAATCCAAAATTGAGACAAATGTTCCCAGAATGACACACTTTGAGTTAGTCATTTTGTCTCACTAAGGGACACAGCCGACTGGTCAAATCCATAGCTGAACTTAAACAGTGATCGATGAATATAAAAACTGATGAGCTTGTGGCAGGGATTGAGCCCACAACATTTCCTCACAAGGAGGGGGGTACTTCCCGCATGACTTCAGTGCTCATTGTTGATGATGAGCCAGGTATTCTGAGTTTTTTACAAAAAGGCCTCAGGCGCTTTTTTGGACTGGTTGAGACAGCCAAGGACGTGGCTTCCGCAGAAGAGCTGAGACAACACTGCCACTTTGATCTGATCATCACCGATATTCGTCTACCAGGTCGTACCGGGGGGGTTGAATGGGTAAGAGAGCTTCGGCAGCAGGGTGGCAACACAGGGGTTATCTTTATGACCGCCCATGCAGACCTGGAAACAGCTATCTCAGCACTTAGAGCAGGCGCTGAAGACTTTATTATGAAACCGTTCCGTATGGAGCAGATGGTTGCCTCAGTAGAGCGCTACCTGGAACGCCAGAAGATGCAGAGGGAGAACTTTGTACTGCGTCGGCAGGTTGATCAGATCTATGACAGTTCGGGAATTATTGGTGAGTGTAAACAGATGCACGCCTTGTGTGGCGTAGTGAAGCGGGTTGCACCCATGCCCTCAACAGTGTTGATCGAAGGTGAGTCAGGAACGGGCAAAGAGCTGGCAGCACGGGCGATCCATGATTTAAGTGGAAGGTCAGGTAGCTTTGTGCCGGTCAACTGCGGAGCAATGTCTGCTGAGCTGCTGGAGAGTGAACTGTTTGGTCACGTAAAAGGCGCTTTCACTGGCGCGCATCTATCCCGAGATGGCCTCTTCACCTATGCAAATGGGGGAACCCTTTTTCTTGATGAGATCGGCGAGATGCCCCTCTCAATGCAGGCCCACCTGTTGCGCTCACTCGAAGAGCGAACTATTCGCCCGGTTGGATCAAATCGAGAGGTTCCCATTGATGTGCGTATCATAGCCGCGACGAATCGGGATCTGGGTGATGAAGTTCAGCGGGGGGGATTTCGGGAAGACCTCTATTATCGACTCAATGTTCTATCTTTACGCATTCCTGCTCTACGTGAGCGACGTGAAGATATTCCACTTCTGGCAAACCACTTTATCAACACCCTGGCTTCAGAGCTTGGCATCGAAGTGCCCGATTTGGGAGAAAATGAGATCGAGATGCTGCTGCACTATGATTGGCCAGGCAATGTGCGTGAATTGAAAAATGTGATTGAGCGCAGTTTGCTGTTAAATCAATCTCCGAGTCTCTGCATAACAGGCACCGAAATAGAGCAAGGTCAGGCTGCGCCCAAACAGACAGAAGCATCACAACTGCTTGAGTCGGTGGAGAAGCGACATATTCTCAAAGTATTAGAACTGAATAATGGCAATAAATCAGCGGCAGCACGGGTACTGGGTATCTCCCGTAAGACGCTAGAGCGCAAAGCGCAAGCTTGGGGTATAGCCTGATCCGTGCTGAAACTCATCCGGATCATACAAAGCACCTTGCGTTACAAAATGCTGGTGCTGGTACTGTTTCCCATTCTGCTGATCATGCCGATTGCATTGGGTTTGGCGATCTACTGGGGTTCTCAGTTCAGCTACGAACAGCTATTCATTAAGGTCAATACCGATCTATCAGTCGCTGAGGATAACTTTTACCGTCTGCAGGAAGATTATCTTAATACACTGGAGCGGTTGGCAGAGTCCTATATCTTCAATACCGCTTTGGAATCGAGTAGTAGCACGGTTATCAAAAGGCAACTTGAAAAGATACAGGAGGATCACGGCTTCTCATATCTGCATCTACTGGGTAAGGATGCCAAGCTACTGTTCAAGTCCGATACAACAGAGCCACAAAGGGCACACCCCTCTCCATCACTACTCGTTGCACTACAGGGATCAGCTAAAGTTGAGATAGAGATATTCTCCGCTGAGGATCTGGAGGCACAATCACCAGGATTGGCCAGCAAGGTTGCAATGCCGCTGCTTGCGACCCCCCGGGCCAGACCTTCAGCTCAACAGGTAGAAGAGCGGGGGATGATGATCAGGGCACTCTATCCGGTTAAAAACTCCAGAGGAGAGGTGGTTGCTGTACTGGATGGTGGTGTTCTGTTGAATGGTAATTTTAAATTCGTTGATACCATTAGGGACCTTGTCTATGGCCCTGGAAGTCTACCCGAAGGCAGTATCGGTACAGTCACTGTATTTCTTGACGATGTAAGAATTACCACCAATGTACCTCGTTCACCAAATGAGCGAGCCCAGGGTACGCGGGTCTCCAATGAGGTGAGAACCCAGGTTCTCGATCATGGAAAAATATGGATAGACCGGGCCTTTGTTGTTAACGACTGGTATATCTCCGCCTATCAGCCCATTATCGATGTGAATGGTGAGCGGGTCGGAATGTTGTATGCCGGTTTTCTTGAAGCGCCATCACGCAACACCCTATGGCAGGCACTCTTTGTTTTAGTTCTGTTCTTTCTGGTATTGATGTTGTTCTCGTCATGGCTATCGATCAGGGGCGCAAAGTCAATTTTCAAACCGCTGGAAATGATGATGAGTGTTGTACGTGCTACCCGGGAGGGACAGACCAGACGCATCGGCTATATCGCATCCACTGATGAAATAGGGGATCTGGCCAGAGAGTTTGACCTGCTGTTGGATCTGCTACAGGAACGCAATCAAGAGATGCAGCAGTGGGCAGATCAGCTTGAAGAGAAGGTGGATGAGCGGACAGCTGAATTGAAGTTGAAAAACAACAGGCTACTGACAACGATCCAGACCCTGGAAGAGACCAGGGCTCAACTGATCAATGCAGAAAAGCTGGCGGCATTGGGAGAGTTGACCGCAGGCGTTGCCCATGAAATCAATAACCCGACAGCTGTTATGTTGGGTAATCTCGATTTGCTGGTAGCTGAATTAGGCTCGGCTGCTGATCCGGTTAAACATGAAATCGATCTGGTGATCGAGCAGATCTTTCGTATCAAGGATATTATCAACAGCTTGTTGCAATATGCCCGTCCCGATCAGATAGATGAAGAAATCTCTTTGATCAATGTCAATGAAGTCATAGAGCATACCCTTGTATTAGTACGGCATCTGCGTAGTAAAACAGATTTTGAAATTGAGTTGGATTTAAAAGCAACTCATGAAGTAAAGATAAACCCACAAGAGTTGCAACAGGTTTTGGTGAATCTTGTAGTTAACGCAGTACACGCCCTGGAGAAGGGGGCAGGCACCGTATCTCTGAGAAGTTATGATTGGAATGATGGTGGGGTGGCGATCGAGGTGATCGACAATGGCAACGGCATAGCTCAGGGTCAGCTGAGATCTATTTTCAACCCCTTCAATAGTGGAAAGAGTGCAGGAGAGGGTACAGGTTTAGGGCTCTCTGTCAGCTATAGTCTGATCAAAAAGTATGGTGGTGATATCAGTGTCGAATCAGAACCGGGTGAAGGGTCTGTATTTACCATTTGGCTCTATAAAGAGGGGAAACTTGTTGAGCAGGAGCGTGTCTGGTTAGAGATGCAAAACTAGTAGACCGGCTGAGAGTTAACGGACTTACCGCAGCAAATGACATACTTAGCGATTTTACAGGTGTAACATTGGATAATAATCAACTACCACTCATTACCAGAGCACTGCTCTTCTCGGCACGAAAACATCGTGACCAGCGCCGTAAAGATGTGCAGGCAACGCCCTATGTCAATCATCCGATCGTATTGATGGATATATTAGTCAACGAAGCCGGCGTATATGATGCTGAGACCCTGATAGCGGCCCTGCTGCATGATACCATTGAGGATACAGATACCACAGTTGAAGAGATTGAGAGAGAGTTCGGTCTGGTTATCGCAGGATTGGTGATGGAAGTGACTGATGACAAGACACTCTCTAAACTCGAACGCAAAGCGATGCAGATAGATCATGCCCCTGATCTCTCATTCAAAGCAAAGCTGGTAAAGCTTGCTGATAAAATTGCCAATCTACGTGATGTGCATCTGAGCCCACCCATAGGTTGGGATCTGGTGAGAAGGCAGTCCTACTTTGATTGGGCCAGAGATGTAATCGATGGCTTGAGAGGGACACATCAGCAGCTTGAAGAACTATTTGACGCAATATACGCAAAGCGTCCGAATTAATTATTGAGTTACAGAACTATAAAACAGCACCACGAATCAAGACCCAGGAGTCTTTAAGAATGAGTAATGAACATCAGTTTATACCCCTGAATATCAGTGTGATGACCGTTTCCGACACCCGCACGGAAGAGAATGACAAATCGGGTCAAAAACTGAAGAGTTTATTGGAAAAAGATGGCCACAAAATGGCAGATAAAAGAATTGTGCCTGATGACCGTTATGCGATCCGGGCAGTGGTTTCAGAATGGATTGTGAATCCTGATGTGCAAGTGGTTATCACCACAGGGGGTACCGGTTTGACCGGCAGGGATGGCACTCCGGAAGCAGTCGCACCCTTATTGGATAAAGTGATTGACGGTTTTGGTGAGATGTTTCGGGTTTTATCTTTTGAAACCATTGGTACATCAACAATGCAATCTCGCACATTGGCTGGTGTAGCCAATGGCACTTTCATCTTCTGCCTGCCAGGATCAACTGGTGCCTGCATGGATGGGTGGAGTAAGTTGATTTCAGCCCAGCTCGACTACAGAACACGACCCTGTAACCTGGTTGAGCTAATGCCCAGATTATTAGAGACCTGAATCAGATCCTCCACATTGAGATCAAAACAGATTCACCAAAGTAGGGTGCGGCCCTGCCGCACCTTTAAGGGCGGAAAAGAGCAAGAAGTTAAGTTACATGAAATAATCAAATCAACATTTAAGTAATGTAGCCTGGATGGAGTGAAACGTAATCCGGGAAGATTGGTGCACTGTCCCCCCGGGATTCCGTTGCACTTCATCCAGGCTACGAACTATTTGCAAATATACACGGCTTGCATTTTACATCACCCTCCTTGTGAGAGTGGGAGTTAATTGAAACCCTTATCTGCATATAAACACCAAATACAAATATAGAATTGTTTTCCGAGTCTTCAGTGCATTCCATGGTGATATTAAATATCGACAAAAAAATTAGTAATGTAGCCTGGATGGAGTGAAACGTAATCCGGGGAGATCGGCGCACTGCACCCCCGGATTCCGTTGCACTTCATCCAGGCTACGGACTATTTACAAATATACACGGCTTGCATTTTACATCACCCTCCTCGTGAGAGTGGGAGTTAATTGAAACCCTTATCTGCATATAAACACCATATACAAATATAGAATTATTTTCCGAGTATTCAGTGCATTCCGTGGTTGATATTAAATATCGACAAAAAAATTAGTAATGTAGCCTGGATGGAGTGAAACGTAATCCGGGAAGATTGGTGCACTGTTCCCCCGGATTCCGTTGCACTTCATCCAGGCTACGGATTACGGGCTGAAAAGAGCAAGAAGTTAAGTTACATGAAATAATCAAATCAACATTTAAATAAAACACACTGTGATTTAAGTGCACTTTTTTGAATATGAACAGCGATAACTAGGGTAATCCCTAATTTGCCAATCACTCTAACCCATATAGTCTCACCAGAGAGGCACAACAAGAATGGTTGATTAACAGCGGAAGCTATAGCAACATTCCAAAAATCAAATCGCATCTAAGAAAAGGGAGTTTTTATAGATGACGTTCCAGCACATTCCATTTTCAATACTAACCATTTTCGTTTTGATGGTCTTCAGCCTGCGCCTGAAAACTTAAGATCTTATCGCATATGATCCAAAATCTTAATTAAACCGATTACATATACAAGGATTGTTATGAAGAAAGTAAACATACCCTATGCTCTGCTTGCCCTGCCTCTCGTGATCTCCATGGCTCTCGGAGGTTGTGGCGGCGGCGGGGGAGGCGATGATGACGGCTCCAACCCCAATACAGAAAGTGAAACCAATGGTGAAGGTGACAATGTTACTGATAACGGGGAGGGCGATGGTGGTACGACACCTGATAAGGGAGACAATGACGATACTACAACGCCAGATGATCAAAAAGGTGACAGCGATAACCCACCAGATAGTGATGATGACAACTCTTCCGATGATGAAGAGGATACAGACCCTGATAATCCATCAGATGATGAGAGTGATCCAGTAACAGAGAACGAAATTTCTGGCAAAATATGGATGAGTGCAACATGCGTTGACTATGATAACGAGACCCACTTAAGACGCCTATATCAATTTGGTGTCGATGGAGAGATATTAACTGGAACTCAATATTATGAAGATGCGAGTTGTGTAACCCCAGTCGATGGCATCGTAGCCCCTGAAGCCAATGAATATGTTACCTTGACCTATGCAGTAGGTAACAGTGCCACACTACCAGACGGAACAGATGGTTACGAAATCCACTTTGATATCATTTATGAAGATTGGGATATGATCGATTGGGATGACTGCGGCTCTGGTGAAGCAGAATCAGAATCTACAACTGATGCGCCTGTATCAGCCACTGCTGTCTCAGATGAACCACCACCTGAACCGCCAATCCCAACAGAGCCAGATTACCCAGGCGAAGATGATTGGGAAGAGGGTGATGATGAAGAAGACGAAGGCGATTGGTGTGATGATATTGAGGAGGAAGATGATCCAGAAGATGATAGAGAATCAGCGGATGCCTACTTCAATTTGAGAGACAGCAATACCCTCTGTTTTTCAAATAATGTAGCGATTGATACAGAATGGTTTGATATTGATCAGGGTGATGGCTCCAGTATGGATTACGATCACTGTCTGACCTTCCATAGTATGGCGGATGATGTCGATCCAACGCCTGATCCAGATCCAACACCTGATCCTGTGAGTGATGACTATAAAAATCAACTCTGGTTTGCGCAATACCTCTGTTACGCAAATGACGATGGGAGTGCAAGTTATAACAATGTGTATAAATTCACTGAAGATAACAGCATGGTTAAATCACAGGTCAACTTTCAGACTGGTGATTGCTCAGGTGATGGAGAGCATTCCGATGTCAGTGTAGAAGATGACGGAACATACACTGATTTAGGTGAAGAGACGATGTCAGATGGTGTAACAGGTCATCATCTTCAGATTGTCAACCCAGGTGTAGATCCAAGCAACGCATTGGATGGCTACATCGTAATAAATAATGAAAACAGACTATGCGTTTCATACAGTCTTCAACTTAACTCAGTTGAAAATAGTACATCGACAGACATTGATTATGAGCACTGTATGATGAGTCTCAGTTGGTAACTGTTGTAGAAGACAATAATGACACAACAACATAGTGAATGATGGTGACGCAATAGTTGTTGTTCATTACTGTGAAACCCTGGCCAAGGGTTATAGAGTCTCTTTGGTCGGGGTTTTTTTATTAGTACTTTCTTTATTGGATTATTTCAAATGAACGAATGTGTTTTCTGTCTATTCCGTATTTAAAAGCCCTATTCAATCTTAATATCGATGATTTCCAAGCATACCCACTACTGTCCAGATTAAATATTTAAACAAAGTAGGGTGCGGCCCTGCCGCACCATGCCCAACTTAAACGAAAGCCATCTGACTTTTCGAATAGTAGAGAGCTTGACTCAGAAGAGACTAATGGAAACGAGGCGAGCATCTGAGAAATCAGCGAGATTAGCGATTTTATGGTGCGGCAGGGCCACACCCTACATATCAAGTTTCTCTTGGCCATTTGGTGCATATGGCCCGCTTTCTTATCCAGATGCGTGGCGATGATGCGATAGACTAAACCTAACACCTTCATCATCATCGCTGGCTAGCTGCAGAGTACTCTCTTCGAGAGGCAGGAGCAGGAGGTTCAAATCCTCTCACCCCGACCACTAATTTCCCCACATACTGAATAGGATCGAACTATTTGTAGCGGAATAGACCTTTTCAGCAACTGCGACTATCAAACGACCACGATTCATGGTTGGCTATCCAGTTCCCGAGTCTCTTCTTTCTTATGTAACCAGCGATGCGACGCGCCCCGCGTGTTTCTTTTGGCCTGCATCGTGGCATCTTCATAGCTCGGCTGAATGGCACGCCGAACGATGCCAGGGAAGCGGTCCTCCAACCCCGCCATATCGGCGACCAGTTGATCAGTTGCGAACTGGATCGAGATGTGCTTTTCCAGTTCGATGGTGACGAACGGCGGTGCGCTGCCCTGATCTATCGATGCATACAAGCGGTCAAGGTGTTCGCCGAGCGAGTATTCAACCGGGCGACCGTCTATGGCAAGTACCCTGAGTTGCAGTAGGTCCAGGCCGTATTCTGAATAGCTCATCGCCTGGGTACCGGGTTCGATACTGCTGACCATGAAGATTTTTTTACCGGGCGCTGCATCATTCACAAGATCCCAACGCCAGTTACCGGTACTTTCAATCTTCTCGAGCAGCTCGCGGGTTACCTCGGTAATGACCAGACCGCCAAGGTAGCCCCACTCCAAGGGGTAATCAGCACCCTCTGTCGGCAACCAGATTCGTGGTATCTCGGTTGGCTTCATCACCAGGTTAATCGTTGAGTCGACTCCCTGCCGTTTGATATCGAGCTTCAGTTCGGTACCAGGCGGAGCAGTGTTGACGACGAACCACCAGGGCACTTTGCCGATGACCGGATGGTCAATCTCGCCATGCTCAATGGTATGCTCATCGACCGCGGTAACGATATCCCAGCGTTTGATGCCAGCGGCTGAGGCTGGGCTGTCCTCAAGCACATGCGAGACGACCAGCCCAGCCTGTTCTGCGCTGACTTGTAACGCCTTGCGTGAGACTGGGTTCAGGTTGTAGGAAATAACGCCGGTGTTGGTCTTGATAAACTGGCCTTCTTTCGACATCACGGAGACAACCTGTTTAGCAGTACTGAACGGAATCAGCAGACCGATGTTCTCGCCAGCACCGTAGCGTGCGCTAATGCCTATCACCCGACCCTTCGGACTGATTGCCGGTCCACCGCTGTTACCTGGATTAACTGCGGCATCGGTCCTGATCAGGGTGACATGATCAAGTCGCCGCTGGTAGAGATCGTGGCGTGCTTCCCAGCTGGAAATAATCCCTTGGGTGGCAACGAGCTTCTCGCTGTTGCCGAAGCCAAGTACGGCAATCTGGCCGCCGGGGCGGGCCTCGTCCCAGGTCGCCCAGTCGAGCGGACCGATGGGGCCGTTGATCCGTTGAAATCGTTCACGCTCGTTCTCATCCACAAACTCGAGCGTTGCTAAGTCGAACCGAATGCTAGGTTTGGATGCGAGACGCATCGCAAACTTCTCTTTACTGTGCACACCTTCGACCTTAATGGAACGTGCACCCTCTATAACGTGTTGGTTGGTGACAAGCGTACGCTCATCAATAAAGAATCCGGTGCTCATTCGCTGCGTCAGATCGCCTTGGCGGTAGGGCTTAAGGTGCTCTCGGGTCTCGTGAATGACGTACACCCTGACTATGCCCGTAGATGCCTCATCCTTAGCATCTTTCCAGTCAGCGCCATGCACATGGGAAGCCAGGAGAAAAAGAAATGAAAAAAACCAACTTGATAACCGCACGACCTATAACCTCACAACTGCTGTGACAACCGCATTTAACCGGTCGACATCTCTATCTATACCTACAAGCGGGTATTATGCAGCATTTGGGCCATATCTTTACGAACCGCGTTCTCTGCCTCATTTATTTTGCGTGAGGTCTTATAAAATATGCCACCCGCGGAAAACTATTCAGCCAGCCAAGCATCATACGGGAAGAAAATCACTACTTTCTATTGTCCTTCAGAAAATGTAATGCACTAATGTAGTGCGTATACCCAGATCCAGTAGCAGCTTGCCGTCAACGGCCGCCACTTATAAAAAGGATAAAATATTACACCAAAAAACATGGTCAACCGAAAAAAGTTCCTAACGTATTCTTTCAAGGGATAGGGCTGTAAGGACAAAGGGTGAAGGTATCTATTAAAGGGCTCTGAGCCATATAACGGCTCCCTTAAGTACATGACATGTTCGCGCCGAACAGTAATTTAAGCTTCATTAGACATATTGTTAATCATTTACCCGTAGACTCGATACCCATCACGTCCGGTCTCTTTAACTTCAAACTTGATACTAGGGACGAGTTGGGATGACTGGCCTGTTTTACTGGCTCGAAAGTATGAAGGTTTTTTAGAATGGATGTCTTGTATATTGAATTGTCAGACGGGTTAAAGGTGGGGCAGGCCCCACCATTAACCATCTGTGCTGAAAGTAGACTATTTGATTACCAGGTTAATCAGTTAGCTCTTTGAGAATAGCTCTCTAGTACGTAGATAACCAATCCCCAACAACCCAATACCCATCAAATATAGGACTGATGGTTCTGGTACTGAAGCATTCGGTGCAGTTACTGAGATGGAAGTCAAACTTAGATAATGATCGAAAAAATGACTGCTTCCTGCGTCGTCACTTAACCTAAGGCTGTTCATAATGCCAAAAGGATTATTTGCAACCCACGCAACCAAATCATCATATCCCCCCAGACTCGATTGGTTAATAGTGGGCTCAGTCCATATCGAAATAGTGCCATTATCGGCATAGCCGAAAAAACCCAACTCAGACCACGCCGGAGTTTCGTAATATGGCGATGTAACTGAAGAAGAGTAATCAAATTGACCGTCAAATACGGCATTAGGTGTTTGATTATCGATACTAAGCCCTGTGCCGCTGATCAATTTTGAGGAATAGAGGAATTCGTGACGTATCGTACTGGCAGGATAGCTGACTGAATAACCGTAATTTAGAAATGAGCCATCCGGCTGTACTCCACTGGAAACGCTATCATCCACAAAAAAAACGTAGGACACGGGGTCACCAAGCGAAACCCCCATTAAATTACTGTAAGTACTGCTGTTCGTCTGATTATGAGAAGTCTGACTCGCAACCCCTTCAAACGTATAGTACAAGGGGATAGCATCTGCTGTCGTGATACTCGCCAGAAATGAAACTGAGATGATTAAGGAAAGATGGTGTAGTTTCATCATTGTGGTTACTCCTTGTTCACTTATCTCGACTACTCCGTAAATAGAAGAAAAGCAATTCCTAAGCCACAATAAAAAAACCGAGCGTTTCAATGAGATAGTGTTTAACTCGTTTGAGTAGTGTAAATTTTACCGACAACTATCCCTACAAATGAAGCCTGTTCACGAACGAGATATCAACTTTTTAATATCTTCTCTAACCAACATCACAACTAAATCTTAATGCCCAACTACGGAATCTAGATTCAACACACTGAACAAGTCTGAGTATCTCAACTGGATCATATTCTAACTAAGTTTAATTAAGTGCAAAGTCTGTAGATAGCAACACTAGGATTACTGCTTATACCCCACTACAAAATTTAACTATAAGGTTAAAATAACGGATAACGATGATATCCAGTGCGCCGAACCAATAACGAGTGAAAAATGATATTAAATGTTTGAGGATGGGTGTCTTATTTATTCGTATTTCGTGTCTAATACTGAGAAATTCTCAAAATGTACCTGCGCGGTTTCAAGTAATAACTGCAATTAAATTACGCAGTAAGGAAATCCTCTCGCTGCCCCATAAATAATTCATTCGATGATCGATTGTCTCTTGTATTTTATATCTCTTGGCCATAACTATGGCCAAGAGATATGCTATTTAACAATACTCATTACCAGCCAGGAGACCCTGGATATTGGTAGGCGCCCCCAATAGAAGACCCAGGATATTGGTAAGCACCCCCAGTAGAAGACCCAGGATATTGGTAGGCGCCCCCAGTAGAAGACCCAGGATATTGGTAAGCGCCGCCAGTAGAAGACCCAGGATATTGGTAGGCGCCCCCAGTAGAAGACCCAGGATATTGGTAGGCGCCCCCAATAGGTGACCCAATAACTGAACTAAGTAACCCAGAGCCAGTTATATTGATCAATTCATCAGTAGTTAATTTGCGCATATTTTACTCCATTAAATTTGCGTTTCATTTAATAACACTGTTATAACATGTGAAACTTTCATCACCATGAAAATACGAAATCACAAACAATGAAGGTTCCACAGTATCCATTCTAATAAAGCGGACAAAGAATCGTTGCACGTTTGTATTTGATAAGCAATCAACTAATTTAACGGTGGACCTCATTTCATAAAAAATGTGTGGATCTGCACAAAAAATCCTCGAATATAAAAGAACAGTTAACGAATATATTTACTGTATAAGGTATTAGCGGTAATGCGCCGATCTACGAAAAAACATTACAAGGAAAGTGTATGGGGAAGATTTCCAAGTAATAGCTGTTGTGATGTCAATGCCGGCATTGAGGACACCCAACATTTGAAAATAACGCAATAATAATATCAAGGAGAGTCGTTGTTTTTGGCAGGATAATATTTGCTCCTTATTCGGGACAACTACATCTAGATCGATTAATTAGTAGAAGATACTCGACAAACCTCCTGGGTTAGACGATGGCGGTTATAACTTTATTCCAACACAAACAATTTGATGCTTGGTGGGCATTGTTTATTTTAAATGATGTATGTCCTGATTGCTTATTGCTTTATTCGAAAGAATGAAGAATTCTAAGAAAGGGGATCTTGTTTATTCTTAGTTAATTACCCCTTTATTGTATTCGATAACTGATATCATATAACCGAAAAACTGTCGGTACTTTTTACAGTTAATATCCAGTAACCACCTAACATATTGATAAATCAACCAGGCCCACTTTTTGCTACAAAAGAGGTGGCAATTTAGCCTCTTTAAACAAACCACGTTCAATGACAGGGAGTTAACTTATGGGATTCACCAAGGGATTGATATTAATCTGTTCAATTACACTATCAGGCAACCTTTTTGCACAACAACTCTATCAGTTTTGCGGCAAAGTCAAAGACACTCATATGGGGGTCAATCCATCCTACCCGGTTGCCAATGAAGACATCTTTGGGGATATCGGCATATTTCCCGGCACAAAAATGTGCTACACGATATTGATCGATCAATCACGCGAAGGATTTCTGATCTCTCATGAAGGGGAAACAATAAATAAACCCACAAGCTTCTATATTGAATTACAAAACACCCTGATCGCCTCGAAAGCCAATCCTGACCTATGGACAGCTATTTCAGAATTTTATACTGGCTACAACATATCTACTGAAGGAGGCGGTCAACTTGTCCTGGGAAATAATAATCACGGCCTTTCCTGCAGGAATGAACAACAACTGGCATTCAACGAATGGCAAGTTGGGACAAAAATAACCTGCCTGGAAAACATTTCGTATAACCAGGATGCGGTTCCCACCATTGTCTATAACTTCAAGCTAAGCGCTATTGTAGAAACCAAGTCACTACAAAGACCTGCTTATGGGTTTCGTATGATCTCTGATTTAATGGAGTTTAGTGCTGATACTTTTTCTAAGAGATAGATGAGTATGAGACCTAATCTTTGACTTGCCACAACCAACTAGCATTGGAGCTGTCATGCAGCTCCAATGTATTCACTATTAATCATCACGACATTAAATGATGTCTCTCCTGATTGCCTTTATTGCTTTCAGTTAGAAGACGTACTCGATGACCATGACTGAGTGCGCGCCTGACGCATTAACATCATCCCCAACATTTCAGTAGCGCTCGCCTGGTTGGTAAGAACTACGATTCCTGTGCCAGCCTTTTTGTCTATGGCCAGATAGGAGGCATAACCTCCTACCATTCCGTTATGCCAAACCACTGAGTGGTTGCCGACGAAGCGGTCGATATATGATGGTTGTATCCATCCGGTGCCGGTATCCCCTTTGAACTGGCGCTTGTTCATCTTCAGCAAGAGTTGTGAGGCCAACCCACTCTCCGCGAGACTGGCTTGAATGAACGTTGTCAAATCTTCTGTGGTGGAACTGTAGGCACCAGCTCCGCCAAGCGCCGCAAAGGTCCACGCTCGTGTTGGTAAGCCCTTTGCGTTATACCCCTGTGCGAGTGTTGCCCTGAGCTCTGGCGAGAGAGTAATAGCGGTGTGGTGCATGCCAAGAGGAAGCAGGACCTTTTCCCTGACCATGGACTCATAATCATCACCCGTAACCACTTCGAGAACATGTGCCAGCAGCCCCATACCGTAATTGGAATACACGAACCGACCCGCTCTTCTTTTTCCCTCGGCGGTTTTCAGGTAGTCGAAAATGTACCGGGGACCCAGGTAGCTGTAGGGGTCAAGCATCAGGTTTTTGTCATCGCCCTCCGCCTCTTTAATTTTATCGCTAAGTGATCGAGGTACACGAGGAAACCCTGAGGTATGAGTGACAAGCTGTCGTAGCGTCACACTCCTAACGGATGGTGACAGTGCCATTGACTTACCTAAGAGTTCTCCTAGTGTGGCGTCCATCGACACAATACCTTCATCGCAGAGCCTCTGGAGTAGCAGCGCGGTCAGTATCTTACTGACTGACCCTATCTGAAACGCCGTCTCGGCATCTGGCCTTTGCGAGCTCTCCTTGTTAATGACTCCATAGCCCTTAATAAACGTTCTGTCATCCTTGTACACGCCAACAACCATTCCAGGAAACAACCCGCCCTTCATACTCTTTTTGACTTCAGCATCAATCGCTGTCTCAAGATTCTTCTTGTCAGGCGTATTGACCATACGATATTTCAGGTAAGCGATACCAGTAATCACAAGACCTAGAAGCGCGGCAATGATGAGAATGGCAATTTTCATAACGGCAACATAGTCTTCTAACGACCCAGATCACAGGAGAGCGACCGACGGGAGCTAATCCTGTGCAGCTGATTGGTAAGTGCTTTTCTATTGCAGGAACTAGATATAAGACAGACACCTAGATATAAGACAGACACCCAGTCCTAATTTGCCAAAAACCACACTGTATGACAATCTTCTTTTACCATCCGTTATCAAGGAGCGATACGATGCCCAAACCAAGGAAAGTCCAGATTCTGCTGGAAGAAACCCCTTACTACCACTGTGTCTCCCGCTGCGTACGCCGTGCCTTTCTCTGTGGCGTGGATTCACTTACCGGAAAAAGCTATGAACATCGGCGACAGTGGATCGTCGACCGCATAATGCTCTTGACGGATATCTTTGCTATCGACACCTGCGCATACACAGTGATGCACAATCACTACCACGTCATACTCCATGTGGACGCCGAGCGGGTTGCAGCGTGGAGTGAACGGGAGGTCATCGAGCGCTGGGAACGCCTCTTTTCCCTCCCGGTGATCATCCAACGCTATCTTGCTAAAGAGATACTCTCTAAAGCGGAGCGTGATACGGTATCGGAGCTGATCACGAAATGGCAACGCCGCCTGCACAGTATCAGTTGGTTCATGCGCTGTCTCAATGAACCGATTGCCAGAAAGGCCAACCAAGAGGATGAGTGTACAGGTCGCTATTGGGAAGGACGCTATAAATCCCAGGCCCTGTTGGATGAAAAGGCTCTGGCAACCTGTATGGCCTATGTGGATCTCAATCCGGTGAGAGCAGGAATAGCAGATACACCCGAGCAATCAGAGCATACCTCCATCAAAGAGCGTACCCGGAAATTGAAACAACATCGCGATGATTCAGGCGAACCTGAAACACCAAGCGGGCTATTTCCATTTATCGGCAACCCACGTCAGGATATGCCCAAGGGATTACCGTTTCGCCTAAAAGACTATCTCGAACTGGTCGACTGGACGGGCCGCGCCATTCTCGAAAACAAACGTTGCTTTATTCCTGAAAATCAACCACCGATTCTCGAAAGATTACAGATCGACGCCAAGCATTGGCTCTATATGACACAGAATTTCGAAAGTCGCTTCAAGGGACTGGATAACGTAAAATATCTTTCGCACATTTGAAGAGGCGGTGGCCTCGTTGGTTAAATGGTAAGTGACCAAACGAACCAAAGACCAACAAAGG
>JBEVWG010000008.1:0-54257 GCA_040506705.1 Candidatus Thiodiazotropha sp. 6PLUC1
GCAACGGAATCCGGGAAGATCAACGCACGAAACTACCCCGGATTCCGTTGCACTCCATCCAGGCTACATGCTTATTTTACATAGTTCCTCCGTTTAAGAGGAAAGCCGCACTCTCTCCGTCTGGTTGTTGCTTCATATAAATTGGATATAGGCAGAATAAACACCCTTTTTATCTAAGTCCAGTGGTTGTTTATTGGGCTTGACTCGTATGGCGGTATTTCAGGGATATAGCAGATACCATCCTGATGAGTAATCCGGTATGGATTCCGTTGCACTCCATCCAGGCTACGTGCTCATTGCGCGAGCTTCAGTTGCAAGTTGATATTCTGAGTGCGAGCTGAAAGATGGAGATGAACCTGGATTACTTTTAAGTCAATTCATCTCTCTCTATGCGTCTCCAGGGTAAAGAGAAGGGGTGTTGCATCTGCTTGTCAGATGAGTTGATTGCAATGGCATAGGCAGTTTCCAGATGCTGATCGGAGAGCACGCTCTCAACGCTGCCTTCTGCTAGGGTAGCGCCCTGATGAAGCAGCTGTAATCTTGTGCAGAAGTGAGCCGCAAGTGCCAGGTCATGTAAGACAATGATAACGGCGTGACCTGTTTTGCAGTAGGCAGAGAGTAAGGTCATGACATCAAGTTGGTGAGCAGGATCAAGTGCAGATACAGGCTCATCTGCCAGCAGGATGTCTGCTTCAGTAACCAGTGCTCTAGCCAGTTGTACTCTTGCTTGTTCCCCTCCGGAGAGGGTGTTGTAGGCACGATGGCGAAACGGTATCAGATCAGTTTGGCGCATTACAGTTTCGATCAGCACCATATCCTCAGTGGTTGGTTGTTGCCAGTGCTCGAGATGGGGCAGGCGACCCAGTGCAACAAGCCGTTCCACACTCATAGGCCATGCGATCTCGCTCAGCTGGGGTAGATAGGCGATGCGTTGTGCGCGTTGTTTCGGTGTAAAGGCGCTGACTGGCTTGCCTGCTAAGGTCAGACGCCCCTGGTCTGGTTCTGCAACACCGGCAAGTAGACGCAACAGAGTACTTTTACCTGCTCCGTTTGGGCCGATGAGGCCAAGTACTTCACCCTGATCTATATGGACGTCGATCTGCTTAAGAATGGTTTGTCCGCTCTTTTTGAAGCAGAGTCCCTGGCCTATCAGATGACTCATGCCTCTCTCCTTCTCTGATTCAATATCAGCCATAGGAAAAAGGGTGCACCGAGCAAGGATGTGATGACTCCGACTTTTATCTCTGTTGTCAAAGGTATCAATCTGACACCAATATCTGCCATCAACAGTAACAGGGCTCCGCCCAGGGCACTGGGTATGAGCAGTTTGCTGGGTTGATAGCCTACGAGCGGACGAATTAAGTGGGGTATCACAAGCCCAATAAATCCAATGGAGCCGGTAACAGATATGGCTGAACCTACCGCCAGAGCGATGGCCAGAAAGAGTCGCCATCTCAGCTTGATAAGTTGCACACCCATTGAGGTTGCGGTCTCTTCACCCAGGGTAAGCAGATCGAGGTGGTGACCCTGACGCCACATCAGCAGCCATCCAGCCAGTGTGCCTGGCAGCAGAATCAACAACTCATTCCGACTGATATTGGCCAGAGAGCCGAGCATCCACAATGCGATCTCCTGAACAGCGTATGGGCTTGGGGCCAGGTTAAGTAACAGTGAGACCAGTGCCAGTGCAAAGGCATTCACTGCGACACCGGCAAGTATCAGGGTTAATGGACTGGCATCCCTGCCAGCCAGCAGATAGGCGGTTAATGTGGCGAGTAGTGCGCCTGCGATACCGCCCATTGGCAGGGCGAGACTGGATAGGCTTGCCAGGCCAAAGTATAGGGTGGCGACAGCGCCCAATGCAGCGCCGCTGGCACTGCCAACCAGCCCTGGGCTGGCAAGGGGGTTGCGCAAGAGTGACTGCATCACCGCGCCACTGAGTCCGAGGGATGCGCCGGCAAGTATCGCGACCAGGGTTCTGGGGATGCGTAGTTCTGTGAGGATAATGCCGTAGACACCGTTTAACCCTGTGAAGCTCTCCTCTATGGCTTGATAGAGTGGAATTGTTTGGCTGCCCGTGAGGAGTGAGATCAGCATCGCGCCGACCAGTAAAAGGCCGAGTGATAGGTTGAGTTGCTTTTGGGAGATCATGAACATCTATTTTAGTTTTTTTGCTTCTCGCAAAAGGCTGACTGCTTCTGCCAGCATAGGGCCGGGGCAGATCCAGTACTTGTATGGAATCTCCAGTCTGGGTTGATCCTGCATAAGTCGAAACAGCACTGGATGGCTAAGAATTTGTTCGGCCAATGAGTTGCTCAATTTTCCATAGGCTGATGTGATGAGAATATCTGGCTGAGATAGAATAACCTTTTCCAGAGAGATCTGGCCATATCCCTGCAGGCCGTTTTCAGCGGCAGAGTTTCGCCAGCCAGCGAGCTTAAGTGCTTCGTTCTGAAGTGTATTGGTACCGCTGGTATATCCTCTGGGTTGATAGAAGAGGGCACTGGGTCTGTTAAGTTCGGAGTGTTCGGTTTCACTTGCTATACGTTGGAGCATCTCATCGACAACAGCTTTACCTCTGGTTTTTTGTCCAAGGCGTATCGCCAGACGTTCGATTTCAGAGGTTATCTCATGCAGATGATTACCCAGCGTCAATGGATAGAGGTTAAATCCAAGATGTTGCAGGGCCGTGATCAGTCTTGGGTTAGTGTAGGGAACAGTCAACACCAGGTCGGGCTGTAGAGTGATGATCTCTTCCAGCTGCGCGTGATTGGCAGGATATTCCTTGGCCCGACTGGCGACGAAAGAGCTTGTCTCTTCCCTGGCGAGGTGGCTCACAGAAGCGATTTGTTCAGGATCTGCCAGCATCAACAGCAGTTGATCGCTACAGAGGTTTAGAGAGACTACCCGCTGAGGCGGGGCAGCGCCTGCCAGGATGCTGACCAACCCCAAAAACAGAAGCACGAGACACTTACCAGCCAGACCATAGCGTGATTTTTTTCGGACTGCGTTATTAATACCTGCCACAGGCGTGCTGCAGCAGCCTTTTATTACCTTGCCGCGAGCAAATCGACGAGGGCTGTGAGTAGGGATAGTTATGGTCTGTCTGGTAAACCCCATAACTATTCGATCAAGTAGTCCACAGTCAGCCAATAGTTACGCTCCGGAGCTGGGAAATAGCCGACCCGTTGGTTGAATGAGGCATCAAAACCCGATGCAGCGGCGTTGGCATACTGTTTGTCCAGCAGGTTATTTACACGCAAGCTAGCATGCCAGGATCCACTGCGAAAGTTAGCACCGCTATTGAGCACGCCATAGCCTGGCAGCTTTTTCAGGTTATTGTTGAAATCACCACCGACCACCCGCTTGCTGCTGAAGAGTGCTTCAGCGAAAACATCCCATTGGGAGGCAAGTTGCCAGTAACTTCCCGCTTTTGCAGTACGACTTGCGACCATAGGGATCAGGTTGCCTTTGAATGGGCCATCAGTGATCTTAGGGTCGGTATAGCTCAGGCTGCCATTGAAACTGAGTGTTGGCGTCGTCTGCCAGCGCCCCTCGAGGGTTGCTCCCACTCGGCGAGTCTCATCCAGGTTGGTATTGACATAGCCAGAGGCGTCATAGCTGATCTCCTGTTCGATTTCCAAACGGTAAAGGAGAAATCGGGTCATGATATTTTTTTGTTGCCACTCAACCCCTGACTCGTAAGAGATACCGGTCTGATTGTCGATACCCACAGGCTGGCCGAATACCACATTGGTATGTTCATCAACTGTCGCGAAACGGTAGTTTTCATCGGCTCGCAGAAAAAGACGCAGTTGATCGTCTGGTTTGAAGGAGACACCTATTGAGCCTGCTCCGACGCTGTCATCAAGCTGATCAGAGCTGGTGTTGGTATCGATTTGGTTATCGATAGAGGCGTGTCGGTAGCCAAGTGTTGCTGTGGTTGTATCAGTAATGGGAGCGACCAGCTGTAAATAGAAGGCATCGATCGACTGGTCGAGTAGTTGTGGACCAAAACTGGTGTGCAAGGCGTAGTCGGTACGTTCCAGATCGGCACCGGTAGTAAGCGTTGCCTCTCCTGCTGGTAGGGGCAGGTTACCAATCAGGCGTGGATTGAAGCTTTTAACCTCTCTCTCCTGTGTGGCAAGTGCCCCGGGAAATGTGCGAAAACTATTTTTGAAATCCCGCTCGTTCTTTCGATAGGTCAGCTCACCTTCAAATGACCACTGGCTACTAAAATCCTGCTGCATACCAAGTCGGCTGATTTTAGATTCGGTGTTGGTGTAGTCTCCGTTATAGGGGGCAGCTGATTGTCGACGGTCTTCGTTTAGCTCATCATCAAACAGTGATCCTGGATTTTCCTGTTCATCATCGATCCACTGCTGTTCGAAGAAGAGACGGCCAAGTCGATGACGATAGTCTGCCAGCAGATTGAGATCCTTGTGTTCAGTTTCGTTTTGATCCCGGTAGTTGTCGCTCTTGCTCTGCTTGGCTGAGAATTTATAGGAGAGGCCATTGTCGAAACGGTCACTGAGCGCTGCATAGAGCTTGCTGCTGTGATAGCTGCCACCGCCAACAGAGACGGTGCCCGAGAAGGTGTCAGGCTCCTGGGTGATAATGTTGATCATGCCGCCAACCGCCTGGTTGCCAAATAGTGTACCGGCGCTGCCTTGTACAATTTCAATGCGTTCAACACGTTTCAGATCGATAGTGCTGAGATCCGGGTTGGCCTGATCACTGGAATTGTTTAATCGACGCCCATCAACCAGGATCAGGGTGTTGGCGCCAGCTGTTGGCCCAAAACCACGCATATCCACAGTTGCCTGACTGCCATCACCGTACAAACTACTCATCTGTATACCGCTCTGGCCGTTGAGTAGTTGTAATAGATTCCGCGCCAGGCTCTGTTCGATCTCCGAGCGGGTTATGATCCGTATGCTGGTGGGTATTTGAAGTCCCGATTGTTCGCTACGGGATGCACTGACCATGAGTGGAGAGAGTGCTGTATCTGCCGAGCTGATTGGTGTGTAGACGGTGGTTAGCAATAGTGACGTCCACAATAGGTTTGACTGCTGCTTCATTATTTCTCCAGTAGACGCACACCCGCGTCGACTTAATGCTTTGAGGTGTGGTGTCTGGAGAGAGATATAGAGTCAGAGCAAATTTACGGAGATGCTCAGCTTGGTCGCCCTCCGCAACACCGCGATTTGCCAAGGCCGGTATCCGGGCTTGCAGAGTGGTGGTCTCACCGGACGCCGCGCCTTCCCATGCTCTGCACAGTGGCGGTTGCGATGTCTCTCTCTACTTACCGTTGCGGGGGCAGCACAGGTCTTTAACCTGTTTCCCGTTTCCTCCCTGGCGATCTTAACCGCCGGGGATTGAGCCGCCCATAAGGGCTGGCACCATCAGCTGGCAGGGAAAGTACAGGGGTGGTTGTAAAAGGTCAAGCAAGTGGGTGAGATGGAATAGAGAGATTCCCATCAGTGGTAGTGCCGCTTTGTTATTGTTTACTGGCCCTGGTTTGGTTTCTCATCTCAAGTGAAGATTGGGGATGAAAAAGTAGTGGCAGCAGAGGAAGCGGGAGTCAAATAGCGCAAATCATCAGCTTGGCAAATACGAGTGCAGAGTAACAGTGCAACCAGGACATCTTTTACTCCCCTCTCCCCTTGCGGGAGAGGGGGAAGGGTTCAATATCATCATCTGCATCAATTATCGGTATGACAAGGATTGAAGAGTTATCGCCTTTTACGTTTCAGTTTCATCAATTGCTTGATGCTCACCCTCTCCCCAACCCCTCTCCCGTCAAGGGAGAGGGGCTTTTAGAATAATCGTAGGGTGGGGCCATGCCCCACCATGAAGTGCTGAAACGGACAGGCCCTTGCTTTCTCGTGTGCCAAAATCTATTTTAGAATTTCCCCGGATTGCATTTACAACACCCTCTTGCGAGAAGGGGGAGAGGGACTTGCTGATTTACAAAAAACTTCTCCGTAAGATGAGATCGATAACAGTTGGCGAATTACTTTGAATAAGATTAAAGCAGCATGCAATCTGCCTGGAGCATATGAATGATTGTCTATCTTCATGGTTTGAACAGCGCCGGGAGTTCCGGAAAAGCGGCCTTTATCAGGCAGGCACTAGCAGATATTGAGGTTTTCAGCCCTACCTATCCTGCCCATTCAGCCGATCTGGCAGTGACAAAACTGACGCGGGAATTAACCGGTCTACTTGATGGCAAAACGATAAGTTCGGAGCCGCTGATCATGGTAGGGAGCTCCATGGGAGGGTTCTATGGGGCCTGGTTGGCTGGCCGTCTTGGTTTTCATCATCTGCTGATGATCAATCCCGCCTTACAACCCTGGCGTTTACTGAAACAGGTGGTTGGCTGGCAATTCAATGAAGCTCTGAAAGAGGGCTATTTCCTCTCTTCGAGAATGGTGGCGGCAACCAGGGAATTTGCCACAATTCCGAATCAACTCAACTTGCCAGTGACGCTATTACTGGATAAGGGAGACGAGCTGATCGATTATCGTATTGCGCAGGAGCTCTATGGTGAGTCAGCAGAAGTTATCTGCTTTGAAGGGGGTAGTCACACCTTTGAGCATATGCATCAGGCGGTAGAGATTATTGCGCATAAGCACAATCGGTATCAGCATAAGTCGTGAATTACTCTTCGTACGGCTCGCTGAAAGAGCACTCCTTTTGAGGGCAGACCTTTTCACTACCTTTGCGCTTGGTGGTTTTGATGGTCAGTATGGGCCAGCCACAACTCGGACAAGGCTCGGAAACCGGCTCATTCCATATCGCATAATCACAATCCGGATAGGTAGAGCAGGAGTAGAAGATCTTGCCGCGTCTCGACTTACGCTTCAGCAGAGTGCCTTTGTTACATTTCGGGCAGCTCACGCTGGTGTCTTCAGGCTTTTCCAGTGGCTCGATGTAACGGCATTTGGGATAGCTGGAGCAGCCGATGAATTTACCGTATCGGCCTCGCTTGATCACCAGGTCTGACTGGCACTCCGGGCATTTGCGATCTTCGACGATTTCCGGCTCTGCTTTTTCGCTGCTGTCCGCATTGAGATCACGGGTGTAGTCGCATGTCGGGTAGTTGTTACAGCCGATAAAACGGCCGTGTCGTCCAAGACGAATTGAGAGTTGCTCGCCGCATTTCGGGCAGGCTTCATCCATCGCCTCATGGGTGACATCACTACGTTTGACGTTCTCCTGAGTGTGATCAATGCGCTCTTTGAAGGGGCCCCAGAACTTTGATAACAGGGGTACCCACTCCTCCTCACCCCTGGAGACAGCATCCAGTTCATCTTCAAGATTGGCGGTGAAACTGTAGTCTACATATCGGGTAAAGTACTCAGTGAGGAACTTATTCACTACCCGGCCAACGTCTGTGGGCTGGAAGCGCTTTTTCTCAAGGGTTACATATTCACGATCCTGCAGCGTCGAAATGATTGAGGCGTAGGTCGAAGGGCGGCCGATGCCATACTCTTCCAGCGCCTTAACCAGGCTTGCTTCACTGTAACGCGGTGGTGGTTCTGTGAAATGCTGCTCAGGTCTTACTGCCAGCAGAGGCAGGGTTTCACCTTCAGAGAGTGGTGGCAGAAGTTTTTCATCGCTGTCACTTTTGGCGCCATCGTCCAGACCCTCCTGGTAGACGGCAATGAATCCAGGTTTTGCGATCACCGAGCCATTGGCCCGAAACATATTACCCTCACCACATTGCATGTCAGCCGCTACGGTGTGGATCGTGGCATGTATCATCTGACAGGCCACAGAACGCTTCCAGATCAACTCGTAGAGTTTAGCCTGGTCCTTGCTCAGATGACTCTTAATCTCTTCAGGAATGCGGTGTACAGAGGTTGGACGAATGGCTTCGTGCGCCTCCTGGGCGTTTTTCGCTTTGGTCTTGAACTCCCTTACCTTGGGAGGAAGCTGATCGGCGCCGTAGCGTTCACTGATAAGGTCGCGTATTTCAGTGGTTGCCTCGTCTGCCAGATGCACCGAGTCGGTTCTCATGTAGGTGATCAGGCCGACTGTGCCCTGACCAACATCCACGCCTTCGTAGAGTTGCTGGGCAGTACGCATGGTGCGCTGTGTGGTAAAGCCAAGCTTGCGTGCGGCTTCCTGCTGCAGCGTTGAGGTCGTGAATGGGGGGGCAGGATTGCGTTTGCGCTGTTTTTTCTCGACTTTGACTACCAGCAGGCCGTCGCTGCCATCACTCAGAAGTTTTTGTTCTGCAGCTTTTGCTGCCGCTTCATCGGTGATACTGAACTTTTCGAGTTTATCGCCTTGATAGTGAGTCAGGCGGGCTGTAAATGCCTGTTTCTCCTTTTTGGAGTCTGCTTCCACAGTCCAGAACTCTTCAGCCTTAAAGGCTTCGATTTCCTGCTCCCGCTCTACGATCATTCTTAACGCCGGGCTCTGTACCCGACCGGCGGAGAGGCCACGTCGAACTTTTTTCCACAGTAGTGGAGAGAGATTGAAGCCAACCAGGTAGTCCAGTGCCCGTCGTGCTTGCTGTGCATCTACCAGATGGTGAGAGAGTTCTCGCGGATTGGCAATGGCATCGTTGACAGCTTTTTTTGTGATTTCGTTGAAAACAACACGATACACAGGCTTGTTTTTAAGTTTGCCTCGCTCTCTCAGTAGCTCAGAAAGATGCCAGGAGATTGCTTCACCTTCACGATCCGGATCAGTAGCCAGATAGAGCGCCTCTGATTTTTTCAGCGCCTTGGTGATGGCCTGAACATGGCGATCATTCCGCTCTATGATTTGATATTTCATGGCGAAACCGTTGTCTGGATCTACCGCGCCCTCCTTGGGGATCAGGTCTCGAACGTGGCCATAAGAAGCCAGTACCTCGAAGCTGCCCCCGAGGTATTTCTTGATGGTTTTCGCCTTGGCTGGCGATTCAACAATAACCAGATTCATATGGCCTTAGTGTCAGTTTGCGCTGAAAAATGCGGCACAGTGAACCGTTCCGCGTTGAAGAAATCAAGTTTTTTAGTGAATCCCGTTAAGAAAATACAGCTAGAAATCCTGTGGATTTCTAGCACTGATAGGTTGTTATCCACTTAAAATCTTGGGGATGAGTCAGATTTACCGGCGCTAAATGCCAGTACTTTATAGTATTTATGACTCTACACCGAGCAGATGACTTTCTACTTCGTTAATGCAGAAAAACAGGTGCTTCGTTGTAGACCATGTCTTCCATGCGAGCAAATGCAGCCTCCTGGCCTGGTTGATTCATAAGAACCAAAAGAATAATCCATTTCAACTCTTCCTCTGAAATGACAGCGGTATCCAGTGCAAGGGCTCGGTCAATGACCAGCTCCCTGGCGGCAAGAGTCAGGATGTCATTCTGTTCCAGAAACATCAGCAGACCACGGGAGTCGACATCCAGTCGGGTCGATTCCTCCTCCGTAAAGATACGAAGTGAGTGGGATTGCCTTGTTTCACTCTGTTGGTTTTGCGCGTTTTCAGCTAGCTCATCCAGCCAGTCAAACGCTTTGCTTATCTCAGTTGAGGGAAAGCCGGCCTGGATCAATTCATCTCGCAGTTCGTGTTGATCCGTCGGCGGAGCGTGTTCACCGTCCATGTAGTTTTCATAGAGGTAGATCAATATATCAACCACGTTTTCGTTCATGTGCTCTCTCTCCCGCTTGGGCGGGATGCAGTTATTACGCGACAGTAGTAGCCGCCAGGAGCCGATGATACATGACCTTCGAGCTCGAGCAATAGCAGCATGGACGAAACTGTCTCTGCGGTCAAACCGGTTCGGGTGATTAATTCGTCAACTGAGACAGGGTCGAATCCCATAGCTTCAACTAAAAGGGCGTACTCCGGGTCAGTTTCGTGACGAACCAGAGGCGGGGAAGATTGATTGTTTTCAGTGCTTTGTTCAAGCAGCCCAGTCAAGGGTCCCAGCTCTTCTCCGATGTCTTGCGCCGATTCCACCAGTTTTGCTCCTTGGCGTATCAGGGTATGGCAGCCCTTTGACTGTGGATTATGGATAGAGCCTGGAATGGCAAATACTTCCCGTCCCTGCTCGGTTGCGAGGCGTGCAGTAATCAAAGAGCCGCTCTGGAGTGTGGCCTCAACCACCAATACGCCCAGGGAGAGCCCGCTGATGATGCGGTTGCGCCGGGGAAAATTCTCAGCTCTGGCCGGTGTCCCTGGAGGGAATTCGGTGATCAGTAAATCTGTGGCGGCTATCTCATGGGCTAATTTACGGTGGCTTGCAGGATAGATTCGGTCTGGCCCTGTACCCATGACAGCAATAGTATGCCCCGATTGCATGGCGCCCTTATGGGCTTCACCATCTATACCCAAAGCCAGGCCACTGCAGACAGTCAGACCGGCCCCGGCGAGGCAGCAGGCAAACTCCTTTGCATTGGTGCGTCCTGCGGCCGTTGGATTGCGACTGCCAACGATTGCCAGCTGGGGTTGTAATAGAAGGCCTGGCTCGCCCATCAGATAGAGGATAGGGGGTGGGTCATCGATCTGCCTCAAGAGCGGGGGATAATTTGGGTCAGACAGGGTCAGTGCTTGATGACCTGGTTGTTTTAACCAGTCGAGGGAGGTTTCTATCCTGCTTCTGTCAGGATTCAGCAGATGTTCTATTGCTGGTTGTGGGATAGAGAGGGATTCCAGCCCGCTGCGGCTTGCGCCAAGAATCCCTTCTGCGCTTTGAAAGTGCTCAATAAGCCTTAAAAAATAGCGGCTTCCGATACCTGGGGTATGGCTGACCTGCAACCAGGGTTCCAGGTCTGTCGGGAGTGTCTGCGGCAAATCATCCATGATGCCTTATGTTTCCATGTCGATGGTGCAGCGGCACGTGATCAACGTGCCGACTGCAGGTGGTGTCATCAATCTACCGGAGGGCGAACCCAGTCAAGCACATGAAGTGGCTTTGTGGCGTTCATGACCAGGGCAAAACTGACTTTCTGGAAAGTGCGGAAGACCATCAGGTAACCGGCCTTCTCCAGGGGGAGGGTTATTTTTTCACCGCGCCCTTTGATGATGTCACGAATCTCGTTACCACCCTGTAGGATCTGCAGGACATGCCCTGGTTCCAGGCCGACATTGTTGCCTTTGTTCAGGACTACAACATTGTACTGTCCGATTTGGGAGACGCCGTTGAGTACTGAGATAATGCGTCCCTCGATGGGAAAGTCAGGTTCGCGGGGTTGGAAATCGATCAGTGGCTCTTCATCTCTGGACTTGATCAGTCGGTCGCCGATGATTGCCTCCATTTCCGATGAGGCGATCTGCAGCTTTGCCGGGTCTCCGGTACGCTTGAGTTCAGAGGTGCCGATATAGAGCGCTTCATAGCCTAGGATCTCTCCGCTATCAGGATCTTTGTAGGGCTTTTCAGGTCTAACGATGGCGTATTGTTTGGGTTGCTCTTCCATGATGGAGCGGGCGTAATAGCTGACGCCTGCACCGCCCACAATGTGGTCATCAAGGAAGTGAACGATGTAGGGGGCCTTCTCCAGCTCATTTTCGTCGACCACATAGGGGCGGGTCAGAAATGGCGCTATCGCATCAATAGGGATGGTCGGTATGGCCTGGTCAAGCGGGGTGGCGCGAATCTTAGGCGAGAGCTTACCTTTACGATCGACTCTGAGGATAGGTCTGCCATCCAGGTAAGTGAGTACTAACTCGTCACCTGGGTAGATCAGGTGGGGGTTTTCAACCTGGGGATTGACATACCAGACTTCAGGCCAGAGCCAGGGGTCACGTAGGAACATCGAAGAGATATCCCAAAGTGTGTCGCCCTTTACAACGGTATATCGTTCCGGATGCGATGGATTGAGCGCCACGTGATCAGCGGCGATTGATGCAAAGGAGAGCAGCAAGCCGCTAATGACTCCGATGATTTTGTTGTTAAAATGTGACATGACTATTCCCTTGGGTACGATACGGAAACGCTTTGATATGGTGAAGGAACGGGCTGGGGCCATCCCCTGCTGTGACCCTTATTGTCCTCGATTCAAGTGTTGAAACAGTATGGGACAGTACACCAGTTTCCAGTATGATCATTATGTTAGCGCAATTTCTTGCATTTGTACTATAGATTTTGGATAAAGCAATGGCGATTCTTGACATACTTCATTTTCCTGATCCCAGACTACGCAACAAAGCCAAACCTGTGGTGCAGGTTGACGACTCTATACGTCGGCTGATTGACGATATGCTTGAGACAATGTATCAGGCGCCGGGTATTGGTCTGGCTGCAACCCAGGTAAATGTTGCAAAACGAGTGGTTGTGATTGACCTCTCTGAGGAGAAGAATCAGCCGCTTTGCCTGATCAATCCAGAAATTCTTGAAAAGGATGGGGTTGAGCAGATGGAAGAGGGCTGTCTCTCTGTTCCCGGGGTTTACGAGTCGGTAAGTCGGGCTGATCGTATCCGTTTCTCGGCTTTGGATCGGGATGGCGTCCCATTTGAGGAGGAGGCCGAAGGCTTGCTGGCGGTCTGCGTACAGCATGAACTGGATCACCTGGATGGTAAATTGTTTGTCGACTATCTATCCAGCTTAAAACGACAGCGTATACGCAAGAAACTGGAGAAAGAGGGCCGACAGCAGGGTCCTGGCTCAACAGGTGCTCGCGAGGCTCTCTGAAGCCGACTCTGACCCAATCTTTATAGGTGAAGCGCGATCTGTCTGAGACCCGCATCCCAAACTTGTTAAAAAACAACCGCTAAGGACTATTTTGGATACCATCCCCATGGCAGAACCGTTGAACATCATCTTTGCCGGCACCCCCGATTTTGCAGCCAAGGCAATGGAGGCTCTACTAACTTCAGAGCATAGAATTGTGGCTGTTTACACCCAGCCGGACCGTCCGGCTGGTCGTGGCAGAAAAGTGCAGTTTAGCCCGGTCAAACAACTGGCTGTAGATAACGGGTTGGATATCTATCAGCCTAAAACCCTGAAGGATGCTGAGGCGCAGCAGGTGTTGACCGATCACAAGGCGGATTTAATGGTCGTGGTTGCCTATGGTTTACTGCTACCTCAAGCTGTACTGGATGCACCCAGATTAGGCTGCATCAACATTCACGCCTCTTTGCTGCCCAGGTGGCGTGGGGCAGCGCCCATACAGCGTTCGATACTGGCGGGAGATAAGGAGAGCGGGGTAACCATCATGCAGATGGAGGCAGGACTGGATACCGGGCCGATGTTGAGTATCGTAAAGACCCCAATTCAGAAAGGAGAGACGGGGGGAAGCCTGCATGACAGGCTGGCAGAGCTGGGAGCAGATGCGTTGCTGGCTGCCCTGCCCGGGTTGCAGGAGGGGAGCCTGAAAGGGGAGCCGCAAGACGATAGCCTGGCCAATTATGCCAACAAGCTCGATAAAGAAGAGGCGAGAATCGATTGGCGCCAAACTGCTGAACAGATCGACCGACAGGTTCGGGCCTTCAATCCCTGGCCGGTGGCCCAGTCTCTTTATGGCGATAAGGTCATGAGAATCTGGAATAGCGAGTGTTTGGCAGAAGGGTCAGCAGGATCCCCAGGGGAGGTCGTTGAGACAGGTAAAACCTATTTCGATGTTGCCACTGGAGAGGGCGTGCTGCGTATCACTCAACTGCAGATGCCCGGTAAGCGAGCGATGTCAGCGGCAGATTTTCTCAATGCACATACGATGGATGGTGTGGTGTTGAGCTGATGGGCCGTCGCAAGCGGCCGACAAAGTGGAGTCCCAGGTCGATCTCGGCCAAGGTGATCCAGGGGGTATTGGCTGGCCAATCACTCTCCGAATTGATACCGAACCATCTTGCTCGGCTCGATGACCCCAGAGATGGGGGGCTGGTGCAAGAGATTGCCTATGGTGTGATGCGTAACTATCCACGCCTGGAGGCCCTGGTGAAGTGCCTGCTTGAGCGCCCTTTAAAGAATAAAGACCGCGACGTCCACGCGCTGATTCTGATCGGGCTATACCAACTACTCTATCTGAGAGTTGCCGATCACGCGGCGGTGCATGAAACGGCAGACGCGGCAAAACAACTTGGAAAGCCTTGGGCAGTCGGCCTTATCAACGGTGTGTTACGCAATTTTCAGCGTCGCCGTGAGAGCTTGCTGAATCAGGTCGATGGTGAAGCGGAGGTAAAGTATGCCATGCCGAAGTGGCTGCTCACCGGGCTTGAAAAACAGTGGCCGGAGAGTTGGCAGGATCGGGCCAAGGCGCTCAATAGCCGTCCACCAATGAGTTTGCGGGTAAATCTTACCGCCAACTCTCGGGAAGACTATCAACAGCTACTGCAGTCAGAGGGGATAAAATCGGTAAGAATTTCTCATGCCCCTGCAGGATTGACGCTGGAATCACCCCTGGATGTTGAGCAGCTGCCCGGTTTTCAAAAGGGCTGGGTATCTGTCCAGGATGGCGCTGCCCAATTGGCGGCGGAGCTGCTCGACCTTAATGCGGGACAGCAGGTTTTGGATGCCTGTGCCGCACCGGGTGGAAAAAGCTGTCATCTACTTGAGCGGGAGCCGGGATTAAAGCTCACAGCAGTGGATCTCAGTGCTGAGCGTCTTCAGCGTGTTGAAGAAAATCTGGCCCGGCTTAACCTGCAGGCTGAGGTGGCTGTGGGTGATGCTTCCAAGCCGCAGGGCGCTTGGGCCAACAGGCACTACGATCGTATTCTATTGGATGTTCCCTGCTCAGCCACTGGCGTGCTGCGTCGCCATCCAGATATTAAATTATTGAGACGAGCTTCTGATATTAACAATCTAGTCCAATTGCAGGGTGAAATCCTAAAAGCAATCTGGCCTCTATTGGCTGTTGGCGGCAAGATGCTCTATGTTACCTGTTCAATACTGGCCGAGGAGAATGAGCGTCAATTGCAGCACTTTTTCAGTGAGCAGCCTGATGCCGGTGAACATCTGATGGATGTGAGTTGGGGAGAGGCTCGTTCTGTAGGGCGGCAGATCGCACCGGGAGAGAGTGACATGGATGGGTTTTTCTACGCATGTTTGGTAAAACATCAGCCATGAAAAGGGTCACCCTCTGGGTAGTGTTGCTGATGATCTGCTTTGCTGATGCAAAGGCTGCAAGTTTTTCCGTTACGGATGTGCAGATCGTCAAGCAGGACAATGGTTATTTGCTGAATGCACGCATCGACTATTCGTTGAGTGAAGAGGCCCACCAGGCCCTGAGTAACGGAGTGCCCCTTACCTTGAAAGTTCGGCTGGTGGTGGACAAGGTTTGGCGGGGCTTTTGGGAGCCTAGCCCTTTTGCCCAAACACTCTGGTTTCAAATTCGATATCACGCCCTGACGGAACTCTACCGGGTGGTGGATATGCAAACCGATAACGAACAGAACTTTGTCACCCAGGAGGCGGCGCTCTATGCATTGGGGGAGATCAATAATCTGCCCTTGGTAAGATTGGTTCAGCTGATACCGGGTGAAGCCTATCAGCTGCGTTTAAGAGGCGACCTGGATATTGACTCCCTGCCACTGCCTCTACAACCGCTGGCCTATCTGGGTAGAGGTTGGAAATTAACAACGGGATGGACCCAATGGCCCCTTCAACCCTGAGTCGTTTACGTCTGGGCGGACTCTCTGTCGGCCTGTTGCTGTTTCTGTTGCTGGTGAGTCTGCATCTGATGAGCAGTGCAGTGCAGAACTCAGTGGAGTTGAGTCGCTATTTTGTTCCTCTGCTGATTTTCAACCTGGCAGGCATGTTTGTCCTGTTTGTGCTGATCACCTACAACTCGATCCGCTTGATACGACAGTATCTCAGGCACAGTGCGGGTTCACGTCTTACACTGCGGATGGTGTTGATTTTTACCCTCATCGCCTTGACTCCGGTGGGCGTTGTCTACTACTACTCTTTCAGTTTTCTGCAAGGGGGCATCGACAGCTGGTTTGATGTTCAGATCGATCAGGCCATGGAGGATGCACGAGAGCTTGGGCAGGCCTCTCTTGCCCTCAATCAACGGGTATGGTTGAAATATACTGAGCAGCAGTTGCTGAGCATAGCCGATACTTCAGAGTCGGCGCTCTCACTGACTATTGCCAGATTGCGACAGCAGTCCGGTGCCCTGGAGCTCTCTTTGAGCGACCCTGGTGGACAGATTATTGCGTACTCCAATGCGGTGGCAGACGAACTGGTTCCAGCAAAGCCTGATGACTACATCATGCAGCGTTTGAGGGAGGGGAACAGCTATGTCGGCCTGGCTAGAGATAAGGATGAGTTGATGATCCGGGTGGCGGTGGCAGATCCGCTTGGCAGGCCGTTGATCATCCAGGGTCTCTATCCCGCTTCAGAACGGGTCAGCGCCCTCTCTGAAAAGCTGGAGTTAGCCTATAACCGCTACAAAGAGCTCTCTTTTTTGCGGCAATCACTGAAACGTAACTTCGCACTGACACTCTCGTTGGTATTGATGTTTGCTGTGCTGTCTGCGGTTTGGGCGGCCTTTTTTTCCGCCAGGCGGCTGGTTGCGCCTATCGCGAATATCGCGGCGGGCACCAAGGCGGTTGCCGGTGGCGACTACGACAGACAGTTACCCGTGCCCAGGCGGGCTGATGAACTCGCTTTTCTGGTCTCCTCCTTCAATGCAATGACCCGACGTATTCGGCAGGCCCGGGATCAGGCTGGCCAAAGCCAGCGGGAAGTCGAGGGGCAGCGCGCATATCTTGAAACTGTGCTGGCTCGTTTGTCCTCTGGTGTTTTGACCTTTGATGCCCAGCGTAAACTACGTACTGCCAACCCGGCGGCGGGCAAGATCCTGGGGGTCGAAATGATGCAGGTGGCGGGCGAATCTCTATCCAGTCTGGGGCAGAATTCACCCACTTTGAAACAGTTTGCCGAAGGTCTCGAAACCCCTTTAAGACAGATCGAAAGTGAGTGGCGAGGTGAGTTGACCCTGCTAGGCAGCGAAGGGCGAAAGGTGTTGATTTGTCGTACCACGCCGTTTGCCCAACCGAATGGACGTATCGGGCACATTGTGTTGTTCGATGATGCCACTGCCCTGATTCGTGCCCAAAGGGATGCGGCCTGGGGCGAGGTGGCCAGGCGACTGGCCCATGAGATCAAAAACCCTCTGACGCCAATTCAGCTCTCTGCAGAACGTTTGAGACATAAGTACCTCAAAAGCATGCCGGCGGATGATGCTGAAGTCATGGATCGGGCAACCCATACCATCGTCCAGCAGGTTGAAGCGATGAAAAGCATGGTCAATGACTTCTCTGAGTATGCCAAACCGCCCCAAATGGCTGCTAAACCTGTTAAATTGGAACATTTGATCGAGGAGGTCGCAGATCTCTATCGGGGTACTAGGGGTGTAAGTTTCGAAGTCGATATGACGGCTGGTCATGCCCGGGTTGAAGCTGATCCACTCAGGATCAGACAAGTGGTGCATAACCTGATAAAGAATGCCCTCGAAGCACTGGAAGGCAAAGCAGAGGCAAAAGTCAGTTTGATATCGAAGGTCGTGAATCGGAATGAGCATCCGAATTACGAACTTCGGGTGAAGGACAATGGGCCGGGTTTCCCTGAAGAGATGATGCCGCAAATTTTTGAGCCCTATGTCACTTCAAAGAAGAAGGGTACAGGATTGGGTCTGGCTATCGTAAAGAAGATTGTCGAGGAACATGGCGGTATCATCTATGCGGAGAATTGCGATAAGGGTGCCTGTATGGTTGTGCAGTTGCCGATGTTGCTGGAACAAGAGGAGAGTCAAGTATGAGTAAGGCCTACATCCTTGTGGTGGATGATGAGCCGGACATTCGCAATCTTGTCAAAGAGATTCTGCAGGATGAGTCCTATGAAGTTTCCATGGCGGAAGATGGCAAGAGTGCTCGACAGGCGCTGCGGGAGCGTCGGCCGGAGTTGATTCTGCTCGATATCTGGATGCCCGATGTGGACGGTATAACGCTGTTGAAAGAGTGGGGTGAAGATGAGGTCCTGCCCTGTCCGGTGATCATGATGTCAGGACATGGCACGGTAGAGACAGCAGTGGAGGCTACCCGTCACGGTGCATATGACTTTCTGGAAAAACCGCTCTCCCTGGCAAAACTGCTGTTGACTGTGGAAAGAGCACTGGAGGCAGAACAGCTCAAACAGGAGAATGTTGGTCTGAGACGGCATGTTCATGCGGTACATGAGCCGACAGGAAGAAGTACTGTAATGCAGCGTCTCAGAGAACAGGTAAAACGTATCGCCCAGCACGATACCTGGGTTCTGGTGACCGGTGAACCGGGCAGTGGTCGTGAGACTCTGGCGCGCTACCTGCACGCCCAAAGTCTACGTCGCGATCGCCCGTTTGTAGAAGTGAACGTCAGCGCGATTGTTCAGGGAAATGCTGCCCAGGAGCTGTTTGGCAGTGAGGAAGATGGGCGCATTCACTATGGTCGTCTGGAGCAGGCGGCAGGGGGTACCCTGTTTCTCGACGAGGTTGCGGATATGGACCTCGAGGCCCAGTCACAACTGGTTGGTGCTCTGGATACCGGGCGTTTCATGCGTGTCGGTGGCACTGAGCCGGTAAGTATCGACGTGCGTATCATCGCTGCCACCCAACACAATCTGGAGGACGCAGTGAAGGGCAATACCTTCCGCGAAGATCTTTTCTATCACCTGAATGTTGTACCACTGCATGTCCCCCCTCTACGGGAGCATGCAGAAGATGTACCGGAGTTGCTCAATTTCTACGTGGACTGGTATGTGAACCATGAAAAATTACCCTACCGCCATTTCAATGTCGGCGCCCAGAATACCCTGCGTAATCACCCCTGGCACGGTAATGTCCGTGAGCTGAAAAATCTGGTGCAGCGGTTATTGATACTGGGGGCAGGTAGCGAGATCTCGCAGGAAGAGGTTGAGTCCTCTCTAGGTACGCCGGATTTAGCAGGCTCTCTTGTCGGACCTGAATCCCCGGTCTCGCTGGATCAACCGCTACGGCAGGCCAGAGAGGAGTTTGAAAAGGTCTATCTGGAGTATCAGTTGAAGCAGCATGAGGGGAATATATCCCGCATGGCCAAAGAGGTGGGTATGGAGCGTACCCATCTCTATCGTAAGCTCAAGTCGCTGGAGATTGAGTTTAAGGATAAGCGCTAATGCACTGTTTCTATTCTTGGGTTACCGCTCCCTTACCCTTGATTATGGGCACCTCTATTAACTGCTTGTGCCCTTATGTCAATGATAGAGTTCTAACGTCGGTGGTGAAGTTGACTCCCGAGATTTGAAATAGAGTCCATTCGCATTTGATGAGCTGAAGACCAGGGTGACGATCTCTCCCATGCGGGCGTGAATAAAGTCGCTTAGATCGATAGAGAGATCTCCGCTATGGGAGCCGTTAACAGTTGCTATTAAATCTGCAACACCGGGCTGATTACTAAACGTCAGGCCGGTTTCACTCCACTGATTTCCATTGGCTTCATGCAGCAGCTGTAAGCCACTCGATGGGTCAGTTACATCAACCCGCAGAATCGCTGCACCTACCTCGGTTACACCTCGAAGATCAAATTGTATATAGGTGGTTTTCTCCGATTGTCCATCCACCTGCAGGGTGTCACGTAAGCCATAGTTTGAGTTTGGATAGTTCGCCTTTACTGTTGCATCCTGAGTTGGAGTCAAAACCAGGGGTCGTTGTTTCTCAGGTTCGCTCAGAATCTCGTTTGCACCTGCCTTAACCATTCCATTGGCGCTGTGTCCGACACCCTCAACCTCGACCAATTTCCAGTTGAAAGTCAGACCACGGTTGAGTGCGTCCTTACGGGCATACTCATAGAAGAAGCGGCCACGGTCATAACGGTTTGAACCCTGCATCTCAGCACAACTGCCATGATTCAGCAAAGGGGCATTGGGATCATTGTCTTCGGTACCCAGGGTGATTACCAGATTCCTGGCATAGGCAGTTTTTAAATCTATTGCATGTTTAGAGAAGTTGGCAATTCCGCAGGGATAGCGGTCATTTCTATCTGGTAACAGATACCATCCTGGATTAGCTGTGACCGCACTCTTGATTCTGAAATTGTCAGTTAGCAAGGCCATGCGCTGTACAAACTGGCCTCCAGCGGAATGCCCTTGAATACTGTAGCGTTTTGGCGCTCCGGGAATCAGCCTGATGACCTGGTCGAAGATCTCTTCAATGGAAGCATATGTCCAATCAGAAAAAGGTAGTAGGTCACCGTTTGAATTCAGCACTCTACCGCGGTTATAGTCAGCTGCCTTGGGATAGTGGAGGCGACTGAATTCCGGAGCAATGATCAAGGCACCATACTGATCTGCAAAGGGCTGCCAGCGTGCTATGGCATTGGTCGCGTCGCGATTCGCACCATGCATGGCAAATATGACCTGATTTGAGCCGGTGGAGAAGTTTTCAGGGTAGTAGTACCAGACTCGTACCGGTCGATCACGATTTTCGCCCAAATCATGATGTATCCAGCACCCATGGCCTGAATCGAAATTCACATCGTCAGAGAGACAACCTTGATCATCATGCTCAAGGGCTTGAATCGGCGAGAGCGTTAAAAGTGAAAAACCAAAAACGTAAACCATCCAAGACAACAGTGACATCGCTTTGCTATCCATTAATCTCTCCCTTTTCCTTGTTATATCAGTATGGTCATCACTGCTTTACAGACGTGTAGAGATTGATTGCAGTGACGAATTGCAGACTTCATGCCATGCAACTACCGATTCTGGGTTTAACGTATAAAACCATACTTGTTTGCAAGGGGAGGTTTTGCCATGGAGATCAAAAAATTCTGATGTCAGTTTCGTACATAAGCAATTCTGTGATCTATGTTCGGAGCTGGCAGAGTGCTACAGGTCCTAGCCTATTGGCTAAATTTCTATGACCGCTGATCATCAAGTTGCTATGATGCGGCCTTTTTATGATGTTTTGCAGGAGTTTTCCAGTGTCCCAGGCAGATAATAGTAAGGCCACTGACCGCTATATCAGTTTTGAAGGCATAGATTGCGACGGCAATGCCAAAGCAGTCATGAGCTGCATCGAACGAATAATTGAAATGCCGGGATACAGTAACGCTTTCTGGGACTATTTTATGAAAAAGCGGGCTGGCGGCTCAGGTCCCAAGCCTGATGAGCTGTTTCTTATCCACTCCAATATCAATCAGGTGCGAGAACTGTTTGAGAGCAGTCAGGACGAAGAGGCCATGAATCTGCTGCTGATGCTTGAAGAGGAGTGCTGCTAAACAGGTCATCGGCACACTGTTCTTTGTATACCCGCTACCGCCTGGAATAGACTTAACGTAGGCTGTCGGCCCTGTCGCACCATGCCTTGCTCAACAATTGCCTCTACTCGTCTTCTTTCTGTTCTGCTTCATCCGCTGAGTTCAGGCTCAACCACTGTTCGAACTCATCCGGTAGAGGGGCTGTTTCAACATAGTCTGCATTGGCAGACAACTGCTTACTGAAATCACGAATATTCTGGATGCGATTTTCAGAGAGTGGGTGGGTGCTGAAGAATTCCGGCATGCCCAATGAGCCTTCTGATGCCTGCAGGACTTCGAAAAGCTGATCAGCGCCAGATACGTTGCCATAGATAGAGATTAAGGTCTCAAGTGCAGTCTCATCAGATTTGCGCTCCTGCTCCCGGCTGAAGGTCAGTGCAGTTAGCATGCCGGTGTTACCGACAATCTGGTCAACCATCATATCCCCTAATGAGTTGTTCACCATGGACAGGGCCAACCCGATGGTTATGCCGCGACCCAGGCTGCGGATGGGATGACGGTGTTTGATATGGGCTATCTCATGAGCCAAAACCATAACCAGAGAATTTTCATTAGGTAGCTTTTCAATCAATCCTCGATAGATGAAGATATGGCCGCCCAGGGTAGCAAAAGCGTTCACCGTCTCCTCATCCAGGTAGTGCACGGTAATCGACATTTCGGAAGAAAGATCTTGTGCAGTGATGATCTTCTCTGCAAGGCTTGCAAGATAGTCCTGCATGGGGCCTGGTTCGGAATCTTCTATAAGATCGCTTGAAGCAATCTTTTGCTCCATCTCAAATGGAATATGATGAGCCAGGCGGTCTGCGAACAGGCCCAACACCAGGACTGCAATTGCAATCAAGCCGATAACGCCGCCGGTGAGTAGTATGAACTCTTTTATAGGATGCTGCTTGCTGGTGTTGATCCCTTCCGGAATTTTTGGGTTACTGTATTTCATCCTGAAATCCGCTGTTGGAGAAGTATTTGTGGGTTACCCAATGGACGAGGGTGAAATTCATTAATTGACGCAGCATACTACCTACCTTACGTAAGATGCTGGTGGTCAATTGTGGAGTCTGGGGTCACCATCCGAACCTTAGTTGCGCTTGGTTAGCGCGGTACCATAAGCGAGAACTTCAACAGATCCGATACCGTTTTTTCTACCTTTGTGAATACTGGAAGTTTCTAATTTTACATTGAAAATAATGTTTGCATTGATACCCTTTGCTTCGGCTTTCATGCGTAATATCGCCTCGCGTCTGGCTCGGTCCACCAGACTTTCATAGGAGGTGACCCGTCCACCTACAAGATTTCTCAGGGCGGCAAGAAAACGTTTGAAATAGTCGACTGATATTACAACACTGCCGCTGACAAGTGCGGCATCAGTAAGGGATTTATTGACTGGGGGAAACCTGGAGGTGATCACTGGAATGCCGCGTAGTTCGTTTTCCCTGGTGATAATCGACTTGTAATGTCTCTTTTCTGCGTAGGTGCCGAAACCATAGCCAACTGCCAATAGGGTGACCAGGATTATCAGATCGATCATGTTGCTACTCCAGGATTACAGCTGTTCCGTAGGCAAACAACTCTGCGGCACCGGCAGCTACGCTGGAGGTAGAAAAACGCACATTAAGAATGGCGTTGGCTCCCACCGCTTCCGCCTGTTCAATCATTCGATCCATGGCTTCAGTGCGGGACTCCTGAAGCAGTTCCGTATAGCCTTTCAATTCACCACCAAAGATGTTTTTCAGACCGGCCATAATATCCCTCCCCACATGTTTGGCGCGGACTGAGCTACCCTGAACCAGTCCCAGATGTTCCACAATCCGCTTGTCAGGAAGAATCTCAATATTTGTAATGATCATAACCACTCCTTTTTTATCTATAGGGCATGATGCTCAATGTGATCCAATTGTGCAACCCATACATGTCGGCCTATGTTGAAAGAGCTATGGAGCGCGGGTGAGTGTGATTAATGCTGGTTTTTGTTAGATGCTTCCTGTTTCTAAAGCAGTAAACCTTCAGTTCAAATATTATCTCCGTTAACCTGTAATTAAACCGTGACGAAAACAATAAAAAACACCGTAGTTTCGAGTCAGACTTGATAACTACGGTGTCTTTGTAATTAATCGATGGAAGGGTAAGTTGATGTACTAATAATTACCTTCATATGGTTGTAAGCGATTGTAATTTTCGCCCTGGTTTAGGTTTACATTGGGATTGTCCAGCGGATCATTGGTCTGATAGTAGATGGTGGAATCATTGGGATTTACATAGTTGTAATCATAGTAACCTTCAGTTTCGTAACGGGCGCCCGTATTCATATCAACCATTTGCTCTCTTTCGTGAATAGAGTCGATGTATGAGCTATGAGAGCGATCAGATGCGGTACTGTTATTCATATAGTTGCTATGGGCTCTATCAGATGCTGCACTTCTCTCCATATAGCTATTGTGGCTGCGGTCAAGCGCATCCATATTCGACTGATGTATGCGTTGCTGATTGGCCATAAAGGCATTGTTTTTAGCTGTCTGGTTATTTAGAAACTGAAGATGCTGTGCATTGGCTGACTGCACCCAGCCACGATCGAATTGATAGGAGCGGGCAAAGCGGATCATCTCACTACGTACACTATTAAAGTCAGATGAACCGGACATGGGGGCAGTAAAGCCAATGATGTCCACATTGGTTACAGGTGCGCCGTTATTGGGTAGAGAGCTGATCACAAAGACAGCTGAGCTTTTTTGCTTGCTCTCAGTATCTATGAGATCTAATCCATAAGTAACGACTTGTTGTCCGTTTTTGTAGATCAGTTGTGTATCTCGGTTCGCCATGTGTTGAGTGATTTCGGGAACTCTGTATTTATTGACGATCTTTGATTCAGGGTTTTCAGCAATGAGTTGCTGCAGTATTGAATTGAAATATTGTTGTGGATCTACCTGGTGTTGCAGAAAGGCGCCGCTAAGGTGGTAAATGAGGTCTCCGCTGCCGGCGCAGAATGCCGTGGGTATAACAGGTATCTTTACATTACATCTGATATCAGAAGGTACTGATACATAGGCTGTTGTTGTACCATTTTCCTGGATCGGGACCATCTTAAGGTTCTGAGCGTTACTGGTATAGGGCAGTATCGTGAACAGGATTAGGAGTGTCGCTGTCAGGCTTTTCATAATATTAAAATCCTATTATTAATTTTTTAATGAATCATTGGTATAAGGAATGTGACAGGATGCGCGGCGTTTTAAGTCTCCTTACTCTCTGTCAGTTTAGAACGCTATTAGAAAATATATGTTAAAACCTTACAAAATACAGATCTAAAGAGTTTCAAGTTGAAGGGGCAGGCGTAGAAAAACAGGGCAAAGAGTTTTTTCTGAAAATCTCGTCGTTTTTATCTCCGGGGTCGGAGTCGAATCGAGAACGTATTGACCTGCTAGAGAAAAGCGCTTGAGTTGTTTCGAGGTGCCTCACGTTGTGGGGCTATCGACTCCGACCCCTGGTGTTGAAGCTACTCCTCAAGAGTGCTGAGCAGCGACTGCCAGGTTTCGAGCCTGGACGAAATACCAACCGACTGCAGGTAGTCGTGATTCAGTAGTGTGGTTGAGCGGATCTCTCCACCATGTTCATGAACCAGTGCATTGGCAACATGCACCACGCTGAGGGCACTGAATACCTTCTCCGCCTGTATTGCGGGCTGGTTGTGAAGTGCAACTGCCTCAACCACTGGTTCCGGTAATCCCCATAGTCCCAATAGATAGGCGCCCACTGCACCGTGAGTGGCGCCGAAAATATCAATTTCCTTAGCTATTCTGCTCTCCTGGTCAGCTGCCAGCTCCGCTTCAAATTTGTTGTAAGCATCAGGCAGGTTGAGCGCCAGGATCAATTTGCCGATGTCATGTAGCATGCCTGCGAGCAGGCACTCTTCGATGGAGGTTGACGACATCTTCTCCTCTTTGGCGATCAGTTTGGCAACCGTTCCAACCTGCATACTGTGAGACCAGAGGGAGTCGAGTGTGAACTCATCTATAGTCAGCTTATCCTTTTCAAACTGCTGGAATATACCAATAGACAAGACCAGGGGAGTTAGAATTTCCATGCCGAGTAGCGAAGCTGCATCCACTGGATTGGAGATTTTGCGACCCAATCCGAAAAAGGCCGAGTTGACCAGTTGAAGTATTTTAACGGTCATCGCCGGGTCTTTGGCTATCAACCTGCCCACCTCAGTTACAGTAGTATTGCTGTCTTGGATAAGTGTGATCAGTTCGTTATAGATTGTTGGCAGGCTAGGTAGAGAGCGCATACCGGAGACCAATGATTTAAGCCTACTCCCCGCCAATATATCGCGTAGAGAAAAAGCGCGAATCAAGGCACCTTTCAGCGTGTCAATTTCACAGGGCTTGCTCAGGTACTGGTGGGCTGGGCCAACACTCTTCATCACCGTCTCCTGGTCAGATTGACCGGAGAGTACGATGCGTACAGCGTGAGGATGACGTTCTGCAATACGATCCAATAGTTGCGCACCATCCATACCTGGCATACGCATGTCTGTTACTACTGCATCGAAATGCGCTTCATCTGCTTGGGTAAGGGCATCCTGACCATTGCTGGCAAACGTCATCTCCCACACTTTACGTTGTGTGCGCAGACTGCGTTTAAGTCCGGAGAGAATGTTCGGTTCGTCGTCGACAAAAAGAATATGTTTTTTTTCAGCTGGATTAATCAACTCTGTTCTCCACCTAAAGGTAGTTTGATGATAAAGGTGGTGCCGATCCCTAGTTCAGTCTCAAAATTTAGCTCACCATCGTGCTGTTCGACGATGATCTTATGACTTAATGACAGACCCTGCCCGGTTCCTTTTCCGACCTCTTTGGTGGTAAAGAATGGATCAAAAACATGATTCCTTGCATCTTCCGCAATGCCCGAGCCGCTATCCCTGATCCGTATCACAGCCCAGAGATCTGTGGTTTGAGTGGTAATGGTGATACTGCCCAACTTACCACTCTCGCCAACATTGTCGGCAATAGCATGAGCGGCATTGATGATGATATTCAGAAACACTTCATTGATCGGTCCTGGAATACAACGAATCTGGGGTAGTTCTTGGTCGAGTTCAAGAGAGACTTCTGCATGATATTTCCAGACGTTTCTGGCGACGGTTACAGTACTCTCTATCGCCCTGTTGATGTCGGTCAGGCTCTTCCCTTCAGTGCCGGGATGGGAGAACTCTTTCATTGCTCTGACAATAGTGGCAACTCTATCCACACCATCGAGGGTCTGCTTTATCGACTTGGGTATCTCCTCCTGAAGATACGCCAGATCCATGTCATCGATTTTTTCATCCAGTTGCTCAAGCTGCTCCAGTGCAACGCTATTACTTCTTGCCTGCTCGATGATTTTTTGTTGATCATTCACGATCTCAGAGATCTCCTCAAATGCATCGAACAGGAAGCGGACATTATCACCGACATACTGGATTGGGGTATTGATCTCGTGAGCGATGCCGGCAGCCAGTTGACCTATCGATTGTAATTTCTGTGCCTGCTGCATCTCCGACTCTAGTTGCCGCTTTTCGGTGACATCCTCAGCGATTATAAGATAGTTGCCAGTTTGGCCATTCTTGTCGTTGAATTGTGTGGCATAGAGAGAGAGTAGGCGATGCGAACCACTTGGTTGTCTGAGTCGTGCTTCGATTTGATTTGATTTAAGCGTATCGGTCAGGCTGTCGGTGATTTTGCTCGAGATTTCCTGCCAATCCCAATCGATCGGGCAGTCAGCAATTGGTTGGCCCTGTACCTGATCCGAAGTCAGCTGGAATGTTTCTGATGCTTTGCTGTTCCAGTGGCTGATGCGGCCCTTGTTATCCACGCGGATAAGAATGGTCGTTAAAGAGGAGAGCAATCGACTGTTTTGCTGGTGAACTAGTGCCAGCTGTTCATTGGTATTTGCCCGTTCGATGATACCGGCCAATGTGTCGGCAACACCATGCAGGAATATAATTTCATCTTCACTCTTTTGATGTCCGGCCCTGAGGTAGAGTGCCAGAACACCAAGTGCTTTGCCTTTGGATATGATCGGCACATTGTAGTGACCATGTGGTGGTAATCCTTCCACCCTGTTTTCCCGACACCCCTCGACACAGTCTGAAAACTGTATCTCACCAGTCTCGATGGCACGGCCACAAAGGCATTGACCGAACTCGACTCGTTTACACAATTCAACGATTTTTGGATCGAGATTGGAATGCGCCATCATCTGCAGCTGATGACCGTTTTTGGCCGCCACCAGAATCGCACCCTGGTGCATCATGTCGGTGAGAGGTGCCGAGAGAATAACCTCGAGGCATTCATTCAGCAGCTGATCAAAAGGCACCTCTTTGAGAGAATGGCTGAGCAGGGTGTTTAGTACATGGTGGGTACGGCTCTGTTGATGCAGTTTACTGTAGGTGAGGTATCGCTTGATTGCGTACTCTACCACCCGTTTCAGGGAGGACTCGTCAATATCGCCAATGAACAGGCACTCATCTGCACCCTCTCCAACCCACATCGCGGCCAGTTCTGGATCCTCGTACTTCATGGTTGCAATGATCGGAGCGTAGGAGAAGGCATCCCGCAAGGCACGTATGGCAGATGGTGTGGGCATATCAGCAAGCCCTGTATCGAGTAAAATCAGGTCATAATGGAATTGACTGATTTCGCTAAGGGCATCGGACAATAGCTCGACAGTATTGTGCTCGATCTCCTGTTGAACATCCATTCGTTGCAGCAGCTGAGCAGTCTCTTCTGCATTGTCGGGGTCATCATCCACCAACAGTACGCGAATGTCGTTTTTCTCTCTCTGCTGCGAGATATCGTGGGGCATAGAGATAGATACTCCTGTGCACCGCCACAATATCCGATGTGGCTAAATTCAAAATGTCAGGCACAAAACCGGACAATCATCCCAAGTAAAAATATAATTATTGGTTAATTATCTGACTGGTGTTTAGTTTATCGGCTGGTTATCACAACATCTTTAGCTGACTAACCAAGCTCGACTATGTAGCAGCAATGGCACTTAATTAACTATGTTGCGCGTGTGGTAATTTGGTAACTCTCAAATCCCTGCTACTGAGCCAGGGATAGGCGTGCTTCGTTGTGAAAGGTAGTGCCTGAAGTATGGATTCTAGTATGACGCACCACACAAGATGCGGCAGGGCCGCACCTTGTGGGTTATGTGGCTTGCTGTTACCAGGCCAGTCGCATCTCCCAATGGTACTGGTACTCTTCTGGCAGCACTGGAGCGGTCTGGGGATCTACTTCACTGTAAACATTCACTGCTGGTGTAACATTTGCATCACGACCATGTATGAAATCCTGATCCCGCACAATCACCATATAGGCCTTGTTCAAGGTTAATGCACGTTCCGGGCTTGGGGTGATCAGTTCATAGACATCTGCAGCCGTGACCTTCTGCTCATTGACACTGCCATCCTCGTTGAACCATTTTTCGATAATTTCATCATTCTCCCTGAATTCATTACCCCCACCGGCAAGCTTCAGATAGTTGAGAATCTCCCCTTCCGTTCCGCCCACATTCGGCGCATCTGCCATGCCTTGCAGGTTGACGTATCCCCAACCAGCAGCGCCAGTGACCTTTCTGGGAAAGGCAAATGTCTGATCGATGGTGCTGCCGATGCTGGTGTGGCAACCCATGCAGAACAGAGTCTCCTCTTCACTCTGTTTGCGCAGATGGCCATCGGCGGCTTCAATAAAGCCTAATACCAACCAACCGAAACCGTTATCCAGACCACTATCACCACGGGAGACATAGTTTGGTAGGTTGCCGTCGAGTTTCTCCTGCTTCTCATTCCCATATTGGGAGAGCAGGGCTTGTGGCGTAAGGAAAGTATGTTTGCGCATATAACGCACCTCTTTCATACGCGCCGGAATGGTGATCGATAGATCTTCGTTCAGGCCCACATAGCGCACTGTGTGCAGAAACTCTACATTCTCTGGATAGAGCATTGGGGTGACACTGATATCAGAGGCATTTCCCACATAGAATTCGGGACGTTGAATCTCTTCGATCACACCCAGTTGGCCATCCCTATTCAGGTCGGCGCAGAAGCTGTTTTCATCCACCGCAGGCAGGCTTATCTGCTGCAGATCCTGTATTGCCGCTTCGACAATGGCCAGATTGGCGATATAGGTATCTCTGGAGTATCCGCTGCCACTACAGCTCTGCTCTCGAAACGCTGCCGGTAGTCGCAGCATCACATCATCGGTCGAACCATTGGTCGGCCAGAATGTACTGGGAAGTGGTTTGTAGTTAAAAGCTACCCAGTGGCTGCCATCAAGCGCAAAACCAAGCTCGTCAAAAGCGTCGGCACCCAAGTGCAGATTTTGAACGGCAGGAACCGGACCCTCCCAGTTCTCACTCTGTAACTGCTCAATCAGGGTTGAATAGTTATCGGTATAGATATAGTCGATAACCTCCTGGTCAGTGATCTGGGAGACGGCCTCTGAACGATCCTCAAACAGGTTTTGCCAATGGTTGGTGACCCCGACCTCTGAGAATGAGTATTCAGCCTGTAACGCGCCATCATCCATGACGTTGGGTCGACTGCCGAAGGTATAGGATTGGTGGCAGGTCATGCAGGGGTTGTGGGTTGCCTCATGCCTGGTATAGCACTGGGGAGGTACGATCGCCTCCGGGTTATAAATCACACCTGTCTCTTGTGGGCGTAGTGTGCCTGCGGTTGATCTCTCATAGCTGGACGGAAAGGTTAGTGACTGGTTTTGTGTATCACTCTGAGTGTCAGAGCTCTCTCCTGAGCCGCCGCATGCAGTGAGCAGTGCAACTGTTACCAAAGGGATAATCGAAAAAATATACTTCATTTTTGATCTCCTAAATGCAAAAGGGGTGGCGCGAGCCACCCCATTTCCATGATTAATCAATCTGGTCCTTAGATTGCTGGATCATCAAATACCCAGACCATGTTGTTCTCATGGCTGCCGGTATCCTCGCCGATGATCACTCGGCCGTCGTCCAGTATCAGCAGATTGTCGGGGTTGGAGATGCTGTTGATATTACACTGGTTGACAGAGCGGTCAGCGTTGTATGGCCCACCAACGATGGCAGGTACCATGGTCTTAACATCAACCTCACCCTGAGCATTGCGCATCAACTTCATGCGGTAGACAACACCACACTTGCCGTTGTCTCCATTCAGTTGAATATCGCCTTCATCATCGCTCATGGTTTTGTCGAAGCTGGACATGGCCATATACATGTAGGCCTGGTCGCCGTCAGCTGCGCCAGCATTCCACCAGGATGATGCGAGACCATAGTTGATGTTGACGCCTTCCATTTTGCGAAACTCACCGGTAGCACCCAGGGCAACCGCAGCTTTACGGCTCTCCAGATAGGCGACGCGATCATCGCTGAAGGGGTTTGCGTCGACAGTGGCGTCTTCATCACAGCTCAGGTCAGCGCCGGATTTGGACTCGGCCCAATCACAGACCTGCTCATCAGTGATGTAGTTGGCATCAGCAAAGGTGCCATCGAAAGAGTCGATTGCCGCTTCGATTTCTGCTTCGCCCATGCTTGCCAGTTCAACCCACTCAATACCCAGTGCTGCTTCAGCAGGATCATTCACTCCTGCGGCCTGAGTGATACTTGCGGCATACAGAGTGCCTGCGCTCATGTCACCTGCCACATCGGCAACAAACTTGAAGAATACAACGCCGGTACCATCATCACTGAGGAAGACGGTCTTCTGGTCAGGCATGACGACAGAGTTCTCATGAGAGAAGCGCCCCATGGTTTCCAGTTTGTTGACTGTGACATTGGCTACAGCCGCATCAGTAGCATTGCCGATTTCAACAATGTAGCCATAGCGGTAAGGGTTCGGCCAGTCACCACTGCCGTCTGTTGGATAAGCGAAATAGTCTGCAAGTGCTTGGGGATTGCTGAAATACTCAGCAGTAGAATCGAACCAATCAGCAGTATCATCGAAGTAGAGTTCTTCAGATGAGAGGGGGGTATTCCATGGGCTGACGGTACCGAAACAGTTCACCCAGGTTCCACCAACACCTGAGAAGTCAATCATGCCTTCCTGGGTGATGTTAGCGTAGCCTGAATCGGTCAGGCCACTGACATGGATGCGGCTCATACTGCCTGGGCGGTCTTCCCAGTTGGTGTAGACATAGAAACCTGTGTCACCATCAGAGATGACACCGTTGAAGTCCGGATCATTGGAGTTCTTGATCTGGGTGGCGCCGTCGGCGGTCATGATGTCGCCCATGGTCAGGCCATCATCCAGAGCATCCCCCTGTTGGGCCAGAACCTGGTATGTGCCAACAGCTGTCGTCACAACCTCTTTTTCTGCGGTTGTTACTGGCAGGTCAAGTGCACCGAAGTTTTCTGGCAGGTTAGAAAAGTCCTGACCGACGATGACGCCTACTGTTCCCTTATCAAAAACTTTGCCAGCAGCGTCGGTGGTAGTGTTACTGCTGCTTGGATGTTGAACATTCAAGAACAGCGTGTTGTCGCTATTGAGATAGAGGCCAGTGAATTCAGCATCAAGCGGAGCAGCAGCAAGACGCTTCAGCCCTATGGGAGTATTACTACTCGTAGTACCATCCGCGCCGTCAGTGCCATCGACACCATCTGTTCCATTCACACCATCAACACCGTCATCACCATCATCGCCGTTGCATCCAGTGAGCAACAGAGATGAACACAGAATGGCTGCCGTGATACCGGCAGGCAAGGCTAACAGACGAAATGATTTCTTTTTCAACATAGAATATGCTCCCCAATTAAGGCGTAATACTTATAAGCCGCGAGCATTCTAGGTATTAGGTATTGCGAAACAGTGTCATATAGGTGTCGCTTTTATGAATGCTATATTTCAAGAATATGGAATTGATAGACCAGCTCGATGCTGTCATGCTGCCGGACTGGAGTGATTTCTCTGCGCAGCGATGTTGAGCAACGACTTTTTCTGATAATTAAGAACACCCGATGAAACAATGAAAATAATTATTCTCGGTGCCGGCCAGGTTGGTCGTTCAGTAGCCAATGCATTGGTGAGTGAAGCCAATGACATTACCGTGGTGGATCAAAACCTGCATCTCCTGAATGAACTGCAAAATCGTCTCGACCTTGGCACGGTCAGGGGGCATGCCGGTCATCCCGACGTGTTGCGCCGAGCTGGGGCGGAGGATGCTGATATGATTCTTGCTGTCACCAACAGTGATGAGACCAATATGGTTGCCTGTCAGGTGGCTTATAGTCTCTTCCACACCCCCACCAAAATCGCCAGAGTCCGGGCACAGGGCTATCTCGACTATCCGAAGCTGTTCAAATCGCCAGCGATCCCTGTTGATGTATTGATCAGTCCGGAGCAGTTGGTTACTGACTACATTCTTAAACTGATCGAATACCCTGGAGCACTGCAGGTACTCGACTTTGCCGGCGGCAGGGTTCGTCTTGTCGCCGTCAAGGCCTACCATGGTGGTCCCCTGGTGGGGAACGAACTGAGCACTCTCTACGAACATATGCCGAATATCGATGCCAGAGTGGCGGCCATCTATCGTGAGGGAGAGGTGATTCAGCCCCAAGGGGATACTGAGATCCAGGCTGAGGATGAGGTGTTCTTTATCGCCGCGACAGAGAACATCCGCTCAGTGATGAGCGAACTGCGCAAGCTTGAAAAGCCCTACAAACGACTGATCCTGGCGGGTGGTGGAAACATTGGTCGTCGTCTTGCCTCATCGTTGGAGCACAAATATCGGGTTAAGTTGATTGAGACAAATCAGGCACGGGCGAAGGAGATTGCTGAGCGTCTCGATATGGCGATCGTACTCCATGGTAATGCCGCAGATGAAGATCTGCTGTTGGAAGAGAATATCGAAAACACGGATGTATTCTGTGCCGTGACCAATGATGATGAAGCGAATATTCTCTCAGCCATGCTGGCTAAGCGACTCGGTGCTGGCCGGGTTATGGCACTGATCAATCGCCCAGCCTATGTCGACTTGGTGCAGAGCGGTGCAGTCGATATCGCCATTTCACCCCAACAAGCCACTATCGGCACCCTACTGACCCATGTGCGTCGTGGTGATGTAGCCCAAGTGCACTCATTAAGACGTGGTGCTGCTGAGGCGATCGAAGCGGTGGCGCATGGAGATCGAAATTCATCCAAGGTGGTTGGACGTGCCATAGAGGAGATCAAGTTACCAAAAGGAACGACGATAGGTGCAGTGGTTCGTGGTGAAACGGTATTGATCGCCCATCACGACACCATGATAGAGAGTGATGATCATGTAATCCTGTTTCTGGTGGATAAGAGAAAAGTCATTGAGGTTGAAAAGTTGTTCCAGGTAGGAGTGACCTTCTTGTGAGTCTCTGTTTAACAACCCCAGGCATGGCAGGCTGAAGTAACGATGCATCTGCTAGTGGTTCAGCGAATATTGGGTGTGCTGCTGATGGTCTTCAGTCTCACCATGCTGCCCCCCTTGGGGATATCGGTCTGGACCGATGATGGTGCGTTGTTGGGTTTTACCGATGCATTCATTCTTACTTTGGGTCTCGGAGTGGCCTTCTGGGCTCCGGTGCGTAACCAACACCAGGAACTCAGGGTTCGTGACGGATTTCTTGTGGTGGTGATGTTCTGGGTAGTGCTGGGGCTGACCGGATCGCTGCCATTTTTGTTTGCTGAAAACTCAAACATGAGTATTACTGATGCAGTGTTTGAGTCGGTCTCTGGGTTGACCACCACCGGAGCGACAGTGATTGTCGGTATCGATGAACTGCCACTTTCGATTCTCTACTATCGCCAACAGCTTCAATGGTTGGGCGGTATGGGTATTATCGTACTGGCGGTTGCCGTGCTTCCCATGCTGGGCATTGGTGGTATGCAGCTCTATCGGGCAGAAACCCCCGGTCCGGTGAAGGACAACAAGCTGACCCCGAGGATTACCGAGACAGCAAAGGCGCTCTGGTTTATCTATCTCGGTCTGACCCTGAGTTGTATGCTGGCCTACTGGCTGGCAGGGATGGAGCCCTTCGATGCCATGGGGCATGCCTTTTCAACGGTGGCGATTGGTGGATTCTCCACCCATGACGAAAGTATTGGTTTCTACGACAGTACTCTGATCGAGATGATTGCTGTGGTTTTTATGTTGCTGTCCGGGGTTAATTTCGCACTCCACTTTCTCGCTTTCCGTAGACGCTCCCTTAGAACCTATTTTGAAGATCCTGAGTTTCGCGGTTATATCACTACACTGTTTATTGTGATTGTGCTGGTATCCATCGCGCTCTATATGATGGGGGTTTATAGCACCTGGGGTGAATCGATTACCCGCGGACTGTTTCAGGCAGTGTCAATCGGCACCACAACGGGATTCACGACAGCCGACTACTCACTCTGGCCCGGATTTATATCGATACTGTTGCTCTTCTCAAGTTTTATCGGCGGCTGTGCCGGGTCAACCGGAGGCGGAATCAAGGTGATTCGGTTTCTGCTGTTGGTCAAGCAGGGGCTTCGAGAGATCAATCGTCTGATTCACCCCAATGCAGAGATCCCGATACGGGTAGGCAGTAAGACCATACCCTGGCGAGTGGTGGATGCGGTGTGGGGATTCTTTGCACTCTATGTTGCCAGTTTCGGTGTGATGTATCTGGCGCTCGCCTCAACAGGCCTGGATCTTATGACCTCTTTTTCAGCAGTAGGGGCAAGTATCAATAATCTTGGCCCCGGGCTTGGCGATGTGGGTGCCCACTACGCCAGCCTAAATGATCCCGCAAAATGGATTCTCTGTTTTGGGATGCTACTCGGGCGGTTGGAGATATTCACCCTGCTGGTATTGCTGACCCCTGCGTTCTGGCGTAAATAGGACGCTGGAATTAAGGTCGTCGATACGCCCGCCTGTGTAACTGTAGCCTGGATGAAGCGTAGCGGAATCCGGGTAAAGGGGCTGACTATCCCCGGATTCCGCTGTGCTCCATCTAGGCTACGACTAAATGATAATGTCTGATACCCAGATCAGCATTGCATAGCGCAACCCTTTACCGATTCCGATAAACAGAACTGCCAGACTCAACCTGATGCCAATCCAGCCAGCAGCCAGGCAGAGTGGATCACCCACTACAGGCAACCATGAGAGTAACAGCACAGGGCTGCCAAAGCGGCTGATTCGTTCAGCTGCTCTCTTCTGACGGTCATGTTTCAGCGCTTGCAGGGGAAAGCGTTTTGCCAGCCACCACCCGATCAGCCAACTACTCACTCCACCCAGGGTGTTACCCATGGTCGCACACAGCCAGAGCAGATAGGGTGAATGAGTTGATTGCTGCAAGTTCCATAGCAACAGCGCCTCAGAACCGCCAGGTAGTAGAGTCGAGGCTAGGAAGCTGCCGCTGAAAAGAGTCAGGAGTGTGCTGTCGATATGCCTACCTGTATAACTGTATCACCCTCGTAGCCTGGATGAAGCGCAGCGGAATCCGGGGGAAGGGCTGACTATCCCGGATTCCACTGCGCTCCATTCAGGCCCTAGAGAAAATATTCGTGACCAGTCTATGAGTCACCTGCAGCTGGCAGATTATTTTCGTTGAGGCTTTAACTGATCCTCTACCCAGCCCATTAGCCTGACTGCTCAGTTGCTATATCCCCAGTGCCGTGCGTTTCGTCTTCTTCTTCTTCCGTTGCATCTGCATTGTGATCTTTCGCCATCAATACATAGATCGATGGCAGCACAAACAGGGTGAAGAGGGTACCAACCGCCATTCCGCCAACCAACACCAGGCCAATAGAGTTACGTGCGGCAGCACCAGCCCCGGTGACCAGGGTCAGAGGAAAGTGACCCGCAACGGTGGCGAAGGTGGTCATCAGGATCGGTCGCAGTCGGGTCATCGAGGCTTCCTGTACCGCCTCGGCCTTGCTCAATCCCTGCTCCTGAAGTTTGTTGGCAAACTCGACGATGAGTATGCCATTCTTGGCAATCAACCCCACCAGGGTCACCAGCCCGACCTGAGCATAGATGTTGAGTGTGGTGGTCCAGCCACTGGTCCAGAAGGGCAGGTTGGGGTTGGGCATTTTAAGAAAAGTGAAAAGTAACGCGCCGAACATCGCCAGAGGCACTGAGCCGAAAAGGATGATGCCTGGATCCCTAAAGGAGTTGAATTGTACTGACAGGGCCAGAAAGATCAGCACGATTGCCAGGGCGAAGGCGGGTAAGAATTTATTCCCCTCCTGTCTCAACTGACGGGATTCTCCAGTGTAGTCAATAGAGTAACCCGCCGGGAGTACTTCAGCAGCGGCCTCTTCCAACACCGTCAGGGCTTGGTCGAGGGTGCGGTTGGTCATGCCCGACAGTTTCACCGCATTAAGCTGTTGGAAGCGGTTGAGTGAACGGGGTACCGTGGTATTTTCAATATGAGCGACGGTGCTCAGTGGGATCAGTGTCTCCTCTGGGCCGCTGATATAGATATCAGTCAGCTGATCCGGGTTGAGCCTCTGTGAGCGTTCGATCTGCGGGATGACTTTGTAACTGCGGCCAGCGATGTTGAAGCGATTGACATAGTTACCCCCCAGTGCTGCAGCCATATCCCGACCTACCTGATTCAGGTCCAGTCCGAGGGAGCCGATTTTGTCCCGATCCAGAACAACCTGGGCCTGGGGCTGGTCATATTTGAGATCGATCTGCGGTGGAAACAGGAACATGCCGCTCTCGGTTGCTTTGCCCTGAATCTGCTCAGCAAATTCAAGCAGACGTTTGGCGTCGGCAGTTGAGGTAATCAGGAACTCAATCGGAAAGTTACTGCCACCGGGTAGTGCCGGAGGGGTAGTGGCAAAGATCTGGAAGCCGGGGATGGCCGATACCTTCCCCTGAACCTCCTGCTGAATCTCAAATACGGTGCGTTCTCTGGGATTGTGCCAGGGTTTGACTACCACACCTGAAAAGCCATCGGTATCGAAACGGGCGCCTACTGAGGGAGCAAACAGGATCTGGAAGCTCAGGTCTGCCTCCTCAACCTCCAGGAATGCCTTCTCAACAGCGGCACCATAAAAGCGCTTCTGGTCGGCAGTGGCATTGGCTGCTGCATTGATAATGCCAAAAACGACGCTCTGGTCTTCGCTTGGGGCCAGCTCTTTAGGGGACTGCATGTACATGGGAATGGCTGCTGCAGCCACTACCAGCCAGACCACATAGACATAAGGTCGTGCGTTAAGGGTACGACCAATGAGTCGACCATAGGCCAGTCGCAGGCGATCAAAATGGTGATTAACCCAGCCGGTAAAGCCCCGCTCCTCATCGTCAGCACTCTTCAGCATATGAGCGGACATCATCGGCGACAGCGTAAGGGCGACGATACCTGAGATTGTGACAGTGCCCGCCAGGGTGAGGGCAAACTCACGAAACAGGGCACCAGTCAGACCGCCCTGAAGTGCGATGGGTATATAGACCGCTGCAAGTGTAATGGTCATGGCGATAACTGGGCCGAGTAGTTCCCGAGCTCCCAGCAAGGCGGCTTCCCGTTTGCTTCGGCCTTCACGAAGATGGCGTTCAATGTTCTCCACCACAACGATGGCATCATCCACCACCAAACCAACAGAGAGCACTATTGCCAGCAGGGTAAGCAGATTGAGGGTGAAGCCGAAAATCTGCATCAGGAAGATACTGCCGATCAGTGAAACCGGTATGGCTATGGTAGGTACCATCGCTGATCGTATCGACCCCAGAAACAGAAAAATGACCGCGATTACAATCAACAGGGTGTCACCCAGAGTCTTGGTGACTTCGGTGATCGCATTGGCAATATATTCAGAGGCGTCATAGCCGATATTGACTTCAAGACCGGAAGGCAGATCTTTGGCGATCTTGTCTATTTCATCACGTACCAGCTTGATGACATCGATTGTATTGGCGCTTGGCAGCGGGAAGATGCCCATGAATACCGCTGTCTGGCCGGTATATCGCAGCGAGGTATCATAATCTTCGGCGCCGAGTGTGACATCAGCGATATCCTGCAGACGCACAATAGTGTCGCCGCTATGCCGAATCACCAGCTGTTCGAACTCCTCGACTGAGTGAAGATCGGTATTAGCCGTCATGTTAACTTGCACCAATGAGCCCTTGGTGGTGCCTATGGCGGCGAGAAAGTTGTTGGCAGCGAGGGCCTGCTGAACTTGTGATGGACTGATATGCAGGGCGGCCATCTTGTCCGGCTTGAGCCATATACGCATGGCAAAAATACGTGCTCCCAGCACATCAGCACGCTGAACCCCTGCAACTGCGGCAAGTCGAGGTTGTACCACGCGAATAAGGTAGTCGGTGATCTCTGCCTGAGAGAGGATATCAGAGGCGAAACTTAGATAGGCCGAGGCAAATTGCGAATCAGCCGATTGAATCGAGAGTGCCGGCACCTGGGCCTCAGTGGGCAGATCGTTACGTACCTGGTTTACCTTGGCAGTGATCTCAGCCAGAGCCTTGGTTGGGGGATAGTTGAGCTTCAGACGGGCATTGATCATGGAGAAGCCCTGCAGGCTCTTCGACTCGATATATTCAATGCCATCCGCTGAGGCTATAGCCTGTTCCAGCGGAGTAGTGATGAAACCGCGTACCAACTCTGCGTTGGCCCCCACATAGACAGTGGAGATATTGATTGTAGAGTTTTCACTCAGCGGGTATTGGCGAATATTTAGACTGTTCCAAGCCTGCATGCCTGCAATAACAATCAGAAGATTGACCACGATCGCGAGTACGGGGCGCTGAATGAATAGATCGGTGAAGACTTTTATCTTACCCACGGCATTAATATCCCTGTGCAGTATGAAGGGTCAAACCGACCCTCTGGAATTTGTTATTCATTGGGGGGCTGAGGGTCCAGGCGCGCATCGAGTGCTAGGGTGTTATCGATAGTCACAGCCATGTTGGGCCGTAACTTGAATACCCCGCTGGTTACCACGGATTCGCCCTCTTCCAAGCCTGTAGTTACCGCGACATAGTCGCCTTTGGTCTCACCCAGGCGGATGATCTGCTGACGAAGCACTTTTGACTCTTCACCCGTGGTCTCATCTGTTTTCTTATCAATGACGAACACGGTATCGCCATAGGGTGCGTAGAGTACCGCAGTGGCCGGTATCGCAAGGACTTCATTAACCTGAGGCAGAAGTATCTCTATATTGGCGAACATGCCGGGACGCAACAATTCGCCCTCATTGATCAGGGTGGATCTGACCCGCACACTACGGGTGGCCTGGTCGATCTCAGGGTTCACCGCGATGATTTTGCCAGTGAAAGTCTTATCCGGGGCAGCATCGGTGTTGATTTGAACCTCATTGCCGACAGCTATGCTTGAGAAGCGCTGCTGCGGCAGAGAGAAGTCGGCATAGATAGGGTTGATGGTCTGTAGAGTCACCACCGGAGTGCCCTGCTCTATGATCTGTCCCAGGTTGACCTGGCGCAGACCCAGTTGGCCGGAGAAGGGGGCGAGCATGGTTTTCTTGGCGATGGTGGCACGAACATTCTCGACCTGAGCCGTAGTCTGCTTGAAGTTGGCTTCGGCAGTGTCCAGATCAGACTGAGATACGGTTTTATTGGCGCGCAAACCACGATTACGATCGAGGTTGATCTTGGCCAGTTTGGCGGCTGCTTCTGCGGAACGTAGCTGTGCCTCTTCGGCAGTGGTATCGAGGCGCAACAACAGCTCGCCAGCTTCGACCCGGTCGCCTGATTTAAAGTCGATTTCTATGATCTTGCCACCCAGCTCTGCACTCATGGTTACACCCTGTACAGCAACCAGAGATCCGGTAGAGGAGATTGAGTTGGGCCAGCTCTGTTTACTCACCTGATCGGCAGTAACCAATTCAGGCGGCATAACCATCTGCATTTCAGCCATCGCTTGAAATTGCTGCAGTTTTATTACTGTAGGGATACCAATTAGCATACCCAGTCCGATGATCGTCAGGGTCAATCTTTTCAGCATGAGGGCTCCATCTCAGTTGGTTCTGTATCGTTCCGGGGAATGTCTTCGCAAGAAGGCGTATTGGTGATAATTACAATCGTTGGCTGCATAAATACCAACCCCTTATATAATAAGTTGCTATGAGAGTTTAATCTATCATCTACGTCAAGTGCTGGATTGGTCAGACAGCCTGATTCTAGAAATGTGCCCTAAATAACCAGCAACGATAGGGAAGACGACGCTTGAAATCCTCAGGAACAACCTGCTGGGTGATCTCTTCACATCCGGCTTTTTGACTGAGCTTGGGTGAAAGCTTGAAACCTTTACGATTGGTTGAAAAGATCAGTTCGCCACCTGGGTTGAGCAGGTTCATACAAGCGTCTATCAACTGTTCCTGATCGCGCTGAATATCGAGTGTATCGCTCATGCGCTTTGAATTAGAGAAACTTGGCGGGTCAAGTACGATCAGACCGAAACGCCGACGCTCCCTGTTGGCCCGCTCGAGATATTGGAAAGCATCCTCCCTGATCAGTTCATGGTTGTCGTCGTTAAATCCATTTAGCTTAAGATTTCGGCGGGTCCAGTCCTGATAGGTGTTGGATAGATCCACGCTGACTGTGGATAGTGCACCACCTGCGGCTGCATACACAGAAAAACTGCCGGTATAGGCGAACAGGTTAAGCATCCGTTTGCCGGCGCAGCGTTGCCGTACCAGGTTTCGGGTGTTTCTGTGGTCCAGAAACAGTCCTGTGTCGAGGTAGGTATAGAGTTCAACCTCGAAGGCTAATCCTCCCTCCTTGACAACCATCGGTCTTCCGCTTGCACCAGTCTTCTCATATTGATTCAGGCCCCGCTGACGCTGACGTGTCTTTACCGCCAGATGGTGCAGTGGAATCTCCAATGTTTCACTGACGGCCTGAGTGATCTGTTGCTGCTGTTCATCATCAAGCGGTTCAAGACCTTTGCGGGCAAAAATCTGCAGATGGGCCTGGCCGTCATACCAGTCAATCGCCAGTGGGAACTCTGGGATATCCCGATCATAAATACGATAGCAGCTGACTTCCCGACGACGTGCCCACTTACTCCAGTGGCGCTGATTTTTTCGTAACCGGTTTGTTAATGCGTTTAAATCCATCAGCGGCTGGGCAGGCGCCAGGCGCCGATGATCAGTGATAGCCACCCGGCCATAAATGCGATGCCGCCAATCGGGGTCAACATAGCCAGGCTGCGAACATCGGTGAGTGTCATTAGATAGAGGCTGCCGGAAAAAAGCAGGATGCCAGCCACGAATAGCCACCCTGACAGCATCAGTGCCCGCACTGGATGGTGGGGTATCAACAGGCCCACCCCAAGCAGAGCCAGGGTATGCAGGCCTTGATATAGAACCGCCTTTTGCCACCAGATCAGGTGTGAGGGGGGAACAGAGTGCTCCAGGGCATGGGCGCCAAAGGCCCCTAAAGCAACCAGCAGAAAGCCACTCATTGCAGCTAAGATTATAAAGCGTCTGGACATGCTACTCTTCCTCTTGCATCCGCTTCAATTCGTCCAGTATGCCCAGCACCATGGACTCTGTGCGACTATCCATATCCTTGCACAGGATATCTGGATTACGTTCACCATTGATCATTGGCCGAATCACCGCAGCAAGCCGTGCCATAGGGCCGCCAGCCTGACTCATTTGATCTGCCATTTCAGCGATTATCTGCAGAGCCTGTGCGTTACCTGAACCTGCTGCATCAATCATCGAGGCGAGACCTGGCGCAGCCTGGGCCGGATCAGGCTTGGCATTAGGGTCGGGTAGGGTAGAGGGGTCTTGCAGGCCATGTAAGATCGCTTCAGCAATAACCTGATCCTCCTCATCAAGAGGATTGAGAAGCTCTATGTCCCGGCGCCCTTGATGGAATATCTTTCTGATACAGTCTGTCAGCTCATTCCATCCGTTGTTATCAGCCAGCTTTATCAACTGTTCGAAATCATCCTGACGATCGGGCTGTTGGCCGGTTATAACAACCTGATTGATAAATTGGGCATGTACCGCCAATATCTGATCCCGTTTGTTCATTGAGTCTGTTCCACAAAGCAAAGCTGAGAATCTACACTAATTCCAGAGACTCTGCTGCAATCTCCCTGACATCGGGATGGTTATCCTTGAGCAGCCTGGTCAGCACTGTCCGGGCCTTGGGCGAGTGGCTCATGCCGAGAAAATGTGCTGCATCGGCACGGATGTTCGCATGTTCAGACTGGCTGAGAGTGATCATCGTTGCCATGGCGAGTTCGAGTCGAGGGTCTCCTTCAAGCTGTTCAATCACAACCCCAACACCAATGCGCGCAGCCATCGGTGTCGAATCGATCAGAAGCAGTTCAAGTAGTTGTTTGAGGTTTTCTGGACACCTGTTGAGCCATTTGATCACTTTGTCCGGTCGTTGTGACTCGAGTGACTCGCTGAAATAGTCTGAAATTCCCTCGCCGGATGAGGCTCGGGTGACCCATTCATCCACCTCTTTTGGGGATAGGGCGCCATCCAGTTCGAAATGGCCTATTCGAGTCCATGGCACACTGCGTACATTCAGTTCATCGGCCAACTCTGGTCTGTTGACGATATTGACAGATTCAAGACGACCGATTCTGCCCTGTTTAAGGAGCTGATTCAGGCGCTCCAGTACCACCGGACAGTGATGGCAACCGGTAGCAAGTAGAAAGAGTACGTCTGGCGCTTCCCTCTGGGGCATGGTTTTGGCTCGAAAAAGCGTAACTCTACCCGAAACCCCGCTTCAATTTCATATCAAAATGGCTTTTCAGCATAAATAAATGGCTGATATTTAGCTGTAAGGTGGGCATAAATCCAAGGAAAATGGCAGAAATATTCAAAAATAAGCTTTCGCAGAACGTGATTTTGGTCTGATTTATCTATCTCCCATGGGATAGGTGAACGCATGTGGATATATCCAAAAAGAGTTTTTATAGAAAGACCATGATTCCGTCATTGGTAATTTTGTTCGTATAAATAGATAGTTAGTTATCTCAGTAAAATGCTAGGTTTTACAGTGAACTAGGTTAATAAGCGTATTTTATGTGCCCTCATTAAAAAATTGTTTGGCTAAAGCTCCTGCAAGGCATTAATGTTTGTCGCCCGATTCCGGATCGTACGTGTGCGTGCGAAGGAGTGCCCGACAATGTGGTCTGGCTGAGTCGGGTTCGAATCATGGCCGTAGTCGGAAATAACGCAGGCCAAGAGAGAATTAAAAATGAACTACGCCGGAGATATCCGGTTGTGCTTCGAAGTCGCTGCAAAATGCCGCGGCTGAATCACTGCAGTGAAACCCTTAGGAGATTAACACCATGCCTACATTTGTGCGTACTGAGAAGTGCGATGGCTGTAAAGGCCAGGACAGGACAGCTTGCATGTACATCTGTCCTCATGACCTGATGAAGCTTGATAAAGACGGTTCTGAAACCGGTCATGCCATGAAGTCATTCAACCAGGAGCCTGAGCAGTGCTGGGAGTGCTATTCCTGCATTAAGATCTGTCCTCAGCAGGCTATCGAAGCTCGTCCTTACGCCGACATCGTACCTCTGGGTGCATCTGTACAGCCTCTACGCGGTACCGACTCCATTATGTGGACCATCAAGTTCCGCAACGGCACTATGAAACGCTTCAAATTCCCAATTCGTACTACTCCTGAGGGTTCTATCGATCCTTACGGTGGTAAGGCTGCTGCGGAAATGGCGAAGATCGGCGAGCCCGGTTTCTTCAACCATAACGAGCAGAACGGCTACCGTGCCGGCGATCCAAGTGAGCTGATCCGCAAATAAGCGGGATTCAGTCTGATTATTTCAGGAATATAGATAATTCGAGGTATATGAAATGGCTGAATTCGGAAATCCGGAAGTCGTCCAAGAAGAGGTAGACATCCTCCTGATCGGTGGTGGCATGGCGTGTAGTGGTGCTGCATACGAGATCGGTCCTTGGGTGCAAGCCGCCGGTGGCGACATCAAAGTCAAGCTGGTTGATAAGGCTGCAATGGATCGTTCTGGTGCGGTTGCCCAGGGTCTGTCTGCGATCAACACCTACATCGGTTCAGAGCAGGATCCTGCTGACTACGCCCGTATGGTCTCCAACGATCTGATGGGTATCACCCGTGACGATCTGGCTTATGACCTGGGTCGTCATGTTGACGAATCTGTTCATCTGTTCGAAGAGTGGGGTCTGCCTATTTGGAAGACTGATGAGAACGGTGAGCGTCACGATGGTTCCAAAGGCATGCCTTTACTGAAAGACGGCGGCAAGCCCGTACGTTCTGGTAAATGGCAGATCATGATCAACGGTGAGTCCTACAAGTGGATCGTTGCTGAAGCAGCAAAGAAAGCACTGGGCATGGACAACATCGAAGAGCGTATCTTCATCGTTAAGCTGGTTAACGATAAGAATGACCCTAACCGCATCGCTGGTGCTGTTGGTTTCTCTGTTCGTGATCACAAACTGCTTGTCATCAAAGCAAAAGCTATCCTGCTTGCCGCTGGTGGTTGTGTAAACATCTTCCGTCCCCGCTCTGTGGGTGAGGGTCAGGGCCGTGCCTGGTACCCAGTATGGAATGCTGGTTCTACCTACGCGATGGCTGCTGAGGCCGGCGCTGAGCTGACCATGATGGAAAACCGCTTCGTACCTACCCGTTTCAAAGACGGTTACGGTCCTGTTGGCGCATGGTTCCTGCTGTTCAAATCAAAAGCCACCAACGCTTTTGGTGAAGTCTACATGGATCGCAATAAGGAGATGCTCGACGACTATCCTCCTTATGGCCAGGCTGCTGTTCCAGCATCCTGCCTGCGTAACCACTTGATGCTGAAAGAGATGAAGGAAGGTCGTGGTCCTATCTGGATGGACACCGTTACCGCTCTTGCTAACCTGCGTGAGACCCTGTCTCCTCGTGAGGTTAAGCATCTGGAAGCAGAAGCATGGGAAGATTTCCTCGACATGTGTATCGGTCAGTGCGGTATCTGGGCTGGTGAGAACATCGAGCCTGAGAAGAAAAACTCTGAGCTGATGCCTACCGAACCTTACCTGCTGGGCTCTCACTCTGGCTGCTGCGGCATCTGGACCTCTGGTCCTGAAGATGTTGGTGCACCTACTGAAGAGACTGAAGCTGGCGTACCTGAGCATCTGCCTAAAGGCTGGAACTGGGGCTACCGTGGTATGACTACTGTTTCCGGTCTGTTTACCGCTGGTGACGGCGTGGGCGCTTCTGGCCACAAATTCTCTTCCGGTTCACACGCTGAAGGCCGTATGGCTGCTAAAGCGATGGTAAAATACGTCATGGACAACAAGGATTTCACTCCTGAGTTGGACACCGATGTTGATACCCTGATCGAAGAGATCTACCGTCCAGTGCGTAACTACCTTGAGCACAAAGACTACTCAACTGCGATCGATGTTAATCCTAACTACATCACTCCTCGTATGTTGCAGTTCCGTCTGCAGAAGGTTATGGATGAGTACGTTGCCGGTGTTGCTACCTACTACACCACCAACGAGCACATGCTGGACCTGGCTGAGCAGAAGCTGGAAATGCTGAAAGAAGATGCACTGAAGATGCGTGCTAAAGACCTCCACGAACTTCTTCGTGCGTGGGAAAACTATCACCGCATCCTGACTGCTGAAGCTCACATGAAACACATTCAGTTCCGTCAAGAGTCTCGTTATCCTGGTTTCTACTACCGCATGGATAAGAACTTTGTCGACGAAGAGAACTGGAAGTGCTTCGTGAACTCTGTCTATGACAAAGAGGCTAAGACCTATAAGTGCTTCAAGCGCGCTCATGTCGACATCGTCGACAAGTCTAAGCTGTTCAAGTAAGACAGCTATAGGCCATAGGGCTTAGAAAAGTCCGGACGTCCTTGCGGCGTTCGGGCTTTTTCTGTCTTAGGACAGTTGCCCGCAAAGCCGGTGAATTCTTGGGGCTTTGCTACTATTTGCAAAATATTGATAAAAAATAGTTGTCAATATTTACTACGACCGGATTAATACTCCGGATTTGTGTTATTGCCCGCTGTTCCCGGGCTTTTCACAGCTAGACTCGCGCTACTCCCCCGGTGGAGGTAAAACGCGAACCAGCCGATTCCATATCGGAGGCCAATAATGAGTGAAAAATTCGATATTCCCTTTAAAAGCAGTTTTGTTCCGTCGGTTCTTGAGCCAGGTGCAAGTATCAAGTTCAACTGCCACAAGGGGATCTCCTGCTTTAATGCGTGTTGTAAACACGCTGATATTCAGTTGACGCCCTACGATATTTTGCGGCTGAAGGACAATCTGGGCATCAGTGCCACCGAATTCCTGAAAAACAACACAGTTCCCTATGAAATGGACAAAGATGGGGTTCCTGGCGTCAAATTACGTACCGACGATGATGGCGCCTGCAAGTTTGTTACAGAAGAGGGTTGCAGTGTCTACAAAGACCGGCCAACCGCTTGTCGCTACTACCCGATTGGTCATATGGCGATGAAAGAAGCGGGTGCCACTGAAGATGAAGCACGCTACTTCCTGATCAAGGAAGACCACTGCAAAGGCCACGAAGAGGATCGCGAGGTCTCCGTGCATGACTACCGCAAAGAGCAGGAAGTCGAACTCTACGACCAGATCAATCGGGAGTGGCTGCAGCTGATGTTGAAGAAGAAATCGGCCGGTCCTGCTATTGGCCGTCCTTCAGATACCAGCCTGCAGTTCTTTTTCATGTGCTCCTATGATGTCGATCGACTACGCCGGTTTGTACTCGCCGACTCTTTCAAGGCCTCCTATGACATGGAAGATACATTCTATGAAACGGTTGAAAAAGAGGATCTGGCACTGATGCAGTTTGGCGTCAGACTGCTGAAGCAGGTGCTTTTCGGAGATGTGACTATTCCAGTCAAGAATAATGCCACTGAGAAGCGAATCGAAGAGCGTAAAGATATCCTGGAGATGCGCAGAAAAGCGGAAATCGAGCTGCATAAGCAGAAGCAGGAGCAGCAGATGAAGGATGCGCTATCCTGACAGTCAACGTAGGGTGCGGCCCTGCCGCACCTTATATTGTGCCAACGGTGCGAAAGGGCCGTACCAGTAACGCTGAAAGTATATCCCTGCCTCTAAATATCTATGACGAGGTACACTAGATCTTTTCCTGCACTCATTCACCCTGTAGCTGATCTGTTTTCGCTGCCATGATGAAATCATTGCGATGCAGGCCTTTGATCTTGTGTGACCACCAGGTTACTGTGGTTTTCCCCCACTCAGTCAACAGTGCGGGGTGGTGGCCTTCATCTTCGGCCAGTTTTCCAACCTCGTTGGTAAAATCCAAAGCTGCAACGAAGGTTTTGAAAGCATAGCTTTTTTCGAGCTGCATAATGCCGTCCCGAACCTCGATATTCCAATCCGGAATGGCCCGAATTAGCTCAGAGAGCTCCTCATCACTGACTTTTGGTGCATCAGCGCGACACGCCTCACACTTTTGCTGTGTTAAGGTTTCCATCGGAATATTTCCTCTCATGGTTTATGTCGGATATAGTTTAGTTACGAGTCCTAGGTCAAAACCTCGGGCCGATATAAGGATTATCATGTAGTTCGCTGAAATAGCATACATAGAAACAACAGGGGAAAAGGTTGGCGCCGTGACTGGAACAGCAACTAAAAAAGCGCTCATCGTAGATGACTCGAAAACAGCACGTCAGGTACTTTCGGGTAAACTCAAAAAGTTTGGCATCACCGTAGACACGAGAGAGTCTGCTGCAGCTGCTATCGACTATCTCTACGAAAATGCTCCGGACGCCATATTTATGGATTTTGAGATGCCGGGTATGGATGGATTTCAGGCACTGAAAGTCATTAAATCCAACCCTAATACTGCGGTTATACCGGTAATGATGTATACCTCAAAAGCTGGCGGTCTTGAATTGAGCCAGGCCCGTGCGCTTGGCGCTATCGGCGTGCTTCCCAAGCAGCTTGAATCCCAGGATTTTGAAGGTGTGCTTAACTCCCTGCATCTAATGCCAGAGCAGGAATCCCTGGTCCATGGTTTCAAAAATGAAGGCATGGAAACCGTCCGACAAGTATATCGTCCAGACAATGTTCACCCTATTTCAGAGCATGAACGTCACAAGCCAGCCATCGTTGAAACAGTCAGTATGCCGCTGGATGACTTCCAGGAGAGCCTCTCTGCGCAGGAGTCGTTGAAACGATTCTTGCGTAAAGAGCAGAATATGGCCGAAGAGCGATTGCAAACGCAGCTGGATAAACGATTTGCTGAGTTACGCGGCGAAATGTATGAGCTTGAAGCCTTGCAGGAGGAGCAGAACGCTGGTGGATGGAGAACCTTTGTTATAGGCATGCTTGGTGGTGTCGTTGCTCTGGCAGGTATAACCCTGGGTTACTTCGCCATGGATGGTTCAGAGTCAATAGCTATGGGCAAGGCTCAATCTGAGCAAGAGGGGGAGCTTATGGCAATGCTCTCAGATCAAAATGAGCAGATTGAGCTTTTGACTCAACAGTTGAATGCAACTGCGGAGAACCAGGCAGGCGAGATAGAAACGGCGTTGCCATTGAAACTTATCGAGTGGGCTGCAAATCAGAGCACAGAGTTTAGCTATGGCGAACAGCCTTTCAATGACGAAAAAGCACTCTGGTTGTCAGAACTGGTTGCTCAACTTAAAGATTCAGGATTCAGGGGAACCATTGAGTTGCGGGCAAATCATGGTAATTTTTGTCTGCAAAAGGGAGTCTCGGGTGGTCTAAAGTTAGCCGAAAAGGATATGGATATAAATAATTGCCAGTTTGCCGTTGACCATCGAGGTAGCAACGACTGGTTGAACGATCAGTCTGTTGCATTTGCCAACTATATCAATGTTGAGTTAGCCAGAAGTGGCGGTGAGTTAGAGATTATTCTGTTCAGCAATGGTTTTGATGAGCCACTGATGCCCTATCCCTCACTGTATGAGGTCAATAATGCGGGGGATTGGAATGTTGTTGCTGCTCAGAATCAACGTGTGCAGGTAAATCTCTATAGCAATTAGTGCATTGTATTTCCGTTTTTTGACTCTGCAGGTATGGCTTGAATAGAGTCCCAATGCTCGACAATTTTTCCAACATCATCAAAGCGAAAGAAGTCCATTGTCACGTATTGCTCTTCACCCGGCCATATCTGAAGGGTATGCAGTGCTACTAAATCACCCTGAGCAATGGCCCTGATAAACTCAATGCTCTTATCAGGATAGTCTCTGGCCATTTCATCAAAATAATCTATGAATGCCTGTTTTCCATCACCAACCAGTGGGTTGTGTTGAATATATTCATCACCAACAAAAAGTTCTACTGCCTTGGCTGGGTTGCCCATATAGGCAGTTCTATAAAAGTTTATAGCATTGCTTTTATTGATCGCTAAATTATTAACCATTGTGTAGTCTGCCGAAAAATATAACGAGGTTAATGTGGTTTTCTAGTAGTGTTGAAAAGAGTGGATTAGGGTTAATTTTTTAAATAATAGCCAATTATTAAGCATTGACCATATTTTGATTGAAGTCGGATCTATTGTAATTTGATAACAAATTATTGTTACAAGAGTTTTTTCCACTATGTTGGCGCGAAACCGCTGAAAATGACCTGCGCAAAAAAAAGGCAAGCCAATAAGGCTTGCCTTTCTTATAGAAATCAACAGTTGTTAAACTGGTACGATATTCTCGGCCTGAGGTCCCTTTTGGCCCTGAGTTACAGAGAATTCAACTGCCTGTCCTTCAACAAGAGTTTTGAAGCCAGAGCCTGTAATTGCACTAAAGTGTGCGAAAACATCTGGGCCAGATTGCTGCTCGATAAAACCGAAACCTTTTGATTCATTGAACCATTTTACGGTGCCAGTAATTGTATTAGACATATAATATTATCCTGTAGAATAAATAAAAGTGTACCTACTTGTAGGTATGTATAGCGGAAATAAAGACTGGAATTTAAAACTGCAGGACGAAGTATTACGAGAATGCATCGGATGGAGATTATAAATAGAGACTTACTTTCTTGCTGGCGACAACGTATATCAAACGGAGGTTGATGTCAAATCGAAAGAGAATTTAGAGTAAGAGATATATATGAGGTATATATAGATTTTAAAAGAAGATATTATATTCGAGGTGGCAAATATATTAGACTGGCTAAATTGTTGATTTCACTGATGCTTTTAATGAAATAAAACCAGTTTTAAAAGATGTGATAAATCCACTTATTCTTCGATAGTTGCTTTTTTAACGCGTATTTTTTGCTCATGTATTTCAGTGGCATTCAGTTTTTTGATAGCTGCTTTAGCCTCTCCAGCACGGGGCATTTCAACAAAACCAAAGCCTTTTGATGCTCCTGTTTTCTTATCCTGTATGATCGTACAGGACTGTACTGAGCCACACTCTTTGAATAAGGGTAGTAGTTCCGCTTCAGTCAGATCCCTTGGTAAATTCCGCACAATGATTTTCATTTTCTATCTATAGCCTAAGGTATTAGTCGAGATTTTTAATCCGAGAGTAGTGGGTGATCTTTGGGTAGCTGCTTTGAGTACCAAATTGCCAATTTGTGTTTCACTGCTTGTTGAGAGACCTGGTCTTCTGGAAGTGCTTGAACGATTTTGTCGTGAACCAGTAATCTATAGATATAGAGCATCTTTTCACTTGCTGAATCAGTAGGTTCGAAAACCGCAGCACCACGTTTTTCGGCATATCTTATACCAAAAAGAAGGGCTTCTTTGGCTAATTCAGCTTCATGTTTTAGCTTTTTCATGTTTTGTTCTTCTCTTCAGGGTCTTCCCCTATACATTAACAGCACTACAGATTATTGACCACTTATTGGGCGTTTGAATAGATTATTGATCTCCTCATCTGTAGTGAAATTTATAATAGAATTACTGTCAGTTTGAAAAAATGAGTTGGTAGGCAGAGCTCTCTGATATCGTACTACTGGTGCGAGAGATAAGGCCAGGATCAAGGGAGTGTGATCTCAGATACTATAAAGAACTTCTCGTTGATCGGTTATCTCGTTGTTATCGACATACATTAATTGGTGGTCAATCAAAATTTTATATGCCAGGTTAACCTCTTTTGCAGAGAGGATTTCAAAAGCATTGATTGACTCCGGCCATGACCGCGTCCATCGTAGTGAGGTTTGTCCTGCAGGTTTAAAGGTCGCTATATCAAGTAGGCTTTTTAGCTGTTCCAAGCTTTTCGAACCTAGCCAGTTGAGCAGGGGGGGAAGCATGCGCCTTGGTTCATTCTCTATATATCCGAAATCGAAGATAGATACTAATTCAGGATAACGAGCAGCCAACATACGAAACATATTTTGTATCAAAGCAATGGTGAAGATTTTCATCTGCACGCGACGTTGACGAGCTGAAGAGAGGCGCTGTATCAATTTATAGGCATGCAGAACTGAACGAAGGTCGTGAGATAGAAAGCGCTGTAGAAACTGGGACTCCATGACAGCTTCACTTTCCAAATCGAGGTAAGGGGTATCTATTCCCTCTCGGGAAAATAGCTGTTCAGCAAGTATCACCGGATCGCTAACATAGAACAGAGTATGACATTTTAGCTCTCGTATTAAGGCTTCTGTAGCCAGTAAGCCGTGGCTCTCTTTAAGAATGAGTAGAGGGTTACGAGGCGTTTTATTCTCCATTAATATTTCGGTGTAGTTGGTTTCTGACTGATGCCTTTCAGCATAAATCCTATAGATGCGGTTTAACGGATGGTCCGCTGATAGTTCTTTCTGATATGGGATGGCCAGACGGTCACCTTGATTAGATAGGATAAGTTTGGGTTCAAACTTTTCCAGCGGATGGTGGATTTGCTGGCTGTTAGGTAGTGCTTGTGACAATAGCTGCGTTAAATGATTGATACCTGGACCATTAACACCTGTGATCAAGTTAATGTCTCCGCCATTTCCCATGTAGCCTGCATGAGGCATATATTTTTGGTTGATGCGTTTTTTCCACATCAACTGACTGAAAAACATGCGTTTGTTTTGTCTGGGAATCTTCTTCATCAGGGATCTCAATGGCTGCCGCATCGTCCCTGAACGTACGAAAATGAAATATGCACTTATAAGTAATAACTTATGGAACAGATAGGTGATGTGAAATCGGTCGCAATTTACTTCAGCGCCGATATCATTAGCCAGGTGTTGAATATGTCGTCTTCAGGGCTTCTATTAACCAGGCGACTAAGTATGTCGTCTTCAGGGTTTCAAGCCTGCCCTTGCTCTGTGTTGTGGCTCTTGAGAAGGGAGCAACCTGTTCTGGGAGCCACGCCTTGAGTGATGCTTTTTCTGGCACAGCAGCGCGTATTGGATTAGCGTTAACAGGCTCTAGGCTTTATACATCATGCAGTTTTGCACATGGTTATCAAGCTTTTGATTAAACCAGGCTAAAGTTTCAGTACGCTTGCCTTTGGTGGGGTTTGGGTCATTGATGAATACATTTCCTTTATCGACACCGGTCAAAACGACAATGTGTGGTACTCCATCCCATCGCCCAGCACACCATATCGGACCATTATTTCTAAGAAATATTTCCAGTTGTTGTTCAGTTAGATTGGAAGCTGGTGATTTTATTGAGACCAGACCTTCAACTTGAGCAAGTTTTATAAAGTCATTTAAGTTAACGCCATTATTAGCCTTCCATTTTTCTGGTAGGCCTAAGCGAGGCCCTGCTTCACGATAATAGGCGACCATACAAACAGATGCATACCAGCAAGACATATTTGTTAGCTGCTTGACGAGGGGGACATTGAGTTTTATTCCCATCTGATTTGCTCCAGTGATTAAGTGTGTGCTTTTAGTGATGCGTATAATGTGACTATTCAGATATTGATTGTGTGTTAGGTTTATTAAGATCAAGTCAGGTTATTGTTTTATTCATAGTGCTTATCTAGTTTTAGTCTAACTTAGTATATTTGCAATTTATGTGTACTATTCACGATTGATTATTTAGCCTGCCCCCTTGTCTTTGGATAAAAACAGCAGTTAAATAAACAGTTGATCAGTTAAAACAAATGAGTAGACAAAGCCATGAACAATAAAATGATAGGAATTGATAAATTCACATTAATAGGCGTGATATTAGCTACTTTTCTCTACGGCTGTGGTGGATCGACAGGTGGAACGAAAGCAGAGGACAGTAGTACTAAGCAGGCTGTTACAGTAAGCAAATCAACCAGCACCTCTGCTGTCAGTGTATCCAAACGTATCGCCTATGCTGCAGGCTCCGGTGTGCCAGATAAAGTCAAAGCGGAGTGCGTGATAGACACTCAACTACCTGAATATATAGGATCATTTGCCAGTGCTAGCGACATAACGGTAGTCAAGAAAGATGGTGCTGTCAGTAGTAAGGATAAGGGGCGGGTCTTGGCTTTAGAGATCAGCAATGTGATTGGTTCAGGTGGTGGTGCCTGGAGTGGGTCAAAATCAGTTGCTGTTACTGGAGAGCTTTTTGAGAACGGTAAGAAGATTGGTAGTTTTAATGGTCGCCGCAGTTCTGGAGGAGGGATGTTTGGTGCATACAAGGGAACCTGCTCTATTCTGGATCGTTGTGTGAAGGCTTTGGGTAAAGATATTGCAATTTGGCTTATCGATCCATCAATGGATGACCGTATCGGAGAACTTTAATAACTTTTCCTGGCAATACGGTAAGTACAAAACAGCCCGCCCTGTAGGTGGGCTGTTTTGTTTCAATGATATGACCAATTGCGTATAAGAGCGATTCAAATAGTATATAAAATCACTGCTGTAAGGAACTTGCCGTTACTGCGCAAGCAGCTATAAATGCATCTTTCCTCAACGGGAGAGGGTGCGCGTTAACCATTTGATAGATTGAAAAGTAGTCCGCACTAGCCAATCAATTCTTGCGATTACGATAAATGATGCAAATGAATGCTTCCTCTCCCACAGGAATGTGTTGTAAAAGCAAGCTGTGAATATTTCAAAGCAGACCTTGAGCGCAAGAGAACGCAAGTTTTTGTCTGTTTAAGCCCTTGATGGTGGGATAACGTAAAATTTCTTTCGCACATTTGAAGAGGCGGTGGCCTCGTTGGTTAAATGGTAAGTGACCAAACGAACCAAAGACCAACAA
>JBEVWG010000018.1:0-52730 GCA_040506705.1 Candidatus Thiodiazotropha sp. 6PLUC1
AAGTGAGACGGACAGAGTAACTATCTGAGGCACATCATAACCAAATTGAATTCTTCCATTAATAACTATTATCCAGTATCGCAATACCTAGTGGGCCGCTAGGTAAATTCGGTAACACCCAGAGGTAGACTAGAGTGACTTGATTTCAGCAGAGATGGTACTGGATATTGGTTTACGACAAGCTAAATAGGCGTGGCATCTATCAATATACTCTTTGGTGCTCTTCGGCATAGAGACTCTGGCCCGAGCAATATGTGTGATTAAATCTGTACCATCCTTGAGCAGACGTTGCCCCTCATCAGCCTCCCAACATGCCAGACAGGAGTTAGATGTCTTTTCCGCTGGACCTATTGCCAGTAGTTTCTCCCCTGCAACTGCAAATCTTGACCAGACATCAAATATTACGGGGTCGGTACGCAAAGTCTCGCATTTCAGCTTTGCAGTATCTGCAAGCTGGCTGATCAGAACCGAGGTATTCTTGAAAAAGAGACTGTCTTGAAATGCCTTGATCATCGCTGACGATATGCGATCAATATCATGCATGGTCTGAGCGATTTTGATATAGCGAGTCTCATAAAAAGACTCAATAGGCACAGTGAAGGCACGAAAAGGTTCACCCCAGAGTTCATCGATACCCTCATCGCCACTGCGGTGTTTAACCATTTTGCCCAGTTCCAATGCCTCCAACAGGTATTGCCCACACTCATGGAGCATCTCTCTCCCTCTACCGCTCTTGATGCTTTCGTCCTCAAGTTTTACAAGCTGACGAAATATTTCAGTACCACGATTAAAGAGAGAACCTGCCAGCATCGCCCCTTTAACCCGCTTCAGGTCTTCGTCCTGTTCGGATTCATAGGCCTCTCTGGCCTCATCCAAACGATTACCGGGAATATTGATTCCATGCTCAACATGATTGAACAGGCGCCGGGTCAGTGCCTCAATAAGGTATTTCTTGGTCTCCAAGCTATCTTCCATGGGCTTGTAGTGCTTAATCCAATAACCATCGTAGAAAATAGCGGTTTTGCCATCGATTTCCCGTATGGTTCCATTGGTAACGTTTTCTAAAGTTTGCATCATAACAACCTGACATCGGCTATATGTGAAATTTGACCCTATCTAACTTGGTTTGTCACATAGATTATGACTTTCGGGCGATAAAAAAATTACTTTTGCCTTGCTGAAATAATCTTTAGCAGATCAATCACCTCATCCGTGAGACCAATGTATGAAGAATAGGCCATTTTTCTTACTATTTCCTTTACTCGAATATCCAAAGTTCTGCCCCAGAGTTTCATCCTTCAGATAGACGCTTCTATACCACAAAATGGACTGGCTAACACAGCGACAGATTCAACCGTCTAATCCCAGATTCCGTAGTTTTCCTCTAATATCTGTCGTAAGGTGATGATATGCCAGATCAATGGTGGTATTTATACTCAACCTCCGCAGTTAGGAGAAGTTAAAACTATCACCAAAACGGGGAGAACTCGTGTCAAATCAATCAGTTGCCATAGTTACAGGAGCCAACCGCGGATTGGGCCTTGAAACAAGTAGACAGTTGGCCGAATTAGGCTGGCATATTGTCCTTACCGCCCGTGATGTAGAGTCAGGAGAGACGGCGGCAGAGAGCTTAACTACTGAAGGACTTGATGTTGAATTTTTTCCACTCGATGTTACGAGCACAGCATCAATAGCAAACCTAGTGCAACACCTCAAAGAAAATCATAACGAAATTGGCATACTTGTTAACAATGCCGGTATCTTTCCCGACCCCCCTCCTTCTGACAGTCAGAGCACTATTCTCAGTGCCAATCTGGAATCAATAATGGACGGATTTAAAACCAACACCCTCGGGCCACTTCGCTTATGCCAATCTCTGATTCCTCTTATGAATGGCCAGGGAGCTGTGGTAAATGTCTCATCTGGCATGGGTCAACTCAGTGAAATGAATGGCTGCTGTCCAGCCTATCGCCTTTCCAAGACCGCGATAAATGCAGTCACGAGAATTCTTGCTGATGAGTTGAAGGAGACCCGGATTAAAGTCAACTCGGTCTGTCCAGGCTGGGTCAGAACTCGTATGGGGGGTGATGAGGCGACACTTTCTGTCCAAGAGGGAGCAAAAGGTATTGTCTGGGCTGCAACACTACCTGAAGATGGACCGAGTGGTGGCTTTTTTCGCCATGGCGAGAGGATACCCTGGTAAATCGATTTCACTGCTATCCCATTAAAGCCACTCTATAGCAGAAGCAGGTGTAGAAGCCCCTCGCCCATCATCCTCTGCTGTGAAGTGCTTTTCCGTGCCCATTCCTCACCCGACATGAGAAACCAGGAAGCCTATGATTTTTCTGTTTTGCGTGGCTGCTGATCAGTTCAAACCAAGTTGATCCTTTATTTCATCAAGCTCCTGTCGCAACATCTCAACCTGCCTTTCTAGCTGCTCTATTCTTGACTGGTCATCCTGAGGCAGTTGATTCTGCACAGTATCAGAGTGACTCAACTCCTGCTCTTCAACTACCTCCCCACTTAACAGATGGGCATAGCGGGATTCCCTTTTACCTGGCTCACGAACAAGTCGAGTCACAAAAGGGCCATCCTCTCTGCGCATCAAGTTTACCAGCACCGATTCTGTCTCTTGGACATCTGAAAATTCACATAAGCGGTTGGTACGACTTCGCAGTTCACCTGGTGTTTGTGCCCCTCTCAAGAGTAGCACGCAAATAATACCCAACTCTTGAGGCGAAAATTCCAGTGAGCCGAAGCCTAAATTACAGAAGCGGTGTTGATATTTGGTCACCCGACTACCAAAGCCACTGCGATCACTGACCAGATGCTTTTTTCTAAGATCGTCAAGAGAATTCTGTACCTCAGTCTCAGTGAGCTGAAGAACCGGATCACGACTGCTTTTTTGATTACAGGCATGGGTTAGAGCACTAAGTGACAGAGGATATTGATCAGGGGTGGTGATCTCTTTTTCCAAAAGGCAGCCAATAATTCGAGCCTCTAGAGTGGTCAATTCAATTCGCATGAGATAATTTCTCTTTCTTATTAAAAAATAGAGTTCCTGGATGACCTACATACTAACCAGGCCGCAAGCATATCACCTACCTCAGTTCAGCTAGCTCCAGTGCCATTGAGTTTAGATGGAAATATGCCGACATATCTCCGCATTTTGATCAAAAATAGCGTTGGGTGCAGAATCACTCTATATGAGGTGGCCGGTAATCACAGGTTTTGCCTAGTGGAAGCACTAAAATTTGGGTTCAATCTGTTCTGGCAAGATTGAGACAAGGATCGCTGAATGTCATAAAACTATTGAAGAGGAATCCATTTCCTGAGGCGTCGCCACGATACTTAAGTGCTCCCCTATCGTTTTGACTTTATAAATAGAGAAGTAAAATCTGAATGATTGATGGCGAACGGAGAAAATCGTGACGAGTTTCCACAAATTGAACTCAGTAACCCGTGGGGAGGGTTCAAAACAACCCGGTACAGTTGGCCGCTCAAGCTGGAAAGAGCAAAACTAAAAGCAGCTCTTGAAAAGAAGCCCCGCCAAGAACACCGCTTCCCTTATGCGGATTAATTATCCTATTTTTTCAATTAGATAGATCTACCGGCTAGCGAGAACTTCTTCAGCTTTCGTGACCATGTCTCTTATATCCCGAATTGTGGCCTCGACTGGAAAGTGCTTGATGCCATAAATATTATCCCCTTTATATTCGGCTTTAAAACCGTTTTGATGGGAGATTAACTGTTGGTCGGCATTCACTTGCCAGCCAGTGTCTTCGTTGTACTTGCTCATAGAAAAGTCCTTTTAAGAAAACCTTTTCAGCGTTGGATGAATTGGATACTAACACTATTTATTTCCGTGATTAATCCTCTTATTGAGAAAATGGAATAAACGGTAGCAAATCCAGGACGAGCTATATCGGTTGTATGGTTATCCCCCAATCAGAAACCGGAATTCATACTAACCAGAGCATAAGTATCCGACACCCAGGGCAACAATAATGGCTCAGACCAAGGTATGTTCGACAGGTAAGCGCCCACAACCGCAACACCGTGCTGAGCCGTTCTTATAGCCCTAACCTATTGATTTTTAATGACAGCGCATCGTGTGGTTGCACACAGCCTGCGTTATCAAAATTTGTTTTAGGGGGGACGTGCTATGACGGCGCTATGATTTCTTGCAGTGAGCAACCACACAATGGCAGAGTGTTGAGATCGCTATGGTCTGGTTTATAGTATCTATGTATGAATTTAACGACATAATCAAGCATTACAGAGCTCTCTTGATCTACAGATGTTTTTAGGATAACAATTCTGGATAGTTTATTAAGGCAATTGTTAGCCCTTAGCAAGCAGCTCACTGCTTTACTTAAGCTCTTGAAATACATTAAAAACAGTCCGCATAATGCAGATTAACAATACGGGTTGCAAAATAAAGATGGTCAAAATTTACGGGATCCCAAACTGCGATACGATCAAAAAAGCTCGCATATGGCTTAGTGACCACGGAATCGGCTATGAATTTCATGACTACAAGAAGGCTGGTATTGATGAGAAGATGCTGAAGTCATGGATTCAATCACTCGGTTGGGAGGCCCTGCTGAACAAGCGAAGCACAAGCTGGCGTCAATTGGATGACGGGATAAAGTCCAATTTAGATGAGACTAAGGCGATGGAGATCATGTTGCAGAACCCCACGATAATTAAGCGTCCGCTGCTGGATGATGGGGAAAAACTCTACCTGGGATTTAAAGCAGATCACTATTCTCAAATATTCAGCTAGCAGGTTTGTCCACTTGTCGGAGTCAAAACATCACAGCAACAAGTTACCCGCCGATTGTAGATTGGATACTCAACCAGCCTCCCATCTGTTTAATCTTTCGAAAGCCACCACCCAAGCATGAAGACCTCTAAATAAATAGCATATAAATCAATTAGTTAAATATCCACTTTCTGGGCCTCTCCTACTCTGCAGCAATCCCTGTATAATGGCCCGTTTTTCGGTTTCCTGAGGTGTAGCATGATCAAAATCAATGAGAACTATAAGAAACTCCAGGCTTCCTACCTGTTCTCTGACATTGCAAAACGGGTCTCAGCCTTCCAGGAGGCGAACCCGGATAAAGAGATCATTCGACTGGGTATTGGTGACGTCACTCGAGCCTTGCCTGATGCTTGTGTAAAAGCCTTCCATGCAGCCGTCGATGAAATGGCAAACGATGCCACTTTTCACGGCTATGGACCGGAACAGGGTTATGACTTCTTGCGTGAGGCAATTGCCAAAGGGGACTATCAGTCTCGTGGGTGTGACATTGTAGCTGACGAGGTATTCGTCAGTGATGGTGCAAAATGTGACTCAGGCAATTTTCAGGAGATCTTTGCCAACGACATCAATGTTGCTATTCCTGATCCTGTTTACCCTGTCTATGTCGACACCAATGTGATGGCTGGGCGGACTGGTGAAGCTGAAGATGGCCGCTATAGCGGACTTACCTATCTTGATGGTAACAAAGGCAACGGATTTATCCCTGAATTGCCAAGCCAACCAGTCGATCTGATCTATCTCTGCTTCCCCAACAATCCGACTGGGGCAACGGCTACCAAAGCGCAACTCAAGCAGTGGGTTGATTATGCCAAGCAGAATAAAGCCCTGATTCTATTCGATGCAGCCTATGAAGCCTTCGTTCAGGATCCCAGCCTGCCACGCTCTATTTTTGAAATCGAAGGCGCTCGGGAAGTCGCTGTGGAATTCCGTAGTTTCTCAAAGACTGCCGGCTTTACAGGTACACGGTGCGCTTACACCGTTGTTCCAAAGGATTGCACTGCCTATACGAACGATGGTGATCCAGTATCAATCCATGAGCTTTGGAACCGTCGTCATACAACCAAATTTAATAGCGTATCCTACCCTGTGCAGAAAGCTGCCGAAGCAGTTTACAGCGCCGAGGGCCAGGCACAAGTGCAGGAACTGGTCACCTACTACTTAAAAAATGCAAAATATATCCGGGAACAGATAGAAGCTTTGGGTTATGACTGCATTGGTGGTGAAAACTCCCCCTACATCTGGATCGATGCCAAAGGCGACTCCTGGGACCTTTTCGATACTCTGCTGAACAACGCTGGCGTGGTTTGCACTCCTGGCGCCGGATTTGGAAAATGTGGTGAAGGCTATATCCGTATCAGTGCCTTCAACAGCTTTGAAAATGTGCAGCAGGCCATGGAGAGAGTTAAAACATCTCTCTAGGGTCGATTGATTTGACTGAGGCTGATAGCGATGATCATCTTTTACTCCATCGCTATTAGCCTGAAGAACGTTCCGATTTGTATTAAGAGGTGCTCGGGTGCCAATATCAAAAGATTTTTCTGATCGTCTTGCGCAGAATTTAGAAAAGATTGTCGAACACTACGGCACCCCATTTCATCTCTATGATGAAAAAGGTATTCGTGAGACAGGCCGTGAGCTGATCGAAGCTTTTAAAAGCGTTGATCTGTTTCGCGAGTATTTTGCGGTCAAGGCACTACCCAATCCAACCATTCTGAATATCATGGGTGATATTGGATTTGGTTTTGATTGCAGCTCTATCGCTGAGCTTGTATTAAGCCGCCAGGCTGGGGGGCATGGTGAACAGATCATGTTCACCTCAAATAACACCAGTGAGAATGAGTTTAACGTTGCAGATACCGACGGGGGCTGCATCCTGAATCTGGATGATATCTCCCTCCTCGATAAGTTACCGCAGGTTCCGGAATTAATCTGTTTTCGATACAACCCGGGAGAGCGGAGAACCGGAAACAGCATCATTGGTAATCCTATAGAAGCTAAATATGGCGTAGCCCACGATCAACTGATTGATGCTTACCGTAAGGCTAAAGAACTTGGCGTAAAACGCTTTGGATTGCACACCATGCTGGCATCCAACGAGCTTAACCACGCCTATATGGTTGAAACGGCAAGAATGCTTCTGGATCGCATTAATTGGATTTCAAAAGAACTCGATATCAAATTCGATTTTATTAACATTGGCGGCGGACTCGGTATTCCTTATCGTCCTGAAGAGAAACCTTTGGATATTCGCAGCATGGGCCAGGAGATTGGTGAGCTGTTCAGCGTATTCAAAAACAACCATGGTTATGTGCCCAAACTCTATTTGGAGAGCGGTCGCTATATCACTGGCCCCCACGGTATTCTGGTAACCACTGCTATCAACCGCAAAGAGATTTACAGAACATACGTTGGCGTGGACTCATGCATGTCTGCCTTGATGCGCCCGGGGATGTATGGTGCTTATCACCATATATCGGTACTTAACAAAGAGGGTGAAGATGAGGTTGTGGACGTAGTCGGCTCTCTTTGTGAGAACAATGACAAATTTGCGATTCAACGTTCGCTACCGAAAATCGAGGATGGGGATATTATCTGCATTCACGATACTGGCGCTCATGGACAGGCTATGGGATTCAACTACAACGGAAAACTGAGGCCCAAAGAGTTACTGTTGCGCGAAGATGGCAGTGTTGAACTGATTCGTCGGGAAGAGACTTTGGATGATCTATTTGCGACTTTGGATTTCAGTGCTGATCAACTTTCATTGTAGCTTTTTTGGGTGTAACAACTTAGAACGCTAAAAAATTTGGCATCATTAACGCCCGCGCGCCGCTCTTAACCAGGGATGGTAAAGGGAATCTCAGGTTACTTATCTGGCAGGCAAGCCGATATCTACAATCTGTGTTTCTCCACCTGGGATATATAAGGTGGGGTTTAACCCCTCCCTGCGCGGTTTATTAGACATCTCGTGATGCAATGTAGATCACCGTCGGATCAACGGTGGTATACGGTAATTGCCTTACAAACGCGTATCTGGTGGTCTTGTTTTGATTGAGCTTGGTGCGGCAGGGCCGCACCCTACAGATCAATTTATTTCGTGAAACATCACGATTCAGTTTCGTCCCCCCAGCCAGTCACTTTCCTTGTTGAAAACGGTAACCCGTAGCCTGGATGGAGTGCAACGGAATCCGGGAGAACACTGCACCAATCTTCCCGGATTCCGCTTCACTTCATCCAGGCTACCTTGCTGATCAACTTTCATTGTAGCTTTTTTGGGTATAACAACTTAGAACGCGAAAATATTTGGCATAATTAACGCCCGCGCGCCGCTCTTAACCTGGGATATATAAGGTGGGGTTTAACCCCTCCCTGCGTGGTTTATTAGACATCTCGTGATGCAATGTAGATCACCGTCGGATCAACGGTGGTATACGGTAATTGCCTTACAAACGCGTATCTGGTGGTCTTGTTTTGATTGAGCTGATTCGCCGGGAAGAGACCTTGGATGATCTATTTGCGACTTTGGATTTCAGGGCTGATCAACTTTCATTGTAGCTTTTTTTGAGTGTAACAACTTTGAGCACGAAAAAACTTGACCTAATTACCCCCCCTCACGCTGCTCTTAAAGCAGGGATGAAGAAGGGAATCTCAGGTTACTTATCTGGCAGGCAAGCCGATATCTACAATCTGCGTTTCTCCACCTGGGATATATAAGGTGGGGTTTAACCCCTCCCTGCGCGGTTTATTAGACATCTCGTGATGCAATGTAGATCACCGTCGGATCAACGGTGGTATACGGTAATTGCCTTACAAACGCGTATCTGGTGGTCTTGTTTTGATTGAGCTTGGTGCGGCAGGGCCGCACCCTACAGATCAATTTATTTCGTGAAACATCACGATTCAGTTTCGTCCCCCCAGCCAGTCACTTTCCTTGTTGAAAACGGTAACCCGTAGCCTGGATGGAGTGCAACGGAATCCGGGAGAACACTGCACCAATCTTCCCGGATTCAGCTTCACTTCATCCAGGCTACCTTGCTGCACCATAAAGGTATCGATTACCCTTAAATCCCGATTACTTTCCTCATTCCCCTCTTCAACGGTGGTATATGGAAATTACCTTATAAACTGCTTATCTGGTGGTCTTGTTTTGATTGAGTTTGGTGCGGCAGGGCCGCACCCTACATTTGATGGTCTTGTTTTGGTTGAGTTTTGTGCGGTAGGACTGCACACCCTACACAACTTGGATTTATTCTGAATATTTCAAGCCATAGCCGAAAGAGGTGTTTAATCCAATCTGCCAGGGAACTCTTTGGGCGATACGGATTGTATCAAAGGCCCTTTTTACATAGTCCCAAATCCATCACCGGGTGGTATAAGGGTTGGGCGTAGATAATGCTCATCACTGTAGAACTCTCTAAGAGAGGCAAACTCTGTAATATTGTTGAGCAATAAATCCGTCAGCTTCGGATCAAAGTGACCGCCACGCTGCTGTTGAAAATATTCAATAATCTTTTCCTGCGACCAGGCCTCTTTATAGACCCTGGAATTCCCCAAAGCATCAAAAACATCAGCAATCGCAACTATCCGACCATATAGGTGGATATTTTCGCCGCTCAAACCTTGAGGATACCCTGTGCCATCCCATCTTTCATGATGCTGGTGAGCAATAATAGCAGCAAGTTTTAATAGTGGACGTTTTGCCCTGCTGAGTAGCTTATAACCAAATTGACAATGATCCTGCACAGTCAGCCACTCTTCATCAGAAAGTGGACCAGGCTTCTCTAAAATCTCAGATGATATCGCTATCTTACCGATATCATGCATCGCAGCGGCAAGTTGAAGTAAATCGCACTCCTCTTTATCCAGTCCAAGCTTCTCTCCTATTAAAGCAGTCAATTTACTCACACGGGCAACATGTCGATTAACCTCTTTTGAGCGACACTCTGCAAACTCACCTAGTGTATAGAGAACCTCCCTTTGGGTCAGCTCGATCTCCTGATTGAGAAATAGATTACCTAGGGCAATTGCTGCATTACTTACAAAGACTTCTACCAGGTTATGATCAACTTCATCAAATCCACCTAGACAACCTTCAATATATAACAAGCCATCTCGTCCCTCGGCGTTATTAAGCTCTATAAGACAGGCGTCTGAGTAAAAGAAACTCCCTTTTTCCGCAAATGCTATTTTGATACGCTCAAGTACCTGTTCGTCAACAACATCACACAAACTTTGATTGACCATTGAAGCATAATCACCGGTCCCTGCAATAATTCTTTGCTGCTCAACGCTTGAACCAGCGTCTTCTTTTAAAACACCGAAAGCGCGACTATAAAAGGTCTGGTCACCCAGATTCAGCAAGGCCTCTAATTGGGTAAGTACACCACTTACGAATGTCTCAAGAGAGTCGATGTTATACAAAGATCCAGAAGAACGGATAATTTTTTCCAATCCTCGTTTATTCTTCTCAATAACCTGTAAATCACGGTAATTTCGCAGTGCTGAAACTACCGATGAAAACAGTTTTAATGATGTAAGATCGGTCTTCTCACGGTAATCATTGATATCGTAGCGCAGAATCACTTCTCTTTCTGGAGCTTGCCCTGGCTGGCCTGTACGTAGAATGATCCGAATCAGTGAGTTCTTATACTGGTTTCGTATAACATCCACCAATTCCAACCCGGCAAGATCACTTTCCATCACCACATCTAGTAATACCAGCGCAGTATCCGGATAGTTTTTTAAATAAGCCTTAGCCTCCTGAGCTGAATAAGCATGGCCAAATTCTATACTTCGATCATCAAATACCAAATCCTCTAATGCCAATTCAGTTACGGCGTGTACATCTGGTTCATCATCGACAATCAGAACCCGCCAAGCAGCTCGTTCCTTTGAATGCTCCTCCCTCTCTTGCGCGAACACTATCTGTTTAGACTGACTACTCATCCTTGCTTTTGTCCTCCTGATGATCAAAAACCTTGGGGAATTCGATTATGAACCACACACCCTTGCCTGGCTTCGATTCAACACGAATAGTGCCTCCCAAGTGAGTTGTAACTGCATTGTACACTAAGTTCAACCCCAAACCTGACCCCCCTCCTTCTCTATTGGTGGTATAGAATGGTTCGAATATATAAGGCAGGTGATCTTCTGAAATTCCTGCTCCATCATCACTATATTTAATCCTGACCGTTGAATTTTCTATTGATGAAACCTCAATTCGCATTACGCCTGGTCGACCTTGATGTTCACTGAACCCGTGGATCAAGCTATTCATAACAAGATTGGTAATTATTTGAGATAGCACCCCAGGGCAGGTATTGAGATCAATGGGTGACTGGCACTCTATGACAAGCTGATGTTGCACATATTTCAAGCGTGGCTGCAGACTTTGCCTGATCTCTTGCAGATAATCACACAGATCAAAATGGCGCCGTTTTAAACTACTCTGATCTACCGCCACTTGCTTAAAACTTTTTACAAGATCGCCTGATCTTTGAAGGTTTGAGAGTAAAATATGACAGGCCATTTCCGCACGATTTAAAAAGTTTTCCAGGCCACTTTTTGTCATTTCACCTTTGTTGAATTGTCCTTGAATATCTCTAATACGATCGGCCAAGTGTGAAGCAGCGGTGATACTTGTCCCTACTGGCGTATTTATCTCATGAGCAACACCTGCAACCAATCCGGCAAGCGACGCCATTTTCTTAGATTCGATCAACTGTGCCTGGGTAGCCTTTAGATCGTGTAAAGAGTGATTTAACGCTGTGTTGCGGTGGGCAAGTTGTAAATTACTTTCTGACAACTTTCCAGTTTGCTCCTTCACTTCCACTTCCAGTTGGCGAGTCACTCTACGTATACCCAGATAGATTATTATTTCTAGAAGAATAAAAACTGCCAGCGCAAAAAGTATATTATTCTTCAAACCCGCCTTAAAACCTTCAATAATAGCTGCCGCCTCTCTCCACATCAGAATGTAGCCCACATGGGGTTTTTCAGGGTCTCGCCAACCTTGATAGTCATGAAAAGGGACTGCAATCATGGCCATTGGTAGCGCTTGATCTTTTACGAATATTCTATTTTGATCGAATAGTACCTGTTGCAATTTTTCATCAGCTAATAGACTCCTTGTCATTTTATCATCACTGCTAGCCTCAATATAATATCCAAACGCTGGTGCTCTCTTTCTATAAAGCTGCTCCAATGACTCTGTCCAGACCCTTCGTTGCAGATCCTCCTGCTTTATCAATACGGCATACTTAACCTGGGTATGACGTTCTAATAAGTTCAGCATCTGCGGGAAAGACATACCTGCTTCAACTGCGCCAATGTGAAGGCGCTTTCCTGATTCACGATCAATACCATATACAGGGGTTACCCCGCGAATACCGGCATAAGGGCGACCTATTTCAAAGCCTCTAGTAGATTGCTGAAATTTGTTGGCATCAATGACTGTATGGCGAATACCATCCAAACGATCTCCATATTTTTGCCGCCGATGAACACGCAAAAAAGAGACTGCTCCCGGAGCAAGATGAAAATGTAACTGACGAACATTAAATTGCTTTGTCATTTCACTCCAACCCGGTTCAAGTAATTCATAGAGTTGTTGTCGAATTTGCTCAGATCCTGCACCACCCGCGCCTCCACCTTCCATTTCAACCACTTGTTTGCCGGCCAGAAACAACTCTTGTACGCGTTTGTCACTGGCAACAAAAAGAGCTGTCTGTTGCAACATATCCATATTGCTGTCCAAAGCTATTTTGAATGCGCCACCAGCTTCTAATAATTCATCCTGTAGGCTCTCATACATAACATCCCGTGCGGATACATAGTTCAACCATACGAAGAAACTATCAGTCGCCAGTATGAACAGAGAGATTAAAAGAAAGAGTCGATTCGATTTCGTCATCATCTCTAATAATGCATCCCGCCAGGAATTTTCTTCATGACACTAATTTCCAAATATCTAATATTACTTTTATTCCTTAACATCCACTTCCTCTGCAAAGGGCTGGGAGAATCGGGTCCGTAGTGATCTGAAACACCACAAAATAAGAATCAAGTCACATTCCTTAATAACCAAGTCAAAAAACAGCTAAAGTTTTCAGCTAATCATTTCATTCGCCTATTGACAATTACCCTACATTATGTGTGTCAGTTCTCACATTAGTAGCAGGCTATCTGCTTATACTCAACCCTTAATAATTAATAACAAAGGGAGCTCCCCATGGAAATAGCCAGTTTTCTTACCGTATTGTTGTTCTGCGGTCTATTGTTTATGTTTAAAAAAGTACAATTCAATAGCACTGACAATTCTAGTAGCAATATTAAATTTGATGAATTAGAAGAACAGATTGAAACAGCATTAAGCTTGCCTCGCGAATCAGATGAAGCCTGGCAAAATGAGCCTGCAACTGAAGCAATACTCAGCGAGCTAGCTGAAAAAGGAGTTCGTTTGAATCGCCCCCTCACAAAAGGTCAGGCGATGAATATCCTGGGTCTATTCTCTCCCCCTGATGGCCGGCAGGTGGATATCCTGAAACACTTTAATATCCCTTATACCTTCAAGATGAATCAGACTATGGCTCACTATGTGATTCGTGAAATATTCAGCGACCCTCTAAAGGTAGAGGAGTGGAATAATCGTCCACCCACCACAACAGTACGTCAAGCTCTTCTCTTCATGGAAGGTAAATTAGTCAATGATCTAAACCATATGCAGTGCCAATCCCGTTTAGATCAACTTGGTATGGAGTACCCAAAACTCTACCAGGAGTGGAAACAGATTGACCGTCTTTTCCTCGAGACCAACAGTCCGGAGATACGCTCAAAATTTCAAGTTCGCAAAATCACCTGGAAGCGTTTTTTCGAGAGCTATGAAGTCATGAAAGAGACAGGTATCAATCCTCGCGTGATGCAAGGGGAGCATATCATCGAACTCATCCTGCGCAATGATGATAAAATCTTAGCGCACAGCAATATCCGTGAGGCGATGCAACCCGCCTCAACCTGAAAGCTTTTTTTGCATAAAATGAATGACAGGGAGGTCATTCAAACAACCATCTAGTGAGAGTGCCTTTTTGGCCCACTAGGCGTAGACATCGATCCCCAATACTTCACTCACATAATCCCTCTCATGAGCCGCTTGTACTGATTGATAGCTCGTCACTGCCCGCTGACTGCGGGGATCGTCTCTGACTTGAGTCAATTGCCGTTCGGATTGTTGTCTCTGCAGATATTTCTCAGCCTGTTTAACATTTTCCACACTACGCAGTGTCGACTCACTGCCACTGACCTGGGAAGCCAACGGCAAAGCCTGAACAAGATGTGAGGCAGCATTTCTCTGCTGCTCAAGCGAGGCCGCGAGGTTGGGGATTGTTACTAGTGCGTGGGAAACTTGCATCAGCTTGATTCACCCAGCAGGTAAAGATGCGTAGGAGTAAAAATCTGTGTCATATCAATATCTTGCTTATAGGATAGTGCGGTCAACTGAGGAATCCAGGTTCAACAGCCTCAGGAAGCTGCCTCCACAGAGTAACCGGCATCAACCACAGCTTGAATCAGCACCGCTTGATCCGCAGCACCAGTCACCACTGCTCTCCCCTCTTCGAGCATCACCTGAGCCTCTTCAACCCCGTCCACAGCCTGCAGGGCTTTACTGACATTGCTCACACAATGGGGACAGGTCATACCTGAAACCTTCAGTGTTGTGGTCAATATAATCTCCTGTCTGAAACAAAAACTCTAATCAGCTCTCGGCTTGAAAAATCTCAGCCGATTGGCATTGGCGACCACTGTTACGGACGACATAGCCATAGCGGCACTGGCAAACATGGGGGGCAGCAGCCAGCCCGTGAGAGGATAGAGCAGCCCGGCAGCCATAGGGATGCCAATAATATTATAGACAAAAGCGCCGAAAAGATTCTGCTTGATATTCCTTAGAGTGGCCCTGGAAATAGTAATTGCAGTTGAGACGTTGAAGAGAGAGTCACCCACCAGGGTAATATCGGCATGTTCGATGGCCACATCTGTTCCGCTACCAATCGCAAATCCAGTATCAGCCTGGGCCAAAGCCGGTGCATCATTCACCCCATCTCCGACCATACCCACACGGTTTCCTTGCTGTTGCAGAGACCTCACTACATCCAGTTTCTGTTTCGGCAGTAACTCGCTATATACCTGCTCTATACCCAGTCGATCGGCTACAACCTGGGCGGTGCGGGCGTTGTCTCCAGTACATATAATAACTTCAACCCCATGATTACGAAGTGCTTTTATCGCCTGAGGGGTATCTTCCCGTAAAGGATCTCTGAGTATTATCAGCCCTTTTAACAACCCATCAACCACCACCCAGACGAGACTTCCTGCTTTCATTGCCTGCTCTTCTGCGGATTGCTGTAGTGACTGTGAGGGTGCGATCCCCAGTGATTGGAGATATTGCCCACCACCCAACTGCACTAAAGATTCAGCAACCTTTCCTTCAACACCCAGGCCTTCAAGATTCCGGAAATCCTCTACAGATGAGAGATCGATAGCTTCAGTTTTGGCATGATCGACGATCGCCTCTGCCAGCGGATGAGAGGAGACCGCCTCCACACTCGCAGCAAATGCCAGTAACTCACGCTCAGTGAGTCCATCAACATAGACATGGGTGACCTTCGGAGAACCCTGGGTCAGGGTACCGGTTTTATCCACCACCAGATGAGTCAGCCTGCTGGCGGATTGTAATCCATCACTGTTTCTGATCAGCACATTCAACTGGGCTGCCCTGCTTGTACCCACCATGATGGCAATCGGTGTAGCCAGACCCAGAGCACAGGGGCAGGCAATCACCAACACAGCTATCCCTGCTGTCAACGCAAACGGCAAGGATGGTGCTGGCCCGAAAATCAGCCAAATAAAAAATGTAGTCAAGGCTATGAGCACAACAACCGGTACAAATACTGCGGAGACACGATCCACCAGACGACCTATCTCAGGCTTGCTCATTTGTGCCTGCCTGACCATGGCAATAATATGTGCCAGGGTTGTCTCATCACCCAAACGTGTTACTCGATAACGCAGTTGTCCGGAGCGATTGACGCTGCCACCAATCACCTGATCTCCAGGCTGTTTCTGCTGGGGCATGGACTCGCCGGTTAGCATCGCCTCATCAACACTTGAAGCCCCCGCCACCACCTCACCATCAATGGGGATCTTTTCACCGGGACGTACCTGTATGAGATCGCCAATGGACAACAGTGAGACTGGAATGGCAACCGATGCCTTATCCCGTACTACCTGGGCCAGCTTCGGAGCCAAACCCACCAGACTGCCTACCGCTTCACTGGTGGTACGTTTTGCGCGGGTCTCGAGTACATGGCCGAATTGAAGGAAAGCCAGAATCAATACTGAGGCATCAAAATAGAGCTTTTCACCTTGAATAACTCCCCCTTCAGGCTGCATTACGATAACCAGAGAAGAGAACCATGCAGTACCCGTACCCAGGGCGATCAGGCTATCCATATTGGCAGAGTAGTGCTTGAGTTGCTTCAAAGCCCCAAGATAGTAGTGACCACCACTGAAACGCATCACCAACAAACAGATGATGGCCACCGCCAACCAATAGCTTTGACCGCCAGCCGCCCGTAACGCTGGAGTTTGGCCAGTCATCTCCATCGCCATCAGACCAAGACCCACAACACCAGCCAGCAACGCCCTCTGCCAGGAACGTCTAATCTCATTGGCCGCAGCCAGTGCCTCCTGTGCATAGGGATCGTCGAACGGCTCCACTAATCTGGCCCGATAGCCTGTCTGCTGCAACTCGATCAGCAGATCAGCGGGATGCAATGAGGTGTTGAGGCGCCACAGGGGATCATCAAAATGATACTCTGCTTGGGTATCCCACATGGAAAACAGAGTCTGCAGCGCCTGCTGTTGATCATGCTGGGAGAGGCTCTGCTGATCAAATTCAAGCTGGAGCTCACTACTGTCTGGGTGTGATTCGATCAAATGGGCACCATACCCCTGATCAACCACCGCCTGTGCCACCGCTTGAGGTGATCCCCCCACCACCTGAGCCCGTCTTTCCACCAGATTGACCGCGGCTGACTCCACCCCAGGTACGGAACAGATGGCTCGCTCTACAGCCGCAACACAACTGGCGCAGCTCATATCCTCCACAGTCAGTTGATAGCCCTCTTCGGAAAGCTGGTCGTTGTTTTGAGATTCAACTTCACAACTGTCGGGATCGGTTTGCAGAATAGGAAGTTCAGCATCGTGTAGGGGCGTTGCTCCAAAACCCGCTTCCACAATGGCTGCAACTGACTCCGAGGCAGAGCCCCCAGTCACAGCGACCATCCCCGATTCAAGGTCGACTTCGACCTGACTTACCCCGGATAGATTAGACACAGCTTTTTCAACTGAGGCGACACAGTGCATACAGGACATGCCATCTACCAACAGACGGTAGTTTGAAGCAACGCTATTGTTCACGACTTAGACTCGTAGTGATTATTTGAGATGGGAAGCGGCAATCAGAAATGGTTGAGGATTACCCTGGAGGCCATTTCATCTGCCGACCACCAAGCAGATGCAGATGAATGTGGAACACGGTCTGTCCCGCCTGTTCATTACAGTTTATAACGGTGCGATAACCCGCTTCGTCCAGACCCTCCTGCTTTGCAACTTTTGCAGCTGCCAGATAGAGTTTACCCATCAGTTCAGCATCTTCAGGCTTGAGATCATTCAGGGTTGAAATGTGCCTTTTGGGCACAATCAGAACATGACAGGGGGCTTGGGGGTTAATATCCCGAAAGGCCAGCACATCATCGTCTTCATAAACAGTCTGGGGTTCGATTTCACCACTGACAAACTTACAGAACAGGCAGTCACTCATATTGTCTCCTCAAAATTCCGATCGTCCGCGAAAAGCATGGGCCAGAGTTGCACCATCCACATATTCCAGTTCACCCCCCATAGGCACCCCCTGGGCAATACGGGTTGTTTTGATGCCATGCTGCAGAGCCATGTCATGGATATACTGGGCTGTAGCCTCTCCCTCAACTGTAGGATTGGTTGCCAGAATAATCTCTTTGACAGCAGCGGAGGCAAATCGCTCTTGTAATAGATCAAGTCCGATCTCTTTTGGCCCTATGCCATCCAGAGGAGAGAGGTGGCCACCTAACACAAAATAGCCCCCTTGATAGTCAGCCGCCTGCTCGATCATCATCTGATCAGCCGGGCTCTCCACGATACAGAGCAGACTCTGATCGCGCCGGGGATTGGAACAGAGCTGACAATATTCATCTTCACTCAGTGTTCTGCATTGGCGGCAGTGGCCAATCTGCTCCATGGCATCTGCCAGCAGCCGCGATAGTGCTCGCCCCCCTTCCCTATCCCGTTCAAGCAGGTGATAGGCCATCCGTTGGGCACTTTTTGCCCCCACTCCGGGCAGGCAACGTAGGGCAATCATCAACTGATCCAGCAATGAAGGACTAGGCATTAACCGACCTGTAGACTAAAACCACGGGCACAACCAGGCAACAGTAGTCTTGTATCATAAAGTCAGAAAGGCAGTTTCATGCCAGGGGGTAGCCCGAGACCCGCAGTCAATCCGGACATGCTCTCTTGCATCTTATGGCTGACCCGCTGCGCAGCATCGTTGACGGCTGCTGCAACCAGATCTTCGAGCATCTCCTTGTCGTCACCCATCAGACTGTCATCGATCTCTATACGGCGCACCTCGTGTTTGCCGTTCATGGTCACCTTCACCATGCCGCCACCAGATTCACCGGTCACCTCTTCCTGAGCAAGACGCTCCTGAGTCTCCTGCATTTCAGCCTGCATCTTTTGCGCCTGCTTCATTAAATTACCAATACCGCCTTTCATGCTGAACACCTCTTATTCAAATTAGACAGTCGTCGACGCAATTGCGCCTCACGAGTGCGAAAAACAAACTTAACAATTGACTTTAGCTCGCGCACTATACATATATATTACAACGAGTTATAGAATACTTATCACAACCTGAATTAGTAAATTCACCCAGCAGCGTCATCTACAGGTCGTACACTATCCGACATCAATTTTGCAGAAAAACGCTCCTCCATCTCCCGAACCATCGGATCGGATTCCATACTCGACTCAGCCTGCTGCTGGCGCTCTTCCTGCTGACGCGTATGGCGCATGGCCGGGGTCTCATTCTCAGGAACTGCCTCTGAAATCGAGAGCTGAACTGAATCACCCAAGCGTTTGCGAATACTCTCCAGAAAACGCATTTCCGATTGACCCACCCTGAGTTGTCTTCTTGAGGCATCCAGGGTAAGACTGAGGGTCTTGCCATCCCAACTGCCAAATGCGCAATTTTGTACCAACTGACGGGTAATCCCCCCAAGTTGCAGAGAAGCCGAAAATGCCTCCCAATCAGCTGGATCAGACAACTGAGCAACCGGTTTATCAGGCTCAACTACAGTTTGTACCGGCTTGGGCTTTGCTGGCGCAGGGGATGCCGGGGCAACAGACCGAGGCTTAGATGGCTCTTGCGATGAGGGTGCAACAGAGCGGGGCCTGGGTTGAGCAGACCTGGCAGAGGCGCTACCTGCAGGTCGATTGATATCAGAACCACCATTCTCAGGTCGAAACGCCAGCATCCTCAACAATACCATTTCAAATCCACTGCGGGGATCAGGAGCCAGATTCAACTCTCTCTGCCCCATCAAACCAACCTGGTAGTAGAGTTGCACATCTTCAGGGGAGATCGCATCTGCAAAATAGTTTAGGCGTCCCAGATCATAACCGTCATCAGGCTGATACCCGGATACCAGCTGCAGTACGGCAATCTGATGCAGCATGGCAAGTAACTCCTGCAAGGCCTGACTGAAATCGACCGCCATCTCTGCCATCTCTGCGATGCGTTCCAGCAGTGCCGCTCCCTGCCCCTCTTGCAGAGCCTCCACAAGCCTGTCGATGCGATCAGTTCCGATTACACCTATCATCGACTTCACTGCTTCAGCCTGAACGACCCCACCACCAAATGCGATAGCCTGATCCAACAGACTCAGACCGTCGCGCATACTGCCATCTGCCCCTCTGGCCAGCAGCGCCAGAGACTCATCATCAAACGGAATCTTTTCCTCACCCAGAATATGTCTCAGCTGACCTTCGATCTGCTCCCGGCTGAGGCGCTTCAGATTGAACTGCAGGCAGCGTGAAAGCACTGTAACCGGGACTTTTTGTGGATCGGTTGTCGCCAGAATAAATTTCACATGCGGAGGAGGTTCCTCAAGAGTCTTCAGTAACGCATTGAAACTACTAGCAGAAAACATGTGAACTTCATCTATCAGATAAACTTTATATCGCCCCCGCACCGGTGCATAAGGGACATTCTCCAACAGCTCACGGGTCTGATCGACCTTGGTACGGGAGGCGGCATCCACCTCCAACAGATCAACAAAGCGTCCCTCATCAATCTCACGGCAGGCATCACAGACACCACAGGGTATGGCGCTGATGCCTTTCTCACAATTCAGAGATTTGGCAAAGATTCTGGCTAAGGTGGTCTTACCCACGCCCCGGGTACCAGTAAACAGGTAGGCATGATGCAGACGCTCATGCTCCAGGGCATTGTTCAATGCCGTCACCACATGCTGCTGTCCGACCAACTGGCCAAATAGTTGTGGTCTCCATTTGCGGGCAAGAACCTGGTATGACATAAAAAAACGCTCTGTAAGCTACCGATTAGATGGAGAGTTTAACCTGAATCCGGGGTGGATTCACAACCGATCAGAGTCCCGTGAAATTGAATGCTCAGGAAAGAAGGGACTAAAGAGTTAGCTCTTCCTAACGCTATGTTATGAAGAGCTGGGGTGAAATCCCACTGCGCCTAGCAGAATTTCCAGGCCAGGGATATTCCAAAGCACTCTATCTAAGCTCCGGGTATGCCGTTGATGGGCGAAACAAGATCGCCACATCCTTACCTGCTGATTAATACAACATGGAACAGCAAAGGCATGGACCAGCTGAGCAGACAATGCTATCACTGATACCCCGCCCCCAATCATCATCCGATGAACGCACCCTTATGCCCAGGGTATCTTCTCTTAATTCGTTGCAGAGGATTGCCACAACCAACATTTCTGATGCTGAACAATCAGCACCGCTGATTGCCTGTAGCTGCAAGCCGGTCAAGAGACTAAGTCGCCAATTTAATAATAAAGCTGCCCTGCAGAAACCGAATGGCGCAGTTTCATCAATGAACCCCACACGGAGGATATAGATCATGGACAATAGGCAAGACTCCCCAATAAGACTGGCTGCGATTGGCATGGATCAGAGACAGCGTAACGCTCTACGTATGTTATTTGATAGCAAATGCCATAACCGTTATGTCCTGATGGAAGAGGAGTCTTCAGAGATCTGCATACTTGACCTGGATGCCTTCGGTGGCGAGCGGCTGTGGCAAGAGTTCCGTCAACGCAATCCTGAACGTCCTCTGATACTGGTCTCACTCAAACCTTGTAAATTGACAGACAGCCACACTCTTTTTGTGCAGAAGCCAATCCCGGTAGCTCAACTAATAAGTGCAATTAACCAGCATGCTCAAGCTCTCGATAGGGCAATAATTCCTGAAGATTGCGAACCACAACTGAAAGCGGATGATCAACCCCCAGCAAACCAACAGAAAACTCACGCGTCAACACCCAAGCTGGATACCCACAAGGTTGCCACTTTAATGACTAAAGCTCAGGAGAAGACCTTTATCGGAACTTCACCAGATATTGACCCGGATGATAATGCTCAGTTGGCGAAGATCTATTACAACCCGGAACACTACCTGCAGGGACATATGCAGCAGGCCCTGAATCATGCGAAGCGCTATAACAAAAATGTGGCCATAGAGGGGCCTTGGCCTGCAATTGACCTGATAATTGAACATCAGCGGGTACTGGTTGATGCCGGAGAACGTCAGTTACGTCCTTACTGCACAATGCCAGACGCAACCCTTGAAGTGGACCTGCAGATTAACGACCATATCAAACCGACTACCGGCAGACGTGAATACTCTCTATACGCTTTCGTCTGGCAGTTGGCCCTATGGGCATCGAGGGGACGCCTGCCAGCGGGCACCAGTCTGACCCAACCTATCTATTTACGCCGCTGGCCCAATTTCAGTCGCCTGGTTGTCACCCCATACGCATTATCTATTACAGCACTTTGGACTAAACATCCTCGTTCACTGATCGACACCGCGGTCAGTCTGAACATCCCCCAGCGATATGTCTTCGCCTTTTACAGTGCTACCAACGCAGTTCAACTTGCAGGAGAGACCAGACGCGCTGTTGATACTTTTATTGCCCCCCCTGGTGTAGAGCGATCGTCGAATCGAGGACTTTTCAGTCGTCTATTGAACACCTTAAGAGGACACAAGGACGAATCATGAGTGACTTCAAGATTATTTTTAGCGGCCCCGTCGGAGCAGGAAAGACCACTGCCATCACAACCATCAGTGATATCGCACCGGTTTCCACTGATGAATTGGCTACTGACATGACACGCTCACGAAAAAACGGTACCACTGTGGCGATGGATTACGGATTGATCAAATTGCAAGACAATGAACAAATCCACCTCTACGGTACGCCTGGCCAAGAACGCTTCGATTTCATGTGGGAGATTTTGACCCAGGGAGGTATTGGACTGGTTTTACTGATTAGTAACCAGAGACCTGACCCGTTTCGGGATCTCCACTTCTTTCTGAATGCCTTCAAAGAATTCATTGCCCAGGGTAAAGTCGTAGTTGGTGTGACCCAAATGGATCTGGCCAGTACACCGATGATAGAAGACTACCACCTTCAGCTTGAAAACTCAGGAGTGAAGATACCGGTATTTGATATCGACGCCCGTGATAAAAAAGATATCTCGATACTGCTCGAGGCGCTACTCTACAGTCTGGATCCTTGTTTGGATGAATGATGTGAATTGAAAGTGGCAACCTCACGTCACCTTCACTTTGAGTAATTTATGGAAGCGAAATTAAAGGTAGGAAACCATGAACGACAGTGCATTTTTTTTGCGAAGGATGAATGATCACGTTCAATATTTAGGAAAAATAAAAGCAACCCTGGAAGACAAGGGCGTTTTTCAGGGGACTGATCACCACAGTTGCAAGCTTGGATTATGGCTGGAGAGTGATGGCCCAGAACAATCTTCCGCCATAAGCGCAGAAGCCCATGATATTTTCAATCAACTCCTGACCCCACATGAACGATTTCATCAAGCAAGTAAACAGGCATTGGATTACAAAGCTACGGGGGATATTGCCGGAATGGAATATGCCATGACAGAGATGTTTAAGCTCTCCAATGCATTGGTCACTATTCTTATTGAACTGGATAGTATGAATCGCTAATCAAGCTCTTTTGCACAATTATGAGAAGCGCTCTCTAAATCTGTAGATCTGAAGGTTAAGAGAAGTTCGATAAGTAGGGTGCGGCCCTGCCGCACCATGCGGTGCGTGGATTCCGTTTTAATTTGCTCTGGATGTATTAATAAAATTGGCTTCTTACAGCATTCTTAGGCAGTGAGATGAAATATACGACTTCCACATCTCTAAATGAAATGTTGAGTGGCGCCATGCTCCACCATAAGATAGTGGGCAATAGAATCAATTTGTCTCTTCTGTCATTCAGGCTACAGAAGTAGCCCGAATCGAATCAACCAATTCAGCAAACTCATCATCATCTGGTTTTTCTCCGCCGACACACCAGGCGTGAATAATCGGATCAGGAAAATCGAGTAGCTGTATGAAGTGCCGCTGCATACGGGGAGGCAATTCTGAATAGTGCTGATCGAGAAACGCCTCCAGCAACACATCCAGCTCCAGCATCCCTCGTCGACACTGCCAGCGTAAACGGTCTATGTTATCTAACTCACTATCCTCTATAACCACTAAAACTAACCTCTCAATACCCTACTAAATCGCATCTTTCAGCATGATCGCCTTAATATGACCGATTGCTTTGGTTGGATTAAGCCCTTTGGGGCAGGACTCAACACAATTCATGATGGTGTGGCAACGAAACAGTTTGTAAGGCCCTTCCAGATTATCCAATCTCTCATCACTGGCCTGATCACGACTGTCCGCTAGAAATCGACAGGCACTCAACAGGGCCTGAGGTCCAAGAAATTTGTCAGGATTCCACCAGAAAGAGGGGCAGGAGGTAGAGCAACAGCCGCACATGATACACTCATAGAGTCCATCCAGTTTGTCACGATCTTCGGGGGATTGAAGAATCTCTTGCTCTGGTAAAGGCTCTTTACGAATCAGCCAGGGATCAACCTGTTTGTATTGGGCATAGAACTGGCTCATGTCCACAACAAGATCACGGATTACCGGACGACCCGGGAAAGGTCTTACTTCAACAGGCTCTTTCAATTCACTCAATGGGGTAATACAGGCAAGTTTATTACTGCCATTGACGTTGACACCATCGGAGCCACATACCCCCTCACCGCAAGAGTGTCTGAAGGTGAATGATTCATCCTGCTCCTGAACTGCCAACAAAGCGTCCCGCAACATCATGCCTTGACGAGTTTCAATTTCGAACTCCTGCATATAGGGTTCATTGTCTTTTTCAGGGTTGTAGCGATATACGCTGACTTTCATATTAAAAACCTCATCTCTAAATATGTATTTTTGAGTTTTGTTTATCAGGTTGATTTGCAGAAACGCACAACCTCATCAACCAGATGGAACTCAATCAATACACACGCTCTTTTGGCGGAAAACTCTCTACAGTCAGGGGCTGTACTCTTACGCCCTTGTATTCCAACTTGTCTGCCTCTTTCCAATACAAGGTGTGCTTCATCCACTCACCATCTTCCCGATTCGGATAATCCGGGCGCGAATGGGCACCACGACTCTCTTTACGATGTAAGGCAGAGACTGCAATCGATAAGCCCACATCAATCAGATTTTCCAGTTCCAGGGCTTCTGTACGATTTGTATTGAAGGTATTGGAGTGATCAGTAAGACGAACATCCTGTAATTTTTCACGTATCGCCTTAATTTTTTCAACCCCTTCAGCCATCATCTCTTCCACTCTGAATACCCCGGCATGATCCTCCATGGTCTTGCGGAATTCCTTGCGTAGCTCGCTGACAGTAATCCCATCTCCTTTAAGGTTCCATCTTTCAAGACGATTAACAGCCTGATCAACATTGGCACTCTCTAACGGGCGATGAGAGCAGTTATCCTTCACATACTCAATAATGTTGTGTCCTGCCAATCGGCCAAATACAAGAATATCTAGCAATGAGTTTCCACCTAAACGATTGGCGCCATGCACTGATGCGCAGGCACATTCACCTGCAGCATAGAGACCTGGCAGTGGATCACCCTCATCACTGGAGCTTGGCATCACACGGCCAAAGCGATCTGTCGGGATTCCTCCCATGACGTAATGCGCTGTGGGAAACACCGGTATCGCATCCTGTACCGGATCGACACCAGCAAAGATTTTAGAGCTCTCTCGGATACCAGGTAGACGTTTTGCAATTACATCCTCACCCAGATGATCAACCTTCAACATCACGTGATCACCATCCGGGCCACATCCGAGCCCATCTCTCACCTCAGTTACGATAGAGCGGGCTACCACATCCCGGCTCGCAAGATCTTTAGCGTTAGGGGCATACTTCTCCATAAACCGCTCGCCATTCTTGTTGATTAGATATCCGCCTTCACCGCGCACACCTTCTGTAATCAGCATGCCTTTACCGGCTATACCTGTTGGGTGAAATTGGAAAAACTCCATATCCATCAGAGGCAATCCGGCACGCAGCGCCATCGCCATACCATCGCCAGTATTAATATGCGCATTGCTGGTGGTACGAAATACCTGACCGCAGCCACCCGTGGCTAACAGTGTCGTTTTGGATTCGATCAGCAGAGGTTCACCGGTGGCGATATTGAGCACCAGAGCACCAAGAATCACACCCTCTTCATCCTTGATCAGGTCGACAGCAAAGTATTCATCATAAAAGTGGGTCTTGGCCCGAATATTCTGCTGATAGAGTGTATGCAGAATGGCATGACCGGTACGGTCTGCCGCAGCACAGGTTCGAGCTGCCTGATCCCCACCAAAATTCTGACTCTGGCCACCAAAGGCTCTCTGGTAGATCTTGCCATTGGGCAGTCTTGAGAAGGGTACGCCGTTATGCTCAAGTTCGTACACCGTCGGAATCGCTTCACGACACATATACTCAATCGCATCCTGGTCACCCAGATAGTCGGATCCTTTCACTGTGTCGAACATATGCCAATGCCAGTTATCAGGCAACACATTGGCTAAGGCCGCATTAACACCACCCTGGGCAGCCACTGTATGAGAGCGGGTTGGAAAGACTTTGGATACAACCGCCACCTTCAGATTGGCATTCGCGAGTTGTAAAGCTGCATTCAGACCGGCTCCGCCGGCTCCCAGAATGAGCGTATCGAATCGTTGTTTTTCAAGTGCCATGTATGGTTAACCTTTTCTGTTCAAGCGACATGCGCAAGAATAATGACCTGCAGCACCCAGAGTGCGCAGCCGGTAAGTACAAAGCCGATCAGGGTCAGCAAGGAGACGCGAATTGCAGTTGGATGCACATAATCAATCAACACATCACGAATACCGACCCAGGCGTGTATCAATAACGAGGCAAAAAAGAGCAGCAGCCCAAAACCTACCAGTGGCTGAGCCACCCAGCTCTGCCAGGCAAGATGATCTGATGGTGCGTGAAAGATTAAATGCTGAAGCAAATAGAGGAAAAACAGCATCAGATAGATGGCGCTGGCACGTTGCAGAAACCAAGCCCTCAAACCACTCGCACGACGACTCATAGCAGACCCCCCATAAGTATCAGTGCCAATACCGGGGCTGCCAGAGTCACTCCCCAGGCCGTTTGACGATAGAATGGTTTATCAACGCCAATATCGATATCAATCAGCAGATAACGTATACCCGCCAGCAGATGGTGCATCAGTGCCCACAACATTAGAAACAGAACAAGCTTAACCAAGCCCAAACTGAAAAAAGCTTTTACGGTTGCAAAACCATCTGCACTTGAGAGGGAGAGATCAAATAGATAAATAAGCAGTGGAATGGAGAGCACCATTACCACACCTGTAGCACGATGAATAATCGACATGATGCCTGCCATAGGCAGTCGTATTTTAACGAGATTAAGAAAGACAGGTCTTGGTTTCGTGTCTAGCATAGTGGTGTATTCCAAAATTAAATTCAAAATAAACGATGGGGAACTAAAACGCTGTACCCGTCAACGAATCAAACAAGCCTAAAAGTAGCAAGTTATTAACTGTATATTAATGAAGCAGCTGATTTTTATGAGTGACATATATCGATCTCTTATCACTGCTGGCCACTAACGCTCTCTTCCTCAGGAAGAGAAATAGGATGAGGAGATTCTAAAGCTGATGCTTTTTAATTAAAGGAATCTCTCATCCTGCCCCTCTCCCGATAGAAGAAAGGATGTTGGATTTATAAATTGTGCGCCGCACAATACATTGACAAAATATGCCAACCCAGAACAATTAGTTACCTCAATATTCAATATTCATCCAAGCTCACGATACCTCATCAACCACTTTTCATCATGCAGCTGGCACGCACCGAAGCCAGCGCAGTCATATTCAAAAGGCCGCGCACAGTGATACTTGGCGTCACAATGTGAGCCGATTTAGCGGTGCCAATCAATATCGGCCCAATCGCTATCCCTTCGCCTAAAACCTTGAGCATATTGAAGGAGATATTGGCCGCATCCTGATTGGGCATTACCAACAGATTGGCGCTGTCTTTGAGGCGCGAATTGGGGAAGCGACTTGCTCGAATCTCTTCTGACAGCGCCAGATCAGCATGCATTTCCCCTTCAATTTCAAGGTCAGGCATTCGTTCCCGAACCAATTCCAGGGTGTGCTGCATCTTGTGTGCAGAGGTCGACTCATGACTTCCAAAATTGGAGTGTGAAAGCAGCGCCACCTTAGGCTCGACACCGAACCACAACACCTCTTCTGCACATAGAGTGACGATTTCGGCCAGCTCTTCTGCAGTAGGATCCTCCTGCACATAGGTATCTGCCATAAATAGTGTTCCTGTGTGCAGCACCAGTGCATTCATGGAAGACAATTTATTCACCCCGCTCTCTCTACCGATGATCTCCTCGATATGCCTGAGATGTTTCTGATAACGTCCAACTATGCCACAGATCATTGCATCCACTTCACCCAATGAGAGCATCACTGCAGCCAATACAGTGGGATTTCTTTGCAGATACTTGCGGGCCTCCTTTGGTGAAAAGCCTCGTCTCTCGACATGCTTAAAAAATAGTTGTGCATGACGCTCGAAATTGGGGTTCTCCAGCAGCTCAACCACTTCGAAATCATCATTCTCTACTAAGCGCAAGCCTAATGCCTTGATCCCAGCGAGAATTACATTCCGACGACCAATCAGTACCGGCCTGGCAATGCCTTGATCCACCGCCTGTTGCGCCACTTCCAGAATCCGCTCCTCCTCTCCCTCTGCATAGACCACCCGTCTGATATCTGAACGAGCCCGTTCAAACATAGGACGCATCGTCATGCTGGTGCGGAATACACGATTCTGCAATCGAGCACGATAGGATTCCAGGTCACTGATCGGCCTCAACGCCACACCAGACTCCATAGCTGCCTCAGCAACCGCGAAGGGCACAGAGACCATCAGGCGAGGATCGAAGGGCTTGGGTATCAGATAATCAGGACCAAATTGAAGGGACTGCCCACCATAGGCGGAACGAACAACATCAGATGACTCAACCTGGGCCATCTCAGCAATCGCCTTTACACAGGCCATCTTCATTGCACTGTTGATCTCAGTCGCCCCTACATCAAGAGCACCTCTGAACAGAAAGGGAAAACAGAGTACGTTATTAACCTGATTTGGATAGTCAGTACGGCCAGTGGCCAGAATGGCATCTGGCCGCACCGCCTTTGCTTCATCCGGTAGAATTTCAGGATTTGGATTGGCCAGGGCCATAATCAGCGGATTCGCAGCCATCTTCGGCAGCCAATCTGCTTTTAATACCCCAGCTGCCGAGAGGCCGAGAAAAACATCTGCTCCATCCAAAGCCTCCTCCAATGTGCGCATTGATGTATCGACAGCGTAGACCTCCTTATAAGGATCCATCTCTTCAGTACGACCCTCATAGACCACGCCCGCAATGTCGGTAACGATAATATTTTCCCGCTTCAACCCCAGATCAACCAGCAGACCGAGGCAGGCTAAAGCTGCAGCACCGCCACCGGCGGTGACCAGCTTTACCTCACCAATCTCCTTACCAACCACTTTCAGACCGTTGAGTATTGCCGCACAAACAACAATAGCCGTACCGTGTTGATCGTCATGAAAGACCGGGATATTCATCCGCTCTTTGAGTGCTTTCTCGATAATAAAACACTCTGGTGCTTTGATATCCTCAAGATTGATGCCACCGAAACTGGGCTCCAGACGAGCCACGGTCTCTATGAATTGATGCGGATCTTTTTCGTCAATCTCGATATCGAATACATCGATATCAGCAAACTCCTTGAACAGAACTGCCTTACCCTCCATAACAGGCTTGGAGGCCAGGCTACCGATAGCCCCCAAACCGAGTACCGCGGTTCCGTTGGTAATCACTGCCACCAGGTTACCTCTGGCAGTATAGTCAGCCGCTTTGTTAGGGTCAGACGCTATCTCTTCACATGCAGCAGCAACGCCGGGAGAGTAAGCCAATGCAAGATCCCTTTGATTGGCCATCGGTTTAGTCGATTTGATTTCAAGCTTGCCGGGTTTGGGAGACCGATGATATTCAAGTGCGGCCTTTCTCAACTCTTCAGACATAAAAATAGTTTTCCTGGGTTATCGATTACAGTTCGGCACCACCATTACAGGAAGGTGACTGACTTGAGTGACGTGGCGAACTGTTGACCCTAACAGACCGCTGCGAATAAAACCTTTACTGCAACTGCCAATCACAATTATATCGGCATTATGCTTTTCCGCCTCTTGCGGAATGCGATCTGCAGGATGACCGGATGTAACCAGAATCTCCCTTACCATAGAGTTCTTTTTTTCACAAAGCGCCATCTCTTCATGACAAAACTTTTCCAGCCGCTCTTTCATTTTTTTAAGGACCTTCTTCATACCCTCATGTTCAAGCTTTTCCAGTTTTTTTCCTGGTAGATAGGTGGAAAGCACAGCTTCACCTGTGCTTCCCAATGGTTCCAGAACATGCAACATAATGATCTCTGCATTGTAGCTCTGAGCCAGGCTGATAGCCTGCCTGAAAACCGGACGCATGTGTCGCCCCATATCGGTGGCATAAAGTATGGTTTTGATTTCAGGAATTGAACTCATTTAGTTATGCCTCACTTATAACCTTTCATCTGATCGATAAAATCAGGAAGGAACAGGGATATCTGGGGTATATAGGTAATCAACATCAGGAATATCAGCAACAGACCCAACCATGGAAGTGCCGCACGAATGACCCAACCAATAGAGTTACCTGTAATACCCGCCGTAACAAACAGATTCAGCCCCACAGGTGGTGTCAGCATGCCTATCTCCATATTTACAACCATAATGATACCAAGATGAATAGGATCTATACCCAGCTGAGTGGCGATAGGAAACAGAATAGGCGCCATGATCAACAATACTGCAGAGGGTTCCATAAAGTTACCGGCTGCAAGCAATAGCAGATTCATCACAATCAGAAACATCCAGGGATCCAACCCCCAACCTACAATAGTATCCGCAATTGCATGTGGAATACGCTCTGTGGTCAACACATGGGCAAACAACATTGCATTGGCAATAATGAACAGCAGCATAATACTGACTTTTGCAGCATCCAGTACGGTATGCCTGACCTCTTCATCGATAAAAGCTTTTGGCAACGCTACCACTGATTGTGTCAGATTGCGCATCACCATGCCTGCACCATGTTCGCCATCATAGCGCCAGGGTTTGCCTTTCAAAGGCCCCATGTCCCGATAACCGAATACTGAGACAAGGAAAGCATATACAGCAGATACCGCTGCCGCCTCAGTCGGACTGGCGATACCACCATAAATCGAACCCAACACGATCACAATCAGCATCAGACCACCAGAGGCGATAAAACCTGATTTCAACAGCGACTTTATACCCGGCCACGGCTGAGAAGGTAGATTCATGATCCGTGCAGCCACGTAAATCGCTACCATCAACAACAATCCCATCATCAACCCTGGGATGAAGCCCGCCATAAACATCTTTGCTGCAGAGACCTCAGTTGCAGCTGAATAGACCAGCATAACAATTGAAGGTGGAATCAAAATACCCAAGGTACCCGCATTTGCGATAACCCCGGCGGCAAAGGACTCTGGATAGCCTGATCTCACCATCCCCGCTATCACGATAGTACCAATTGCAGCCACAGTCGCTGGTGATGAGCCAGATACCGCAGCAAACAGCATACAGGCCATAACTGATGCCATTGCCAATCCACCACGGATATGACCAACACAATCTACTGCGAAATTGATTAAACGTTTTGCCACGCCACCGGTTGATAGAAATGCTGATGATAGGATAAAGAATGGAATCGCTAACAGGGTGTAGTGTTCAGATAGTGCTTCGATCAGTTTCAGGGCAACTGAAGCCAGCGAGTCGCTGGAAAAAAACAGGATTGTGGCGATACTCGACATACCCAAAGCCACCGCGATCGGCATACCGATCAGCATACAAATGAATAGCAGAAGAAATAGGGTTGCTGTCGCCATTACTTGACTCCCCCATTCAGATTTTGCCCTTCAGCGGCAAGTTCCTCCGCCAAGCGCATGCTCTCTTCCGCTTCATTGGTATGGGAGAATCCGATTGACTCACCTCTGATCACACGCCATAACAACTGCAGTAACCGCACAGAGAAAAATACAAAGCCGATAATAAGAATACTGTGGGCGACCCAAGTTTCTACCGGGATATCCTCAAGCTCGATGCCGATCTTTTTCATCTTCGACAGATAGATCCAGGAACCATATAAAAACAAGCTACAGTAGACCAGGCTGAGCACGACTGCGACAAGAGATAGAAAACGATGGATTGAATCGGGTAGTGTTTTGACGAAGGCATCCACACCAATGTGAGCACCAACCTTCAGACCGTATGAGATACCGAAGAGTACAAACCAGGCAGAGAGATGCAGGGTGAGTTCCTGAGCCCAAAGTAGACCTGTATTGAATACAAAACGTAGCACCACTTCAAGAAAAACCAATAGGGTCATTGCAACCAGCAGTAGAGAGATAATCCCCTCTTCCGCTTTATTCAGTATTTGCTTAAGCATTAAGATTCTCCTCTGACCTCCGCAGTGCCATATCTTTTGGCAATCTTGGAAATCCCTATCCTGCCCGGACTTGTAATTGTTATCCTAGAATTCTTGTAGTGTAAATGGGATCACCCAATGGGTGAGTATAAATACCATTAATTGATGTGGCATATCACTACCTTACGTCAAATTTCAGCGGTCAACTGCGGAATCTAGGATTATTAGTTGCCGAATTCAATCGGGGCTAGAACCCGATTGAATTCAGTAGGTTTATGTAATGTCTCAAGTTGCAAGTAGATCTGTCGGCTTACAAGACCGAACCCCATTCACACAGCCTAACCATCCCTATTATTTTGCACTCAGATAAGGTCATTCAACTACTGAGCCCATACTCCTCGGTTGGCAAGCTGATACCTTTTTTGGCCGACAAACAACAAGTGACATCACACAAGTGTAGTCGAGGGTTACATATTGTTTGAATTATAAGCTGCGTCAATCAGCTCCTTACCGATCTCATCCTCAAACTCTTTCCAGACAGGCTTCATTACTTCAACCCACTGGGCGCGCTCTTCGGCACTGAGTGAAATGAGAGTGCTTCGTCCAGAGTCAATGATCTTCTGACGGTCATCCACACCCTTCTGCTCGGCAACCGAGTTACCAAATACAATGGCTTCATCCAGCGCTTTTTTGACTTCAACACGAATATCATCCGGCAGATCCATCCAGAATTCGGTAGAGGTTACCACCATATAGTCGAGCAGACCGTGGTTGGACTCAGTAATATAGGGTTGCACTTCAAAGAATTTTTTGGAATAGATGTTGGACCAGGTATTCTCCTGACCATCGATGGCCCTGGTCTGTAACAGGGTAAATACCTCTGAGAACGGTTTTTTAAGCGGTGTGGCCTTAACTGCCTTGAATTGTGCTGCCAATACATCAGAAGTCATAATACGGAATTTCTGCCCCGAGGCATCTGCCGGAACATGAATGGGTTTACTGGAAGAGAGCTGTTTCATACCGTTGTGGATATAGCCCAAACCGGTTAAACCCTTTTTCTTAATAGAGCTTAATAATTTTTGGCCAGCTTCACTTTTTTGAAAGCGTTCGACCGCCTGCATATCTTTAAACAGAAAAGGTAGATCATAAAGCTGAAGTGAACGGGTAAAGCTCTCAAATTTCGACAAAGCAGGTGCTGCTAACTGCACATCACCCAGCAGCATGGCTTGCAGAACCTTGTTATCACCAAACAACTGGGAGTTGGGATAGACCTCAACAACCACTTTGCCAGCAAGACGCTCTGCAACCAGATCCTTGAATTTATTGGCCATCTGGCCCTTTGGTGTATTTTCAGCCACCACATGTGAAAATTTGATCACAATAGGTGCGGCTGACAGTGGAGCTGCCACTAGTGTAGCTAGCAGTGCGAATAGGATACAGGCTCTTCTCATAATGATCCTCCAGAATGGAATCTTAAATTATTTTGGATAACCCGAAAGCAACGGATTGGGGTGAAGGAGAGCAATAAAGGGGCCAACTGTGGTGAAAGTGGAGAATACCAGGGTAATAAAGGGGTGAATCAGAGCGCGTTATCGAACGAGCGTACATAAATCGGCGGATTTCCGCCCATTTCTACTATCTGTAGTGGGGAGATTTCACACATTAAGAAGAGTAAGAAATGCCCTACCCACAGAGGCAGGTAACTGGCACTACTCAATAAACGGGATTAGCGGTCGACGGTGTCCTTCCATGAGACATCCCAGGGGCTATTGAGCCATCGACTCGCTCGATCGGAAAATCCACCGGTGTCTGGTGACTCAGGCACAGCGGTGATCTCGATACTCTCTTCAGCCGCAACATCATCAACACCAACAATCTCTTCAGATTCAGCTACAAAACTGAGTTTATTCAAAGAGGCCCCAGACGAAAGCAGTTTCTGATCCTTTTCAAGATTGGAGATAACCCCCTTAAGGATCTCTTTCATTCCATCCGGATAGACTGGATTGGCTAACATACCCTCGACATCTGCCTTCATCTCGTCGATCTTCTGTGCTGCTTTATCTCGTTGCTGCTTCTCCTGATTATCAAGCTCAACAAGCTGTTTTTTTATCACTTCAGGTGAGACAGGAACCGGCGAACCAGGGGTTGGCACACCTCTTTTACGAAGTAAAACCCGCATCGAGACAGCGGTCTGGGCAGTTCGTTTGAACTCATCGAGAAGATCGAGGGGGCTAGACTCCTGATCATCACTTGAGAGAGAGATGAATTCGATATTTTCGTCCTGAGAATAATCCAAGCCAGAGTAGTGGAGTATCTTTTCCAGCTGACTCTTAATAAGGGTTTCCAGGTTGTTGAAATAGACCTGAATCTGTTTGACAGGCAAATTGCGTAGACTTTCGCTCAAGGAGCTGAAGAGATTCAGTGCACTCTCTGGAAGATCCTTGGAAGGAACACCCAGCACCAATACAGAACTGAGACTCTCCTGCATGCCCTCTATTGCATTAGTGATTTCGACAATCTGTTGAAGTATTCTGCGCTTATCTTCCAGCTTGGCGATATCGTTCTGCATATTGTCAGTTAGTGGATCGTTTAAAGGCATTGCTACTCCTTACGGTTTTTTTACCTGCAGAACAGTACTAGGCTTGGTTCGGAAAACCATCAATTTTGACGCGAATTTTGAAATCCAAGGCTTAGCGTTGTTGCGGGCCTCTCTCTATAGGAATGTAGCGGCAAAAAAGCACGCTGCTTGAATAAAATTAATTCCCAAGCTAGCTGATTTATGAGCACTATTAAATGTACTCAGTGTTTAATTTCACAGTTGATGAGTCATGCTTTTTCAGGTGTTGTTACTTAACGGCTGGCACTAGTGTGATGGTGTAGGGTGTAGGGTGTAGCCCTGCCGCACCATCAGGTTGCGGGTTTCTCAAAAACCCCGCTGCCAGTAAGTGTTTAGTTTATCCTGGTTTCCGCAGTTGGCCGCTGACATCTGCTGTAAAGTTACTGAAGTTTATGCCCACCCATTGGTGAACTCATTTACGCTACATCAATTTGTGAAAGATGTCGGTTAGCCTGCTCGTCAGGTGGTTTCGGTTGGGCATGGTGCGGCAGGGCCGCACCCTGCTTCGCTTGAATTATATGGGCACCTCTATTAATTGCTTGTGTCCATATGTCAGATAGGTGTGGCATGAGCAGAAGTGAGGTGATCTCTGAAAAAGACCTTTTTTAAATCAGGCCACTCATTTTTGAGTAGCACGAATAATCCGTGCCAGATCGTGAGCAAATGCCTGTGCGACCTGGCTCCTGCCTAGCTCATTGAGGTGGCCACCATCGGAGGTATAGCTACCGATCAGAGCGTAGTATTCTTCTCCATCCATGCTGAATGATTCCCGACGACCGTTGGCATAGGTCGATTGACTTCGTGCAATATCGACTACATGAGTATCACTGTAATTATCGAGTAGCAGACGATTAAACTGATTGCGCTTACGATTATCCAGCTTGCTATTGTTTGCTCTGCCAAGCATCTCTCTGATCCAGACACCAAGCCCGCCAGGACTATGTCTGAGAGGTGTTGTGGTGTGAATAAAGGTGATCTCAGGGTGTCTCTGAATCAGTCCATCCATGGTGTTTTTATACGCTGAGAATAGCTCAGACACATCAGATTCGCGGTTGATGTCGATATAACAGAACTTTAACAATGCATAATCGATCTTGTTTGAGAGTTCCTGATCGATTATCCGCTCAAAGTCTTCACATTTTGTCAGTGGCTTTTGGTTTTGACCAATCGGTGTATGCACCAGACAGCCAGACTGACGCTCAGCAAGATAACTTTCAAGATCGAGAATTGGGAGATCCTGTTGTGATTGCCGGGCAAGTTCCTCTAAGCCGGTAATAATATTTTCACCTACAGACTGATGGCCAAAAAATACGCTTGCACGTTTCAGCGTTTCCATATCCGCTTTAAATTGCTGTGACATACCAGTTTCCCATTGCTTTGAATCCGTCTGGCAAGCAGCCAACAGAGAGAGGCTGATTGTGATACAGAGGGTGATTAATATTCTCATTTTTTATTGCACAACTTTACAAAACACCTTTACAAAATTTTGTAAGCCTCCAGTAGAAGCTTTTCCGTTGTTTCCCAGTCTATACACTCATCTGTTACTGAAACCCCATACTTCAAATCAGCTGGATGCTCGGTGATATCCTGCCGTCCGGCATTTAGATGACTCTCCAGCATCGCCCCGAGTATCATTGCATGCCCCTCACCAGTAGATCTTGAGTGAGCAATCTGCTTGATCAGATCGTGCCATACGATCACCTGGCGCTCATAGTTTTTTCTGCTGTTGGCATGAGAGCAATCAACCATCAATCTAGGTGCCAGACCAGCCTTACGAAGAGAATCAGCGACATAGAGTACATCTGCACTATCGTAGTTTTCGCCCCGGCTTCCACCACGCAGTATCAGGTGGGTATCCTCATTACCAGTAGTAGCGATGATGGATGACTCTCCCGACTCATTGATGCCCAGAAAGGTATGGGGATTCGCCGCAGACAGCATCGCATCTATGGCAACTTTGGTATTGCCATCGGTTGAATTTTTAAAACCAACAGGTGTTGAAAGACCTGAAGCCATCTGTCGGTGGGTCTGACTCTCAGTGGTTCTTGCACCAATCGCCACCCAACCCAATAGATCACCAATATACTGGGGCGTGAAAGGTTCCAGAATTTCACTCGCTGTTCCCAGCCCAAGCTGATTGATATCCAGCAGCAGCTGTCTGGCAAGTTTCAAACCCCGGCTCATATCGAATGAACCATTCATCTCAGGATCATTGATCAATCCCTTCCATCCTATCGTGGTTCGAGGCTTTTCAAAATAGACACGCATTAACACCAGCATCTTGTCATTGAGACTTTCAGCCAGCGGTTTCAGGCGTTGTGCATACTCCATTGCTGAATCGGGGTCATGAATTGAGCAAGGCCCGACAATCACCAGGGGGCGATCATCCTCCCCAACCAGAATATGATGAATAGCCTCCCGCACCCTGACGACATGATCGTATATCTCGTCACTGACCGGCATCGCCTGCAGAAGCTCTGATGGCCGGATCAGTGGCTGGGCACTGGCTACTCGTAAATTCGAAACTCTTTTTAATAATGCAGGTTGGTCTTGGTTCATAATGAACAACTCTCTTGTGAATTTGCTCAACACTATTCATTCGTGATTGGTGGGGCATGGCCCCACCCGACAAAATTGTTAGCGTTTAGGATATGGCCATACCTCACCAATCCACAGATAGCTGAATCGTGCGGCCATCCTGTGCACCTTTAATAAGTCCATCAGCCCGATAGTGTAGATAGGCCTCAATAGCAGTATAACCGTTATCTAAAGACTGCCCCGCATCATCATGATCAGGATCCATGCCGTTAACTACTTCCCAGTCATCCGCCATACCGTCCATATCCCTGTCCTTTTGCATGCTCTTATCTCTCAATCCCTGAAGAAACCACTCATCATCGGGATTTTGCGGTGCCCCCCTTCTCCAACCACCCGTTCCGGTGATAACCTCGCTGATCGTGCGGCGGGTCACCCTGTCCCGAGGAAAAGCACCCGCCAACGCCAATACCTTCAGATAGGCCTTGGTTGCCTCTTCAGTTTCAACCTCTGCCACAGGAAACTCTCTCTGCGCCAACTCTCCCTCGCGACTGAAGCCAATTTTAAAAGAGGAGAAAAAGCCCACATCTCCTGGACGATCGACTCGACCATAGCCTGCCAAGTGGTTTCCATGCAGATAGTATTTGCCATGATCACTGAAATGATAGAGCGTTACCCGATCGGCACTCGGCCCCCGCTTGTAATAGTTGCCAACGATATTAATACCCGCGGCAGGCTTATGGCCGTCATGCCCCAGCCCCTCTTTAAAGTCGTAGATGACATTGTTACGAAAATCTGCAGGTTTCTCTTTTACATATGGGGAGAGTGAAGGATTTCTTCTCGAGTTATGAGCAAACAGATTGTGATGTATGGAGATATTGCCGCTATTCGGATAGGCGCTGAGCAAGGCGAAATTATGCGCTACATCTTTACTGTGCCCAGCTGGGTCTGACTCTTCCAGTGTACACCACTGTACTGTGACTTCTGATGAATGAATGATATCGAGCAGTTCATCATTTCCCCAGGCCAGGGAGAGATGGTCGAGGATAATCCGCTCAGACTTGGGAAGTTGAATCACATCTCCAGTATGTCCTCTTACCGGCTTTTGGCGTATACGTAAGAAGCGGATAATAAGATCATGTAGCCGCTCACCATTTTGCGGGGCTGCAACGATCCGTCCAACCAGCGTGATGCCCGGGCTTGGGGCACTCTCCCCGGCAATGGTGATATTGGAGTGTTGAATACGCAAATCTCCACGAATCACACCAGCAACATCGAATACCACAATTCTCGGACCTTCAGCTGCCGCTGCAGCCTGCAGACTGCCGGGGCCTTGAGCATTCAGGTTAGTCACTCTGATAACCCGGCCACCTCGTCCACCCACTGAGACCGCACCAAATCCCTCTGCACCTGGAAATGCGGCAACGGGTTTATCAAAAGCTGCACTGACCGTTACATTAACCAGCCATAGCCCAACCATCCCTAAAAGGTAGAACAGCACCCTCAACCGTTGACCAACTATCGAGTGAGGCATCTCCATATCGTCTCCTTGGTAACTCATTTAGCAATCTCTGCAACTGTTGCACTCAATAGCTGTGCCAGATCACGAGGGTCTAATTCAATCTCAAGTCCCCGTTTCCCTGCGCTCACATAGATAGTTGAAAAACCTTCGGCTGAGGCGTCTATCACCGATGGTAATTGTCGTTTTTGTCCTAATGGACTGACGCCACCCAGAACATAACCACTGCTTCGCTGCACTGCTCGCGCATCAGCCATGGTCGCCTTTTTGACCTTCAAAACTTTTGCCAGAAGTTTGAGATCCAGTTTCGATGAGACGGGCACTACAGCTACCGCCAATCCCTTCCCTTCCAGGGAGACCACCAGTGTTTTAAAAACCTGATCAGCAGGCAGACCAAGTTTTTCCACCGCCTCCATACCAAAGGATTCATGCTTCGGGTCATGTTCATAACTATGGGTGGTGTAGGAAATGCCAGCCCGCTTAGCCACCTCAATAGCTGGTGTCATCAATCATCTCCCGTGGTATAGGCAACAACCTGGTGAGTGATATACATAATCAATAGGACAGCAGCACCGAAAAGATAGAGACCGGTATGTATCTCAATCTGGGCTACCACCCCCAGTTTTACAGTTACGATCATAACTGCCACCACCATCACATCCAGCATCGCCCAGCGACCGAAATCATGCATCCATTTAAGCCAGCGAGAGAAATGGGGCGATCCAATCTGGCGACTGTGCAGCAACAGAAATAGAAACGCTATCTTAAACAGTGGCAATAAAACACTGAACAAGCCCACTACGATGAACAGAAACCAGTGCTCCCGCTTAAACAGTTCCACAACACCGGAAATAACAGAAAAGGAGTTGGCAATAAACAGAAATTTAGTCAGCGTCAACATCGGCAGCCAGAGACCGAAAATCAATAATCCGCCGGATAACACCAACAGTACCTTCAGGCGCCTGGCAACCTCTAACGGTATCTGAATCTCTTGGTTTTTTGCTTCAACCTGCATCTTGCAACCGGCCTGGCATCATCACAGTAAAACAGATCATCGATATGCAGTAGTTGCAATCATCAGAGGTAAACAGTTCAGTTGGATAGCCATAAATTATCTTCAATCAGCGCGGCAGTCATTTTCATAATGAGTAGTGATCGCCTATATCCTTACTGGAAAATCTTGCCATTGTGTCTGATCCACCCGCCTTCATGCCGACCCTGTGGATCATGGTGAGTCCAGTGGACTACCCCACCCTTCTCATTCCACTCATAGACACCATGGATCTCTACCCGGTCTCCCACTTTAATACCTTCCAGACGAGGCGCCAAATCGATATTGTGCGCGACTAAAAGTGTACGCCCCGAGTCAACACGAACAATAAAACGTTGATGACGACTACCTTTGCGGTCATCGGGTAACAGCTTTTTCACCTTACCCGCAAGGGTAAGCTGCAGATCCTGAGCCCGAGTCTTAAAAGCCAACTCGATCTGATCCTGAGTAACGGCTTTAGCAGACTCAGAAACAGGGGGAGTGACTACATCGTCTGGGGACCATAACCCCAGATAGCCTGCAGCGATCAAAAGCAGCAGGGCTAAAATTTTCTTCAATAGAGACACGTTGAATATTTACCCATTGGTCGTTTACCCTCCAGCAGAAGGTCTATTAATTGACCCGTTGGCCAGTGATATAACGACCACCATCAAAGGCACTAAAGAACTCCTTCAATAGAGGGTTTTCAATCGGTTCAATCACAGGATCGTGAGTCAGATTGCGCTCGGCCACATAAGTCTCATCGCTTGAGCCATGCACCAGTACCCGATACCAGGGCATATCTTTCGGGGGTTTTGACCTGGCCACTTGCTCATACCATTCATCGGAAAGCATGAACACAGGATCAATATCAACTACCACGCCGCGATAGTTAAAAAGACGATGGTGAACCAGATCACCCACTCCAAACTTTGCATGGCCGGTCTGGATTTCAGAGTTTGACAAGAGCGACTCCCAATTGATGAGGTTTCACCTCATATTACCTATAAAATTGAGCTTGAGCCATTGTTGGCTTTTTACTGACCGAGTGGTACTAATCAGACCATAAGTATGCGCCAACTCCGTCACTCTGCAGCGATCCTTATTACTTCACAAACTGATTCTCTGATGCTTTATGGCCGCTATTAAGCGAGGCCCACTCTTGATATCATCGCGCATTGCTTTTTTTGGGGGGGGACACTTCTAACATGAAACTGGCCAATTTTTATACAACAGAAGACGATCGAGTCTCCTTTTCGCGGCATCAAGCGAGTCATTTTGCAAAAGATATTGCTAATGATTTCAATCCAATACATGACGCCGACGCAAAAATGTTCTGCGTCCCCGGAGACTTGCTGTTTGCAGTTGCTGTTGACCATTTTGGCTTGAGCCAAAAGATGTGCTTCCACTTTTTCGGCATGGTCACCGATCAAAAGCTGATCTTTTCCGACAGTGGTGATTCCAAAATAGACATCATTGACGATGAAGGAAAAAAATTCCTAGGCATTCAGAGAGATGGAGAAATCAGTCGTGATGCTTCCTTGATCAGTAACCTTACTCAGGGCTATGTTGCCTTTTCAGGTAAGACCTTCCCGCACCTGCTGGTTCCTTTGATGGCGCAGCAGAATGTCATGATCAATCCTGGCAGACCCCTGGTTATGTACCAGAGCATGGAGTTCACTCTTGAACACCTCAATGAGATGCACGAGCCATTTTTGGAATCGACCAACTCCAGCCTGGAAGTGCAAGGTAAAAAGGCCATTGCTAAACTCGATTTTCATATCATGGAGCAAGGTCAGGAGGTGGGTCATGGCACCAAGTACATGGCGCTGCGTGGCCTGCAAACCTACCAGGAGGAAGGCATGCAGCGTGTAGTGGATAGCTACAACAGCTATAAAGAGGCTTACTCTTAAGGTCACCTCTATTAACCAGGCCGCAAGAAAGGCCTAGGGCCGTTACTTGTAATGGCTCTTGTCCAGACCATATTTTTGCATCTTGTCGTAAAGGGTTTTGCGGGGAATACCAAGCGCTTCCATGGTATTTTTCAAACTGCCCTTCTGTATTTCGAGCTGCTGTTTGATCAGACTCTTCTCGAAACAGTCAACCTGTTGAGGCAGTGTAATAGCGGACTCATTGCCCACCTCCTGCATCAGAATCGTTAGATCGTATCCAACATTCTCCCCCAGCAATACATAGCGATCGGCAATATTACACAGCTCACGTACATTGCCCGGCCAGGGGTGGGTCAACAACACCCGAATCTGCTCACTGTTGGGTGGCGGTACTTCACGCCGATATCTGGCGCCTGCCATCAACAGAAAGTGTTGAAACAGTAGGGGTATATCTTCGCGACGATCGCGCAGAGGGGGAATCTCCAGAGTCACCACATTCAATCGATAGTAGAGATCCTCACGAAACTCACTGCGTTCCCCGGCGGCCTTGAGGTCAATTTTTGTAGCCGCCACCACTCGCAGATCAAGAGGAACCAGTGTGTTTGAACCCAGCCGTTCTATCGCCCGTTCCTGTAATACCCGTAACAGATGCACCTGAACCGGAGTTGGCATACTTTCAATCTCATCGAGAAAAAGTGTGCCGTGATTGGCATGTTCAAAACGTCCGACACGTCGCCCCTTGGCACCGGTAAATGCACCAGGTTCATGTCCAAACAACTCACTTTCGATCAGATTGTCGGGCACTGCGCCACAATTGACTGCGACGAAATTGAACTCCCGTCGGCGACTCTGTTCGTGTAGAGAGCGAGAGACCAACTCCTTACCTGTGCCTGTCTCTCCCAATAGCAGAACATCCGCATCAGTATCAGCAATCTGGGCAATGGTTGAGCGCAAGCGCTGCATGGCAGGTGATCGCCCTATGATGCGTGGGCCTGGGACATTGTTTTGAGTATCCAGTTCATGACGCAGGGATCGATTCTCCAAGGTCAGTGCCCGCTTCTCCAGTGCCCGTTTAACCGTTTCGATTAGCAACTCTGCAGCAAAGGGTTTTTCGATAAAGTCATATGCCCCATCACGAATCGCTTTTACTGCCATCGCAATATCACCGTGACCGGATATCAAGATCACCGGCAAGTCACGATCTATCTCCTGAGCCTTGAGCAGAAACTCAATACCATCCATTCCCGGCATCTTGATATCGCTCACCACTACCCCGGGCCAGTCATAGGAGAGTAGTGGCAATGCCCTGTCGGCACGCTCCAAAGCATTAACATCATAGCCAGCCAACTGAAGTGTCTGCGTGTTGGCAATGCGTATGTGTTTCTCATCATCAATAAAAATGACAGGGGGCTTGCTCGACATGTTTCGGTTTAATCCTCTGGTTCGGTAAAACCATCTGCTCTTTTTTCTGCCAGGGGTAGCTGTAAAGTAAACAGAGCGCCAGCCCGATGACTGTTCCGGGCTGAGAGTGTACCACCCATACTTTCGATAATGTGATGAGAGATAGAGAGTCCCAAACCCAATCCACTCTCCTTGGTTGTGAAGAAGGGGTCGAAAATTCTTGCCAGATGATCTGCTGCTATCCCTGGGCCATTATCCAATATTTCGATCTGCAAACTGCCATCCTGCCTCACCATCTCAATCGATACCCAGCGGTTATCCTGGTTTTCCATTGCATTGGTCGCATTACCGATCAGATTCACCAGTACCTGCTCCAAACGTACTGGATCAGCCATTACCATAGGGTCCTGCCCGGTGAGTTTAATCTGTATCTCCGTGCCACTTTTGCGCAGCTGAGGCTGCAGAATACGCTTACTTGCCTCTATCACATTATGCAGTGAAACCGGCCGCCTCGATCCATCTGTTTTGCGGGCAAACAGCTTCAGCTGAGAACTGATTTGAGTCATGGTTTCGATCAGTTCTGAAATCTGCTCAAGATTCCAGCTCACATCGGCACAGCGCTCCTGTTCAAGTAGCTTGCGGGCATTATCTGTATAGGTGCGGATTGCCGCCAAAGGCTGATTCACTTCATGGCTGATACTGGCAGACATCTGGCCGAGCATCGCAAGCTTGGCCGCTTGAATCAACTCATCACGGGTCTCTCTTAATGCCTCTTCAGTACGCCTTCGTTCCTCGATCTCCTGGTGCAGATCAACAGTTCGTTCCTGAACTCTCTGTTCCAGTCGATCACGGGCCTCCCGCAAAGAGTGGTTGGCCTCCGCCTCATAGGCTGCACGTTCCCTGTTTCTTCTGTATCGCAGCTGCATCAAAACCCCGATAAGCAATAGCACAGTGAAGGCAAAACTGGTGGCACCAATAGCATGCAAGACCGCCTGGTTGACCTTTTTCAGTGGGATCAGCAAGTGCACCTGCCAACCCGCATCCGCCATCGATTGCTTCAACATCAGATAAGATGTAGCCCGTTTGCCCTCTCCTTTTATATCAATTCTCTGTGTGGCATTTTCCAACTGCTCCTGGCGAATTACCTCCATTGGTTTCACCTCAGCACCTGAATAGCGTCGACTCTCATGGATGCGTTCTCTTTCACTATCTGAAAGGGGTAAGAGGCTTCGAAAACGCCATCTGGGACGGGTTGTGATAAAAATAACACCCACTGGATCGGTGACAATCACTTCCGTTTCACGCCCCTGCCACTGCTTCTCTATATTACTCAGATCAATTTTGATCACTACAGTACCCAGAATGCCGCCGTCATGACGTACTGGATAGGCAAAATAGTAGCCCCGCCTGCCAGATGTGGTTCCCAGGGCATAGTATCGTCCGAGCTGTCCCTGCATCGCCTGTTTAAAATAGGGCCGATAGCTGAAGTTGCGACCTACAAAGGGTTTCTCAGACTGCCAATTGCTGGCAGCAATCGTTAACCCTTCCTGATCCATCAAGTAGGTGTCAGAGGCACTCGTTATATTATTTATCGTCTCCAGATAGCGATTCAGAGCATTAATTCGCTCCCTATCGCCTGGACGTTTGAGCAACTCCACCAAACGCGCATTGGTGGAGAGCAACTCTGGCAGGAATTCATACTTTTCCAGCTGAGCCTGCAGATAGTTGACATAGATATTGAGCTGACGCTCCCCAGAGAGCGAGGTCTCATGTTGCGCGCGAGCCCGCACGAAATTGCTGACCTGCCAAAGCAAAATCAGGTAGATTATCGCTACCAGCAGAATGGTGATCCACTTTCTGCTCGGCATACGATTCCATCTTGTAAAGGGTTTGAACGGAATTTCCACAACAGATAACCATAGCCTACAGAGGTCTATAGTGCCTGAAACTCATGATAGGTTCACTGGGTATGGGAATTGGGTGGCAGCGGGTATCAGCCACACCCCGGCACACGATTCCACTGCTGCCGCTGCTCCCTTCCGGGCCTGACGGGGTTCACAGCTTCTCGTTGCGGGGGGACCGATACCAACCGCCATAAAAGGTGAGACGGGGGATTATACCGATAATTGATAACCATAAAAGGGTTAATATGAGCTACTGCGCTTTCAGACAGGCAGAATCGGTAAACCCGGCATCTTTGAGCAGAGGGCTTAATCCTGCAAAAACATTTTTCAACAGAATCGATTGAGCCTGGTCATTGGGATGAATGCCATCGTTTTGCATCAAAGAGAGATCCAGTGCCACCCCTTGCAGAAAGAACGGCACCAGGGGAACCGATTCCGCTTTGGAGACGTCATAGTAGACTTGATGGAAAGCTTTGGTGAATTCAGGGCCATAATTGGCAGGCAGACGCACGCCCAACAACAGCACCGCTGCCCCGGCCTGCTTGGATAGTCTGACCATCTGCTGCAGATTGTCGTGCATCTCCCGACTCGCGATGCCCCGCAGACCATCGTTACCCCCGAGCTCAATAATCACAATGATCGGCTGATGTTTTTTTAACAATGCGGGCAGACGACTGCGACCACCCTGGCTGGTGTCACCACTGACACTGGCATTGATCACTTGAAAAGGGCCACAATGGACATTCAGCTGTTGCGTCAGAAGGTTCACCCAACGGGACTCTGTAGTCACCCCATAACCGGCACTGAGACTATCACCGACAACCATCAGGGTAGTCTCTGCCGAACATAAAAGCGGCAGACCAGTCAGTAATAAGTGTAACCATATCCGTAGGACTTTTTTCATGTTGCAAACATCTCCCAACCCTCATCCTGTGACCGCCAAGGGACTGATGAAGTTCGTCGAAACTTCCCAAGGCAGGCTAGATATTCTGCAACAGATCGACCTGGAAGTCGCTTCCGGTGAAGCAGTGGCCATCCTTGGCGCATCAGGCTCAGGCAAATCGACACTGCTAGGTCTGCTGGCGGGACTGGATGAAGCTTCAGGTGGAGATGTCTCACTCTTTGGCACCCCCCTGGGTGGTCTTGACGAGGATGGACGCGCCGCCCTGCGCGCAGGTCAGGTTGGCTTTGTATTTCAATCTTTTCAGCTTCTCAGTGGCATGACTGCCTTGGAAAACGTCATGCTTCCGCTTGAGCTTGCCGGACAGGGATCAGCAGAGCAGGCCGCAAAAGAGGCCTTGTCACGAGCCGGTCTTGCTGAACGCCTCACCCACTACCCTTCACAACTATCAGGTGGTGAACAGCAGCGTGTAGCCCTGGCCCGGGCTTTTGCCCCAAGCCCAAAAGTATTGTTTGCCGATGAACCCACTGCCAACCTGGATGCCCATACCGGGGAGAAGGTGGCTGAACTGCTGTTTGAACTTCAGCATCAGAGTGACACGGTACTGATCCTGGTTACCCATGATGAGATGCTGGCACAACGTTGTGATCGACGACTCTATCTGCGAGAGGGCCGTCTGGAGAGCGAGCGATGAATCCCATCCACCTGGCATTGAAACTGTTGCGCAGAGATTGGCGCGCCGGGGAGTTGCGGCTGCTGGCCTCCGCCCTGGTGATCGCTGTCGCTTCCGTTACAGCAGTCGGTTTCTTCACCGATCGCATCGAGCGTGCCATGGCACAACAGGCGACAGAGGTTCTGGCTGCAGATCTGAGAATAGAGAGCAACAAACCCGTTGATGATGCGCTCAGGATTGAAGCAGAAACGCATCAGCTGCAGCTGGCAACCACCCTGACCTTTCCAAGCGTGGTTCTGAATAACGGCAATACCCAGCTGGTACAGGTGAAATCGGTTTCGGAAAACTACCCCCTGCGGGGAAAACTGCAGGTCCGGGATCAGGTTAATGGCGAGACCCGCTACGCCAATGGTCTACCCAATACAGGAGAAGCCTGGCTTGAAGAGCGTCTGCTCCCCCTGTTGGCGTTGCAGATTGGTGACCACTTCAAGCTGGGAAAACTTGAGTTCACAGTGACCCGCATCATCACCTATGAGCCCGACAGATCCGCCAACCTTTTTCAGTTGGCGCCCAGGGTAATGATCAATCAGCAGGATGTGGCCGAAACCGGATTGCTGGGACCAGCCAGTCGTGTCCGACACAACCTGTTGGTTGCCGGCACCCCAAGCCAACTCAGTGCATACCGGGAGTGGGTGGATGCCCAAAATATCTCCGGTATTCAGCTGCAGGATATCCGCGCCGCCCGCCCAGAACTGAGATCGGCCCTCGACCAGGGTGGCCGCTTCCTGCGGCTGGCTGCAGCCACCGCGATTCTGCTCTGTGTGGTTGCGGTGGCCCTCTCCAGTCGACGCTTCGTCGAGCGACAAGCCGATACCAGCGCCCTGCTGAGGTGTCTGGGAGCCAAGCGACGGCAGGTTCTGCTGATCTTTGTGATCCGCCTGCTAGGGCTGGGTTTGATTGCCAGTCTTGTCGGTAGCCTGTTGGGACTGGCGGCGCAAAGTGTGCTGGTGGCGCTGGTCGGACACTGGTTCACTCAACAGATACCAGCGCCCTCTGCCTGGCCTCTCCTATCCGGGCTTGCCACGGGCGTGTTGGTATTGATCGGCTTCTCACTACCCACCGTGACCCGATTGGCGGAAGTGCCACCGCTGAGGGTCTTCAGACGTCACCTGGGAGCCCCACCGATCAGTTATCTGTTCTTCATTTCTGCTGCATTTGTCGCCTTGGCCATCCTGTTGGTCTGGCAGATCGGTGACGATCAACTGGCTTTTAAACTGATAGGCGGGCTGCTGGCAGGGCTGCTGCTGTTACTGCTGATTTCGAGAGCGCTGGTCACCCTGCTCACCCCGCTACGAAACCGAACCGCAGGATCCTGGCGCTATGGCCTGGCCAGCCTCTCCCGCAACCCCACCACCACCAGCGTCCAGCTCAGTGGCTTTGGACTGGGGATGACGGTACTGCTGGTGTTGGCCCTGGTGAGGATCGACCTACTGAGCAACTGGCGTGAAGCGCTGCCGGAAAACAGCCCCAACCAGTTTCTGATCAATATACAACCAGATCAGGTGGATGGGGTCGATGATCAACTACATCGCAGTGGCATCTCTTCAGCTGGACTCTACCCGATGATGAGGGGGCGACTGATCAGCATCGATGGCAAACCTGTCTCCGCTGATGACTATCCAACACCAAGAGCACAACGTCTGGCCACCCGGGATTTCAATCTCAGTCAGGCCACCCGTATGCAGAGCGACAATAAGATTGTTGCAGGCAGTTGGTGGTCGGAAGCAGACTGGGGTGAATCCTGGTTCTCTGTCGAGGAAGGCATCGCCAAAACCCTCGGCATACCAATCGGCGCAACCCTGGTATTCGAGGTCGCCGGCCAACAGGTCACCGGTAAGGTTAACAATCTCAGGTCAGTGAAATGGGACTCCTTCAACGTCAACTTTTTTGTGGTGGGTACGCCAGGACTGATGCGGGACCTGCCGGCGACCTATATCACCAGTTTCTATCTACCGGATGAGAAGCGCCAGCTGCTGCATGAGCTGATTCAAAACTATCCAAGTATCACCGCACTTGATGTCACCGCATTGATGAAGCAGGTGCGGGCTATCATGGATAGGGGCTCAATGGCGGTTGAATCGGTATTTCTCTTTACCCTGGCGGCGGGCCTGATTGTTCTTTACGCAGGTATACAGGCGAGCCATGAACAACGGGTACAGGAGACCGCCATCCTGCGTACTCTTGGGCTCAGCCGCAAGCAGCTGATCCTATCCATAACGCTGGAATTCGCCCTATTGGGAGGCCTTGCAGGATTGATCTCTGCCGGACTCGCCAGTGCCATTGGTTACAGCCTCTCCACCGGTGTATTCAATCTACCCTGGCACTTTAACCCCCTGCTTTGGTTTGTTGCAGTAATCGGTGGCGCCATTGGAATCAGCATTGCTGGCACGCTGGCCAGTTGGTCTCTTTTCAATACACCACCCATTCTTGTTTTACGAAGGGCATGAAATTGTACACTGGAGTGGCATATTGTGAATACCTTTGGTAATGGTAACGATTGGGTGGTATTAACGAAGAAATCTCCTGCTGCCGCACCCATGCTGTTGTGGCGAAAATAGATTGTGAGCAAACCTGCCAAATTTACTCCGGACTTTCTGCCCTACGCGGGACGTCAAGCATCGCCAGTCGTCCCTTACCTGAAACACTAGATTATATGAAAGTAAGGCTGGATAGATGATTGAAGGGAAAGAAGCTCTATTGCTCGACATGAATAGTACATTCATGTTTGGTGAAGACAGATTTGGACCGGATGAAGATTTTTCAGAATATTACAGATCAATCGGTGGTAAATTAGCTGATGATGTTGTGAATGGAGTTATTCGAAAAACCTATGCCTATCTGGATGAAAAGTATCCATCCGTAGAATATAGAGATAGATTCCCATCTCTAGAGTTCGCTATTGAAGTGAGTGCTGGTGTAGATATTTCAATTTCAGAAAAAGAAATATTAATAAAAACATTCTCTTTTCATGAACACGGTGAAATTCCCCAAAACTATGTGACTGCATTAAGGGCATTGAAGGAGAAATTTACACTAGCTCTTGTTATAGATATTTGGGCACCGAAAGCCATGTGGGTCCAAACATTTAGAAGCCTTGGTTTATGGGAGCTATTTTCGGCACATTCATTTTCATCAGATCACGGAATAGTTAAACCGTCGCCACGACCATTTGAGATGGTAGTAAGGGAGTTGGGGCTACCTAAAAAAAAGTGCTTGGTCATCGGAGACTCCATCAGGCGTGACTTAGCAGGTTCCCAGGCGGCATCGCTGGACTGTGTTTTGGTTGGTGGGGCTGAAAGTGATCTGGCTTTTGGTTCGTATTCCAACCTTTTAGAGTTTCAGAAAAATGTGTAGCCACACAGATCAACAATACCAGAACAGGCATCATTCGCCGGAAATGGATAGAAATATTCTCCTAAAAAGTAAAAAATATAGATCCATACCTAGAGCTGAAATCTATGCGTTAACTCTTTAAGCGTTCCACCAAGGTCAGTAAGTCTAGATACTGAGTCAGTCACTTTTTGCGTAACCTCTTCAGCATCGGCAGATAAAACAACAATATTATTTACATTGCTGCTGATCATTTCTGCGACAACTGATTGTTCTTCAGCCGCTGTTGCAATATGGGCATTCATATCAGTAATTGTTGCTACAGACTCATTAATTGTAGCTAATGCCTGTTCAGCACTACTTGCATGTTCCACAGTTAATCTTGAACTTACCTGACTAGCTTCTACTGCCTTAACTGCTGCAGTTGCACCGCTTTGCAGTTTTTCAGTCATTTGTTGAATCTCTTCTGTTGATTTCTGTGTTCTGCTCGCCAAAGTCCTTACTTCATCGGCAACAACTGCAAATCCACGTCCTTTTTCTCCAGCTCTAGCAGCTTCGATTGCCGCATTCAGAGCGAGTAGATTTGTCTGTTCGGCTATACTCTGAATAACCCCAAGCACAGAACCGATATTATGGCTCTCCTGTTGTAAAACTGAGATTACATCTCCAGCATTTTTAACATTCTCAGCCAAGGTATTTATAGAAGAGATAGTCTGCTGGACGACTAACTTACCATTTTCCGTTGCTGAACTGGCTTCGCTTGTTGCCAGTGCAGCCTCGGATGCATTATGTGCTACCTCTTGGATGGTCGAAGCCATCTCAGAAGCTGCAGTTGCCACTTGATCAGTTTCCTGTCTTTGAGCAGCAACTTGTTGACTGCCTAGTTCTGCTACGCTTGTTAGCTGCTGAGTTGCATTACTAATTTCATCCGTCGAGTGAGTAATGGATCCCATAACCTGCTGTAGTTGTGAAACCATGCTGCATAGACCTTGAACTAATTGAGCTGTCTCATCTTTGGTTTTAGAATCAGGGATATGGCACTTAAGATTACCAGCAGCGATGGCCGTCATGGAATCCACAACTTCATCTATTGGACGGAATAGATATTTAAAGTACCAAAACAGCCCTACAGCCAAGCCAATTACTACCAACATCACAGATCCAATAGAAATTGAATTGATTTTAGACTGTGCATTGTAGATTTTAGTTTGATTGCTTGATGTCAGTAATCCAGCGATAACATCTCCAGATGATGTACTCACTGGTGCAAGAATATTTTCATAGACACGGTCATTAGACTTTACGACATCCATACCTCCCTGAGTCAGGTCATATTCAGGTATCGCAATCGTCTTCTGCTCATTTTCACTGCCTACGTACTGCAACTGATTCTCTTGGTCAGTAATGAAGGCATCAGACAAGTCGCCAATCTGAAAATCATCCAGGACTCGTTGAATGTCTCTGCTGTAAACTACAACAGCTTTAATCTTACCCCGTATATAGAGCGGAAACGCAAGCACAGCCTGTAGTTGGCCATCATCATCCCGTGATACTCCCGTAAGTGTTTTCTGCTTCTGAGCTACCTGATTAACAATTTGCTTACCAGTCTTGCCTTGAAAATTATTAGGTGCTGAAGCGAGGTAGTTACCCTCGAGGTCTAACACCTGTAGTCGTTCAAGGGTTCCATCACTGGAGAAAAGGTTGTGTGTTGTGTTGATTTGCTCATTAAGTTTGGTTAAATCTCCAGACTTTATGGCTTTTTGACTGACCCTGTCTCTGGTTATTGCCTTAGTAAATGCAGACATCTCTGAGGTATGACGTGCTACGATCTGATTCCAAAGCACTTGCTTTGAATTCAGGGAGAACTGAACATATCGGCCAACCTCTGTCTGATGTGAATAATTACTGGCTATGACGAGTACCGCCGAGACCAAAATTATGGCTATCAACGTTACGACAGTTATCCGTAAACGAATTGTCATCATTTTCCCCAACAAACTACATATCCATTTTACTAAGAACTAATGGATCTCTGATAATTTGTAATAAACATCTCTAAGTGAGAATTCTTTTTAACATATCCTTGATGTTATATTCAGACAGCATAACAAGCTACGAGTTGATCGTAGCTCGATATACTTCCACCAGATCCTTCAATCATCACTCAATAGGAAAACCTTCATTTTTCCAGGCAGGAAATCCACCTCGAAAATAGTTCACATTTGTATAGCCCCATTTGAGTGCCTTGGCACAGGCCTTAGCACTGCGAGGGCAGCGCACACCACTGCAGTAGAAGACCAACGCCTCACCCTTTTCAGCTTCTGCCTCAAGCGCTTTTTGCGTAAAAGCAGACTTCATCTCCAGCCATAGCGCACCAGGAATACGGCCAGAGTTCCACATATTTTCTTTACGAAGATCGATAAACAGTGCTTCTTCATCAAACAGTTTCTTAGCTTGCTTGGCATCGACAGTTGTTGCGCCAGTTACACTTTCAGGCGTTGCATCGACCAACTCTTCAGCACTAGCAAATGACCAAGACATAACAATCAATAGAAACAACAAACTAATAGATAATTTGTACGATAACGTAAAATTTCTTTCGCACATTTGAAGAGGCGGTGGCCTCGTTGGTTAAATGGTAAGTGACCAAACGAACCAAAGACCAACAAAG
>JBEVWG010000073.1:0-49473 GCA_040506705.1 Candidatus Thiodiazotropha sp. 6PLUC1
CCATGCCCCACCATTGAGGTTCGAAAATGGGATCAGCTGACTTGTTGTTTACTCAATATCTATACTATCCATCCTCAAGCAGTGGATTTCCAACCCCTTTTGGTGGGGCTGGGCCCCACCCTACGCTTGAGGCAAGGATTGCGCCTTACATCAACCTTATGCTGCGGGGGGGAGGTTGTGAGGCAGTACAAAGCCTGCAGGATAAAACCTAGGGAACCTTTCGTACCGAGATATCAAAAATCTGTAGGGTGGGGCCATGCCCCACCATTGAGGTTCGAAAATGGGATCAGCTGACTTGTTGTTTACTCAATATCTATACTATCCATCCTCAAGCAGTGGATTTCCTACCCCTTTTGGTGGGGCTGGGCCCCACCCTACGCTTGAGGCAAGGGTTGCGCCTTACATCAACCTTATGCTGCGGGGGGGAGGTTGTGAGGCAGTACAAAGCCTGCAGGATAAAACCTAGGGAACCTTTCAAACTCAATCCGCAGCATTCTGAAATTGATGGGCAACAGGCATTGATCTCCTTACAAGGTCCCCACGGCTATATTTCCCCCGCTTGGTACAGCAGCCCAGGCGTCCCCACCTGGAACTATCAGGCTGTTCATATCCATGGGGAGTGTAGAGTGTTTCAGGATGCCAGGGAGCTTCAGCAGGTTATCGAGGCCCTTACCAAGAAACATGAATCAGCTTTTGGGAGCCCTTGGACGCCTGAATACAGCGCTTCAATGTTGCAGGCTGTGGTTGGTGTCGAAGTCTCGATCAGGGAGGTCCAATGTAAGTACAAAATGAGCCAAAATCGCTCGAATCATGATCAATTACAAATAATAGGGCAATTAAGAGCCCAGGGATCACACAAACTTGCTGAAGCCATGGAGCAAAATGTGTTATAACTGCGCTCAGGAGGGGATCGCGCGTATTGCGTGCTCTTCAACGCCGTTTACAGCGGAAAATGTATACAGAGCAAGAATGTGACCAAGTTAGCTTAAAAGTTACTTATTCGCATACAATCTACACCCGAAGAGAAAGGCAGAAAGTCAATGAGTCAAGGTACAGTAAAGTGGTTTAACGCAGACAAAGGTTTTGGTTTTATTACCCCTGATGATGGTGGTAAGGATTTGTTTGTTCACCATTCTGAAATCCAAAATGATGGCGGCTACGCCACTTTGAAAGATGGCCAGAAAGTTGAATACATTGTAGGTCAGGGTCAAAAAGGTCCTTGCGCTACAAAAGTAAAAGAGATCTAAGCCGATCGACAATTACCATGCTGTGGTGATCAAAGCCAGGTTTAAGATGCTCTTAAACAGTGCTGTATCAAAATAGCAGGGTAATTTGTTTCGCAGGAGCAATCTGTAACAACACGGAAGTTGTAATAACATGAGCCTGTCAATTTATAGTGATCTTGTAGTTTACTTCCGTAATAACGCTGTATGCCCCTTTGTGAAAGTGAATTTGGTGTGCAGTAAAGATCACAACTCCTGCCAAACATTGAATATCACTGTCAATTGATACTAAATCAACTCATCAATTGACTGATATTTCCTGTGTGTCTTTTGCCATTCCATGATGACTCACCACTTCTCAGTGGTACATCATAGCGGCAAGGATATAGTCAGAAGCCAGATAAATAACATGCCAGTAAGTGCTTTTTTTTCAGCACGTTAAGCCAGCCCGGCAAGCGTTTTCACCGCCTATTCTTGGCGCAAAACGGATTGTGCGGGCTGTCTTTTTTATCTCAATCGCCCACTTCATCTGTTACATATACCAACGTCGGCATACCCACTATAAATTATGGTTATAAACCTTTTCAGAAACACAGAGCAGCTTATTGCTTTTGAGCCAGCTCGCTAAGTCCCCTTATAATCCGGCCAGGGCGCAAGGGAAGCGGCCCAGGCTGGGCCAATGACTCGGCTGACGACGGCAGCACTGACTCTGACTGTAGATAGTGAAAAAGCTGTCCGCCATGGTTTTGCTCAACCACCATCACTTTGCTCACCCCCCGAAGGGCCTGGAGTAGCTGTTCGCGCTGTAGCGGGGCAAGAAGGCGTATCGCAATCACTTTGACTTTTTCCCCCTGCTGCAGAAGGTTCTCAGCAGCCTCTTTGACTGCACCAGTAGAAGAACCCCAGGTAATCAAGCAGGTGTCACCTTCACCTGAGATTTCAGCCCAGTAGTCACCAAAATCGAAATCTATCAACTTGTGCAGTCGTTTGTTCAACTGCTGGCGATGATCGCTCGCCATGCTCGAAGGGGTTCCCCGGTCATTATGCTCGAGGCCATCAGCGGTATACATGCCACCCGCAGTTCCCGGCAGGCTCATGGGTGAAACATTTTCAGCAGCAAGCTGGTAACGTCGGTAGTCATCACCTGGCGTATCAGCAATCGATCGCTGCAGGGGCAACTCAATGTTCTCAGGTGCTTCAATGATGGCTTGGGATTGCCCCAATGACTGATCAGAGAGCACCAGAGAGATTGTCTGCAGGTGTTCAGAGAGCTGCACCGCCCACTGGGTTGTAAAAACTGCATCCCGTATCGAGAGTGGCGCGAGCACCAGGTGAGGCGCATCACCATGCAGCCCATACAGCGCAATATTCAGGTCAGATTGTTCTGATTTAGTGGGAATCCCCGTGGATGGGCCGCCACGCATAACATTGATAACGGTAACTGGCGTCTCACTCACCAATGCCAAACCCAGCCCCTCCACCATCAAGCTAAGTCCCGGCCCAGAGGTCGCGGTCAACGAGGGCACGCCACCAAAGGAAGAGCCTATGATCATATTGATCGAAGCAAGTTCATCCTCTGCTTGTAGCAGTGAACCACCTACTTTTTCCAATCTCGGAGCCAACCATTCGAGAATTTCACTCGCCGGAGTAATGGGATAAGCGGCGACAAACCTTATACCGCCCCGTAGAGCGCCAAGCCCACAGGCCTGATTACCGGTAATACTCCATCGATCGGGTTGCTTACCTGGTGCTTTGCTTTGTATCTGGGGACGCTTGTCATGATTGAATCCCAACTCAAGGGCGCGCAGTGCACTCTCAACAACTTTCGGTTGTTTCGTATGTAATACCTGCCGCACACTCTCTTCCATAGCTTCCAGTGGTAGCCCGCACACAACAGCAGCAGCCCCCAGTGCCACCATATTGATGCGTCCGTCCGGCAGTCCTGAAGCAAAGGTTTTAAAGGGAATCTCTCGAATTTCAGCACCATTACTGCGTAGCAGAGCTGGTACCTCGCCCGCCTTGGGATCACAGAGTATGAGGCTTTTATCTGAGAGGGGAATTTCATCAGCAAAACGTTCGATATTGAGCCAATCAAGTGCTACCAGCAGGTCATACTGATCCCCCATAGAATCGACGGGCATAGGACCATATCGCACCATAGCCGCCGATTCACCACCTCTTATCTGAGGTCCTGCCGAACGGGTCATCAAGCCTTGAAATCCACATTGGGCCGCTGCTTCAAGAAGGATACGACCTGCAGTAACAGCACCACTGCCACCAGAACCGGTTATGGCAACAGAGTAGAGTTTGGGCTCTGCAGCGGATTGTTGGCTATTCATTGATGATGAGCACCTCTATCCTGCGATTACTTTTGCGACCAATCTCGGTCTCGTTATTTGCCACCGGGCGAGACTCACCATAACCGATTGCAGTTAAGCTGGTTCTCTCGATCCCACCTACCTTCTCCAGGAAGGAGGCTACAGTCTTAGCACGCTGTTGTGATAGATCTCGATTATTTTCATCCCCCCCTGTTGAATCGGTATGCCCGGAAACCACTACATCAGGGCTGGGGAAGGACTTTATCGCCGTCACGATCTTATCCAAAAGGGCAAAGTTTTCTGATTGGATATCGCTTCCTCCACTGGGGAAGTTAAAGCCTCTCAATTCAAGCAATATGTTGTGTCCCTGACGATAGACATTGGCCTCCTCGGCAGAGAACAGATCCTGAATCTTATCGAAGCGTGCTTGTGCCTCCTGATTTTGACGCTCTACTGTGGCCAAACGGGTCTCCAGATCGATCCTGGTGGCCAATTCCGCCTCTCTCAAGTCGGCTAAATGGGCCAGTTTGCCCTTTAGCGCACTCACCACTTCATGATTGGGGAGGTCAAAAGGTAAGGCCTCATCTGATGCTTCATTGATTTCAGCCAGCTGCTTTTGATACCACAAGATAGTATCTTCGGATGAGTACTCTCTTCGATCAAACTCTTTGATCAGTTCGGTGATTTCAATACTTCTTCTTGCCTGTTTACTCGCCTCAAGTGCGTGGCTCTTAGCCTTTTCCCGGTGAGTCCGATTTGTTTCCAGTACTGCGATGGCAAACGCGAGCTCCTCCCGGGCCATTTTTAACGTCTTGGGTGCATATTCATCCGCTTCGCTGTGTACTGCTTGAGAGATGTCATATCGTGCGTTTTCTGTTGCATCCTGCTTCAGGGCTTCCAGTTCGATCTCCGCATAGCCCTCCAACATTTCAGGGCGCCACTTCTTAGCGGCCTCGATATCGCCCTGCTCTACCTGTTCAGAGGCCAGTCGCAACTTATTCTCAAGCTCATTAAAGCGATCTTCCAACATACTGTCTGCGCCAGCTGCTATTGCCAGTCGTCGCGCTTCGATGACTTCACGCATCAGCTCCTTTGTCAGAATGGCATCCGCTTCGGCCTTATTGAGAATTTCACGGCCTTCAGCAAGGTTTTTTGTGAGTTGAGTATCTTTCTTTGAGCGACCAAGTGAAATAGCTCGCTGCAGTTTTTTCTCTGCTTGTTGAAATCCCTGTGGCGCAAGATTGTATAGCCCATTCTGCTTATCTTCAGCTAATCTGGACTTGAAGGCGGATATCTCACCATAGGTTTCTATAACCTGATATTCCGAAAGGGTTGGTGCGGTGGTACAACCAAAAAAGAGCTGACTCAAAATGATGAGAGAAGCACATCTCTGTAAAAGCGTCATAGCTTACATCTCCAGGGAATTCCAAGCATCAAGGAGGCTATACCGGTAAACATTTTACCTCTCTGAGCATTTTCTAAAGGCATCATATCACTGCCTTAGACCGACCGCGATTCCTGCTACAACAAGTGATTCCTCTACCAGTCAAGCTCAGCAAGCCAGAGACGTAGTCTAAGTGTCAATTCAGGGGTATAGCCCACTGAAACAAATCTGATATTGCGATCTTTATCGATAATGAAGCTGGTAGGCAGGCCTTTCACTCGCCAGAGCGAAGATAGCTTGCCACTTGGATCGTTTATGGTTTTAAAACCCAACTCGTGCTCTTTCAGATAGTCACTGACCTCCTGATCTGACCCTGACTGCATTGCCACAGTCAACACCGAGTGATCTTCAGACAACTGATCAATGGTGGAATTCTCCACCTTGCATACCGGACACCAGGTAGCCCAGAAGTGTAGCAGTACAGGTCCATCCGAATAGGAGGTCAAATCCACAGGCAAGCCATTCAGGGTATTCGCCATCAGTGTCGGGGCCACCCCTTCCACCAGGTTACGGGTTTGCCAGAGATGGATCAGAAACAGGATCAGAACAAATCCGGCTAACTGCAATGTCCAACTCGTCAATCGACGACGCAACGGTTGCTTAGCTGACTTCTCCTGTTTCGCCATGAGACATCCATCAAACGCTAAGCAGTGAATTCACGATTATTCCCGTTCCTCTATCCAGGCAGCCTGGATGGCTTCCAAAATTTTCTCACCCGAGTGGTGTGGATCATCATCAAACTCATCCAATGCAATGACCCAGGCTCGCAGATCAACAAAATTGATGGTGAGGGGATCAACTTCCGGATAGGTTTCGTCGAGTTCAATGGCAATATTGATGCTATCAACCCATTTTAAGCCCATGACAATCTCCTAATCAGTGAATCAGTGGTGCTCAGATACCATGTTGATGGTGTACTTGGGTATCTCGATCACCAGATCTTCTTCGCCTACTGTTGCCTGACAGCTCAAGCGGGATTCGGGTTCAAGCCCCCAGGCTTTATCCAGCATATCCTCTTCCATCTCTTCAGCCTCCTGCAAAGAGTCAAAGCCTTCACGCACGATGACATGGCAGGTTGTACAGGCACAGGACTTTTCACAGGCATGTTCAATCTCTATACCGTTCTTCAACGCGGCATCGCAGATCGTTACTCCCGGCTCTACATCGATTGCCGCCCCTTCAGGGCAGATCTCTTCATGGGGTAGAAAGATGACTTGAGGCATACGGCTTCCTATAACTTCTATTCGAATTCATCGACACTGTGCCCTGACATGGCCTGCTGAATACTTTGATTCATGCGTCTTTCCACGTAGAAACCACAGCTTTTTTCGAGCTCTGCAATCTGCTTCTTGATCTGCTCCAGGCTTCCTTCCTGTCGCACACTCTGCAGGGATGAGAGCGCTTCATTCACCTGTTGAAGTTCACTATCATTGAGCAGCTTGCGCCCATCTTCAGCCAAAGCTGCCTGCAGGGCCTCGATCACCCGTTCAGCTTCGACCTGCTGCTCTCTAAGGCTTCGTGCCTGCTTATCCTCGCTGGCATGCGCGATGGAGTCGCGCAACATGGTTTCGATCTCCTGATCTGTCAGACCATAGGAGGGTTTCACCTCGATATTTGCTTGCACACCACTACTCTGCTCGACAGCACTGACACTCAGCAATCCATCCGCATCTACGGCGAATGTTACTCTGATTCGCGCAGCACCAGCCACCATCGGTGGGATACCGCGTAACTCAAACCGGGCCAGTGAACGACAATCTGCTATCAGCTCACGCTCACCCTGAACCACATGGATTGCCATTGCCGTCTGACCATCTTTGAAAGTGGTGAACTCCTGGGCTCTGGCTACTGGAATGGTTGTATTCCGGCTGATCAGTTTTTCGCTCAAACCGCCCATGGTTTCGATACCCAATGAGAGAGGAATCACATCCAGCAACAACATCTCATCGCCAGGCTTGTTACCTACCAGGATATCCGCCTGAATCGCAGCACCCACTGCCACCACCCGGTCAGGATCAATATCGACCAGTGGCTCGGTTTTAAATAGTTCACCTACCCGTTCCCTTACCCGTGGCACTCTGGTGGAGCCACCGACCATAACGACTTCATTGACCTCTTCAACGGTTACGCCTGCATCCCTCAAAGTACGGCGACAGGCCATCAGGCTCTTTGTCACCAGCGGATCGATCAACTCGTTGAACTGCGCTCGAGATAACATGCCGCGCCACTCGTCACCCTGCTCAAGTGTTATAGCGATCTCAGTCTCATCGCGCTCTGTAAGGGCCTCTTTGGCGTTGCAGGCTGCCAGCATCAGTCGTTTGATCATTGAGTGACCTAAATCCTCATTGATACCCGCCTGCTGCATAATCCATTCTGCCAGATTACGGTCGAAGTCATCCCCGCCCAGGGCAGAGTCGCCACCGGTGGCCAGGACTTCGAATACGCCCTTGTTGAGTCTGAGAATTGAGATGTCAAATGTGCCCCCTCCCAGATCGTAAATTGCATGTATCCCTTCAGCCCCTTTATCCAAGCCATAGGCGACTGCAGCTGCTGTTGGTTCATTGAGCAGTCTTAATACATGCAGACCTGCAAGTTTTGCGGCATCTTTTGTCGCCTGGCGCTGCGCCTCATCGAAATAGGCGGGAACGGTGATCACTACCCCTTCAAGCTCGCCACCAAGGGTTTGCTCGGCCCGTTCGGAGAGTTGTTTGAGCACCTCAGAAGAGACTTCCACAGGCGAGATATCCCCGGCATCTGTCTGTATGCGGGGAACAGTGCCCCCCTCATCCACGAACCGGTAGGGTAACTGGCTACCCAGTGTCTTGATATCGCTTAAACCCCGGCCGATCAGCCGTTTTGCTGATGAGATAGTATTGAGGGGATCATCCACCTCTGAGCGCTTCGCTTCATAGCCCACCAGCACAGCTGCTTTCTGATATTGCACAACTGAGGGCAGCAGATGACGCCCCTGATCATCCGGCAAAGTTTCAGCCTGACCACTACGTACACTGGCAACCAATGAGTTGGTGGTGCCGAGATCGATGCCCGCTGAAAGGCGGTGCTGATGAGGTGCCTCGGCCTGACCAGGCTCAGCAATCTGAAGAAGTGCCATCTATCGCATTCCACTCAATTCAATTGATCTTCCAATTCTGCCTCCACACTCTCAGTTTCAGTGCGAAGCTTTTGCAGGAACCGCATTTTTCTCAATGTTTCACGGGCCTCTTCCAACTGCTCTTCGTTCGGCGTTTCAAACTGAACTGCCATCTGAGCAACCAGATCGGTAATCTGCTTATTTATGCGACTGCTCAAATCGAGCAGGGACTCATAGGGACCAGAGGAATCTCTAAGGCTTTCCAACTCCTCTCGCAACTCCATCTGTTGCATGAGAAAGGCCATATCCTGGGTCGATTCATTCTGTACATCCATCTCGATCCCATGCAGCGTAAGCAGATAGGCAGCCCGAGCGACCGGATCCTTGAGGGTTTCAAAGGCCTCATTGATCAAGGACGCACCCTGCACAGAGAGCCTTCTCTCCTGCTCTGTACCATTGGCATAACGATCGGGATGTACAACCCGTTGTAAATCACGATAGCGATCAGCCAGGGATGTGGTGTCCACAATGTATCCCACGGGCAAACCGAAGAGGTCAAAATAGTTTTTCGAAAAATCCAGCATATCGAAAAAACGGCCGCCCAAGAGCAGCCGTCCCAGATCCTGTGTTATGAAGTATTAAACTGTGAAGCTCTCACCACAACCACATTCGCCGCTCGCATTAGGGTTGTTGAACTTGAAGCCTTCGTTAAGACCTTCCCTGGCATAATCGACTTCAGTTCCGTCCAGGTAGACAAGACTCTTTGGATCGATGATGACCTTGACGCCTCGCTCTTCAAATACCTGGTCTTCATCCTGAAGTTCATCTACGAACTCAATTTCGTAGGCCATGCCGGAACAACCTGAGGTACGCACACCAAGACGAATCCCAATGCCCTTGCCTCGATTATCAAGAAAGGTTCTGACACGCTTTGCTGCGGCTTCTGTGATAGTAATGCCCATATCTATACTCTATCAGATCGGTACTCAGGGGTGCCGGGATTATTTCTCTTTCTTGTCAGAATAGTCTTTGATCGCCGCCTTAATCGCATCTTCAGCCAACACTGAGCAGTGCACTTTTACTGGCGGCAGAGCCAACTCCTCGGCAATTTCTGAATTCTTGATCTCTTGAGCCTGCTCCAGGGTTTTACCCTTGACCCACTCAGTCAGCAGACTGCTTGATGCAATGGCAGAACCACAACCGTAGGTTTTAAAGCGGGCATCTTCGATCACACCGTTATCGTTGACTTTGATTTGAAGACGCATTACATCACCACATGCCGGAGCACCTACCATACCGGTGCCGACTTGGTTGTCATCTTTGTCGAAGGCACCCACGTTACGTGGATTTTCGTAATGGTCCAGGACCTTGTCACTGTATGCCATAGTCTAACCTCTGAATGAAGCGGTCAATGGGCCGCCCATTGAATAGATTTCAGGTCGATTCCATCCTTGAACATCTCCCACAACGGCGACAACTCACGTAGTCGCTCAACCTCGGTACGGATCTTATTGATCGCGTAGTCCACCTCTTCCACGGTGGAGAATCGTCCCAGAGTAAAACGGATGGAACTGTGTGCAAGTTCATCCTCTCGCCCCAGGGCGCGTAGTACATAACTTGGTTCCAGACTCGCTGAGGTACATGCGGAACCTGAAGAGACCGCCAGATCTTTGAGTGCCATAATCAGGGATTCACCCTCGACAAACGCAAAACTGACGTTCAAATTACCAGCGACACGGCTGTTCTCATCGCCATTCAGATAGACCTCTTCCATGTCCCGAATACCATCCCACAGGCGTTGACGAAGGCCAATTATACGCTCATTTTCAGCAGCCATCTCTTGTTTCGCGATACGGAATGCCTCACCCATACCGACAATCTGGTGAGATGCCAAGGTTCCTGAGCGCATGCCTCGCTCATGTCCACCACCATGTGTCTGGGCCTCCAGGCGAACCCTGGGTTTGCGTCTGACATACAGCGCGCCTATGCCTTTCGGTCCATAGATCTTGTGTGCGGAAAAGGACATCAGATCGACTTTCAGCTTTTCCAGGTCGATAGGTACCTTTCCAGCGCTCTGCGCGGCATCCACATGGAACAGGATCTTCCGTTCACGGGTCAGTTCACCGATCGCTTCTATATCCTGAATCACACCAATTTCGTTGTTAACATGCATTAGAGATACCAGAATGGTGTCATCCCTCAGGGACGACTCCAGCTTCTTCATATCAATCAAACCGTTTGGTTCTGGATCGAGATAGGTAATCTCATAACCATGGCGTTCCAGTTGCCGACAGGTATCAAGTACAGCTTTATGCTCTGTCTTACAGGTTACGATATGGCGGCCTTTCTTTGCATAGAATTCAGCAACGCCTTTAATGGCAAGATTATTTGATTCGGTGGCACCAGAGGTCCATACAATCTCTTTCGGATCAGCATGAACCAGATCGGCTACATCCCGCCGTGATTTGGTAACTGCCTCATCCGCTGCCCAACCGAAGGCATGAGAACGGGATGCGGGATTACCAAAAGTACCATCCTGCGTGAGATAGCTGCACATAATCTCTGCCACACGAGGATCAACCGGTGTGGTCGCTGAATAGTCCATGTAAATGGGTAACTTCATCTCAAACTCCGACATTCGAACTTATCAGACCCCGGCTGGGCCACTGGATATGTCTGTCATGGCGATATCCATTGCCGAAGCGGCGGGATCTTGCTCCGGTTGCTCCTGGCGTTGAGCAACCTCTCTTACAGCCTGACGATCCATCAAGTCCTGGAGGCTGATTTTATTCAGATAACCATATATCTGATTACTCAGATCAGACCATAGATCATGTGTCAGGCAACGTTCGTTGTTCTGACAATTGTGGGCGCCATTGCAGCGGGTGGTATCTATATTCTCATCGACAGCTGAAATCACTTCACCGACATAGATCTCATCTGCACTGCGACCAAGACTGTAACCGCCTCCCGGCCCACGAACGCTGGCAACCAGTGACTTTTTGCGCAGCCTTGAGAATAGTTGCTCCAAGTAAGAGAGAGATATGCCCTGCCGTTGGGCGATGTCAGCCAGAGTTATCGGTCCCTCGCCAAAATGCAGAGAGAGATCCAGCATCGCAGTCACCGCGTAGCGGCCTTTAGTGGTAAGCTTCACTTCATCAGCTCCGTGAATATTTTCAAATGCTAATATACATTCCCAACCAAAATAGTCAAGATTATGCCACCCTGATCATTCGGTGGTTTTCCCATCTTCAGTAGCCTCATCATCGAGCTTTTTCAGCTCTTCAGCCGTGGAGATGATTTCACAGGAATCGAGATCCGGTAGTTTTGACTCATCCTCATCAATTCCCAATTTCTTCATTGCTTCACACATCGATTGCATCTTAGTGTCCATGACGTGTATATGATCCAACATGCAGTTGATCGCATGGGCTACCGGATCAGTTGCGTCCTTGGTTGCACCATAAGCATCAAAACCGATTTTCTTTGCAATCTCTTCCCTGTGGCCGTTCTCTTCCTGCTTTCTGGGTGTAATGAGTTTACCGGGGACACCCACCACTGTTGCACCGTCTGGCACGTCTTTGACGACCACTGCATTGGAGCCAATCCTCGCCCCCTCGCCTATTTCGATCGGGCCTAAAACCTTGGCGCCTGCACCCACAACAACATTATTGTTGAGGGTTGGATGTCGTTTACCCTTTTCCCAACTCGTTCCCCCCAGCGTCACGCCATGATAGAGGGTACAATCGTCGCCAATCACCGCTGTCTCGCCAATCACCACGCCCATACCATGATCGATAAAAAAACGTCTACCAATCACTGCGCCTGGATGGATCTCAATACCGGTCAGTAGCCTGGCCAGATTGGAGACTATCCTTGCAAGCCATTTAAGACCCAGATTCCACAACTTATGAGAGAGGCGGTGAAACATCACCGCATGAACACCCGGGTAGGTAGTAATGACCTCCAAAGTGTTTCGGGCAGCAGGATCACGCTCAAAAACACTCTGGATATCCTCTTTCCAGCGCGAGACTTTTACTCCTGATTTATCCAACTGCTTACCTACGACTGATTTTGCTTGAGATGACTGAAACTCTGGATAGAGTCATTAATGGCATATCACCAAAACACCACCAGAACCGCATTCGCCCTGATCCCGTATTTCCAATCCCACCATGGACTCGATCCCGAATTGGAAATGACTCTATTAAACATAATGGTGGCATGAGGGAAGCAGATTATCCACAATCCCGCATAAATTACTAGGGTATTAATCAATGAACCGGCAGGCAAGCGCCATTAGACTTTCTAAGTGACTGTAATTTATAGAATAGTGTTTTCTTGATCAGCATGACAGCCCGCCACAAAGAGAGCGCCATCAGCGGCGCATCGATTTTCGCCCCTGCATAGCGCTCAGAATACCCCTGAGGATATTCACCTCATCTTTGTCCAGGCGCGCCCGCTGGAACATACTGCGTAGGCGTCTCAGGAGTTTTTCCGATTGCCTTGTATCGGTAAACCCGATGTCATCCAATGATTGCTCAAGGTGATTATGGAAGCTTTGAAGCATATCTGCGGTCGCCAGATCCCGTTGAGGCTGTTGCTCAACCTCCTCTCCTTGCAGGGATGCCAGATAGACCTCATAACTCAATACCTGAACCGCAGCACCCAGATTGAGTGAACTGTAGGCCTCGTTGGTTGGAATATGTACCAGAAAGGTGCAGCGATCCAGCTCACTATTCGTTAATCCCGACCGCTCCCGGCCAAATACTAATGCCACTTCTCCCTCCTGAGACTCCTCTACCAGTTTAGAGGCTGCCTCTCTGGGTGAAACCACCGGCCAATTAACTGTTCGCGCTCTTGCACTGGTTCCAACCACCAGCCGACAACCCTGCAACGCCTCATCGAGAGAGTTGACTACATGGGCATCATTTAGCAGATCATCTGCCCCAGAAGCACGGGAAGTGGCTTCAGCATCGGGAAATTGCAGTGGATTTACCAGATAGAGCTGTTTCAGGCACATGTTTTTCATTGCTCTGGCCACAGCGCCTATATTGCCTGGATGACTGGTATCCACCAGTACGATTCGGATATTGTTCAGCATAGCTGAGCAAGGGTACCCGATATGGGGTCTGGATTGTAGTAAGAGGAATCTGTCTCAAATAATGCTCTGCGATTCAAGCCGGACTCACTTTAAATCGACACCGCTGGGAATCAGAATCGTGTTGATCTAAAGCAGCGAGACAAAGCAATGGCCATTCCCAATCAGTAAAGGGAGATTTTGAATAAATGGTTTATCCTGCCTGCGACATGCTGTATCCTCGCCGGCCATGAATCCTATGGTAAACATCGCAGTTCGTGCGGCCCGCGAGGCCAGTCGAGTCATCACTCGGAATTTCAACCGTATCGACCGCCTGACCATAACTGACAAGGGCAGTAACGATTTCGTCACCGAGGTGGACCGCAATGCCGAAGCGGCCATTATCAACGTATTGCGAGAGAAGTTTCCCAGCCATGCCATCCTTGCAGAAGAGAGTGGTAGCCACTCTGGTGATGAGTATCAATGGATCATCGATCCACTTGATGGCACCACCAATTTTCTGCACGGTTTCCCCCAATTTGCCATTTCAATTGCGCTAAAGGTCAAAGGACGCCTGGAACTCGGCGTGATCTACGATCCGATCAGCGAAGAGATGTACACTGCCAGCCGGGGAGAAGGCGCTTTGCTGAATGACCATAAGATCCGGGTCGCAAACCGCAAGAGTCTTGACGGCGCTCTACTAGGTACAGGCCTGCCCTATCGTGACTTCAGGTTTGAAGAGAATTACATGGGTATGCTTCGGGATCTGATCAAAGATAGCGCCGGCATTCGCCGCCCAGGATCGGCAGCACTCGATTTTGCCTATTTGGCGGCCGGCCGTACCGACGGCTTCTGGGAACTGGGACTCAGTGAATGGGATTTTGCTGCAGGTGCTGTACTGGTGAGAGAAGCTGGTGGCCTGGTGACTGACATTGGAGGTGGTGAACGCTTCCTGGAAACCGGCAATGTGATTGCTGGCAATGTAAAAGTCCATAATGCGATGCTGAGACGGATCCGACCTCATCTAGATGACAAACTTACCGCTTAATTCCCACCCTCAAGAATAAAGTTCACAGATTGAGGACAGTTGCCTGTCCGACCCTCAAGATTAGTCCGCTGCAACCGTTAGATCGGTTGAACCTAAAAAATCAGTTGGCCGCTCCATTCTAATAGCAGGTTTCTGATTTTGTTGAAAAATAGCTTCGACGGTCATGGTCACCTGTTGGGTGAATCACGCTGCCCAACTGATCTTTTTAGGTTAAAGAGAAACTCTAACCAAGTCGGACTATGTGAAATGTTAGAAGACCCTGAAAAGAAGAAGAGACTCAGTGACCGCGCACTTGAGCGGGTTATGCGAGATGTTATGAGTGGAATGATGGATGTCTCTCTACAGCTGGGGAAAGAGTGCCTGGAAACACCAACAGCCGGTGCCACACTCACCTCTCACAACAACCAGGAGGAGATGCTTGAAAACAGCGATGAATTGAATAAACGCTGATAGTCCTGTCTCTGATTCAAACCCCAGACTCTGTCATCTACAGAGCCCGGTGGTCAAACTTCCAATTGGTTTTTTCGAGTTAGCCACTCACAAACCAGCGGCGCAGCTTTCACCCGACTAAATCAAGTGAAAGCACCCTGCCTTAAGGTGTTTCATCAACGATCTCATCATCCTTTTTCACCGGCATCAGGTCGGCGCGACTGACCCCCATTGAAATCACCGAAGTACTGGCGACATAGATCGATGAGTAGGTACCAATCACAACGCCAACAATAAGCGCCAATGCAAAACCGTGGATGATCTCACCACCAAACAGAAACAGGGCAACCAACACCAGCAGGGTCGTTCCCGATGTTATCAAAGTTCTGGAGAGGGTCTGGTTGATCGAAGTGTTAATAATATCAACCGTCTCACCTTTGCGCATTTTACGGAAATTCTCACGAATGCGGTCAAATACGACAATCGTGTCATTCAGCGAATAACCGATCACCGCCAACACAGCTGCCAATACAGGTAGATCGAAATCAACCTGAAACAGAGCGAAGAAACCGATTGTGATCAGAACATCATGAATCAGAGCGATCACAGAACCCACAGCAAATCGGTACTCAAATCTCAGACCAACATAGATGAGAATGCCGATCAGTGCATATAACATGGCCAGACCGCCATCCTCTGTCAATTCATCACCAACCTGCGGGCCAACAAACTCCACTCGACGTAAATCAGCATTGGAATCGACGCTCTGCATCGCCTTGAAGGCACGATCACTCAATTCAGCACTCTCCACATCCTCTCTGGGCGCAAGCCTGACCAGAACCTCACGGGATGTGCCAAAGTGTTGGACAACAGCATCTGAAAAGCCATCGCTATTCAAGGCCTCACGCACTGCGGCAAGTTCCACAGCTTGGGGATATTTAACCTCAACCAGGGTGCCGCCTGTAAAGTCGATCCCCAGGTTGAGTCCTCGCACAATGATCGCACCAAGAGCGATCAACAGCAGCACACCGGAGAAGATGACCGCCAGTTTGCGTTTCCCCATTAAGTCGATATAACTACCTTTATTCAATATCTGCATCTGTTCCGCCTCTTCAGATCGCCAGGGATTTAACGCGCTTACGACCGTAGATCATATTAATCACCGCTCGAGTTCCGATGATGGCTGTAAACATGGAGGTTAAAATACCTATAGCCAGCGTCACTGCGAAACCTTTAATCGGCCCGGTTCCAAAACTGAACAGCACTATCGCGGCTATCAAGGTTGTGATGTTGGCATCGATGATGGTGGAGAAGGCCTTTTCATAGCCTGACTGAATACTCGCCTGGGGCGAATTGCCGTTTGCAATCTCTTCACGGATACGTTGGAAGATCAACACATTCGCATCCACTGCCATACCGACAGTCAATACGATACCTGCGATACCTGGCAGGGTCAGTGTAGCCTGTAACAGCGAGAGTATGGAGACTATCAGCACCAGGTTCATTAACAGGGCCATGTCTGCTACCAGACCAAACACCTTGTAGTAGATTGCCATGAATACCATCACCAGAGCCAGACCTATCATCACCGAGGCAAAACCCTGATCTATACTATCTTGTCCCAGGCTGGGACCTATTGTGCGCTCTTCGACAATTTCGATTGGCGCAGCCAATGCACCAGCTCGTAGCAACAGCGCCAGGTCATGGGCCTCTTCTGTACTATCGAGTCCAGTAGTTTGGAAACGTCTACCAAAAGGCTCACGAATAGTCGCGATGGAGATGACCTCCTCCACCTTTCGCTTCACCTTAACCGCTTCGCCGTCAACCATGCGGGTCGTAGTGCGATTCTCGATAAACACAACAGCCATCGGTTTACCAACGTTCTCATTGGTCATACGGCGCATACGTTTTGCACCTACACCATCCAGGCTGACAAACACCGCTGGTGAACCTGACTGCTGATCCAGACCGGATGAGGCATCAACGATCTGGTTACCGGTTACGATAACCCGCTTCTTAAGTAATACCGGTTGACCATTACGCTCTTGATAGAGACTCGACCCAGGTGGAACCCGTCCGTTAACCGCATCCTCGACACTGTGTTCGGTATCTGCCAGACGATACTCCAAGGTTGCCGTAGCACCGAGAATCTCCTTTAACTTGGCAGGATCCTGAGCACCAGGCAGTTGTACGACAATGCGTCGAATACCCTGTTGGGTTATGGATGGCTCGGAGACACCCAAGGCATTAACACGATTTCGCAGGGTGGTTATATTCTGCTGTAATGCAAACTTCTGGACATCCTGTTTCTCAACAGGAGACATGCTGACAATAACCAGAAAAGCATCGGCTTCATCGACCTCTTCCACATTCAGTGAGCGGAATTCATTACCGATCAGTTCAACTGCTTCGGCGCGTTTCTCTACGGTATTGAACTTCACAAATACCTGGTCGTTTTCCCGACTGATGCGGACATATCTCAGCTTCTTTTCACGCAACAGGGTACGGATGTCGCTACTGTAGCGCTCTGCCGCCTGCTCTATTGCAGACTCCATGTCGACATCAATCAAAACGTGAATACCACCGCGCAGATCCAAACCCAGATACATAGGTTCTGCTCCGAGCCCTCTTAACCAGTCGGGCAGATCGGGAGCAAGTGTCAACGCCGGGGTATAGTTATCTCCCAGCGAGGCAGTAATTTGGTCCATTGCCTTGAGTTGATCTTCTGAACTGTTGAAACGTACCAGCAATTTCTGCTGACGCATCTCAATGCCTTTAGCGGTGATACCCAACTGTTCCAGAGCCTCTTCGACACGACTCTGGGCCGCTTCATCGATCACCCCATTACGGGTTGCCGAGATCTCCATGGAGGGATCCTGTCCAAACAGGTTAGGCAGGGCGAATAGTGCGCCCAGCAGGACCACCACCAGAACCATTAGATTCTTCCAAAGTGGATATTGGTTCATTGTGTCTTCTAATTTAAGTTATGCCATTAAATAGGGACAGCCTGACCGGCTGCCCATGCGTATCGATACGACCTGGACTAGAGCTCTTTCAGAGAACCCTTGGGAAGCACAGTGTCCACCGCCTGACGACGAATTTTAACTTCAGTCCCTTCAGAAACCTCAACCAGGATAAAGTTCTCACCCACATCAGAGATTCTGCCTGCAACGCCGCCAGAAGTCACAACCTCATCCCCTTTGGCCAGAGCATCGGTCAACTTCTTATGCTCTTTCTGACGTTTAATCTGCGGACGGATCATCAGGAAATAGAGCACCGCACCAAAAATGACCAAAGGCAGTAATCCGGTAATTGCATCGGCCTGACCAGTTGTGGCGCTTGCTTCCGCCATCGCATCGGAAATAAAAAAACTCATTGTTATCAACCTCTCAATAGGGGTTAAGAAAACTGGCCCAAGCCGCCTAAGCAAGCTCTGGGCAAAAAATCAGCCGCCGATTATGACATAGATATGAGTAATAATCAGTGGTTTGTGCTGTCCAGAAGCAGTTTTCAGATCAACATCCCGCCTGAGCAGGAAATTGCCCGAAAAACTCAACAGTGATTCATTGAAACGTAATTGAATTGAAACGTACAAGTCTTCATTACTGTGGTGGCACCAGATGGCCGGGCAACTGCTTTGAATATCTCTTACCACACCAAAGTGACGAAAAAGCACTCCATGACTCAATTATGTAGCCTGGATGAAGCGAAGCGGAATCCGGGATAACCTTGCCCCCCTGTGGTGGCACCAGATGGCCGGACAACTGCTTTGAATATCTATTACCACACCAAAGTGACGAAATAGCACTCCATGACTCAATTATGTAGCCTGGATGAAGCGAAGCGGAATCCGGGATAACCCTGCCCCCCTGTGGTGGCATCAGATGGCCGGGCAACTGCTTTGAATATCTCTTACCACACCAAAGTGACGAAAAAGCACTCCATGACTCAATTATGTAGCCTGGATGAAGCGAAGCGGAATCCGGGATAACCTTGCCCCCCTGTGGTGGCATCAGACGGCCGGACAATGCTTTGAATGTCTATTACCACACCAAAGTGACGAAAAAGCACTCCATGACTCATTATGTAGCCTGGATGGAGCGAAGCGGAATCCGGGATAACCTTGCCCCCCTGTGGTGGCACCAGATGGCCGGACAATGCTTTGAATATCTATTACCACATCAAAGTGACGAAAAAGCACTCCATGACTCAATTATGTAGCCTGGATGAAGCGAAGCGGAATCCGGGATATCCCTGCCCCCCGGATTCCGCTTCGCTTCATCCAGGCTACGTCTTCTAAGTTGATTTAGAGAAAACCGTTGCGTGCCCGCCCCACCAGAACCGACCAAAAAGCATCCATCAAATTGTCTTGCCTGGGTCTTTCTTGAAGGCCTCAGTACCAGATCGACACATAAGCCTTGATGACATTCGCCGAAAAGGAGTAGTAAGGCTCTTCACCAACCACCCCGCCTCGAGTCAGATCCCGGAAATCGTCATAGTCGAAACGGATGTAGTCGTAGGCCAGATTGAGACTGCCACGGTCGATGAATTGCCAGAAATTTGGCTTGATCGCGTAACTCATAGAGAGACCAATGGTGTGACTCTGAAAGCTACTCAACTCCTTATCCCTGGCAAGATAGGTCTGAGGCGCACGCCGGGAGAACAGATCGCTGTAAAAATCAGCCCCTTCCTGGGTATAGTAGCGATAGCGTATATCAAATACCCACTTCTCCTTGAAGGGATGGGTATAGGCAAACTCCAGATTATTGGCATCAATACCCCAGGTATCGTTGAAGTAGCGATATTCACCACTCAGAGCCGCCCTATAGGGAAGATAGTATTTCAGCCTCAGCGCCAATGCGTTACTGGTACGGGTTTTTGGGTATATCTCCGGCAGATAACTGAAGCCATCGCTGCCGAGGGGATCAAGGTATCGATAGGAGCGATAGGGATTATTGAGATAACCCTCATCGGTAATGGTCTCCCAGCCGACACCCAGAATGGTGTTCTTGGTTAGTATCTGGCTCAGGCCAACCCGATAGTTCTGTCGCTTAACTTTCTCTCCGAAATCAGGGTCTCCATTGCGGCTGATGTCGTCATTACCTACCGAATAACCCAATGAGACCGTTGTCAGATCGCCAAACATGTCGTGACTGATAGTGAAACTGCCGGTATCTGATAAGTAGTCACTCTCGTCACTCTTAGTTAACGCCAGACTCATCAGGGTCTTGTTATGCAGATAGTCCATCGACAGACTGGTCTCTGTTCGCTCTTCGGTATAAGGCGATGCGGTAGAGACCACATCCACAGAGGCGCTGGAGATTGAGTCCACATAGTAGTTGGCATTCAGTGAGAGGGAGTCACTAACAGATTTACGCACCAGAATCGAAGGGCCATCAACTTCAACCCCACCGCCATCGTAACGGTGGTACATGATATCGGCCCTATCTTCAGGCAGCACTGTGGCAAACAGACCAAAGCCAGGTATTGCGGCCATGACCATCAACAACCATTGTCGTCCTGGACTTTGAAGAGCAGTTAATTTTTTCATATTAGTTACAACCGCATCCACCGCCACCACCACCTTCAGCGCCCCGGGCCGCTTCACGTGTCTGGTAAACATGGTGTCGATAACCATTGGCTATCGCGTCCCGTTCAAAACTCATTATTGGATCAGCCAGATGAGCCCTTTCATAAGGCTGCACCCAGGGCTCGATGCTACACCCCGATATAGAGAGGGTCAGCAGTAACATTAGAAGTCGACATGAATTAGACATGGCTACAGGACTCATTCTCTCAGCAGGGCGCGAATCTGTTGTTGATAATCGTCTTCATAGCCTGGCTTATAGCCCTTATGCAGGTAGCGGATTTTTCCGTCCCGATCCACCATAAAGGTGCTGGGCATTGCTTTCACCTGATACTCCTTGCTGACAACGTTATTACTGTCATATAAGACAGGAAAATTGACTGGTATATCTTTAAGCATCTTCTCCGCCAGGGCCGGTTCTTCATCCACATTAACACCAAGCAATGTGAAACCCATATCGTGATAGCGATCGTAAAGCTGCTGCAAAATAGGCATCTCCTGACGACAGGGACCGCACCAGGAGGCCCAAAAATTGACCATCACCACACTACCCCGAAGCTCGCTCAGTTTGATGTTTTCACCAGTGCGGCTTTTAAGGGTGAAATTCGGCGCAGGTACTGCGTCACTGGCGGCCAGAAGCGTGCCACAAAAGGCCATCAGCAAACCACCCAGAATCGTGTATCTCAAGCTTCGCGATATACCAAATAAAGTCATCTTCACGTCATCTATCCTCAGAAGAAAAAGGTCAGGCTGCCGGTCATTTCAAAATTGTGAGTGGTCTTGCTCTCACCCAACAGATCCGAGTCAAACATATGATCCCTGGCATCGAGATGGATGGTCAGCCAGTCGTTGATCAAAAGCCGATATCCTGCCCCGACATTGATAGTAAATTCATCATCACCGGCAAAGCGGGTACTGCCGATACCACCAATCAGATAGAACTGGCTGTTGTAGGCATATTTACCGCCGAGAAACACCTCTCCAGGGAGAATATTGTAACCAGCCGAGAGGTTGTAATAGGTAAATTTTCGTTCTCTGTCGGTGAGCAATTGCACATCACCACTCAGCTGTTCATAACTGGTTTCATTTGCTTCGGATGTACCGATTGCCGCCTCGAGAAAGATCGATTCTGTACCATGGTATGCAAGGCGTAGACCGTAGGCCGCACTGGTTCCAAAGTCCTCGATATTCATCAACCCGACATAAGCGCCGATTTCGAAATCCTCTTCGTCGAAATTGGGTTCAGAGATCTCCCTGCGGGCTATCTCCGGTTCGACCAGCAACTCTTCCCTTAGGTTGTCACCAAGGAGTCCCTCCTCCGCATGGCCGGTTGACAGCGTAAACAGACCCAGCAGGGCTGCTGTACTCAGAAAAAGAAACCGAGTCCGATTTTCCACTGGTCAAAATCCTCATTGTCATCACGACTTGTAAACACAGCGTAGTGACGAAACTCACCACGCAGGAAAAAGCGTCTGGTCAGATAGACCTTCAATCCGGCACCAACATGCGCAGTGGTGTCAGTTCGATCTTCTGTCTCCACCAGGGTACTGCTTGGATTGGTACGAATCACTCCCCCCCCAAGGGTAAAAAATGGACTGAATGTCCATTCAGGAAAGGGCTGTGACACCAAATTCACATCAAACAGGTATTCACTGGAGAAATCCCCCAGGGCCTGAGAAAAACTGATTTCACTGGAGAGGTTTTCGTTGAAGGCGTAACCAGCATAGAGTCCGAGTAGAGCTGCTCCCTCCATATCGCCACCATAGAAGCTGAACTCCCAGGTCCGATCCCTGAAATCATCCTTCGAATAGGCGACAAGGGGCAAAGGATAACCATCTTCCATGCGGGTCTGGCGCATCTCTTCTATCACCACCCAACCCTGCCTTCCCCGCCGGGTCTCAACTAGAAACCAGTCAGTTCGCCTTTTTAAAATAACCACCCACTCGTCACGCTCTGCCACTTGGTGTACAGGGTAGACAGCGCCAGGACCGGTATGCATCTCAATATAGGGCGCCATTACCTGAACACGTAGCGAATCATCATCTGCCCAGCTCAAACCAGGCAGCAACAGACCTAGCAGAAAGCTTAAGGCCGAGAGACGGGAAATAAACCTATTCAGTTGCAAACTTCAGTCATCCACAGGAGCGAGAAACGGGTCATTGTAGTACTGTGCACCGATATCAAGCCATTCATAAATAAGCTTGAGTTCAGCATCAGTGAGATATCCGGCATGCACACCGCCTGCCTCGAAGACCTCGGTAAAGCGGCTTTCGTTGGCTGAACCCGCAACCATGGAGGCCCCACCTGGCACAGGTACAGTAACATCAGGCAAGGGGATCGGATTACCTTCACCATCAAGAACTAATTCACCGTTCTCATCCGTCTCATAGAGCTGATTGCCATTTTCATCGGTTGCAGGCACCAGCAGATCGACCAGGATGCCATCCACAACCTCCTGCATGTTGTCTTGATAGAGCAGCTCATGATAGGCGTTGAAGTGTTCGGGTTCATCTTCCGATGCCCCCTCGCTGAGATCGAGTTGTGCGTCGGGCACCACTGTCTCTCCAGCATCATCCGTATCATGACAGACGGTGCAGGTATGATCCTCTACAACATTCTCATCACCATCCAATACAGTTCGTGATACCGCCCAAAGAGGATGAATATGCTGCTCATAGTGAATCATTGCCCGACAGAGATCATTCCAGGATGAGCTGCAGAGGCTGTCGTTCAGGGGAGAGGCGGTATCCAGATCGGCATAACGATATGAGAATGGCGCATCGACTTGTCTGACTTCAGGATCGCTCCAGACATCGACGAATACCAGGTCCATGTCCGGATCACAGGCAGCTGCGGTACATTGCAGACGGTTACGTGTCTGCGCCATGGTCTCGCCCACATCTGTCCAGAGTTCCGGATTGGTATTGGGAAAGGGTTGGCCTGTTTCGACGCTACCGCTGTTCACACTGGGAGGCGCAGCAGTGAGTCGGCCATGGGCCAATAGACTGTCACCCTCATGGCAACCACCACATTCAATAACCTCACCGGGACGGAACTGTAGCCAGAAACTGTGTACCTCGTTGGTGCGTCTGCCATCAGCATCGAGCACACTGAAGCTGATCGGCACATTGGCAGGCACTTTAACCTGTACCGATCCATCAGGGTCAATTGGGGCGTATCCCAAAACCTCTCGCATACCGAATTGGGCCGTGCTGCCAAAGGCGCTGTTGGAAAACTCTAAAACATCATCATCCGGAATTGTAACCTGCTTGATCAGACGCAGAAAACGGGCTGGACGATTAGCAGCAGATGTCAGTGTTGGATCTGAGAGGGTGGCAATATCCGGTTCAGCGATATCGACACCATCCAGATCATAGACACTGCGAATTCGCAGCAACCCGGCCTTTTCCGAAACCAGAGTGGGGTCCAGATCTATACCTGCTGTCTTATCATGGATGATCAGGGGCTCTGTACGCTCTACGGCGACCACTACATCGGTGTAGACCACCCCCTCTTTCGGTTTAACGATCGGCAGCTGAGTCTGTTTTGAGGGATCGTAGATGAACAGACTGTAGAGAGGAGGCGCCGGCTCTGCATCAGGATTTACCAGACGCTCATCGTTACAAGGCACAATTCGCTCATCTTCGATCAAGCGACAGGGACTCCAACTGATCAACAACCGGTCCGTATTGTCGAATAGCGGGTGAGCACTGCGTAACTGACCGCCCATGGTGAGGCTGCCGTCAGTGGTAATCTGGTGATTTGTTGCACTGCTCTGGGCCGGGCCGGTCATCCCCTGGTTCTCCCAGGTGGCCAGTTCGTTGTCGAAATAGGTTTCGCTATCGATGAAGATCAGCGCCCCACCTGCCAGGGTGCCATCAAAGGGTTGGATCAAGCTCATGATACGACCGTCCGGCATCTCCTGGGGCCGCATAAACTGTATCGTGCTGCCATCCGTACCAGTGTCATGACTGTTCAATCCGTAGAGCAACTCCAGCTCTGTGCCATCTGGGTTGATTCGATAGAGATGGATCGCGTTATTACCATCCGCATTGTCCCAGCGACTGAAGACAATCTGACCACTGGTCAATACACTCGGGGAGAAGTCATGGCTGCGATTGAAGGAGATCTGATTGATGCTGGTGCCATCATCGTTCATCACATGCAGCACCATGGCGGGCTCATCCACAGATCTTTCCATGGCCAGATATTGAGGCTTTCCCTCATCCAATAAGCGCGCTTTGGCCTGACGCTGTCGAGTGGAGGAGAAGACGATGCGTCCATCGGGCAGATAGTGGGGAAAACGGTCGTGACCATCCTCTGCAGTGATATCCGATACCACGATTCGCCGTAGATTTGCTGAGGGAATGTCATACTCCCAGATGTTCCAGGTAGGCTGATCTTCCGGTTCAGCATCCTCGATCAGTGGCAGCCTCAGAGAAAACAGCAGTTTGGTGCCATCGAAAGAGACCGAAACATCCTGCACATCACCTTCACCACCAGTGACCGAACCGGTGATATTGACCTCATCCGCACCTGCGGCAGCATAGTCCTTCAGATAGAGATCACCACCGATTTCGGTGGCCTGACTGACCCGAATATCGGTATTGCTCTCTTCGGTAACAGGTCGCTTGACATAGGCAATGGGATAATCGACGACCACAGGATCAGGATCTTGGCTCTCTCCACCACCACAACTCACTAGCACAAGGGCTATTGAGAGCGCATAGATAAGGCTCAGAAATGCCTTGCGGTTAACTGGTTTCATGAACAGTCTGTTCCCTCAACATCCGATAGCTGCAGCTCAGATAGAGCCTCTTATTGAATAAAGTTGAATTCTGCTATCGGCTAATAAAATCATGGACTTGAGAGTCTACCCTATCGAAAACACTAATCAGTGCTCAAGTTCACAACCTGAACAAACAAAAGTCACGAATCCATGACTTTGGATTGACAAAAATAACGACTGATATAGAAGAGGGAGATAAGGTTCCAATCTGCCGGGGAATCTATTTCCGGCGATGTGGTGAATAGGGATTCAGAGGGCGAGAAATCATGTCGGGAAAACACCCATCCACTCCCCAGTGCAATTATGGCTGTTTAGCTACCAAAGTGCTCACACTGAGCCTTGCACTCTTGTTTGCACTACCCGCCATGTCTGGGCCGCGGGAACAGGCAAAACGCATGCATGACCGTATTGCCGGTGTACCACCCAGTGCTGAGACCCTGGCAGAGATGGTCACCGAAATTGAGAACAACGACCCTCTGGCAGCAGCCATGCTGGCAATCGAACACCCCGATTTCTACAACGTGACCCTGAAAAACTGGGCGACACCCTGGACCAACGAGGAGCAGACCCCCTTTGCCCCACTCAACGACTACAGCGCTACCGTCATTGGTATGGTGCGTGACGAGGTGCCCTTCAACCAACTGCTGTCAGCCGACATCATCTACACCGGTAGCAGCAGCCCCGCCTACTCCAACGATAACAACGACCACTACGAGGCGATGGAGACTCAGGGCATAGACCTCAAACAAGCCTTGCAGAGACAAACCCAATCCAGCGTAACCGGCCTGCCACCGGAAGGTACCGCTGGCGTGATCACCACCCGCGCCGCCGCCCGGGCCTTCTTTATCGATGGCACCAATCGGGCAATGTTCAGCTTCACCATGCTCAACCATCTCTGCAGGGATCTGGAGCAGATAAAGGACCCTACCCGCCCCAGTGACCGGGTCCGTCAGGATGCATCACGCAGTCCTGGTGGTGACAGCCGGGTATATTTCAACAACTGTGTCGGGTGCCATGCCGGTATGGAGCCATTGGGCCAGGCCTACGCCTACTACAACTACGAATATACAGATGACATGGAGACCGGCCGCCTCTCCTACACCCCCGGCAATGTGCAGCCTAAGTATCTGATCAACAGCTCTGTCTTCAAGGATGGGTTCGCCACACCTGACGACGAGTGGGACAACTACTGGCGTGAAGGACCCAACTCCATTCTCGGCTGGGATTCCACTCTGCCTGGATCGGGCTATGGGGCAAAATCGATGGGGGAGGAGCTGGCCAATAGCCATGCCTTTGCAGAGTGTCAGGTTACCAAGGCCTTTCAGGCAGTCTGTCTACGCTCTCCTGTGGATGGAGCCGACCATAACAAGATTGCTGAAATTACCAGCAGCTTTAAATCCGGTTACAACATGAAAAATGTGTTCGCGGAAGCGGCCGTCTATTGTGCGGGAGACTGATCAGTGAACATACATAACGGATACAACAAATTTCTAAAATGGAGTCGCGGCAATATCTGGCTGCTCTTACCCGTACTTTTGCTCAGTGGACTGCCGGCTTGTCAGGATGGCGTCTCGAACGAGTCTCAGCAAGAGACCACTGTCAATTCGAGCACTTACAGCGGCCCCGCCGCACGTACCAGTGATATACAGGGTTTCAGGGTCAGCCTATGGGAACCCTTGCGAGCACAGAACCGCTGCGGCGCCTGTCACAACACGGGCGGACAAGCCCCAGTGTTTGTTCGGGAAGATGATGTCAATCAGGCCTACGAATCGGTCAATGGCTACATCAATCGCTCTGAACCCGACGAATCATCCCTGGTAACAAAAGTTGCCAATGGGCATAACTGCTGGGAAGCCAGTGACAGCGCCTGCGCCACGATCATTACCAACTATATCGAATCCTGGGTTGGTGATGGCGCCAGCGCTGGCAGACAGATAGAACTCGAAGCACCACCAGAAAACGTAGTCGGCGAAAGCAAGACCTTTCCTGACGATTCAAGCCTGTTCTCAAGTAATGTCCATCCCCTGTTGACTGATTACTGCTCCGAGTGTCATGTAGAGGATGCCGCCTCACCACAATCCCCCTATTTCGCAGCCCCAGATGTAGAGACCGCCTACGCGGCAGTGAAGAACTCCATCGACCTCGACACCCCCAACAACTCCCGCCTGGTACAGCGTCTTATAGAGCTGCATAACTGCTGGGATGATTGCCCAAGCAATGCCCAGGAGATGGAGACAGCCATCACCAATATGGCCAACAATATCTCTCCGACACCGGTTGATCCTGACCTGGTCGTCAGTCGGGCATTGACCCTGCCTGAAGGTACGGTAGCCAGTGGTGGCAGCCGTCAGGAGAACGACATCGTCGCCCTGTATGAGTTCAAGACCGGCAGTGGCAGCACCGCCTACGACACCAGTGGCGTGGATCCGGCAGCCAATCTTACCCTCAGTGGTGACACCACTTGGGTGGAAGGCTGGGGTCTGGAGTTCAAAACCGGCAAGGCTCAGGGCAGTACCGGTGACAGCCGAAAACTGAGCCAGTTGATTCAGGCGACGGGTGAATACACGATAGAAGCCTGGGTAGTTCCAGCCAATGTCACCCAGGAAGGTCCAGCGAGAATCATCAGCTATTCAGCGGGAATCAACGACCGCAATTTCACGCTTGGTCAAACCCTCTATAACTACAACTTCCTGCATCGCTCAAGTACCACAGATGGTAACGGCGAACCCGGCCACTCCACTTCAGATGACGATGAGGATCTACAGGCCACTGAACAACATGTTGTTGCCACTTTCGATCCAGAAAATGGACGCAGACTCTACGTCAACGGCTTATTCACCGATGATCTGGATGAGACTGCACCAGGCAACCTCAATGACTGGGACGACACCTATGCCCTGGTACTGGGTAATGAAGCTTCCAGCGATCGCCCCTGGGCAGGAAAGGTTCGCCTGCTTGCCATTCACAACAGGGCTTTGACCGAAGCGCAGATTCAGCAGAACTTTGAAGCCGGTGTCGGCGAAAAGTATTTTCTACTCTTCAATGTCAGCGACGTGGTCAATCTGCCTCAAAGCTATGTGATGTTCGAGGTCAGCCAGTACGACAACTACAGCTACCTGTTCCGCCAACCCAAATTCATCAGCCTCGATGACAGCGTTTTACCGGGATCGATCCCACTGCAAGGCATGCGCATCGGCATCAATGGCAAGGAAGCGGCAATCGGCCAGGCCTATGCTTCGCTCGACATGACAATCAATGACTCAGAATATACGGTAAATGGTCAGTTACTTTCGAATATAGGCACCACGATTGCCTCTGAAAAAGGCGCAGAGAGCGATCAGTTCTTCCTGACTTTCGAAACACTGGGTGACCAAACCAATGTCTATGTCGAGCCCGAAGTGGTTCCACCTGGTACCCCCGCTGATGCTGAACCAGCATCCACAGTGGGATTACGTACTTTCGATGAAATCAATGCCACCATGGCCTCACTCACAGGTGTAAGTCAGTCCCTCAGTGCAGTTCAGACCACCTACACTACGATCAAAGAGCAGCTGCCCTCGGCAGAGAACATCAATGGGTTCCTCTCCTCCCATCAGGTCGCTGTCTCGCAACTGGCGATAGAGTATTGCAGTGCCATGGTCGATGATACTGCACTACGATCCAGCTTCTTCCCAGGGTTCGACTTCAACACCAACGCCAATGATATCGCCACAGCCACTTGGCAAAGTCAGGTGGTGACACCGTTGATCGTTAATTTCATGGGTGAAAACCTGGCCACCCAACCTGACCCCGCAATGGTTGAGAGTGAGTTAATGACACTATTGACCGGCAGCGTTGGCCTGGCACGCTGTAGTGGACAATGTGCAGCAGACCGTACGGAAAAAGCCACTAAGGCTGCCTGTGCCTCACTGCTGGGCAGCGCAGTGGTGCTACTGCAGTGATACCAGACGAAAGCGTGTGACGCGCGGACTGAAGATACCAGACGGAAAGATAGATTATGCGTAGAAAAGTGAAAAACCTCTCGCCGGATGCTCCCCTGCTGCATCCCGATCATGCCCGCCCAGTGACACGGCGGGATTTTATCCGTCAAGGCTTTATGGCCGGACTTGGGGCAGTTACCACGCCCTCTCTGTTCGGACTGTTTGCTAATCCGAGGGAGGCCAAGGCAGCGCTATCTTCAGATCTGGAAACCCTCAAAACCTCCTGCGGCATAGACACACTGGGTGGCGGCAAGATCCCGTTCATCTGTTTCGATCTGGCTGGCGGGGCTAATATCGCCGGTTCCAATGTTCTTTCGGGACGACAGGGAGGACAACTCGATTTCCTCACCACTGCTGGCTATAACCGCTTGGGACTACCAGGTGATATGGTGCCATCCATCACCAACCCGGACACAGGCTTGAGCGACTTCATTAATAATGAATTGGGGCTTGCCTTCCATTCTGACAGTGCCTTTTTGCGCGGCATTCTGGAAAAGGTTTCGGTGGGTAACCGGGCCGGTATCAATGGCGCGATCATTCCTGCACGTTCGGAAAATGACACCGCGAATAACCCCCACAATCCGATGTATGCCATCAACCGCTGTGGCGCTGATGGAGAGCTGCTGACTCTGATCGGTTCTCGCAGTTCCGACTCTGGCGGTAACTCGCTGGCGCCAGCGGATCAGATTGATCCTTCTGTTCGCCCGACAAAAGTTGACCGCCCCAGTGACACCACTGGGTTAGTCGATACAGGCAAGCTTGTCGGCATGCTGGATCAGTCTGATGCTGTTGCAGTAATGGAAGCGATTCAACGCATCTCAGACATGAAACTCGACAGCGTCAACACCGGTATCTCCACAGATGATGTCGTCAAGGAATTGGTTCGTTGCGGCTATGTTAAGAGTGCAGACTTAGTCGACCGTTATGGTGATCCAGCAGCGCTGGATGTCACTGCAGACACCGACATCATCGGCCCGATCTTCACCCAGGAGGAGTTCGATAGTGATGGAGAGTTTCGTAAAACTGCCTCGGTAATGAAGTTGGTCATCAATGGCTATGCAGGTGCAGGTACAGTCACCATGGGTGGCTATGACTACCATACAGGTGACCGTGCTGTGGGTGAGGTCCGTGATCTACGCGCTGGCCGCTGCATGGGTGCCTGCATCGAATATGCTGCCCGTATCGGTACACCATTGATGCTGTATGTCTTCAGTGACGGATCTGTCTCCAGCAATGGCTCAGTGGACAACTCCGCCGATGGCAGAGGCAAGGGTGTCTGGACGGGTGACAACCAGTCCACAGCCGCCTCCTTCTTCCTGGTCTTTAACCCCGCCGGTCAGCCAACCCTTGCAGGTGGCACCGCAGATGAACAACTGATCCATCAGCAGATTGGCTATTTTACCGCTGATGGTGCAGTGGACAATGGTTCAAGTCCTGCCGCCAATAACGTTAATCAGTTGGTACTGACCGTAGCGCTCAACTACCTCGCCCTGCATGGTGAACAGGGGCAGTTCAGCTCACTGTTCGGCACCAGTCTGGGTAATGCAGCAATGCTAGACAGCTTGACCGCCTTCAATCCAGTTGTCTGAGGGAAAACTGAAACAGATTGCCGCTCCTCCTACCAGGGAATGGCAGCGCTCTTGATAACAACCAGGTCACAAAAAAACCACTGCCAATAGTGGCGTCAATTGATTAGAATTCACCGCTTGAAGTTACCCGCCAGGAAGATCCCGAAATGGAACAACAAGCTGTCGATTTTATCGTTTGGAATACAGACCCTACGTTAATCTCTTTTGCCGGCTTGGAAATCCGCTGGTATGGCGCGCTCTTTGCCCTTGCCTATCTACTGGGTTACCAGACCATTCATTGGATCTACCAAAATGAAGGGCGGGAGACCCAACACCTGGAACGTCTATCTGTCTATCTGGTCATCGCCACCATTGCTGGCGCACGATTGGGGCACTGCCTCTTCTACGATCCAGGCTACTATTTGAGTCACCCACTGAAAATTCTAGCCTTCTGGGAGGGTGGATTGGCCAGTCATGGTGGTGGTCTCGGTGTACTGTTCGCCCTCTACATCCATAAACGACAATCAGGTGAAACCTACCTCTGGCTTCTCGATCATTTTGCCATCCCTACTGCGTTGGTCGGTATGCTGATTCGCTTGGGCAATCTATTCAATTCGGAAATCTACGGCACACCAACCAACCTGCCCTGGGCATTCATTTTCGAACGTATCGATCAAATACCCCGCCATCCGGCACAGCTCTACGAAGCAATCGCCTATGGTTTGATTTTCGTTGCCCTGATAATGTTCTACAGACGCATGGGACAAAAGGTTAAGGATGGTCTGATTTTCGGTCTCTTTCTGGTGGCAGTTTTCAGTACCAGATTTATGGTCGAATTCGTAAAAACCAAACAGGCGGCTTATGACAGTGATGTCTGGTTAAGCACCGGACAGTTACTCAGCCTGCCATTCATTGCTGGCGGCCTGATACTGATTCTTCTTGCACTCAGAGGAGACGACAGGAGACATGCTAAGCACACTTCCTAGTGTACTGTCTCCAATGCTATTTTTTCGCTGCAACCTGTCCGGTAAAAACAGCAATCATTGCAATTGAACAGCAAAGTACTTGCTTTGATTTTCAGCACATCTAGGTGGGTCATGGCCCCACCCAGCAAATATCCAAGGCGTAGGGTGGGGCCATGCCCCACCAATCATGGTTAAATTAGATCATCCATATTCGATCTTATATTGTTATTAACCAACAGCACGGTCTTACAATCCCCTTTCTATTTCTCTTAAAAATATTGGGGTTTTCCAGATAGCAAGTTGAGCATAGGATAGTAAGAATGAACAATAGAAACCGTCCAGATAAAGCCTGTAATTGAAGTTTTCTGATCTTAAACCTGAATCCGTGTGATCAGGTTAAATATATATGAGCTTGCTCCACAATCTATTCGATCTCTATCTCGAAGCTGCACCCTGGCTGCTGCTGGGACTCGTAATGGCTGGACTGCTTAAAGCATGGCTTCCCCCAGGCATGTTGCAACAGAAACTTGGTCAGGGCCGCTTTCTACCTGTTATCAAAGCCTCTCTCATCGGTGCCCCGCTCCCCCTCTGCTCCTGTGGCGTATTACCCGCTGCAATGGCTCTGCGTCGGAGTGGTGCATCAAAAAGCGCTACGGTCTCTTTCATGATCTCCACACCAGAGACCGGCCCCGACTCCATCGCCATCACCTACGCCCTTCTGGGTCCCTTCATGGCCCTATTGCGACCGGTGGCGGCAGTCGTCAGCGCACTCTTCACCGGACTGCTCAACAACCTCTTCGACTCGCAGCAGGAGATTAAACAACCATCCAACATCCTACCAGTCATCGACTCAACTGCTTCTGGTTGTAGCGAAGGAGCCTGCTGTGCAGTAGACAGAGAGAAAAATGAGGGTATCTGGCAGCGCAGCGTTGCAGGACTCAAATATGCGTTCACTGCTATCCTCGACGATATCGGCTTGTGGCTGATTGCTGGCCTGATCCTGGCAGCCCTGGTGATGAGTTACATTCCAACAGAGAGCCTGTCCAGTTGGGGCAGCGGACTCCCGGCCATGTTGATGATGCTGCTGGTCGGCATTCCCATGTACATCTGTGCCACCGCTTCCACCCCTTTGGCTGCTGCAATGATTCTGGCCGGTATCTCACCCGGTACCGTACTCGTCTTCCTGCTTGCAGGACCTGCCACCAACCTGGCCACCATCGGTGTGATACATCGGGAGATGGGGGTTAGAACCCTGGTGATCTATCTGCTGGGAATCTCCCTTTCCAGTATCCTGATTGGACTGGCAACGGATAGTGCAGTCACCGCATTCAACATACCGGTTGAGGTACTGTCATCACAGGAACCCCCTGAGCTGATAGAGTTCCTGGCAATACTCAGTGGTCTGCTACTGCTCTTCTTCATGCTCGGAAGCGTACGCAGAAAACTGAATCTATTCTGACTGGCTCTGTCTCCAATGTAGTGGTTAAGTATTATTGGCCACTACACATTCAACGCTCTCAATCTTTAGATTGTTAATCGGTTAAATCAACTGATTTAGTCGATAATCGTCATAATTTCATCTCGATAGAACAAAATGGAAGCTGGGAGGCTTGTTATCTCCCTTCAAATAATGCCTGTCCTGGTTTACTCTTTATTGCACCATTGCTACGCACTTAATCAAGAAGGCAGTGTCTATCCTTCTTATACTCTATCCATCTTTGAGAAGGCCTGAGAAGTCTGCTATGGACTTCTCAGATCGCAGCGCTTTGACAAAGTTACCCAATTCCAAGGCTTGGCGCATAACCTTCGCCGCGCTTATTTACTGCGCGATATAGACCGACCCTGAGTCTGTACCATTGTCGTCATCCAAATAGGCTCCCACAGCGAGACTATCCGCAGAGAGTGAAACGCTATTACCGAAGTAGTCCCCCGCCGCGCTATCGTCTGGGGTCCATATGGCCCGTTGAGTCCACACACCGCTACTGCGTGTAAATAAGTAAGCAGCCCCTGAATCAGCACCGATGACGTCATTACTCCGGGCTCCCACTGCTAAGCCATCCTTTGACATTGAGACACTGACCCCAAAGGTGTCGTCGGCCGCGCCGTCCGAAGCTGTTAGTTTTTGCTGCTGACTCCATACACCGCCACTGCGAGTAAACACGTAGGCCGACCCTGAGTCTACTAAGCCATTGGCGTCTTCAAAAAGGGCCCCTACCGCAAGGCTGTCCTCGAACAGAGAGACACTATAACCAAAAAGGTCCCAGCCCGCTGCATCCAACGCCGTCAGCTTTGCCTGTTCAGTCCACACTGTGCCGCTTCGGGTAAACACATAGACTGCCCCAGGACTTGTGCTGCCATCATGGTCATTAAGATGAGCCGACGCGGCGAGGCTATCTTCATATAGTGAGACGCTAAATCCAAATTCGTCGCCAGCCGCCCCATCCGCAGGGGTCAGCTTGGCCTGCTGACTCCATACTCCGTTAGTACGGGTGAAGACGTAGGTCGATCCGGAATCAGAGCCGTTATCGTCATCACCGGAGGATCCCACGGCGAGGCTATCCCCGAATAGCGATACCTGATAGCCGAACTTATCGTCAGCCGCACCATCCGCAGCCGTAATCTTGTCCTGCTGGCTCCACACCCCGCCACTGCGATTAAATATATAGACCGACCCAGAAGCAGAGCCTAGGTCATCATCAAGGAATGCTCCCACTGCCAGGCTGTCTCCTGACAGGGATACGCTCCAGCCAAAGTTGTCATCTGTGGTGCTGTCTGCACCATAAAGTTTAGCTTGCTGATACCACACGCCGCCAATGCGGGTAAAGACATAGACCGCTCCTGAATTTGAACCGTTGCCGTCGACGCCATAGGCTCCCACCGCCAGGGTATCCTCAGAGAGCGAAACGCTGTAACCCAACCAGTCGCCAGCCTCGCCATCAGCTGTCGTCACTTTGGCACGCTTAAGAAGGGTTTGCAGGCTCTGTCTGAAGATGCTGAGATTATAACTACGTGTGCTGCTACCATCTTCGGCGGTCACCGCGATCACCACGCTGTTAGCGCCCTCGGCTAGCTCAATCCAGGCACTCTCTTCACCCGAAACAGTCGTGACACCATCAATGCTCATGCTAGCATTCTCATCTTCTGTGAAAGCGGTAATGCGTAACCCTGTGGAGAGAAAATTTACTGTGGCAGTGTAATCCAACAGGCTCGACTGAAACACTTGATCAAGTTCGCTCACACTTAGTCGGATGTCGTCCAGACGTGCATTTTCCGACAGGGGGTTCTGGGCGTCACAGATATATTGTGTTGACGTGATTTCGGCCGGATCAAGGCTACCATTGGTTGGGTTATTGTCGATACCGACATCAAATCGGATGCCGCCATAGGTGCAGTTAACACCTGCTGCCTCGGTGCTTTGGTTCACCAGGGCATTGAGTCCATCGGCACCATCCGTACCATCAACACCGTTAGTAACATCAACCCCATTGGTACCATCAACCCCATCAGTCCCATCACTGCCATTACATACTACAGAAGTGGTGTCGATTTCACTGTTTTCGAGAACACCATTGCCGTTATCATCAATGCCGATATCTAATCGGATGCCGCCATTGGGACAGGTAGGCCCCACTGCCTCGGTGCTCTGGTTCACCAGGGCACTGAGTCCATCGGCACCATCAGAGCCATAGCTGCCGTTACACACCACTTCAGTAGTGTCGACTTCGGTTTCTTCGAGAATGCCATTGCCATCGTCATCGATGCCGGCATCAATCCGGACTCCGCCATACGCACAGGTAGCCCCTGCTGGTTCGTTGCTCTGATTAACTAGGGCATTCTGGCCATTCGTGCCATCGTTCCTGCAAGCTGAGAGCGTAATTAGTAGTAAAAGGGTGGTGATTTTCAGGAATTGATTTAGAGGGGGAACATCCATCGCGACTCTCTCTTTACTTTTTTGTGATTCACATTTTTAATTCTTATCGGTAATATCAAACACGATAATTTGACAGATTAATTACTATAATCGTGAACGCACGACTGACCTGTAGAGGTGTTGGTGTATTGTTTAAAATGCCTGGTTAACCACGTCTTACCATTGGCATGGCTCAACAATAAATAGAAAGGACCTGTACTGCATATCTCTATCTTTAAGAATTATTTTTCTATAAAAAAGTAAACGGGTAACTAAGGCAATAAGACCTAATAGACCAATAATTAAGAATTACTATCGCTCGGTTAGCTGAAAACTTTAGGGAATCTCTGATATATTCTGGACGAAGCAGATTGTGCCCTAAAATATTCAGGTTCAAGGCACAGATCGCATGTAATAGCAGGCTTGCGAAGATTTATAACGCAAAAAAGGACATTTTAAGGGGCAAGATGCGAGTGCAAAGATTATAACGCTAAAACCGGACATTTTAGGGTCAAGATGCGAGTTCACGAATTGATCAGAGGTTCTCTAGGATTTACCCGCAGATTAAAGGGACGTAGCCATTAGATTTATGATCAAGCTTTCTAAACAAGAGCGTGGCATGCCTCGTAAAAAATGATTGCTGATCACTAATAATCGCTACGTCCCCTACTTTCTTTTTAAGTATTTGCCCTGTTAATCAATACTCATGATCCCAACAAACGCACTTCTTCTACCATTGCCAAAAGTATTCGTGAAATAGCCGTCATTTGGAAACGCACTAGAACCCGTCGTTCCGCCTACCACTGCCTTGTTGGCACCAACAGCAAAACTACGTCCTCGCTGCGATTCTCCATTGTATACAGGCCCGCCAAGGAGCCCCATGTAGACTTGATTACTTAAGTCTTCGGAGAAAATAGAGACAGTTGCATACTGGCCGGAACCTTTGCTGGTAGAGACATTGTTGTTAGCTTGATCGGCCGCCGGAATCAGGATAGGAAAGTCGTTACTCGTTGTTCCGCCGGTTACAAAAACCCGATCATTTGGGCCCACTGCTACACCATGTAGTTCTTCATCACCTGATCCACCGATATAAGTACCGGCGACTAATGTTGTTAAATCAGGTGAGAATATGGCCAAGGCACCGTCAGCAGATCCATTAAAGGTCTTATCGAATCCAGGTACAGCAGCACCACTGAAAAGGTCACTTGAATTCGAACTAATGGCAACAACAGGTTCACCTTTACTGTTGATGGAAATTCCCTGGTTATGCGAAACTGCATCAGAACCAGAGCCACCTATATAGGTTCCACTGATAATAGACTTGAGATCCTTATCAAGCCGAATGATGAATCCATCACCATTACTCCATATGTTCGCGTTCGGGTCTTTATTTGAACTTCTAAAATTGGCCTGGTACCCAAGGGCGCTGCTTGGAATCAGATCTGATGAGTTGGTGACACCTGAAATATAGACCGATCCGTCAAGAGGATTTTGCACAATGCCAGAAGCTGCATAGTCTCCACCGGATCCACCCACAAATGTGGATGCAACCAGTGATGATCCATCCATATCTAAAGCAAATATGAAAGCTTCCTGATTAGCATTAAATTGTGGTTGATATACACCTACTGTGGTTGGGAAGTCGCGGGATGTTGTAACGCCAGAAACGTAAATTCTATTGCGTTGTTCATCAATGAGTATTGAGCCTCTGGGTGACTCTTCTTTGCCTGTTGTCCCACCAATTAAATTTGACCAAATAAGATTTTTACCATTTGGGTCAAGCTTGGCAACAAAGACGTCTAGTAATGCGTTTGTCGCAGGTTGTCCCTTCAGGTAATTATTCGGAAAACTCCCCTTGGTTGGAAAGTCAGGAGAGCCCGTGCTACCTACGACGTAGACATTTCCAGCACTGTCGGTTCGCACTGCATAGAGTGCATCTCGTTTTGAACCGCCAAAGTAAGTCAGCCAAATAATCTGTTTACCATCCTGGCTGAGTTTGGCGATAAAACCCTCAGAGCTTTCATAATCATTCGCGTAACTTGTTTCGTTATAGGTTGGTTTTGTTGCCTGGAAGACATCGCCAACTGCAAGACCCCTTGAGCCTGTTTGTCCTGCAAGATAAATATATCCCTGGGCGTCTATGTATGTTCCCTGGACACGCTCCATTCCATTACCACCCAACAGCGCAGTGAAATCAAAACTTGGGGATGCTGGTTGGTTAGGGTCGGGGGTGGGGGGATCTGGGAGTACAGGGTCTGTGTCGCCTGAATTATCTACTGGTGATGCAGCAGAGACACTATATGCAATGGTCTTATAGTATTCATCACTTGAATTCGCATCTGTAAATTCGATCCATAGGTTATAACTTCCTATGTTTGTAGGCGTAAACGTATAGGTGGCAGTTTGTTGATCACTTTTCACATTCTCCCATCTACCACTTTGAGCGCCATATCGGTTATTGATCCAGAAATCAAAGCCAGGCATTCCATCAAGAAGTTCAATATTGACAGAAACCTCTTTATCTACTTCAAAATTAGCGTCCGTAATTAATGTGTTGTCTTGATATAGCTCCACGGATTTAAAGGTAGGGGCTGCGTATACAACTGGATCCACTGTACCGCCTGAATCCTCTACTACTGGTGCAGCTGAGACACTATATGCAACGGTCTTATAATATTCTTTATTAGAATTCGCATCTGTAAATTCGATCCATAGGTTATAATTACCTATGGTTGTAGGTGTAAACGTATAGGTGGCAGTATGTTGATCACTTTTCACATTCTCCCATCTACCGCCTTGTGCGCCATATCGGTTATTAATCCAGAAATCAAATCCAGGCATTCCATCAAGGAGTTCAATATATACAGTGACCTCTTTATTTACTTCAAAATCAGTATCTGTAATTAATGAATTGTTTTGATACAACCGCACAGATTTGAATGAGGGGGAAACGTATACAACTGGGTCCACTGTACCGCCTGAATCCTCTACTGCTGGTGCAGTAGAAACACTATATTCAATGGCCTTATAATATTCATTATTAGAATTCTCATCTGTAAATTCGATCCATAGTTTATAATTTCCTATGGCTGTAGGCGTAAACGTATAGGTAGCAGTATGTTGATCACTTTTAACATTCTCCCATCTACCACCTTTAGCGCCAAAACGGTTATTGATCCAGAAATCAAACCCAGGCATTCCATCAAGGAGTTCAATATTTACAGTGACTTCTTTATTTAGTTCGAAATTAGACTCCGTAATTAATATATTGTCCTGATATAACTGCACAGTTTTAAATGAAGGGGTAACATATACAGGTGGAGGTGTGGTCTCCTCTTCATCCTCCTCATCGACAGGTGGTGGTGTGGTCTCCTCTTCGTCTCCATCGGAACCCGTCGACGAATCACAGGCGTCACCCAGACCATCGCCATCCGTGTCAGCTTGGCCTGAGTTAGCGACTGCCGGGCAGTTATCCGTTGCATCTGCTACGCCATCACCATCGGTATCCGTAAGTGAATCACAAGCGTCACCGATACCATCGCCATCCGTGTCAGCTTGACCTGAGTTAGCGACTGCCGGGCAGTTATCCGTTGCATCTGCTACGCCATCACCATCGGTATCCGTAAGTGAATCACAAGCGTCACCGATACCATCGCCATCCGTGTCAGCTTGGCCTGAGTTAGCGACTGCCGGGCAGTTATCCGTTGCATCTGCTACGCTATCACCATCGGTATCTGTAAGTGAGTCACAAGCGTCACCGATACCATCGCCATCCGTGTCAGCTTGACCTGAGTTAGCGACTGCCGGGCAGTTATCCACGTCGTCAGCCACACCATCTCCATCGGTATCTGTCGGTGTATCACAAGCGTCACCGATACCATCGCCATCCGTGTCAGCTTGCCCTGAGTTAGCGACTGCCGGGCAGTTATCCACGTCGTCAGCCACACCGTCTCCATCGGCATCCGTCGATGTATCACAAGCGTCACCGACTCCGTCGCCATCTGTATCAGCTTGGTTTGGGTTATAGACGTTAAGGCAGTTATCCGTTGCATCCGCTACGCCGTCATAATCGACATCCGCTATTCCTGGCGTATTATTCAGGTAGGCCATCAGCGCATCATGTTTGGGCGAACTAGTCTGTTTTGAGGATTCCAGTGCTCCCCAACTGCCCCATTTGCTGTAAGTGCCAATTGCATTGAAATGCACAAATAGACCACCATTGGTCTTGGTCCTCCAGGTGTCTAAGTAGTGCGTATAGGCCGTACCCATGCGCGGGTCTCGATTTGTAGCATGAAAAAGCCCGGTAACGGCCGTGTTGTTCTCAGCACCGAATATGCCGACCATGTGCTGCCCGCCTTCGTAGGAGATGATTGGCAGGCCATAGGTGCTACCCAGTACCGCGTATTCATCCATCGTCCTGAATGCCTGGTCAAATCCAGTTGCCCCCCACCCCAGATGAGCGCCACTATTGATCTCCTCAAACATCCAGTCGAGCCCGCCATCAGGCTGTTGGGTCCAGGTTTCTATGGTATTTACAGTATTAGGATGTCCGTAGTTGCCGGCGAAATAGGGCGCGATTGCAATCGCATCTATACCGTGACTGGAGTCACAAGGTGCTTCACTCCAGAGTGAGCAGGCGAGTAACTCTCTGCCAGCCTCGATACCATTGGCCTGAGCACCCATCACACAAACGACGCGGTCACTCTCGGTGCCCCATTCGCTTTTCCAGATCTCGCAAATTTCAGACGTTCTCTTTCCGACCCAGTTCGAAATGAAGGACCAATCCCACAACTGAGCATTAGGCCACGCCTGCTTAGCCTGATTCAGCGCCCAGGATGATTGAGGAAATGAGCGGTTCCAGACTTCGTTGGAATACTCCACATAGGCTTTTTGATCGGAATCGAGATTCTTCAAAGTGAGCCTTGCGAATTCACGCACAAAGTTATCGTCGGCCATGTGGGGCAACGTAAACCAGGCGTGCTGATCGAGCACATTGACCAGCTTTATCATTATTTCAAGGGGTACACCCGCGTGAGTTCGGTAACTCACATCGGTGAGCTTAGAACGATTATCCCAGGTGCTTAAAGTGGTTAGATTGGTGTTCATCCAATCCATAAAACGTATTAGGTGATAGGGACGTATCGTATTTAGGAAGTCGGGGTAAAATGGTTGGTCCTGATAATCACTCTCGAAACGCTCAGGAATGAAGCGGATATTGCGAATGTAATTGCCAGTATTGTTAGGGTCAGTGCCTCTAATGCTTAGGAGCAAGGCGTTTTGTCTTCCGTCGGGCAAGTCCACAACATACCGTCCAGGGGTCGACTCAATCATTGTCACGTTGTTACCCGTGATGCTGAGCGTGCCCTCTCCCTCATACAATGCGACATAGCGCTCTCCTTCGAAGTCACTTGAGAGTGCCCAGTTTTTTGAAACTTTCCTCGGACTATTTACATCCGTCACCGGCACCGGAATTGATGTAGGCCAACCTTCTGCATCCAAGCTTATAGCTTCACCCGTGTCCCAGCTATTTGCGCACCCATAGTCGCATTGGGGCAGCCATCTATGCGCCGATTTCATGAGGTCCTTGAAAGGGCGCACAGCGTCAAAGTTATTGATATCCGAAAGATTAGTCCCCAGCGTGGGCGTGGCTACGGCACTGAAAGCGTTGTGACTTAATATAAGCAATACAGTTGCTAGAATTGATTTGCTTGTTCTATACCTAGCCATGCGAGGTTTCTCCTTAGCTGATGACGATTCCTAGAAATAATCTTTTTAGGCAATAATCAACAAACACATTTGATGAAGTCGATACTTTAGCGATTGCCTTTTGCTTTTTTTGGATGATACGCAACAAACACGATGAATTTGAAGTCAATCAGCTGCGGTATACGATGAAGTGTAGTTATCCACTGATAAGTGGTTTAACAATGTCTAATTGCGTGCTATCTAGCCTAGGTATTTCTCAATTGCATAACATCAATCTTCCTGATAATTGATGTCTTTTCTAAAACAGGCGTGTCAAGATTAGAATCCTGGTGAATCTATTTAATTGTGTGTAATGCCAATTGCTGCAGTGTTCAAACTCCAGCTTTAGTGTTAATTAGCCTTTCTTGGAAGTAATCCACATGTGAGTAAAAATGCAAGAATATGATATCTTTGCCGATGACAGCGAGAAGTGCAGCACCTGATAATTAACTTATTCATGAACGAATTGAACTTATTATCTAAAAACACTTTAAATATGTGAACCAGGTCTAATTATGTATTTGCATTAGGTGATAGTAGACAGACACCCTAAAGCATTACATATTTATTGCGAAGGAGATATCGTCATGGCCAACTCCTTGGCTTGTATACATTACATGTATGTTCGACGTTAACTTACATGAATGCTGTTATTGTAGTGGTCAAGTACTATTGACCACTTAACTTTAGTTCTCGCAGAGGGCACAAGCAATTAATAGAGGTGTCCATATGTTATTGCGGCGCGGCTGTTTACGAAAGTCGCGACGCGATTACCTCTGCAGCCAAGGGTGCTTGGAACTAGCGCACTTCATGGTTATGATGAATATATGTTGGCATGGTTTAAAAAACTCCTTTCTCGCAGACATTCAGATTCTAATGGGTGTGGCCTGTTCTTCGGTTTTGTGGTGACTGAACGTGACACAGGGAGAATGGTCCACCGAGAAATGATGGATGCGAGACATCTCAGAATCAATAAGGCATCTAAAAAGTCTTGGTTCAAACGCAGACGACTCGAGTGGAAATATAATCCTAATCGTTAGGATGTACAGAAAGCATCATTCAATTCCAAGAAAGTGTTCGACCACTTTTACCCCGATACAGTTGACGAAGATTCAAGCACATAAAAAATATTCCTACTATCTACTGACTGGACGTATATGGAAGCTCCGGTGCTATCAAGGGGATTTATTACCCTAAGCCCCCCCTGGAGCAGTAATCTGGACAGGCATCATTTGAAGAAAACAGACTACCAACACGCTTTGATTGGCGTAAATGACCATAGCTGGGTTTGAAAGATATCAAGTGGGCGATATCTGATAGATCTTCAACGAAAACCCACTCATGCAGAACCACTTTCTTCCTCTACCTATGGCTTGTGTAAACTGCTTAATCCCTTCCCTTGTTCCTATCACTGCGTTGCAGTTTTACCATAGTTTTTCACGCTATCGAGCCACGATTCCGGATCGATATTCAACCGCCCCAGGATTGGTGCCAGTTCTGAGGGTATAGCACCGGTTTTATCCTCTCTGATGGCTCGCCCTGCCCAATCTGTCAGTTCCAGGTAGTCTGGCAGGCTAAAGTTCAAGCCTGAAGATTTGTCTTGATGCTCGCCCCCAACAAAAGGCTCTAAATGCTCTGGCGCTGTGAGTTGCGTTGAGTAGTCCAACGGATTAATTTGACTTGACAACTAACGGGCCTCCATATAGTCATGATATTCCTGTTGCAGGCGGGAGGAGAGATAGCCCGATGAGGCTTCAACGGGCTAGTGAGAGTTATTTAAGCGTGCAATGCACGAACTGCGTTTTCTGGATCAGCTGCCAGGATTTTGAGCAAGGCTTTTGCCGGGCCGGTAGGATGACGCCGACCTTGCTCCCAGTTTTCTAGTGTCCGCTTACTGACACCGATCAACATAGCAAAGCGGCTTTGGGAGAGCCCGGTTTTTTCCCGGATAGCTTTCACTTCCGGCTCAGGGAACTCGAACCGCCGTGACGGAACCTTCTTGCCCTTGGCGATCTCATCCATCTCTTTAACGCTGGCTACCAGCTCATTGAACATTTCGTTATTCATCTGACCACCTCTCTACGATCTTTCTCAACGTGGCAAGCTGCTCCTGGGTCAGGTTCTCTTGCTTGCCTTTGGGGTAGGCATAAAGCATCCGGATATGATCATCAGCGGTGATCCAGTAATAGATGACTCGGACTCCCCCGCTTTTACCTCGGCCTTCCAACTTCCAACGTACCTTTCTTAACCCACCACTACCTCGGATAAGGTCCCCCATATCGGGGCGAGTTACTATGACCTCCTGGAAGTCCCTGTATTCATCATCGCTCATCAGCTCATTGATAAGTCTGGTAAAAAACGGATGTCTCTACACTAAATATCTGCGCAACAGCGAAAGCATCGGTATAAGTAAAGTTAGATCAAAGTTTAGATAAGAGGGACTTGATTACAATGCTATCTATTTCTCCTAATGAGCTATACAAGCTCTCTAAATTTTTTATCTTACCTTTGTCAAACTCATCTAAAATGCTTTTACCATAATCTTGACAAAGAGAATTGATCGCGTCAGCGGTCGCAATTTGAACCGCTATACTTTCCTCATCAAGTAGATATTTCAGGATAATAGATGCTTTATAGGGATCAGATTCACTAAGAACTTCTGTGCATTTTATTTTCCAATCTTCACTTTTTGTAACACATTGCTTTTTAAGATTTACCCAATCATCTTCATCAAACTTCTGTAGTAAAATACTAGCCTGAAAAATGCCTTCGTCAGACCAGTAATCAGGTAAGTATTTACAATCTAATAGTTCTTCGAACTCACTATATATCTGGCTGATCATCAATTACTAATACCTAAAAATGATTCCGGCGTAGAAAAGCCACCACCTGTAGGGTATCCAGAAGTAACATTATCACCAATTTTTATAACTTCAACGTTAACACTACTTATTGTACCCTGATGTAAAGTAGCCCCATCTCTAATTCGAGTAACAGTTGCAGGCTGGTTTCCAATTTTCATAATCCCCTCTAGGATCTGCTGTTCTGAGAAGCCTTCTGGAAATAAAGTCGAGGATTTAATCCTTGAAATACTTCCATCTTCGAATTGTTTGATTATTTTAACACTTCTCGTACCGTCAGCATGAACGGACAAAGTTTCAACTGCAAAGCTTTGATTCGAATCATTGACCGTAGGTGAATGAGCGCCTCTAATCTGATTAGAAACGATACCATTAGGTCGGACTATTCTTTCTCCAAATAAGATTTTTGACTCCATTTCAGGAGAAATCTCAGTTTTTATTTTTGGAGCAACCCCCTGACCCAGTACCGCACTTCCAGACTGATCAATTTTAACACTTTTCGTATCCTGCACATACGTCTTAACCGGCCCACCACTAATAGGCACACGAACAGGCTCTATCCCCCTACCCTGACGCCCAAAAGCCTTACCACCCGCTATCTCAGCATTTATCTGTCCAAACCCTTCCACAACAGGTTCAGGGGCACCCAGTAGTCTAGCCGTTGCCGGCATGGCAGAAAATACTGGGCCACCAACCCACATTCCTAAATTATTTGCTGCCTGACGCTCTCTTAATGCTTGTTCTTCCAGATATTGCTTCTCTTGTGGGGTGTACTCGCCCCACATATTCTGCTGACCAGGATTAACAATCTCGCTGACTCGCTCAATCTCACTACGTAACCCGAGGGATTCTGATGGTGGAAGAGGCATCTCTCCACTCGTATGATCCGTATACTGTTTCATCAGTTTATCCAGGTATTGTTCTTCTGGGGCTTTCTCCCCTTGCTGAGCTGCCTGTGCAGTACATACGAGTCCACTTTCAGGGGTATAGTCAACCGCCGTACTCCCCTGCTCCTCATGTACCTGACGCATCAAGCCTCTGCCATCACTCCCAGCATGATCGTAAACCATAGCCAGAGCATGTTGGCCATTCGGGGTTACCGCCAGCTGACTGACACCCTCTCGACCTGCTGATGCGACAAACTCATTGGCGAGTTTGTTCTTCTGATTTTGATTTCGTTGTTCAAATTGACGCTTGACCAGCACGTCCGGCTGGTGGCTTTGACTGGCCTGCTGGAAGAGGGCCTGCCCCCCTGTCTGATCTGCGCCGTCCATACCACCATTTACTGCCGTATATGACTGGGCAGGGGCGCTGCTTGTGAATAGATTAGGTGTGGTCACGGGTCCCTCCGCTACTTTCGGTTTATACCCGACCTTATCCCACTGAACTCATAGCTGGCTACTAGGGATTACCCATACATCAACTTAGTATCTGAAAATTTGTGAGTTAACTTGCAGGATAACCGCTTATTGTTCTCATGGAGCGGAATACAAATGTTTTCAAACGGTGACTGTCCTTGATATCCATTGTTATGGAATCCACTCAAATGCTTCTCCGTACGATTTAGTATCATATATTGTTGAAGAGCCAACGCCATCAATATCATGCATAAATGGTATAACCTCCTCTGATCTTTCACTAGAAACTGTCGATAGCATATATACTTTACCCTGGTCTTCTGTTGGTACAATGTATAGGTGACCCGAAGTACCAGGCACATTAAGGTCTTGACCAGATACATAACCTTCCTCAAGTAAAATCCATCTCCCATCAGGCGACCAAGAAGGTGAAGTAATTTTGGGCTCACCCTCGGGAACATCTGCAAGTAATCTAATGTTAGAACCATCAATATTCATTACATAAGCTTTTGCAATAATAGAAGTAAAGGCTGTTGAATCACTTGCAACAGTAAAAGTTACTTGCATTTCGTCATTGCTAATATCAAAATCACTTAACCATCCGCCGTTACTAATACTTTCAGGTAGTGTCATTGTATAATCACCATCAGTAGAATAAGGTTTAGTTATTACAAATCTATTCCCATCTAGATACATAATCCTTCCGTCACGAAACCATCTCAACTTTCTGCTATCCATTCTTCTATCGCTGATTAATTCACCAGCTATTGTATATATTTCAAACCACTCTCGATTAGTTGAACCAGGGTTAAAATCTCTAAAAAGAGCAATATATTGATAGTTATTTGACATTTGCAATTCATAGACATCATGCAATAAATCGAATCCTCTTATATAATTACCGTTGAAATCTTGCATATAAATGCATGACAAATCTCTAGATAGGGCATCTTCATTTTCTTTCTTACAGTTTATTGCATTAACTAAAAAATAAGTATTGTTATTTTGAATTGCCCTTTTTCTGAAGCTAACAAGACCTCCAGGATATCTATCATCTTGACTCGACCAATCTGTATTAGGTATCAAATGCGCATCACCAGATGATGCGTCAAGTAAATAAGCATAACTTCCAGTACCTTGAGAAAAGAGAGAACCGGTTAGCTCTTCATTAGAAGAATTATTATCAGACTTTGAATTACTATCTCCTCCACTGCCACCACCACATGAAGTTATAATTACTACAACCGCACAGATTAAAAGTAATATTAACTTATCTGACATTACATCCACCATATAGTCAAATAGCAAAATACCAGAGGCCAAGATGGCCTCTGGTATACAATGAAAAGACTGCTAATTTATTACTGCTTACGAGCAATTGATGTAAGACCCTCACCCAATGACTTCAGTGATGTCGCAGTCATATTAGCTACCATATTGAACATTTGCATGTTTGCTTGATATTGAGACTGTGCCTCAAGAAATTCATTTCTTTGTTTCTCTTTGGCTTCATCAGATTGTGCATTATCTCCACCTTGCACAGCTCCAGAACCATTCTCTTCCATGGTTTTCATATTATCCATAGCTGCATTGAGAAATTTCTGTTGCACTTTAGCTAATGCACCAGCAAGTGCAACCAACCAATTCCCTTCACTACCACACTTTTCTTCATTGTCATCAGATGCATTTTCAGCATTCGAATATGCTGCATTTGTACATGCATCATCTGTACTGCCATTTCCCTCAGTACGCGTGCAACTACTACCATTCCCAGTTTCGGGCTCTGCAGGAGCAGCATCACCACCAATCTGCTCACGAACTACCTCTTCAACCGCATCACGAAGCAAATCTCCAAAATCACCAGACTCACACTCGCCACCTTGAAGCTTGTCCATGATCTGATCAACAACTTTGTCAACGATCTTATCGATTAAACCACTCATCGCATCGTCAGTATCCCGCTGACAACCTGGTGGTGTAGGCTCCTGAGGGCAGCTCTGATGGGCACTCTGTAATCCCTGGCACATTTCATCTCTCGCGAACTGCGGGATACCAGGTGCACTCTGAATTGCCTGACCCAGTTGACTGACAAGTGAACCCATCATGTTGTTGTTCATCGCGCCCTGAACATTAGATTGACCATGTTGCGAGATTAGGCCTTCAAGCATACCGCCAATACCGCCGCCGATCTGTGAGCCAAGCTGTGCGCCCAAGGGACCACCAAACATGCCCCCAACAACACCGCCGACCATTCCACCAACGCTACTTAAATCCTTATTTCAATTTCTCCATGAGAATCATAAAAAGTGATGCCGTAACTGTCCTATAATTTACTTCCTTGATATCAATATCAGAAACGGTGAAGGTTCAACTTGCCGCTCTTGAAACATCAAGCTGAGAGACGAGTAAAAGTGACTAGTGATGGCTGCTCTGGCATGTCTTTTGTCGACACCCCTCCCTGAAAGATCGTGACGACCCCAATACCCATCAATAACGCTCTCTTTTTAAAGCAACGCCTTTAATTACTATATTCTCATCAGCACTATCAATAGATTCTAGTGTATTAATAATATATCCAGATTCATTATTATCCTCACTTAAGACTAAAGATAGAATATCGAATTTGTGGTATGCATAAAGATATTCATATAAAAATCGGTTTTCAATATCTAAGAAATCAGACAAGGATGGATAGTTTGTTGCCCCTGGATATGGAGGTTCAAATTCCCCAGTTATTCCATCATCCTCCCTCAACTCCTCGACACCTTCATCATAAAAGGGTATGAGCTTTTCTATAAAGGAATCTTTAGCAAATATAATTTCGTAGTTAAAGTTGACAGAGCCACCTTCTTTGCCGAAAGAAAGCTGGCTGAAAGTTAATTCATGAGCCTCAATACTCGAACCATCAATTCTACATAAGATCATTTTTAACTTCCTGGTGGCAAAACTAAAATATTGTTATTTGGATTTACTGTAATTGATCCAGACGCAGCAAATGGTTGCCCGGCTTTCAAATCACCACCGGCCCTAATACCTGCCCTTTGGAAGAACTGTTCAGGTGTTGATATTGTTTCAATTGTTTTTGTACTTTTACCAGAGATAATCGTTAATTCTTCCATTTTCAAGAAACCAGGATTCTCTTCTGCGGCTTTATTGACGCGTTTAATTATTCTTTGAGCTTGCTTTTCAGATAAGCTACCAAACCCAACATCTACATCACTGCCAATACTGAAATCCCCTCTTATTCTGCTGCCACCAAATACTACAGTCGAATTTCTTTTCAGCCCCTGCTCCAGGATTAAGGTAGCTTGCTTCGTTGTTAAACCAGGCACGTGCTTTGATAAGAAGGCAGACTGTTCTGCAATACCTGAAGTGGATATACTAACTTCTTGAGGGAATTTATTGAACAGTGATTTTCCTGACCAGTCCTTTTTCGCAGCTTTCCCCATTCTGGACAGGGCTCCGAACACCGCCATATCCCCCAACCCTATCATCTGCAACATAGGGTCATTCGACATTGCTCTTCCAGCTTCGAAATAGTCCCCCTGCTCCTTTGCTGTCTTTACTGCCTCATTTGTTGCTTGAACAGACCCTTTCAGGAAATCACCAACATCCTCCCAACTCGGCAGAGTCAATCCTGGCCCTTTACTCTCCTGACAGTACTCATCAATTTCAGAATATTCGAGATTGACCACATTTTTCAGGTCTTGGCTCTCTTTTCCTACAGCAACCCCCATTTGCACGATGCCTTTGACGGTATTTTCCGCCAAACCATAGACAACGCCTGATGTCATGGCCGTGTATTGTAAGGGATTTAGACCTGGCCCAATCTCCACGCCCGCATCACTCACACTCAGGGGATCATCCGATTGACTACCTGAGCTGTCGCTCTGTGTGCCTGTATAGTCAACCGCCGTACTCCCCTGCTCCTCATGTACCTGACGCATCAAGCCTCTGCCCTCACTCCCAGCATGATCGTAAACCACAGCCAGAGCATGTTGGCCATTCGGGGTTACCGCCAGCTGACTGACACCCTCTCGACCTGCTGATGCGACAAACTCATTGGCGAGTTTGTTC
>JBEVWG010000073.1:49573-52238 GCA_040506705.1 Candidatus Thiodiazotropha sp. 6PLUC1
AGCTGGCTACTAGGGATTACCCATACATCAACTTAGTATCTGAAAATTTGTGAGTTAACTTGCAGGATAACCGCTTATTGTTCTCATGGAGTATGATGACGAGATGTCATCCTTTCAATTCCATCCCGTAGTCAATCGCTGGTTCCAGTGTCTTTTATTACAAGACCAAATATAGCGGCATATACTAATATCGTTTGCTTCTCTCTCGGGTCTAATTTCTGCATTAAAACGGTGACTGTCCTTAATTTTATTATAAGCTCCAGAAGAATATATTTACAGGTGTCCCATATCTTGTTCTATGTAGTTATGGAGTCCACCATAAACCACCACCATTAAATGTATAACGTAATTCTTGTGAATCGTTTCTATAGTTAGTTTTTAACATTATAATACCGTTTTTACCATCTTTGTTAAGTTCTATATTTCTGCTATCTGACGGTATTGCGTACAGAAATCCAGGTGATGAGCCATCAGTACCTAACGGTGCTGGTGAGTATCCTTCAGTAATCAGAATGTACTCACCATTTGGTGACCAAGCTAATGATCCAAACAGTTCGTAACCATTAGAGCTAACAGGCGCATAAGCAAACCTATGTAGATCTGACCCGTCTATATTTATTATCCAAGGTGTTTGTTTAATTGGTACGTCCGCAGTAACAGCGTGTTCCTCAAATAGCATAAAAGCAATTTTAGTGCTATCAGGGCTTACTCTAATAGATCCCCCAATTCCAGCTATATTTGAAAGCTCAGGGTGGTCTCGTACGTCAAATATTTTAAAACCTTCAGTGCTATAAGGTGATGTGATGTAAATGGCTCCGTTATATGCATAAACAATTCTATTATCAGTTGTCCAATCAAATGAAAGAGGATTGCTATCGGCCATTTCTGTATACGTAATTTCTTCATTTAAATCATTATTTAGTATTAATAATGTTGGTGGATCTACGTAAATAGCTCGATTAAATGTGAATGCATAATATTCGTTATCTCTAGACAGTTTAGCTATGTCCACCTCTTTATTCAGAGTATAACGGTCACCTATGAGTTCACCCGTCTTAGTATTGTGTATTTCAATGCAGTCAAGTGTATACCCATCAACACAGTCATTAATTGCAACAATATACTTACTTCCATCTATACTTGGATATGCGAAATAATCTGCTGAGCTACCATATTTGGTATTAGGGTCATGATCGGTACAATCAAAATCATTACCAATAATATCGAAATCCAAACAATAGCTATCCCAGATTATGCCTGGGATTCTCTTGCTTTTCCCTGTTTGTACTTCAATTACCCATCCGTTACTGGTAAATATTCGCCCAGTGAGCCCACCATTTACATTATTACTTATTGGTGGCGGATTTTCACCAGCTCCATTATTATCACCACCACCACCGCCACAGCCTATTAACAAGAATAACATGACGATAAATAATAAGATGCTAATAATAGTATGATTTACATATAACATTGTCATTTTGTAATGATTGATAAAAACAAATACCAGGCACCTATCGATGCCTGGTATCCAATGCAATGGAACGAAAATGCTACTGTTTTCTGGCCATTGAAGATAGCCCCTCGCCAATAGATTTTAGTACAGTAGACGTTGCTTCTGAGCACATTGCAAGTAGCTTCGCCTCAGCTTGAAATTCAGCTTGGGCTACAGTGAATTCTTTACCTTTTTCTTGTTTTATTTTTGCCTGCTCTTTATCCGATTTACCCTCTAGATCTGCGTCATCGATTTTCGAATCTTCCATTCTGTCCTGAGCTTGCATCATCTTCTGCAGGTGATCGCCAGTCATTTCACCCATAGCTTTAGCTAAAGCAACAAGCCAACTACCACTCCCAGATTTTTTCTTTTCTTCACCTTCACCACAACTAGTTGTTACTGATGATCTGACATCTGAAGTATCACCTGCCTGGGACGCATCATCAGTTTCACCACTGGTAGCTCCACCAGCCGCAGCTCCTGAATCTGAACCATCATTAGCCGCACAACCACCATCCTCAGCACCACCACCAATCTGCTCACGAACAACATCTTCAATCGCCTGACGAACCATGTCTTGAAGATCACCACCAGACTCACAACCGCCGCCCTGAAGCTTCTCCATAATTTGATCAACAACTTTATCAACAATCTTATCGATCAAGCCACTCATCGCATCATCAGTATCCTGCTGACAACCTGGAGGCGTAGGCTCTGCTGGGCAGCTCTGCTGAACATCATTCAAAGCCTGGCACATTTCATCTCTAGCAAACTGAGGAATACCAGGTGCACACTGAATCGCCTGGCCCAATTGACCAACGAGCGATCCCATCATGTTGTTGTTCATCGCACCCTGAACGTTAGATTGACCATGCTGCGAAATCAGGCCTTCAAGCATACCGCCAATACCGCCGCCGATCTGTGAGCCAAGCTGTGCACCCATGGGCCCACCAAACATGCCACCAACAACGCCACCGACCATTCCACCAACGCTACTTAAATCCTTATTTCAATTTCTCCATAAGAATCATAAATATTTATAACTTATTTGTACTCAGCGGCATCAAATTAGCTTCCAAGCCAGCTTACTTTCGATTGCCACCCAGTTCATTCAGATGACGACTCTAATTTATGCGATACGGGGGTGTTGGAAAATCGGGAATTGCCCTA
>JBEVWG010000045.1:0-50009 GCA_040506705.1 Candidatus Thiodiazotropha sp. 6PLUC1
CTGCGTGTCTTACTCATTTCGTCACCTGTTTATCATTTAGGGTGATAATATCACCTATAATCAGGTGGCCAAATTAACTATGCCACTACATTGAGCGATTCAGTGAGGGAGAAAGTAAAAAGTAGGGTGTGACCTTAAAAGAGATCTCTATTTTACTGCACCAATGCATGACATCACTCCATGATATCCGGTGGTTTAAGATGATTTGCCACAAAGACTGCCAGATAAACAATTTTGTTGCAAGACGAGATAGATACTCTCAATATAGAGTGTTATTTGCATCGTAGTTATGGAGGCTTACCGAAAAGAGGAGGGTAAGAATTGTTGTTTATTTAGGCTTTGATAAAACAGCTGTGCTGGTTTAGAGTTAAGGGTGCCTCTATTAATTGCTTATGCCCTCTGTGTGACCTGAAACCTGTAGCTGCAAGGCGAGAGCCGAAGCAAAATGGTTGCTCCATTCTCAAGCATCGCAACGCAGCGGATGCATGCTTCAGACCGTACGCTACGGGTCGTAAACCCAGAGGGCACAAGCAATTAATCGAGGTGCTCTTAAATACAAATTATTTGTGTCAATCACTAAGCTTCGACGTGTATAAGGATGTAATGAATGGAAAGGATTCTGTTGGTACTGCATTTCCTGCAGTGTCCGCCCCTTTGGAAGCTGATTTGGGTGTTGAATTTGGGGCTCTTGCTATCGTTTAACTGCTCTTCAACAGAGTTGCCTGCGCGGTGGCAGCAGCGCTCCGATAATAAGAAGCTTGCACAGATCTTCCAGCCGATCGACTCTGTTACCAAAATACTGATTAAACACTACCCAAAAGAACCACTTCATGGGCGTGGAATCGATAACTGGTTAAGTAACAAATTATCCAATAACAAAGCTCCCCAGGGAGAATGGCAAGACCAGGCAGAAATTGTCAGAGATAGCGCAAATTATGCACATGGTGCAAGATCGTTTCTGAGAAAGGATGGTAGTCTGGGTCTGCTGGATGCTGTAGCAGTAACTGTTGATCGAGAACATGCAAGGCTTGCGATCATGATTCGTGATATGAAGAGCGGTGATAAAGATCTGCTACAGCAAGGTTACCAAATTCTGACCCGTATTTTTCAAATAGAAAAAGCTGATGCTGTAAACGAAGGCCGCAAAAAAGATATAGAAACCAGACCACCGAAAATTGAAGGCATGAAGTTAGGTGGCGCGATCAAGCCAGGACGCTATGTCGGCTCTAAAACCAGGAATAATGAGGTGATATGGCATGTTGAAGTCATATTATATGAAAGTGGTGAATATGAATTTATAAGAGGATACGACAAATCAGGCAGATACCTTTACTCGCAGGCACTGGGTAGGCTCAATATGGTTGATGATTTTTACAACAGTTCATACAAGCCTAATAGAAACTTCTGCGTCTATGGTGTTCATAAACTGAGTAGCAAGCCTATGATCTATGCACGTGAAGATAGCAATCTCTATCGTCTCAGATGGGAAAAACCGGTTGACCGTCTCTCTCCCAGACAGAGAAAACACCTTCATGAGATGGAGAAAGTAGGCACCTATGGCTATAAATATTTGGCAGAGAAGGGTGAAGGCATTAGTAATGATCAGATTGAAACAATTTTATACACCTATGAAGATACCTACCAAATTGGTGGCATGGAAACAGATGAATCGATCTATCTTCTAATGAAAGATGGGCGGGTCAGGGATGGTTTGCCCATTGCACCCTCTAGGATGGACGTGGCGAAATCGCGCAGTCGAGAGCCTAATAGATGGGGCTGGTGGAAGTATGAAGATAATCGTTACAGTTTTTCGTGGAATATAGAACGCAGGAACTACAAAGTGCCTAAAGGTAAACAGATTAAAACTGTGCCTATACCAAAGGGTACCCGCTTAACAGGTGATTGGGGTGCTTCATCCTCTTTTGTAAGTATGGATTTCTCTGATATTTCATTTTGGGGAGTTATGTTAAACAGTGATGGACGCTTCAAAAGATACCGTAGAAATACAAAGCAGGCAGGCGGATCTGTTGGATCGCCATTTGGGTTTGGAGACTTGGTCACAGCATATAACTCAGATGAGTATTCTGGTGTAAATGTAATCGGTGAGAGAGTGGGTGGTGGTTCAAGTACAAGAAGAAAACCCAATAGTAATCGCATCGGTAGTTATGAATTTGATGGATACACGTTGACACTTAAATATGATAGCGGTGTTGTGAAATATCTGCCTACATTTGGTACCTCTGATGAGTTCAGAGGTATTTGGTTTGAAGGTGGTTATTTATATAAAACTGATTGATTGACAGAGGTCGATCAGTGTTGATCAGAGCATATAATCTATTCAGGGAAAGCATTTATGAAAAGGATGATGGTACTTCTGTTAGTGTTTCTGGCTAATTCGATCAGCATGGCAAGTGAGATTCCTGTAGGTTGGAATCGAACCGTCGACAATAAAAAAAACACGATAGTCTTCAAGCTGAAAGATCAAAATATCGATATCATGGTGAAATACTATCCCACCGAGTTACTAGAGGGGCGTAGTGTAGACGCCTGGGTACGCAACAAACTCTTTAACAGTAAGGCTCCCAGAGGAGAGTGGGTAGGAGAAGGAAAAAAAGTTAACAGAAGAAGTTACAATCGAGCATTTGGCTTTCGTGAATTCCGCAAGGCAGATGGTGATAGAGGTATGTTAGGTGTGATAGGTTTCAGTGCGGATTTGCTATATGTGCGACCAGCTATGGTTTTATATGCGAGTAATGTAGATAAAATATACTACGATCAGGCTTTTGAAATATTTCGGAATATAGATGATATTGAGATCGAAAATGCCAAGGCGGAGTGGCGAGGTCTCGATCTTGAAACAGGGACACCAAAGGTTAGGGGTATAAAAAAAGGAGGGCCCATCAAACCAGGTCGATATGTAGGAAAAGAGACGGTTCGTGGTGACGCGCGTTCAACATATAGCATCATGCTTTATGATAATGGTGAGTATGAGTTTCTCAATACCAAGAAGGAGCACATAGGTCACTACGTCTACTCCGAACGTTTTGCAAAACTGTATATCAAAGACCCCTTTTACAACAGTATACAAACTTATAAAAGTTACTGTGTCTATGGTGTCAATGAAAAAACAGGAAAGCCGGTTATTTATGCTTACGATGATCCCTCCGAGTATCGATTGAGCTGGATTGATCCTGTAGATCGGTTATCACCAAGTCAAAGAAAAAAAATTAAAAGTAAAAAAAAGAGGGGGTACCCTTATGTCACAAATCCAGGTGAAGGCCTCCCTGTTGCTCAGATTGAAACCATTCTCTATGTTTATGAAGAGTCTGCAGAGCCGGGAAATCGTCCACTAAATGAAGAGATCTACCTGCTCACAAAAGATGGGCGTGTAATGGATAACCTACCTGTCGCCCCAAATATACTGGACGTGTCGAAATCACGAAACCGGGAACCGGACAGATGGGGTTGGTGGAAGTTCGATGGTCAACGCTATAGTTTTGCGTGGAATGTTGATAAATCACATTATGTTGTGCCCAAAGGCAAACAGAAAAAAACAGAACCGATTCCATTCGGTACCCATTTACAAGGGGTGTGGCTTGCATCATCCACACACAGCGGTTCCGACTTTTCCAGTACTGAATTCAGGGGTGAACGCTTTACCAAGGCAGGGCGATTTGTAAACATCAATAGAAAAGAGGTGAAAGTAAATGGTAAGAAAATTAATAAAGATGATGGGAGAGGAAGTCTGCAACCCGATGATGATCAAAAGGGGTTATATGAATTTGACGGTTATAGTTTAACTATAAGATATGATAATGGTGATGAGTGGCGCATTCCCACCTTTACCCTCGACGGTAGATTAAAATATATTTGGTTTCGTGGTGTACTATTAGATCAACAATCATAGGTATACGATGGGCATGACTGCAATATTTGCTGAGTGTCATGATACTCATGTTCTGGATAGTAGATTACCTTTGAATAAGTTTTTTGCTGTAGTAGTGTGACATACTTTAGGTGCATAAGATATTTAAGTATGCTCAGCCTTGCTTAAAGGATATGACTTCTTTTTTACGTGTGCAGAGTGCTGAAGTTTCACAATGTGTCAACCTCAAAATACAATCATCCATGCATCTGCTGCGTTGTTATCCTTAAGAATGGAACAACCATTCTGCTTCGTCTCACACCTGGCAGCTACACGCTTCAGGTCACGCAGAGGGTATAAGCAAAGAGTGAAGTGCCCATAATATATACATCAGTGCATTTCAAAAAACTGCATTCACTGACTAGTCAACTGTAGACCGATTCAGCGTTACGGATCTTCGCAATAGCTAGGTTATTGCGAAGATCCAAACCCTGAATTGACCCATATTGATCAACAACCTGTTCCGCTCAAACTTAACTCAGAGGTCACTTATAGGATAGTATCGTTCGGGTACCTGATCAGTTCGATAGGACTGATTGTAATTAAACCATCATTTCCGTGGTTCACTCTATCCCTACCGCGGCCGCCATCCAGGTTGTCACAACCTGGGCCACCTACCAGATAATCCCGGCCTTTGTTACCAGCGATGTTATCATTTCCATAGCCACCACGAAGGTGATCATTTCCCTTGCCACCGGAGATGTTGTCATCTCCAAAGCCGCCATCAACATAGTCATGACCCCTGCCAGCGTGGATATTATCATCACCCTGCATACCATAGATGCGGTCATTGCCTTTGCCACCGTAGATATTGTCATTACCATAGCTACCGAAGATGGTGTCATGACCTCTATCCCCATGGATAGTGTCGTTACCACAGCCGCCATGGATCATGTCGTTACCTTTACCGCCACGGATATTGTCATCACCCCGGCCACCATAGATACGGTCATTGCCTTTGCCGCCGATAATATTGTCGTTGCCGCAGCGACCGAAGATGGTGTCATTGCCTTTATCGCCACGGATGGTGTCATTACCGCAGCCGCCATCGATCATGTCACTACCCTTTCCGCCACGGATATTGTCATCACCGCGACCGCCATAGATTTTATCGTTTCCTTTACCGCCTCTGATTGTGTCATTGCCCGCACCGCCGTAGATGGTATCGTTGCCTTTGCCGCCGATCAGAGTGTCGTTGCCGCAACCACCATAGATTGTGTCGTTACCCTTGCCGCCATCTATAGTGATATTGTTCTTGGGGCCATACAGCTGATGACCTGTCATAGTAATGGTGTCATTGCCTCTACCACCTTTGATCACTAGATTTCTAGCCTCTTCAGATGAGAAATGGTGGCACTCATTATCATTGACTGTCACATCGACAGAGCCATCGATGTTGGTATGAACGTTGATTTTATCATTGCCGTTTCTAGCGTCTAGAACGACCTTTCCTGTGTTACCAAAACATCCCCTGTTACCTCGATCTACTGTGGTTGAGTTAGAGAGTTCTGACATTCTTGCACGGATTGATGAGAATATTCCCATTACTGTTCTCCCTGTTAGCTAGGTTCCAGAATGAATCGTTGAAAATTTCTTTAAAACTATTAAACAGCTGAAATCAGTTCTGGAAAAGATGGGAATCACCCTAGCTAGGGTTAGCCCGGATAGGAAATTCATTCGAATTTATATTTGTTGAATACAAATCTCATGAATTCAGAATTTTGGTGGGCGATAAGGATTACTATTCTGATGACAGGCCTGAGTGAATTAGATAAATCAAATTCTTACTCTACTGGCAAGCCATTGTGATCAAACAGTTTCGCTGACAGCAATAATTGCCTGGTAAGCGTATTCCAGAGAAAATGGAATAGACATAAAAAAACCCTGAAAACAGGGTCTCTATCACTTCAGGTAGTCTGTGATGGTCTTGGAATATGGTGCCGAGGAGAGGACTTGAACCTCCACGGGGTTGCCCCCACTAGCACCTGAAGCTAGCGTGTCTACCAATTTCACCACCTCGGCAGATGTGGTCTTCCGGCACCAGGCCGGTTGGAGACCGCGAACTCTACAACCAGTTTCCGCATCTGTCAATATTTGGTTAGCCTTGAATTTGTTGTAGTCTCATTGTTCCTCTTTGCCGAGTAATATGAAGATCTGTTCTGGTCTTGGATATGGGAGACAATGGTTGATCCGGAACTGCCTTTCTCTACCTATTGCCCTTTGACCTGAGGCCTAATATAGGTCTCTGAATTTTGCAATCAATATGAGAAACTACGCTTGATTACGTTCCTTGAATCTAAATGGACCTTATTTTTTATGATGATGTCACGCTACCTCAATATTGGTCTGACCTTGAAGCTGTTGCTTCTGTCTATGCTGATGACTGCGCAATCCGCAATGGGCCTCTCTCTGGACGGTAACTATATTCAGGGGGGCATGTTGATTGGCCAGGTAGTGCCTGGAGCGAGTGTCGAGTTCAATGGGAAACCGCTGAAGGTCTCTAAAAATGGTGAATTTTTGCTCGGTTTTGACCGGGATGCACCGTTAGAGCATAAGTTGGTGGTGCGTCGGGACGGTCAACCTCAACAGTCAAGGCTTTTCACTATCGAGAAACGTGAGTATCAGATTCAGAATATCACCGGACTGCCTCCCAGCAAGGTGACACCACCAAAACGTAACTGGGACAGGATCAAAAAGGAAGTTGCTCAGGTCAAGCAGGCGCGTAAGCTGAATGAGGATCGTGATGATTATCGCAGCGGTTTTATCTGGCCGTCGAAGGGGAGGATTTCCGGGGTATACGGTAGTCAGAGGGTTCTCAACGGTAAACCTAAAAGACCCCACTATGGTGTGGATGTCGCAGCTCCAGTGGGCACCTTGGTAGTCTCACCTGCTGATGGTGTGGTGACGATGACTCATTCTGATATGTTCTACTCAGGAGGAACTTTGATTATCGACCACGGCCTCCATCTTTCGTCCTCATTTTTACATCTCAGCAAAATCCTGGTAGAGGATGGGCAAGTGGTGAAGCAGGGGGATCCTATTGCGGAGATTGGTGCCACAGGGCGTGTAACCGGCCCCCATTTGGACTGGCGTATGAACTTGGGTGCTGCTCGGATCGACCCCCAGCTGCTGGTACCATCAATGCCTGAGTAGGATCTGAATTCAATGGGGTAGGGTAGGAGCCACTCTATGGCATATCTATGATAAAGTGCCCCTCAATCTGAAATTGTATTCTCTTCTCTCTAAATTTAATGGAAAAATAATGAGACCGATGAAGCAACTGGCGACACTTTTTCTGATCTGTTGGATCCCTTCAATTCAGGCTGATGACTTGATGTCAGTCTATCGTCTTGCACTGGATAACGATCCTCAACTGCAAGCCGCAAAAGAGCAGCTGAACTCTGCCCGTGAGTCAAAGAGTTTAGCTCGTTCCCAGCTGTTACCCACTGTGGGGCTGGGTGGGACCTATGATGCGGTCCGTAGTGATGTCAAAACACTGCAAGGTACTTCTGTCGACGAGACAAGCAACTATCGAGAGAGTGGGTTGGGGCTGAATTTGACCCAACCTATCTACCGTCGTGACCGTTTGGTGCAGCTGGAACAGGCTGACAGTACAATAGCTCAGGCTGAAGCGGAATATGCTGCAGCTGAGATCGAATTGATGGTACGCAGCACCACCGCCTATTTTGATATCCTCTCCGCTGAGGATGATGTGAGAGTGGCCAATGCTGAACGTGAAGCCACAGGCCGGCAGCTGGAGCAGGCGCAGCAACGGTTCGATGTGGGATTGATCGCAATCACTGATGTGCATGAGGCCAAAGCGGCTTACGATGCAGCAAGAGCTGCCGAAATTGCTGCTGAAAACAGTCTGGATAATGCCTGGGAGGCACTCTACGAGATCATTGGTCCCCAGCCTAAAAGCGACTTGGGCAAGCTGGGAGATGGGCTGTTGTTGAACCCACCGGTGCCCAATAAACTGCAAGACTGGTCAGATACTGCTCAGCAGCAGAACTACAGTATTATTGCCGCCCGCTCCAATCTTAAAGTGCTTGAGCAGGAGATCGATGTCAGTAAATCGGGTCACTACCCAACCCTGGATCTGGTTGGTGGCTATTCGATAAATCGCAGTGACAGTGATAGGGCAACCGAAGCAGATACTGGCAGAATAGGTCTCTCCCTCGAGGTGCCTCTCTATACCGGTGGTGCAGTGAGTGCCTCCACCCGCCAATCCCAGGCCAACTTTCGCGCCGCCCAGCAGAGCCTGGATCTAACCCGTCGTTCAGTGAACCGACAGGTGAGGGATGCGTTTCGTGGTGTGCTCTCCGCCATCAGTCAGGTTGAAGCGCTTAAGGCGGCAACTGTCTCCGCTCAAAGTGCTTTGGAATCGACCCAGGCTGGATATGAGGTTGGTACCCGTACGATCGTGGATGTTTTGAATGTGCAGCGCAATCTCTTCTCATCACAGCGAGACTATCTCAACTCCCGCTATGGCTATATTCTCAATGGTCTGGCTCTCAAATCCGCAGCAGGTACCCTGAGCGAGACGGACCTGGAAAATGTCAATGGTTGGCTGGAAAAGTGATTGATATCAAGGGGTAGATTCTGTGTCTGGTAATACCATTGGCAAACTCTTTACGGTGACCTCATTTGGAGAGTCCCATGGCCCGGCTATTGGTTGTATTGTCGATGGTTGTCCTCCAGGGATGCCTCTTTCCGCTGAGGATCTTCAGCACGATCTTGATCGTCGTAAGCCAGGCACATCACGCCATACTACTCAACGCCGGGAAGCGGATGAGGTGCAGATTCTCTCTGGTGTTTTTGAAGGTAAAACCACAGGTACTCCGATTGGTCTGATCATCAACAATACCGACCAACGCTCAAAAGACTACTCCGATATCATGGATCGTTTCCGTCCGGGACATGCGGACTACACCTACAACCAGAAATATGGTTTCCGTGACTATCGCGGGGGCGGTCGCTCTTCAGCCAGGGAGACGGCAATGCGGGTGGCTGCCGGAGGTATTGCCAAAAAGTATCTCTTCGAGCGGTATGGTATTCAGGTTCGGGGGTATCTTTCACAGCTCGGCCCGGTTCGTATTGAGCAGTTTGATTGGGACCAGGTCGATAAAAACCCCTTCTTCTCTCCAGACGCGGATAAGGTTTCAGAGATGGAGGCCTACATGGATGCGCTGCGCAAAGAGGGTAATTCTGTCGGCGCTCGTATCAATGTTGTGGCCAGCGGTATGATGGCTGGCTTGGGTGAGCCAATCTTTGATCGTCTCGATGCAGACCTGGCCCATGCCCTGATGAGTATCAATGCGGTCAAAGGGGTGGAGATAGGAGATGGTTTTCTCGCTGTCGAGCAGAAAGGTACAGAACATCGGGATGAGATGACCCCGGATGGCTTTCTTACCAACCATGCGGGTGGCGTACTGGGGGGTATCTCCAGCGGCCAGGACCTGCTGGCCTCGATTGCACTCAAACCAACATCCAGTCTTCGTCTGCCTGGTCAGACGGTCAATCGTTCCGGTGAACCTGTGGAAGTGGTGACGCAAGGGCGTCATGATCCCTGTGTCGGTATTCGCGCCACCCCGATTGCTGAAGCGATGATGGCCATTGTTGTCTTGGATCATGTATTGCGTAATCGTGGGCAGAACATGGATGTCCAGTCAGGTCTCGCAGATCTTGGTAGCAACAGCTAACAGCTGCTCGTCACGCTGATATGCGCCATTTATACCTCACTCCACACTAGGGCCTGTTAACACTAATCGAATCGGCCCTGTTGCCCCTGAAAAAGCGCCAATCAAGGCGCGAGGAGAGAGGTTTGGTCACACCAAATGAACCACGAGCAACGCCGAGTGGCGTTTTTTCAGGGGTAACCCGAAGGGCTGAGACTATTTTTCCGCCCAGCGGCGTTATCATTCGCTCATGTAGAATGACTACACTTCGCTTATTCTGCCTTGCTGGACGAAAAAATAGTCTCAGCAGGGCCGATTCGATTAGCGTTAACAGGCCCTAGCAGGATGCCTTACTGGCGCCTTTCCGGATTCTATTTCTTCTACTTTGCGTCCCTGGGTGCACTGCTGCCTTTTTGGGGGCTCTATCTTCTGGATCGAGGTTTTTCACCAGCGCAGATTGGTGAGTTGATGGCGGTCATCATGGTGACCAAGTTGATTGCCCCGAACATATGGGGATGGATTAGCGACCATACCGGTCGGCGTATGCCGATTGTGCGATTGGCCTCTCTACTTTCAGTGATCTGCTTTCTGGGGGTCTTCTTTGTTGAGGGCTATTGGGCGCTTGCGCTGGTCATGATGTTATTCAGTTTCTTCTGGAATGCCTCATTGCCTCAGTTTGAGGCAGTGACCATGAGCTATCTGCGGGAGCGTATTCAAAACTACAGTCGTATCCGTCTCTGGGGTTCGGTTGGATTTATTCTCGCGGTATTGGCGCTGGGATTCCTGTTGGAGCGTTGGGGTGTGGGCGTGGTGCCACAAGTTGTGCTCTTCATCTACATAGGTATCTTCTTTAACAGTCTGCTGGTGCCTGAAAAAGAGGCTGGGCTCTCTCCTTTGGGACAGGGGTCGATACTTGAGGTACTGAAACGCAGGGATATCATCGCATTTTTATTGGTTTGCTTTCTGATGCAGGCAAGCCACAGCGCCTACTACGCCTTCTATTCGATCTTTATGGAGGGGATTGGTTACAGCAGTGGTGTGATCGGCCAGTTGTGGGCCTTGGGTGTTGTTGCTGAAGTCCTGGTATTTCTGGTTATGCATCGCCTGCTACATCGCTGGGGTGCGAGAACTGTTCTCATTATCAGTCTGATGATCGCAGTGATTCGTTGGGTGCTGGTTGCCTGGGGTTCAGACAATCTTCTGCTGGTGCTATTGGCGCAACTGATGCACGCCGCTACTTTCGGCACTTTCCATGCCGCCGCCATACACATGGTGCATCACTATTTTGTTGGTCGTCACCAGGGGCGGGGGCAAGCGCTCTATAGCAGTATCAGTTTTGGTGCCGGAGGGGCGGTGGGCAGTCTTATGAGTGGCTATCTTTGGAGTGGTATCGGGCCTGAGATGGCTTATTGGGCTGCGGCTGTTTATGCCTTGATTGCTGTATTCATTGCCAGCCGATGGATTGATCGCCAGGAAGCACCGCTGGTTAGTTGATGCGGTGGATATTCAATTGGCACCCTTATCGACTTGACACTTCTGGGGGAGATGAGTAACTTTCGCACCTGCTGCGCTGCAGCATAGCCGCCAATATTGGCGAAGCATCAGCATTTCTTTACAACTTGATTCTCTCCGGAGCTCCCTAAATGGCCATCGAACGCACTTTTTCAATTGTTAAACCTGACGCGGTTGCAAAAAACCTGATCGGTAAAATCTACGCCCGTTTTGAAGACGCCGGTCTGAAGATTGTCGCGTCTCGTATGCTGCATCTCAGCCGTGAACAGGCCGGGGAGTTCTACGCTGTACATAAGGAGCGACCTTTCTACAATGACCTGATCGATTTCATGACCTCTGGTCCGGTGATGGTGCAGGTTCTGGAAGGGGAGAATGCCATCAGTCGTAATCGGGAGATCATGGGTGCTACCAATCCTCAGGAAGCGGCCCCTGGCACTATTCGTGCGGATTTCGCCGAGACTGTTGATGAAAATGCGGTTCATGGCTCAGATGGACCGGACACTGCTAAAGAGGAGATCGGTTTTTTCTTCCCTGAAGGTGTCTGCGAGCGTACCCGTTAACTGACGCTAGGATCGCTATGGGCCAGCAGTTGTTGGCTCATGGCGTTTGCTGCATTTGATAGCGTCCGCTTACGGTGTGTCACTATGCCTAGAGAGCGGCTCAGTTGCAGTTCCGGGACTTCCAATTTCTGGATCTCTCCTCCGTCAAGAAATATCTCTGGTAGCAGACTCCAGCCCAGGCCGATACTGGTCATCATTTTGAGTGTCTCCAGATAGTCGGTTGCAAGGGTGCAGTTTACTTCGAGTTGCATTTCATTGACCGACTGTTCCAGCAGAGTTCGCGTATAGGTTCCCTTTGTCGGCAACACAGCTGGATAATCGACCAGTTGAGCTGCTGCAATCGATTCCTGCTGGGCCAGCTCGTGATCCGGGCCGATTGCTACACAAAGTGGATCGTGCCATATCTTTCGGGTTTCCAGGGTTTCGATGGGATTAAGGGGGAGGGTGACAACAGCCATCTCCAGTTCTCCATGTTCAACCGCCTGGCAGGCCTTTTCCGATTCCATAAAACGAATGTCCAGCGCTGCTTTTGGGTAGCAGTCTGTAAAGCCTCTTAGTACAGGCGGGAGTCGGTGCAGGCCGATATGGTGGCTGGTGCCCATGATCAGTTGACCCGAGATCTCCCCCGAGAGATTTGAGAGTCCCCGCTGTATGTCAGCCATCTCCTGTAGGATCTGTTCGGCTCTGGGTAGTAGCTGTTGTCCCGCCTCTGTGAGAAAGATCTGACGCCCAACACGATCGAAAAGACGTACTGAAAGCTCGTTCTCAAGAGCGGCCACCCGTTTGCTGACGGCGGGCTGGGTCAAGTAGAGGGTCTCCCCCGCAAGAGAGAATGAGCCCTCCCGGGCAACCTGAACAAAGGCACGAAGTGATGCAAAATCCATATCTATTCCTAATGGGAATGGAAAAAATGAAAAATATGAATTTGTATTATGTAGCACACTCCCCTATGTTTTGACTACCGCCGAATCAGGTTTTTCGGAAGATCAGCAAGAGGAGAGAGAGATGAGTGCAAAGACGCTATACGACAAATTATGGGAGTCCCATCTGGTGCGATCCGATGAGGATGGTACTGCACTGATCTATATCGATCGCCATCTGGTGCATGAAGTCACTTCCCCTCAGGCATTTGAAGGCCTGCGGATTGCGGGTCGAAAGCCCTGGCGTACCGAGGCCAATCTGGCAACGCCGGACCATAATGTTCCTACCACAGAGCGTTCTGGAGGGGTTAAAACCATCGTTGATCCGGTCTCCCGATTACAAGTAGAGACCCTGGATCAGAACTGTCAGGATTTTGCTATTACAGAGTTTAAAATGCTCGATCCAAGACAGGGCATAGTGCATGTGATCAGTCCTGAACAGGGAGCGACACTCCCCGGTATGACTGTGGTATGTGGTGACTCCCATACCTCGACGCATGGTGCAATGGGTGCTCTGGCTTTCGGTATCGGAACTTCTGAGGTTGAACATGTACTGGCCACTCAGTGCCTGATTCAGAAAAAGTCGAAATCGATGCAGGTTCGCGTCGAAGGGGAGGTCAGACCCGGAGTTACCGCGAAAGATATCGTTTTGGCGATTATCGGCAGGATCGGTACCGCTGGTGGGACAGGCTTTGCTATCGAATTTGCCGGGGATGCAATCGAGGCGCTGTCGATCGAAGGCCGCCTGACACTATGTAACATGGCCATAGAGGCTGGCGCCAGAGCTGGCTTCGTCGCAGTGGACCAAAAGACCATCGACTATGTCAAAGGCAGACCTTATGCGCCGAAAGGTGATGAGTGGGAAAAGGCTGTTGCCAATTGGCAGACACTTCACAGCGATCCGGGTGCTGGCTTCGATCAGGTTATTGAACTTGATGCGGCTGACATCGCCCCTCAAGTGACCTGGGGCACTTCACCTGAAATGGTAGTGGGTGTTGATCAATTCGTACCTGATCCTGCAGATGAATCTGACCGGGTCAAGGCAGAGGGGATGAGTCGGGCTCTGCAATATATGGGGCTGGAGGCTGGAACTCCGATAAAGCAGATCACCGTCGACAAGGTTTTCATCGGTTCTTGTACCAACTCCCGTATCGAGGATCTGCGTGCCGCAGCCGAGGTAGCAAAGGGTAAGCGGATTGCAGAGAACGTCAAGTTGGCGCTGGTTGTACCGGGTTCCGGTCTGGTCAAAGCGCAGGCTGAACAAGAGGGGTTGGACCAGATCTTTGTTGAGGCTGGCTTCGAATGGCGTGAACCTGGTTGTTCCATGTGTCTGGCTATGAATGCAGATCGGTTGGAACCTGGAGAGCGCTGTGCTTCAACCTCCAATCGTAATTTTGAAGGAAGACAAGGGCAGGGTGGCCGAACCCATTTGGTCAGTCCTGCAATGGCTGCAGCTGCAGCTGTTAATGGACATTTTGTCGATCTTTGAATGAAGAATTATTGTTAAGTATATTCATTAATTATATGAAAAATATTAAGAATATGCTGAATGAGAGGATAAGTTAATGGATAAATTCGAAATCTTTACCGGCATTGTCTGCCCGCTGGATCGATCCAATGTAGACACTGACGCCATTATTCCGAAACAGTTTCTAAAGTCGATTAAGCGATCTGGGTTCGGTCCCAATCTGTTTGATGAGTGGCGCTATCTGGATCAGGGTGAGCCGGGTATGGATAACAGCAATCGCCCTTTGAACCCTGATTTTGTACTCAATGATTCCCGTTACCAGGGTGCACAGCTATTGCTGGCTCGGGAGAACTTCGGTTGTGGTTCATCCAGGGAGCACGCCCCTTGGGCTTTGGAAGACTATGGGTTCAAGGTTATTATCGCCCCGAGTTATGCTGATATTTTCTTTAATAATTGTTTCAAGAATGGCATATTACCCGTTGTTCTTGATGAGAAAAAAGTTGATGATCTGTTTGCTCAGGCAACCCTTGAACAGGCACTTTCCCTGACTGTGGATCTGCAGGCTCAAGAGCTGCTCAAAGGGGATGGCGAACGGATCGCTTTTGAGGTGGACCCTTTTCGTAAGCATTGTTTGCTCAATGGGCTGGATGATATCGGCCTGACTCTGCAACATGTTGATTTGATCAAGGCCTATGAAGCGCGACGAAAGAGTGAAGCGCCTTGGCTGTTTTCTTGAGGTGAGGATAGATGAGCAAACAAATTTTAATTCTGCCAGGTGATGGTATTGGTCCGGAAATCGTAACTGAAGCGGTCAAGGTTTTAGCCGCCTTACGAGATGGTTACGGACTCGATATCGATATGGATGAGGCACTGATTGGTGGTGCAGCAATCGATGCCACCGGTGGCCCACTACCCGATGCCACTCTGGATCTGGCAAAAGAGGCGGATGCCATTCTGCTCGGTGCAGTTGGCGGACCGAAATGGGAGCAGCTTGATATCTCTATTCGTCCAGAGAAAGGTCTTTTGGGGCTCCGCGCCGAGTTGAATCTATTCGCTAACTTACGCCCGGCAATTCTCTATCCGCAGCTGGCCGAAGCTTCCAGCCTGAAAGCCGATATTGTGGCGGGGCTGGATATCATGATCGTGCGTGAGCTGACCGGAGGTATCTACTTCGGACAACCCAGAGGCATCCGGGAGCTGGAAGGTGGCGAACGTCAGGGATTCAATACGCTGGTATATAAGGAGTCTGAAGTCGAGCGCATCGCACAGGTTGCCTATGACATTGCCAAAAAACGTGACAATCGGGTCTGCTCTGTAGATAAGGCGAATGTTCTTGAATCAACAGAGCTATGGCGTGAAGTAGTGACACGGGTCGGCAGTGAGCATACCGAAGTCTCTCTAAGTCATATGTATGTAGACAATGCTGCCATGCAGCTGGTGAAATGGCCCAAACAGTTCGATGTGATTGTGACCACCAACATGTTTGGCGATATTCTTTCTGATTGTGTGGCGATGTTGACAGGTTCTATCGGTATGTTGCCCTCTGCATCACTGGATGAGCAGAGTAAGGGTATGTATGAGCCTATTCACGGCTCAGCTCCGGATATTGCCGGTAAGGGGGTTTCCAATCCGTTGGCGACGATACTCTCGGTTGCAATGATGTTGCGTTACAGTCTTGATGAGAGCGATATGGCAGATCGGGTGGAGCAGGCTGTAAACAGAGTACTGGATCAAGGATTGCGTACAGCGGATATCTTTGCTGATGGCATGACAGAAGTTAATTGTGAAGCAATGGGCGATGCAGTGGTTGCCGCGCTGGATTGAGTGTGATGGTATTGGCTGATTGCTTCTAAAAGTTTTTCTAACAGGTTATTGAAGATGAAAAGAGTCGGTTTTGTTGGTTGGCGTGGCATGGTGGGTTCAGTTCTTATGGGGCGCATGCTCGAAGAGAATGACTTTTCCCTGATTGATGAGCCGGTCTTCTTCACAACCTCCCAGGTTGGGCAGGCTGGCCCCGATATCGGTAAGTCGATTCCCGCCCTTAAAGATGCTGCATCGCTGGATGAGTTGATGGCTATGGAGGCCATCGTGACCTGTCAGGGAGGCAGTTATACGAATCAAGTTTACGATCAATTACGTGCAGCCGGCTGGCAAGGCTACTGGATTGATGCCGCTTCCAGTCTGCGTATGAAAGATCATACGTTGATAGTGCTTGATCCAGTCAATGAGTCGGTGATTCGTGATGGTCTGGTTGCTGGGAAACGTGACTTCATTGGCGGTAATTGTACAGTCAGCCTGATGCTGATGGCTTTGGGCGGGCTGTTTCGTGAAGATCTGGTGGAGTGGGCAACTTCAATGACCTACCAGGCAGCTTCAGGTGCTGGTGCACGTAATATGCGTGAATTGATCAGTCAGATGGGAGCCTTGGAGGTGGCGGTGCATGATCAGTTGATGGATCCCGCTTCTGCAATTCTTGATATCGACCGCAAGGTTGCTGATACCATGCGTAGCGACGCTTTTCCAACAGATAACTTCGGGGCTGCCCTTGCAGGAAGCCTGATCCCATGGATCGATGTGCCTCTTGAAAATGGCCAGAGCAAGGAGGAGTGGAAAGGTTATGTTGAGACCAATAAAATATTGGGCCGAAGTGATAACCCGATCCCAATAGATGGAACCTGTGTACGAATCGGGGCTATGCGCTGCCACAGTCAGGCGCTGAACATAAAGTTACGTAAGGATGTGCCGATAGACGAGGTGGAGTCGATACTGGATGGCGCCAATGATTGGGTGCAAGTTGTTCCGAATCAGCGTGATGTCACAGTGAGTGATTTGAATCCAGCTCAGGTGACTGGAACCTTGAGTGTTCCGGTCGGACGTCTGCGAAAGATGAACCTGGGTGAGGAGTATCTGAATGCCTTCACTGTTGGTGACCAGTTACTTTGGGGTGCTGCAGAACCATTGCGACGGATGTTGAGGATATTGCTGGAAGGATAATTCCAGCTCAAAACCTCAAGGCATCGGTTTTTGATGGGGCTGATTGGGTTGAGGATCGATAGATCTTCCTCATAACAAGCAGAAATGGAAGTGAAAAAATACGACCGATTTCTCACTTTTAGTTGTTGAGCCCAAATAGCTGTACAGTATTGCGATTTTTATTGTGATGATCCTTTTAGTTTTGGTAAAAAGATCATTCATAAGCTATAGTTAGCGACTAATTGTTAAGTTTATTCTAACCATTCGGGGCTGAACGGCGGGCCTCTGACCCACTGTGTCAAGGTGACTTTTTGGCCAGTGGTTATGTTTTCTGGCAAGGAGGAAGCATGATTCGTAAGCTGTCTTTGGCAGTGGCTGTTGCAACAGCTCTGTCACCATTGGGTGCTCTCGCTCTCGGACTAGGTGAAATTCACCCACAATCGGCACTTAATCAGACCTTCAAGGCCGATATCGATCTGCTTTCCGTTTCCCAGGAAGAGTTGCAGGATGTACGTGTCTCTCTGGCTTCTTTACAGGCCTTCAAAAAAGCGGGTATGGACAGGCCTTTTCATCTGACTTCACTGAAATTTGCTACGCAGCTGACAGCTTCGGGCAAACCGGTAATCTCAATCAGCAGCAAGGATCCTATACGTGAGCCCTTTCTGAATTTTCTTGTTGAGGTCAATTGGCCGAAAGGCAGGTTGGTCAGAGAATTCACAGTATTGCTGGATCCGCCGGTAACCCTGAGTCGAAAGCCTACTCCGGTTGCTGCACCTGTTGTCAGAAACCAGCCAGTTACCAGAGTGATCCCAAGCCGTAGGGCAACAGCGCCTGCAGCCAGCATGTCTGAAGTAACGATGAGTTCTGGAGGGGGAAGGGAGTACGGACCTGTACAGCCCAATGAAAACCTCTGGAATATCGCCAAGCAGATGCGCGAAGGTGGTGAGTCGATCGAGCAGGTGATGATGTCACTGCTGGACAACAACCCTTCAGCATTTATCAACAACAACGTAAACAACCTCAAAGTCGGAAAGATCTTACGCTTACCAGAGGATGCGAATGTTACTGCCATGACGAAGCGTGAAGCACGCGAAGAGTTCATGGCACAGACCAGAGAGTGGCAGTCAGGTTCCCGACGTGCTGCAGCCCCCGAACAGAGCAAGCAACAAGCATCTACTCCGAGCTCTTCCCCAGCGCCTAAGGATCGACTGAAGCTGGTCTCTCCAAAACCTGGCGCAGGTGAATCTGCTGAACGGGAAGGTATGGCGGAATCTGCAGAGATTGATCGTCTGCAGCAAGAAATATTGTTGGTGAGGGAGTCCAATGAGGGTGCTCTGCAAGAGAACAGCGCGCTAAAATCCCGAGTACAGGAACTCGAAAATCAGATTCAAGACATACAAAGGCTACTGACACTCCGCAGTGATGAACTGGCTGAAGTACAGGCCGCACAATCAACTGCCTCTCAGAAGATGGAAGAGATGCAGCCTGCTGCAGAACCAGAGGTGCCTGTTGCTGAAGCTGAGGTAGCCGAAGAGATGACACCTGCTGAACCTGCAATGGCAGAAGCAGAGAGCGCCCCAGCCTATGAGATAGAAGCGCCTGCTATGCCAGTGCCTGAAGGTACTGTTATAGAGGAAGTAGATATTGAATCCAAAATAGCTGCTGAGCAGGACAAGGTGGCTATGGAGGAGGCGCCAGCAACTGAGGCTGAACCCGCCGCTGCGCCAACATCAGCACCTGTTGCAGATAAAGTGGAAGCCAAACCGGCACAGCCAGAACCGAAACTTGCCGAACCACCAGTTGCTAAATTGCCAGAAAAGAAGGTGAGCTATTTCGACGGTTTGAAAGAGAACAGCACCATGCTCGCAATTGTCGGTGGTGCGGGTGTCCTGCTGATTGGTCTGCTGACCATGATTATGCGGCGTCGTAAAGAAGCGGAGGCTGAGTTTGCAGAGAGTATTCTGGTCTCACCGGATAGCGATATCGTGCCAACCGGTGCTGATGATAGTAGTTCTCTGACTTCGCCTACCGATGAAACCTCTTTCATGAGTGATTTCTCACCCAGCGATATCGATGCATTGCAGGATGAGACTGGTGAGGTGGATCCTCTCTCTGAAGCAGACGTCTATATTGCATATGGTCGATACCAGCAGGCAGAAGAACTCATCAATCAGGCCATCGAGAAGTATCCTGAGCGTGAAGAGCTTAAGCATAAACTGCTTGAGATCTATTTCTCCGCTAAAAAGTCTGATGAGTACTCAGCCCTTGCACAGAAACTGCATGATGATGGCTTGGCTGAGCAACAGCCTGATGCCTGGAGCAAGATCACTGCTATGGGTAAGGAGCTGAATCCTGGACATGCCCTGTTTGCAGGTGCAGCTGGAATGGCTGCTGCCGATCTGTCAGACGGTCTTGATGATCTGGACCTGGATCTAGGTTCTGTCGCCGATATTGAAGAACCTGCTGCTGCTCCTGAAGCTGCCCAAGATGTCATTTCGGATGCCTCCGATGAATTGGACTCCATGGATCTGAGTGGCCTGGATAATCTTGATGAAATGGATTCCGAATCCCTTGAGGCTGATCTCTCTCTTGATTCCGAATTTCTGAACAAGATGGATGGGGTGGAAGAGGCGACTCCGATGGAGGATTCCGATGCATTGGACATCGATCTGAGTGATCTTGAGATCGATTCAGTACCCTCATCTGGAATTGAATCCAAACCAGTAGCAGAAGAGAGTTCAGAAGATCCGCTCCCCTTTGATCTTTCCGACATAGAAGATAGCCAGGTTCTGGATGATGTCGTTGAAGGCATCGAGGTAGAGGATTCCGAAGTCCTTGATGACCTGGATCTGGATAGTATCGAGCGAGAACTGGAAAACATCTCCACTGACCTGGACAATGAAACAGGCGATGTTGATGAGCTGAGTCTACTGCACAGCCATAGTGAAAACCTTGATCTTGACTCTACAGATGAGATTACCACTAAGCTTGACCTGGCCCGTGCCTATATAGACATGGGTGACAATGAGGGCGCCAAGAGCATCCTTGAAGAGGTTGTTGGTGAAGGTAGTGAACCCCAGCAGAAAGAGGCCCAGGATCTTCTGAGCAGTCTCAGCAGCTGAACTTAATCTGTTCCGAACAATTTTTTGTTCGGGTAAATAGAAGGGCGCACCGGGTGCGCCCTTTTTTTTCAGGAACTTTTTTAGGGCCTGTTAACACTAATCTAATTGGCCCTGTTGCCCCTGAAAAAAGCGCCAATCAAGGCGCGAGGAGAGAGGTTTGGTCACTCCAAATGAACGAGGTTTTTTATGAGGGTGGCCCTGGGTATAGAGTACGACGGAACCGCTTTCCACGGTTGGCAGTATCAGGGCGATGTTCGCAGTGTCCAGGAGTTGTTGCAAATAGCCCTCTCGAAAGTCGCTGATCATGAAGTAACTGTACACTGTGCTGGCAGAACCGATACCGGTGTGCATGCCACCGGGCAGGTGGTACATTTTGATACCCCTGCAGTCAGATCTGAAAGATCCTGGATCCTGGGCAGTAACGTGAATCTTCCTGCAGATGTCAGTGTGAGCTGGGCTAAGGAGATGTCCGAGACCTTCCATGCCCGTTTCAGTGCTATTGGACGGCACTATCGTTATCTTATTTTGAATCAACCCTATCGTTCGGCCTTATGGCGAAATCGAGCCGTGTGGATACACCAACCCTTGGATGAGATGGCCATGCATGGCGCAGCTCAGCATCTGCTGGGAACACACGATTTTTCATCCTATCGGGCCATTGGCTGCCAGGCAAAGCATCCGGTCAGAACCATTCACAGCCTGACGGTCTCCCGCCAGGGGGAGATGCTGAGCATAGATATTCACGCGAATGCTTTCCTACACCATATGGTTCGTAATATAGCTGGAGTATTGATCTCCATAGGCAAAGGTGAACAACCTGAATCCTGGGCAGCAGAGGTTTTAGAGTTGCGTGACCGCACACTGGGTGGCGTTACAGCGTCTCCCCAAGGATTGTGTCTGACAAAGGTGGATTATCCTGATGAGTTTAAACTGGATGATTGATGAAGGCGCATATGATAGAGGGATATTTGATTGCAAATGACCATAGCGTCGGCCCTGAGCTTACTGTATCTTTCAGCATCCTATGAGAACCAGAATTAAGATTTGTGGAATTACCAGGCCAGAAGATGGGCTTGCTGCTGCCTGTCTCGGGGCGGATGCAATTGGCTTGGTGTTTTATCCACCCAGCCCCAGGGCGGTGACTCCTGATCAGGCAGCAGAGATTGTGAAAAGCCTGCCGCCTTTTGTTACAGTTGTGGGTCTGTTCGTGGACGAAAATAGAACGGTTATCGAGCAGATCCTCAAAGAGGTACCCCTCGATCTGCTTCAGTTTCATGGAGATGAATCCCCAGAAGAGTGCAGTGGATTTGGCAGGCCATGGGTCAAAGCGATCAGAATGAAAGCGGATACTGACCTGGCATTTGAAGCGCAAACCTATGCTTCAGGTTCGGGTTTGTTGCTTGATACCTATAAGGCAGGCGTGCCCGGAGGCACTGGTCAGACTTTTGACTGGAATATGGTGCCCCAGTCCCTCGCTGGCAGGATCATACTGGCTGGTGGATTGGATAGCGAGAATGTGACTCAAGCGGTGCAGCAGCTGCGACCATTTGCAGTTGATGTCAGCGGCGGTGTGGAAGAATCGAAGGGAATCAAAGATGTGGCAAAGATAGAGGCCTTCATTACGGGAGTGATGCGTGGTGACAACGACTGAAAATATGATCGGGAACTATCCCGACGAACGGGGACATTTCGGTTCCTATGGCGGGGTATTCGTCTCCGAAACCCTGATGAAACCGCTCGATGAATTACGCGAGGCCTATCAGCACTATATGCAGGATGAGGCCTTCCTTAAGGAGCTGGATGAAGACCTTAAACACTATGTAGGTCGTCCTTCACCCATCTACCATGCCAAGCGCTGGAGTCAGGAACTGAATGGCGCACAGATCTACCTCAAACGGGAAGATCTCAATCACACTGGCGCACATAAGGTAAATAACACAGTAGGCCAGGCTTTGCTGGCTCGCCATATGGGTAAAACCCGCATTATTGCCGAGACAGGGGCAGGACAACATGGTGTTGCTTCAGCGACGGTAGCCGCACGACTGGGACTGGAGTGTGTGGTCTATATGGGGGCGGTAGATATTGCCCGTCAGGAAGCCAATGTCTATCGTATGCGTCTGTTAGGTGCAGAAGTCAGATCTGTTGAGTCAGGTTCTAAAACCCTCAAAGATGCGCTGAATGAAGCGATGCGCGACTGGGTAACGAATGTCGACGACACATTCTATATTATCGGCACTGTTGCCGGCCCTCATCCCTATCCTGCGATGGTAAGGGATTTTCAATCAGTGATCGGACGGGAAGCACGTCAGCAGATGCTGGATCAGACCGGTCGTCAACCCGATGCACTGGTTGCCTGTGTCGGAGGAGGATCGAATGCTATCGGTCTCTTCTACCCATATCTGGATGATAGAGAGGTGGCGATCTATGGGGTGGAGGCTGCAGGCAGTGGATTGGAGACAGGTAATCACGCAGCCCCCCTATGTGCCGGAAAGCCTGGTGTACTGCATGGCAACCGTACCTATTTAATGGAAGATAGTGATGGCCAGATCATTGAGACTCACTCTATCTCAGCTGGTCTGGATTATCCTGGTGTTGGCCCTGAACATGCCTGGCTTAAAGACAGCGGAAGAGCCAATTATGTTGCGGTCACTGATGATGAAGCACTGCGTGCATTTCATGATCTGACCTGTATCGAAGGTATAATCCCGGCACTTGAATCGAGTCATGCATTGGCCTATGCCGCAAAGCTGGCTCAGACCATGAGTCGTGATCAGATGGTGCTGGTCAACCTCTCCGGTCGAGGCGACAAAGACATGCATACGGTGGCGGCGCACGAGGGATTGAAGTTATGAGCATGCTCAAGAAGAAGTTTGATCAACTACAGCAACAGGGAAAAACTGCGCTTATCCCGTTTTTGACTGCGGGAGACCCTTTGCCAGAGATTACCGTTGATCTTATGCAGGATCTGGTTGCCGCTGGTGCCGACATCATTGAGCTGGGTGTACCATTCTCAGATCCTATGGCCGATGGTCCAGTCATCCAGCGGGCAAGTGAGCGGGCTCTGGAGTATCATGTCAGTCTGAGAGATGTATTGGAGATGGTTCGGCGCTTCAGGCAGATGGATAGTGAAACCCCTGTGATATTGATGGGGTATCTCAATCCAATAGAGATTATGGGCTATCAGCCATTTGCCAAGCAGGCCGCAGAGTCCGGGGTGGATGGTGTTTTGATTGTCGATGTGCCTCCTGAAGAGGGGCACGATCTTCAGCAGATACTGAAACAGCAGGGGGTGGATCAAATCTATCTTGTTGCACCCACCAGCACTGAGGATCGTGTACGGCGTATCTGTGAACTCTCTAGTGGCTTCGTCTACTATGTTTCTGTAAAGGGTGTCACAGGCGCCAGTCATCTCGATTTAAAAACTTTGGATGAAAAACTGAAACAAATTCGACAGAATACAGAACTACCTGTGGGGGTCGGATTCGGTATCAAGGATGCCGAGACTGCTGCTGCAGTTTCTCAACTGGCTGATGCAGTGGTTGTTGGGAGTGCTTTGGTTTCGCGGGTTGAGGCGCTGGCCGATCAACCTGAAAAGATAGGCGCAGCCCTACGGGGACTGCTTTCGTCGATGAGACAAGCGATGGATAGCGCTGAGCCTATGTCCTGAACCCGAGAATATAACGATAAAGGTTAACTAGATCTATGAGTTGGTTCGAAAAACTGATGCCAAGCCGCATCCGAACGGATGCAGGGCATAAACGTGCAGTACCAGAGGGATTATGGGCCAAGTGTCCGGGGTGCAGCGCGATTCTCTACCGGGCTGAGATGGAAAGAAATCTTGATGTCTGCCCGAAATGTCACTACCACAACCGAATCGGTGCCAGAAGGCGACTTGAAACCTTCCTTGATCCTGAGCCCAGGGAGGAACTCGGTGTAAATCTTGAGTCTGTTGACCCACTGAAATTCAAGGATAGCAAAAAGTATAAGGAGCGGTTGGCTCAAGCCCAGAAAAAATCCGGTGAAAAGGATGCTTTGGTGGCCATGCGTGGCCAGCTTAAAGGTATGGATATCGTGGTTACGGCATTCGAGTTCAGTTTCATGGGCGGTTCAATGGGATCCGTGGTGGGTGAACGCTTTGTACGTGCGGTCAATATGGCCCTGGAACGGCATATCCCACTGATCTGTTTTTCTGCCAGTGGTGGCGCTCGCATGCAGGAGTCTCTGTTTTCATTGATGCAGATGGCTAAGACCAGTGCTGCTCTGGAGCGGTTACAGAAGCGTGGTTTACCCTTTATCTCAGTGATGACTGACCCGACTATGGGCGGTGTTTCAGCCAGCCTGGCGATGCTCGGCGATATCAATATTGCTGAACCCAACGCCTTGATCGGATTTGCTGGCCCCAGGGTTATTGAGCAGACCGTGCGAGAGAAGTTACCGGAAGGGTTTCAGCGCAGTGAGTTTTTACTTGAACATGGCGCAATCGATATGATTATTGATCGGCGGGATTTGCGTGATCGAGTAGCCGACCTGATCAGTATACTTATGAGTAAACCAAGAGCCTGAGTGGGCCTCTATTTGAGTGCGATACTCCTCAGTCTTTCACACAGATTGTGTGCTTTGGAAAAGGCGACCCTTTCAATGCAGCGCTCAGCGTATCAGCGCCGTTCACCATTGTCTCGCCCGAAATATAACTGTCTGTAGATACTGATGCGTTTCAATACCCTTGAGCAATGGCTCGGTTGGCAAACCACCCTGCATCCGAAGGAGATCGACCTGGGTCTGGAACGGGTATCCGATGTATGGCATCGGCTCAAACCGGAAGGGCTCCAATCCTTGGTCGTAACAGTCGCCGGCACCAATGGCAAAGGCTCCAGCGTGGCACTGCTGGAGAGTATCTATCGCCATGCAGGTTATCAGGTAGGCGCCTATACCTCGCCCCATTTGGTTAGATATAACGAGCGCATACGTATTAATGGCCAAGAGGTCTCCGATAGCGCTCTCTGTCAGGCCTTTGAGCGGGTCGATCAAGCGCGGGGGCAGACCATATTGACCTATTTCGAATTTGCCACCCTGGCTGCTTTGATTCTATTTGCAGAGCAGAACCTCGACCTGGTGATTCTCGAGGTAGGTTTAGGGGGGCGTCTGGATGCGGTCAACATCATCGATGCGGATGTGGCTTTGATTACCACAGTGGATCTGGATCATACCGACTGGCTTGGGGATAGCCGCCAGCAGATCGGCCTGGAAAAGGCCGGTATTATGCGTAGCAACAGGCCAGTGGTGGTTGGAGACAGCGCGATCCCAGAGAGTGTGCCTGAATATGCGCAGAAGATCGGTGCTGAACTCTATTTGGGCGGCAGCCATTTTAATCTGAGCCCTGGTGGTGATACCTGGCAATGGCAGACTAAGGGTGACGATTTGCTGACTCTGCCCCAATTCAGGTTTAACGGCAAAGGGCAGGTCAGTAACACCAGTGCAGTGATAATGGTCTGTAGACTACTGCAATCCAGTCTGCCACTGAATCAAATGCAGATCATTGACGGATTGAATCAAGTTTCGTTGCGGGGACGTGCCCAGTTGATCGAGGGCGAGCCCAGTATACTGCTCGATGTGGCACATAACACTCAGTCTGTCTCATCGCTTAAGGAGCACCTGGATCGGCTTGGCTGGCCAGGCAGGATAATCGCACTATTCGGTCTGTTGAAGGATAAGGATGCCAAATCGATCGTGGAAATCATTAAACCTGCTGTCTCCGGCTGGTATCTGGTCGACCTTCCGGGAGATCGGGGACAAAGTGCTGAGCAATTGGCCAAGGCGGTACGACAGAGCGGGGTCGAGAGTTCTGTTCACTGCCACCACAATTTTGCGGATGCTTTAAAAGCAGCTCAAACAGAGGCAGAGCCACAAGATTTGCTTCTGATATTCGGTTCCTTTCTGATAGTCGGAGACGCGTTGCAACATTTGCACCCAGAATGAGGTCGCCGGTGGGAACTGATATACTCGCACTTTGAATATGAACAAACTATCAAAACGGTGGCAGAAATGAACAGGTTTGTCGCCGGATTAATGTTAAAAAAATCTTCGCTGCAAGACGGATGTGATTAATATGGCCCTGGAGGAGAGACTGAAACAGAGGATGCTGGGTGGGGCAGTGCTGGTTGCGCTGATCGTCATTTTTGTACCTATGTTAATCGAAGAACCGGTTGAGAAACGCGATCAGTCAGCTCACTCCATACCGATAAAACCTCAATCCCCGACGTCTCAGCCAGTTCGAACCCCTGAGCCTGTAAAGCCGCAAAAAAAGATTGCATCTGAGGCACCTCCACCAAAACCTGCGGTCGAACAGAAACCAAAGGCTCAACCCAAGCCGAAGCCGGTTGTTAAAACCAAGCCGAAGAAGGCTGCGACGAGTGACAAATCCCGCACATCACCAACGGCCTGGATAATACAAGTGGCGAGTCTGACGAATGAGAAGAATGCTGAAAAGTTGGTGGAAAAGTTACGTAAAGCGGATTTGCCGGCACAGATGGAACTTGTCAAATTGGATGGTAAGCGACACTATCGTATAAGAGTAGGGCCAGAGGTTGATCACAGACTTGCAGAGAAGATGCTTGCTAAGATAAAAAAAGATTTCAAAATGAACCCGAAACTGATGCGCTATCCTCAATGAGTGATGGATTAGTGTTAACAGGCCCAGTGGAAACCTGAGATGAATATCGCAACACGTGCACAATCCTATCTCAATGGATGGATGGATGATAAAAGCTCACCTAAATGGCTGGAGGGCTTTCTAAGCAGTCAGTTGCCGGTCATCGTTACCATTGTATTAATTCTGCTGATCAGTATGCGGGCTGCAGATCTTACCTGGGGTCTGATTCCTGCACCTCAGGTTCCGTTACACGTTCCGCCAACCACTGGGGCGCAAACATCGATTTCAAAAGTCTCACCAGCTGATAGCAACCAGTTATCAAAAATCGATAAACTGCATCTTTTTGGCGAAGCCGGAGTGAACAGAAAGCCCAAGAAGGTAGATAAAAAGGCGCCGGAGACTCGACTGAATCTCACCCTGCATGGTGTTTTTGTGGCTGAGCAGCCCGAAAATGGTGCAGCAATCATCGGCACCGGATCCACTCAGAAATACCATAAAGTAGGTGGTGCGGTGATGTCTGGAGTGACCCTGCAGGGTGTCTATACCGATAGGGTTGTACTTATGAGAAAGGGAAAGTCCGAGGTATTGAAGTTTCCTAAAATCAAAAACACCAGTGCCCCGAGCAAGGGAAAAAGCTCCAATAAAGGCAGACGTAGCGTCAAAGCCAGAGATAACTTCGGTCCCAATGTTAGCGCTTCATCGTCTCGCAAAGGTAATCTCAGTCAATACCGGGATATGTTGCGCGAAGAGCCGCTAAAGGTTTTCGAATATGTACGTTTTGTACCCGTCAAGTCGCGTGATGGGATGAAGGGATATCGAATTCTGCCCCAGAAAAACCGTGAGTTGTACAATCAACTGGGGGTCAGGCCTTCTGATCTGGTCACAGCAGTTAATGGCATTCCTCTGACCAATGACAAAGAGGCGATGAAACTGATGGATCAGCTCAAAGACTCACAGACGCTGCAGGTGGATATCATTCGCAATGGACAGACCAGGTCATTGAATTTCGACCTGAATTAAAAATTGCCCTTCCTTTAGCCTAAAAAGATCAGTTGGGCAGCGTGATTCACCCAACAGGTGGCCATGACCATCGAAGCTATTTTCTACACAATCAGGAACCTGCTACTAGAATGGAGCGGTCAACTGATTTTTTAGGTTTAACAATCAGCATCTAGTGGCATAGCGCTAAAAGCCAATTCAGAGCTCAGGTGTTGCCGGGGGGGTTGGCTGATTAGGCACCAGGGCCACTTCGTCACCATTCTCCAATGGGGTAAACATCTCTGCAAATTGCTTGTTGATGGTTGGACGGAGTAGTGATTCGTCAAATACAGGTGCGATTTCCGGACGTCGCATTCTCATCAGCTTCAGCAGGTCGGTAATTGTGGAGACTGACTGTGGAAGAACTATCTCCTCAGCCTCTTTACCTATCTTGTTCGCCAGCCAGGCGAAGTAGAACAGTTTGACCACCCGATCTTTCTGTACTTCGCTTTGTCGCTGATAACCCGCAGCTTCCAACTTTTCCAAGTATTTTTTCCAGTTATTCTCATACTTTGAGCCTAACTGATAGAGCGTTTCCCAAGAGTAGATACCGGTATCATGACCGTCATCGAATATCAGTCTAATGGCATATTGGCCCTGAGGCTCAATTTTTTCGATATTGACCGACTCTTTGCCCGTGACGGGTATTTTGCTAGCCTTGACTTCAGCGGCGGTGGAAAAAACACGCAGATATTCACAGGGGAGCTCAAAGTTGGCCCCATCTGAGAATCGAAGTGCCAGAAGACGGGACTTTCTGTGCAGGTTGATTTCAATGGGGGTAGGGGTCTCTGTAGTCATGGCTTTGGTCAGCAGTGTTTGATCAAGGGTGAAGGATCATGTCACAGAACAGGTTCCCGCTTCAACCTGGACATTTCAAGAGATTCCGTGAGTTGTGCAAGAGCTAACTGGAGGCTTAATTAAACGACATTTAGCGCTTGCCGCTGCCCGACACCTTAAGTAGCACTCGATCCATGCCGCGGCTGGTCAAAATGCGTCTCAACAGGCCAAAAAGGTAGGTTGGGAAGGTAACTGAGTATCTGACTTTGGCTGACCGGCTTTCCAGGGCATGAATAACCCTCTTTAAAACTGCTTCTGGAGGTAGTGTGAAGGGGGTGGCGGGGCCCTTTTTCTTCAATCTGGCCAACATCGCCTGGTAGTGTGCCTTGTGAGCTGACTCTTCCGGGTCGATATTTTTTTGCCACATAGCAAATGCATTGTCTCGGAATCGGCTCTCAATTGGCCCGGGTTCAATCAGAGAGACTTGTATGCCACTGTCAGCCAATTCCAGGCGTAGGGTATCTGTCAGGCCCTCCAGTGCATATTTGGTGGCAACATAGGCCCCTCGATAGGGGAGGGTCATGAAACCTAGGATTGAGCTGTTCTGAATGATGCGTCCCATACCCTGTTTGCGCATCGCGGGAATTACCTGGCAGGTCAAATCGTGCCAGCCGAAGAGGTTGGTCTCAAATTGTTCCCGCAACACTGCCACGCTGAGATCCTCCACTGCGCCAACCTGACCATAGGCACCGTTGTTGAATAGGGCATAGAGCGTCCCGCCAGTCTCATTAAAGACCTTCTCGACAGTAGCTTTGATGCTTTCACTATCGGTTAGATCCAGCCTGAATGCTCTCAAACCCTGCTGCTGTAAATCACTGACATCATTAGGGTTTCTGGCGGTTGCGAATACATCATAGCCACGTTCTTTCAGTGCCTTGGCGACGCATAGACCGATACCACTTGAACAGCCTGTGATGAGTATGCTTTTTGTATCGGTCATGGTGTTAACTTACCTCTGTTATAGTGGCTAAAAAAGACTGGAAATTCCTAAACCAGGAATTAAAGTTTGACTCATTGTGACCGCTAAACCAAACAGATTAATCGCATTAAGACAACGCTCTCTGACCCGGATAGAGAATTGCTCTGAAAGCGACTAAAACAGCAACGGAGTTTCGGAGAATATTTAGGTGGACATTGCGACACTGGTTGGTCTTTTAGGTGGATTCGGCATAATTATCGGTGCGATCGCCTCTGGCGGCGACGTGATGTTATTTGTCAATGTTCCTTCTCTGCTTATCGTTGTCGGTGGTACTTTCATGGTAACCCTGATGCAGGTCTCATTGGGTGATTTTCTCGGTTCCTTCAGTATGGGGATGAAGGCCTTCTTTTATAAAACCGATGATCCAAAGAAATTGATTGAGGAAGCGGTAGAGCTGGCTGATATCGCACGTAAAAATGGCTTGTTGGCCCTGGAAGGACAAGAGATATCCAACGGCTTTCTCAAGCAGGGCATTGGTCTGTGTGTTGACGGGCACGATCCGGTACTGGTGAACAAGTTGCTGACCAAGGATATCGATCTCACGATCGAGCGCCATGAGGTCGGCCAAACGATGTTTAAAAATATGGCTACCATGGCACCGGCAATGGGTATGATCGGAACACTGGTGGGACTTGTTCAAATGTTGGCTAATATGTCTGACCCCGCGAGTATCGGTCCCGCGATGGCTGTTGCTCTGCTGACAACCCTGTATGGTGCGGTAATAGCGAATGCTTTCGCTCAGCCTATCGCTGACAAGCTGGCTCGAGCCAGTGGTATGGAGAAAACCAATAAATCATTGATTATAGAGACAATATCAGGAATTCAGGAGGGTATGAATCCAAGGGTCCTGGAACAGCTTCTTAGCACCTATTTGCCCACTGGCAAGCGTCCTGTACAGGAAGGCTGAGCATGGCTGACGAATGTCCCAAATGTCCCGATGGTCTGCCCCCATGGTTGGCTACCTTTGCGGATCTGATGTCGTTGCTGATGTGTTTCTTCGTACTACTGCTCTCTTTTGCCGAGGTTGATGCCCAGCGGTTTAAGAAGATGGCAGAGTCGATGAAAGATGCCTTCGGTGTGCAGCGGGAGATACCGGCAGTCGAAATCGTCAAAGGCACCAGTGTCATTATGCAGGAGTTCAGTCCGGGTAAACCAGAGCCTTCACCAATTGATGATATTCGGCAGACGACCAGTGATTTAGAGCAGGAGTTTCTTGATAGGGAAAAACAGCAGCAGGATAGTCTTGATATCGATGAAGCCAAGGCCGCGATGCAGGAGAAACTGGAACGAGAGGTTGAAGCTCAGGCAGTTGAGCTGCAGGAGATGCTGGAGGAAGAGATAAACGAAGGACTGATCGATGTGGATACAGAATCTACTAACATTATCATACGTATACAGGAAAAGGGCTCATTTCCTTCAGGGCGGGCAAATCTGAATCCCGATTTTTTCGAAGTCATTACCAAGATTACCGATGTGATTTCGACAACGCCGGGTAAGATCGTGGTAGCGGGCCATACGGACAATATACCAATCTCCACCAGACGATTCCGCTCCAACTGGGAGCTCTCCTCTGCCCGTGCAGTAACTGTGGTACATGCCATGCTGAGTAACGCAAGCATTGAAGAGGACAGGTTTCTGATACAGGGTTATGCCGATTCTCATCCCCTGGTTGATAATGATACTGCTGAAAACCGGGCACAAAACAGGCGTGTTGAGCTGGTCATACAGCGTGGTGAGGATCTTGGTGGCAGCCAAGAATCTGCTGCAATGCCTGAGGAAATAGACTGATTCAAATGATTTGTAACCTACTTTTAGTGTTAACCGGCCCGAATAGGAGTCAGACCGATGTCTATAGATGATCAGGAAAAAACCCAAGATGAGCGCCGGGAATTTTTCCGTATAGACGATTCTCTTCAAGTGAGTTATCGGGTAATTCCCGCATCTGAAATACCCTCCAGTATTGATGAGCAACTGAGGGCAGGTGATAGATTTACTGTGATGACACGTTTACAGGAGATCAGTCAACATCTGTCCGCCTCAATGCATCGAATTGAGCAGCGTGACACTGACATTGCCGACTACCTCAAAGCGCTCGACGAAAAGGTCAATCTGCTGGGTAAAAGCTTTCTGACAGAAGAGCGGGAACTGCTTGATCGACCCTCGCAAAAAGTCAATTTGAGTGCTGGTGGATTGGGTATGGATATCACCGAGCAGGTTGAAGTGGGCTCAATGGTGGAGATCAAGCTGCTGCTGCTACCCTCATACAGCGGTCTTCTGGCCTATGGGGAAGTGGTTGGTATTGTAGCTTCCGAGGGGGATCATCCAGATTATCCCTATCATGTCAGAATCAATTTTTCACTGATCCGCGGGGCAGATCAGGATGCCCTGATTCGACATATCACTCGGCGACAGGGAGAGATGTTGAGACAGCGCCGGGAGATGAAGGAGTCGCAAGAAAATTGATCCTCACTTTGTGGGTCTACCATCTTCATCAATTCTCAGTAAGGTAGCCTGGATTCCGTTGCACTCAATCCAGGCTACAGGCTATTGCGCGCCGTGCAGGAGCTGTACCACCACAAGTGCTCACTTCACGCTGTCCGACTGATCTTTTTAGGTTTAAAGAACCTTGAATAGTAGTCTACTCACCCCAATATGGTAGGATTCCAGAATTCTACGCTGCATAACAGAATGCGGCGACTAAATTCGATGTAATGAGGAGTGCCTGCAATGCCTATCTACGAATATCGCTGTGAGGCCTGTAACCATGAGTTTGAAGCCTTACAGAAGATGAGCGATGAACCGCTGAAGGCGTGTCCTGAATGTAAGCAGGATAGCCTCAAAAAACTGATTTCAGCTGCCGGGTTCCGACTGAAAGGGAGTGGTTGGTACGAGACCGATTTCAAAAGCGGTAGTAAAAAGAATGTTCATGATAGTGGTAAAACTGAAGGAAAATCAAAGGGGTGTGGTGGTGGATCCTGCGGTTGTGGCTAATATCCATTGGCTTTCTGAATGACCTATTTACGCCGTTATTTAGTAGCAGGCCTGCTGATCTGGCTACCCTTGGGTGCGAGTTATTTTGTTGTCAGTCTTCTGGTGGACTGGATGGATCGCAGCCTGTTATTGCTACCAGAGGCCTATCGTCCTGACAGTTTACTGGGTTTCCATATTCCGGGACTCGGTGTGGTGCTCTCTCTACTGATTCTGTTCTTTACAGGCCTGGTGGCAGCAAATTTGTTTGGTCGCCGTTTAGTAAAGCTTTGGGAAGCACTGCTTTCCCATATTCCACTGGTTCGTTCAGTCTACTCAGCTGTCAAACAGTTGGTCGAAACCATGTTTGCTGACAATGGCAAATCGTTTCGCAAAGTGGTGTTGGTAGAGTTTCCCCGCCGTGGACTCTGGACCTTGGCTTTCCTGACCAATGAAGATAGTGGGCCGGTACAAGAGGCCCTCGGGCGCGACATGGTCAGCGTCTATATTCCAACGACACCCAACCCCACAGGTGGATATTTTGTGCTTCTGCCGAAAGAGGAAGTACGGGAGTTGGAGATGAGTGTCGATGACGGATTGAAGATGTTGCTCTCCATGGGAGCGGTCAACTCGACACCTGGGCTTGCAGAGGCGCAACTCAAGCCGTAACATTCCCGCTTTTTAGCGTTTCCAGCGAAATCTCACAGGATAATACCCATGCGCAGTCATTATTGTGGCCAAATCAATAGCTCCCATATCGACCAGGAAGTTGAAATTTGTGGATGGGTGCACCGCCGGCGTGACCACGGAGGCGTGATTTTTATCGATCTGCGTGATCGTGAAGGTCTGGTTCAGGTGGTCTATGATCCCGACTTGCCAGAAGTTTTTTCCCTCGCAGAGCAGGTACGTAATGAGTTTGTGCTACGGGTAAAAGGGCGTGTCAGAGCGAGACCGGAAGGCACAGTCAATAAAGACCTATCGACTGGGGAGATTGAAATTCTGGGTCTTGAGCTGGAAGTGTTGAATCGCTCAGAAACGCCACCATTCCAACTCGAAGAGCATGAGAATGTTTCCGAAGAGATACGTCTGCGCTACCGTTATATCGATCTGCGTCGTCCGGAGATGTTGGAGAAAATCCGCATTCGCTCCCAGGTGACCCGGGTATTACGCCGCTATCTGGATGATCAGGGCTTCATGGACATCGAAACCCCAATGCTGACAAAAGCTACCCCCGAAGGTGCCCGTGATTACCTGGTACCCAGTCGTACCCATCCGGGAGAGTTTTTCGCGCTGCCTCAGTCGCCACAGCTCTTCAAACAGCTGTTGATGATGTCAGGAATGGATCGTTACTATCAGATTGTCCGCTGTTTTCGAGATGAAGACTTACGTGCTGATCGCCAGCCAGAATTCACACAGCTCGATATCGAGACCTCTTTCATGGATGAGGATGAGATTCTGCAGATCAACGAAGAGATGATTCGTCAGCTCTACAAAGAAATTTTGGATGTGGATCTGCCCAACCCCTTTCCTCGCATGACCTACGATGAGGCGATGTCACGATTTGGTTCTGACCGTCCCGATATGCGCGTGCCTATAGAGTTAGTGGATCTGGGTGATCTGATGCAGGATGTGGAGTTCAAAGTGTTCTCCGGCCCGGCCAAAGATCCCAAGGGTCGAGTCGCGGCATTGTTGGTGCCTGGTGGCAGTTCACTTAGCCGCAAGAAGATCGATGAGTACACAAAATATGTTGCTATCTACGGTGCCAAAGGTCTGGCCTACATCAAGGTCAACGAATTGGCCAAAGGCATCGAAGGGTTGCAGTCACCGATTCTTAAATTCCTTCCGGATGAGGTGGTGAATGCGATTCTTCAGCGTACCGGAGCAAAAGACGGCGATCTGATCTTCTTTGGCGCCGATTCGGCTCATGTGGTCAATGAAGCTTTGGGTGCGTTGCGTGTCAAAGTGGGTCAGGATATGGATCTGATGCAAGGGGACTGGAGACCGATCTGGGTTGTCGATTTTCCAATGTTCGAATGGGACGAACAGCACAAACGCTGGACTCCGCTGCACCATCCTTTCACCTCACCCAAGTTGGACCAACTCGATCTACTCGATAGTGACCCAGGTAACTGTAAATCACGTGCCTATGACATGGTGATGAATGGGGTTGAGCTGGGAGGTGGTTCCATCCGTATCCATCAGCAGGATGTACAACAGAAGATCTTCCAGCTCTTAGAGATCAGTGACGAGGAAGCCGAAGAGAAGTTCGGTTTTCTCTTGAATGCCCTGAAGTTTGGATGTCCTCCACATGGGGGCCTGGCATTTGGTCTGGATCGTCTGGTTATGCTGCTAACAGGTACAGCCTCCATTCGTGAGGTCATGGCTTTTCCAAAAACCCAGACGGCAGCGTGTATGCTGACTTCAGCACCATCAGAAGTGGCGCCAGAGCAGTTGCGTGAGCTCTCTATTCGTGTGCGTAAACCCACAACAGAAGAGAGCTCGTCTTAAGGGTAGACATCATCTTCGGACTCGTGACACATCACTGAACGATATGAGATCCAGAGCTAACAAACGGCCTGAGTCTGTACTGGTGGTGGTGCATACAGTCTGTGGTGAGGTATTGATGCTGAAGCGGGTTCTGCCGAAGCAGTTCTGGCAGTCTGTCACCGGTAGCTTGGAGTGGGGGGAGTCGGTGAAGCAGGCTGCGCGAAGAGAGTTGTATGAAGAGACAGGTATCATGGCGGGTGATGGCTTGATCGATCTGCAACAGCAGGTGACCTTCCCTATCTTGTCGGCCTGGCGGTCTCGCTATGCACCTTCAGCCCACACCAATACCGAACACTGGTTCTCTTTAATGCTACCTAATCGTCGTCTACCCAGACTACACTCCAGTGAACATAGTGCATACAGATGGGTTTCCTATGAACAGGCCTTGCGTCTGGCTACTTCCTGGACCAATCGCAAGGCCCTGCGATATTTGATGAACAATCGGCAGTGAAGATGTGTGGTGGCATTCTCTACTTGCAGAGAGTCCATTTACCTTCTGTCAGTTCGCGTTTAATTTTTCAATTACCCTCAGCAGCTTCTGTTTGGCCTCTGTCGCTACTTTTTTAGGTTCTTCTGTTGTGCAGTGACCGAGTACGGTTTCAGGATCCATGAAACTGACAACGACTTTACCATTTTCCTGCTCGCGCATTATGAAATTACAGGGTAACAGTGTCCCTGCGTTTGGTTCACTACTCAATACCCTGTCAGCCAATCCCGGATTGCATGCACCAAAAATGTGATAGGCGGGAATATCTTTATCCATTTTGTTTTTGAAGATAGCCTGAACATCCACGTCGCTGACTACTCCCAGATGTTCCTCCATCAAAACATCGCGAACACGCGCCACGGCTTTATCAAAAGAAAGATCTATCTCAGTGTTGAATTCGTACATAGTGCCTCCTGTTAAAAGTTGGCGCATTTCAACAGAGAGAGGGATATCAGGCATTGAATTTCGTCAAAACCACAAAACATTATGTGCAGACTGTGAAGTTCAAAACTTGAGTTATAATTATAAAATTGAAGCGACGTGATGGCAGAGAAGATATGTTCTATATCTTAAATTGTGACTCATTTATCGGGGCGGAATAAGATCTGTCGAGGCTGGGATATGAAGAATAAAGAAAAAAAGCTTAAAAAAACAGGCAAGGAAAAGCTCAAAAAGAAGAATAAAACCTCAGACAACAGCTCAGACAACAACTCAGGGAAGAAAGGTACTGTCATCCTGGAGCTCAAAGGTAAGATCAATACACTGGAAGCGCTACTCAAGAAACGTGATCAAGCCATAGAAAAGTTACAGCAGAAACTGGTTGAATCAAAAAGTAGTAGGGAGAAAAAGCAAAAGAAGCAGAAGTTTGGCAGTGGGGCAGCTAAGTTACTGCGTTCACAACGCTCGAATCGAGTCGGCTTATCACAGCGTGATGCCTGGCGGCGTCATGGTTATTTACGTGATCGTTATGAATACCATCTAGAACATAATGAAGACAAGGGGATTGCACGGCAACTTGCCGGTCAGGACTTGATAGAGAAGTTTGGGGAAGAAGCGGGGTATTCCGAACTGCAATTGGAACAGATTCTCTCCTGAATGGTGTAGTAGGTGGTAGCCAGTTGCAGTGTCGGGTCAACAGTTTACTCAGCAGTGGTTGGGTATGACTTCTCCAGCTGACGATAGACTTCATCGCTGAATTCCGTGCTGTTTGCATCGAGACCATCAAGGATTTCAGCCAGATATTCGTTATCCTCTCGTCCATTCCAGATCTTAATGTAGCTCCCTTCCTTGTAGCCATGATCCTGACGGAAGAAGTTCAACACGTTTTTACCGATATAGGTTTTGAAGAGTTCATCAAAGTTCAGCTCCGCTGCACGCATCATGGTGGCAAAGTGACCTATATCTGCAGATTCGGTCTTGATGCTGGCCATCGCAAGTTGTTCGATGGAGGTTCTGATGTCAACCGGTTCGGTGGTTTGTTCTAACCCCTTCATTGCCTGCTCAGCGGCTTCATCAAGGGTAGCATTGTGCAAGATGAGATCACTTAGAGCGAAGTGCCAGATGTCAACGATCTCCAGATGGACCTGTTGCATATCCGGTTTTTGATGCTTCCACCATTTCCAGCCGTAGTGGTCGAGCATCTCCGCGCACTCGGTCCAGATTGCCCGGTACCAGGGATAGCCGGCGTCTCGCCAATCATCGTTAACCTTACAGTTCATGGCATCCTGGAGTTTGAGCATGGTTAGGATCTTATCTTTCATCTTGGTCTTCACTATCTTCTAATAATTGATCAAGCAGGGACACTACCGTTTCCACATAATTAGGGCAATGGATTTTGAACAACCCCAGCTCTTTCGCCTGAAGGTACTCAGAACGATTGCTCAGGTCTTTTTGCAACAGTTCCTTGCAGATGTTGCTGCCGTGGCGCTCTATAAAGCGCTCCTGTAGTTGCCGGGTTGCGACATAGGTCTTCTCTTTGGCGTCAACATCTTCACTGGATTTGGGACCCAGCTCCAAACCCACTACCAGTGCAGCACCGGTGAGGGTACCACAAACCTCCCCCATGCGACCTACGCCACCACCAAGACCAGAAGCAAGACGCATCGCCAACCCTTCATCCAGATCATAACGACCTGCAAAGGCGGTCAATACAGCCTGAGAACAGTTGTAGCCGTTACAGAAGCACTGAGTAGCGGCTTTAGCTCTTGTTTCGGTGCTATCGGCCGGTTTTTTTACAGATCGATTGCTGGACATTGCTTCAACCATCTAGGGAAGTGGAAATTTAAACTGTACCAGATTAGACCATAGGTCATTTAACTTTTAGTGTCACAAGCACGACCAGAACATAGGTCATCTTTAGATCTCATTAAACCTCAACAAACATCACCACACCGTAGCCTGGATGAAGTGCAACGGAATCCGGGAAGATCAACGCACGAAACTACCCCGGATTCCGTTGCACTTCATCCAGGCTACCTTGCTGGCACGTAAAAGCATATGCTAACCGCCCAGAATCACGAACTCCCCTGAGTAGGAAAAAGTCCTACCGAATAGTGGGTGTACGATTTCAAAATCGAGGTGCAGCAGCTTATCTGATATTGCCGTTTCCACAATTGTTGCACTACCCAGGATCAACCAGTTGGGTATAGGGAGCTTCAGTTTGCCGATTCTCAACACATATCCCAGGCCTTTATAGACCAAGCTATGGTTATCTTCGAACAGTGCCATGCGGATACCCATTCCATACTTCACATACTCGATAATCTCATTATCCACCAAATGCTCCATGCGTGATTGAAATATCACCTGAGGTCTATTTGGAAAGTGTAAGGTTCTATACCAGAACATCGCTTTGCTGTTTTTAGTGCTGGTCCAGTTCTTGACGGTTGTGGGTATTTTTTTACCTCGATAGGGGACCAGCGCACCGAATATGCGTCCCGGTAACAGGTAGAGTTTTGAAATAGTGGAGTGATAGACTTCACTCATCTCTCCTCGAAGAATAAGCGTACTATCTTCTCCCGGGGTAATATCGTAGTGCTGTTTGACAATTCCGGACAACGCTTCCCAGTTTGTTCCGAGTGCCTGTTTGATTACCGGTTCCAGTTTCTCTTGTTTCATTTAAAGTTCCCTCTATAGGTTGATGGCAGGTTTAAAAATCATCAAAAAGTAGATGGCAATCATCGCAATGAAGGCAGGAACACCCAACCAAAACCAGATTTGAGCATACTTCTGGTAGCTTTTCCCTAAAGGCAGATTCGCTCTATAAGCTTCAGAAGTCAGGTCTCGCATGCGAATTTGGAGCCAGACAACAGGTAACCAGCAGGCGCCAGCAATGATGTAGAGTAAAATGGTAATCAGCACCCATCCCTGGTTCAGTGGTATGCCTATCATCGACAACAACCAGATGCCCGTAACAGGCTAAATCACTATTGTAGGGGTGGTGAATATCCAGTCGGCGAGGACTACTAATCGATTGGTTTGAACCATTGCAGGCAGGTCTCCTGTTCGATCAGTCAACCACTTATAAAAGGCACTTCCAAGACCCGTTCCAAAAAGAAATGTTGCGCTGAGGATATGTGCCCATTTGATCAATAAATATTCATTCATCACTCTCTCTCCAATGTCATCATGATCAGGATGCTTACGATAAGCGGCAGGTTTTTGCTGATTGGCCCAAATGGGTGGAACCATTGGTCGGGTACGTAGATTGAAATGATCAGGGTATAGAGCACAATCAGTGCTATCTGCAGAACTGCTGTGAGTCGGATTCGATATGTGAATGCTGTGGCAATACCCAAGGCTATATCTATACCGGCTGCACTATAGAGGAACAGCGGGGCGTAACGGTGCTCAATGCCAACCTGAGAAAGTAGGGCGTAACTCGATTCAATGGGAAAAACAAAAGCGGAAAGATAACCAGTGAACAGCCAGACAAATGCAATACTCAAACGTAAAGCTGGTTTCAGGAAATAGAGACCAGCATGCCATTTGTCTGCATCTTCGGCTGGAGATTCCAAGAGTACGCTCTTCATCTCCCTGGGTTGTTTTCCGCACTCGTCAATATAGGGTTTGCACTCTCCAATATTTCCCCGCTGCAACATGCTAATAACCTCCCCATTGAGTGGCGTGTTACCCCAAAAACCAGCCCATTGAGCAAGTGATACTGCATATTTGTAGGGTATGGAGAGATAGTGGGGGGGAGTCAATCCTAACCACAGCCTTAAATCCTCCAAGAGCTTTTTTATCGTGATTCTGGAGGGGCCAACCAATACCATTCTTTTCCTGAAACGCCTTTCAGGGTTAATTGATCTGCGTATCAAGTGGATCATGTCATCAATGTGGATCGGTTGTATCTGCTGCTCTCCCTGATCGATCAGGGGCACCAGGGGCAGAGAAGAGACTGCTTTGAAAAATGCCATACTTTTTGCGCCCGCCCCATAAACAATGGATGGCATGAGTATCAGCCAGTTGAGATCCAGGGAGGCAAGGTAGTCGTCAGCTGCTTTTTTACTTAAATGGTATTCGCTGAAGGCGCTACGATCAGCGCCCAGGGCTGAGATTTGGATAACCTGCTTTACACCCATTTGAGCGCATGCCCGGAATAGGGCTATTGGTGCCTTGTGGTGCAGTGATGAAAATGTCTGACGCCCACGTTGGCGGATAATGCCAACAGTGTTGATAACCACATCAATGCCTTTTACACGGGGCCGCCATACCCTGGCACTGTGATCAGTGGTGAAGTCGGCCTCTATCAACTCTATTCCGGGGCCTCTTTGTCTGGCGGATTTGATGGATCGTACACAAGCGACGATTTGATGCCCATCTTGATGCAGAGCCTGAACAATATGAGTGCCGATGAACCCATTGGCTCCGGTGATCATGATTCGCATTGGACTCTCCTTGTTAAATGACCGGTTGTTGCCATTGCTACCTAATGGGGTAGAACTGGTGACTTTGTTAATCTCTCTGTCTGGGTTACTGATCTGTTGTGGCGTGAGTGGAGTTAAGAAATGACAAAATGTTTGCAGTGTCAGGAGAGTTGGATGCATCGCTATACTCATATGTCAGTAATTTCTGTATAAACAGAAAGTAGTGAAATTATCTGCCTCTGTCAAGAAAGATTGCATCCAGCTGGCGAAGTGCTTGGGAAAATGTCCAGGTTTAAGTTAAATTGCAGCAGGAGTGTTTAGCAGCTTTACCGGACCGGACTTTAAAATGGGGCAGTGCTATTAGAGATTTCAGAGGTCATGATCGCTGTCGCCAGATTGAATCAGACAGATTGAGGCCCCATATAAGATTAGCGAACTCGTTATTTCGGATTAAAGGTAGCTTCCAAATAGAATAGAAAAATGATGAAAATAGAAGGATTTCAACGGCATATCGATAAGCTTAATCTATGGAATCGTGACAATTTCAAAGCTTTCTACTACACATCAGATCTCATCGGTTATCTGAAAGAACCTGTCTGGTCGCAACTGATGAAATGGCCAGACAGCTTTTCAGTGGATGAAGTTGGGCTTCATCTCAATCCTCAATTCAATACTTTCGAATCGAGAACTGAACTACTTGATGAAGTGACCACTGAATTGGTGGATCTGAAGGTAATGACTCACAGGCATGGTGAACGGTATCCCGTCACTTCCGGTGGAAGGGATTCTGCAATTGCTACAATTGATCGTGCGGCAGCTGCTTTTTTCGGTTTGCGGGCCTATGGTCAACATTTAAATGGTTTCATTCGCAGTGCGGATGGCTTGAAACTGTGGATAGCCAGACGGGCTTCAGATCGGAGAATATTCCCTGATCATCTAGATAACATGGTAGCGGGAGGATTACCCCACAACCTGACTATGAGTGAGAATTTGTACAAAGAGTGTAAGGAAGAGGCGGGTGTGCCTTCCTCTATAGTTGATAGAGCGATACCGGTCGGTGCATTGACCTATTGTATAGAAACCGAGGTAGGTCTAAAGCCGGATACACTCTATTGTTATGATCTTGAGTTGCCGGAGGACTTTATTCCTCACAATACAGATGGGGAAGTGGCAGAGTTCACATTGATGTCAGTGGAAGAGGTAGCAGAAAGGGTTGCTGAAACCGATGATTTCAAGCCGAACTGTAATCTTGTTGTGATTGACTTTTTGATTCGTCATGGGATTATAAATCCTGAAACACAGGGATATCTCGAGTTAGTCCACGGATTGCACAAGAAATTATGAGTAAAGGTGGTAAATTCAAGGTGTCCCGTGCTCTTTTGTAGGTGCTACGGAACCCGGTGACTGGAAATTTAGTCCAAAGCATACTCAAAATATAAAAATTGAGTTTGTATAGGTGTTTTCCCTGGGCCTGTGAACACCAACCTAGGTAGGTCCGATCCCGAAATGACCAGGTAGGATGAATGATATATCTTAAAATGAAGCGGTTCTGGTGGTTGATTCTGATTTTTGTGTCAGCACCATTGTGGGCCAATCGACAACCAGTTCCCGTGCAGGAGCTACGTCCTACTGCGGAACAGCAACAGACTGCCAGCGTCATCGTCAAGGTCATTGAAAAGTATCATTACAAAGATACTGCATTGGACGACGCGATGTCTGAAATGATTCTGAAGCGCTTCTACGGTGCTCTTGATCCCAACCGTTCTTTCTTTCTGGCAGCAGATATCGTCCACTTTTCGAGCTATCGGGACAAACTGGATGACTACCTGAAAAACGCCCGGATAGAGCCTGCATTCGAGATTTTTCGTCTCTATCGTCAGCGAGTGAGTGAGGCGATAGGGCACGCATTGAAACTGCTTGAAGATGATTTCGATTTTACCATTGACGAGACCTATGTCTTCGAAAGGGAAGAGCTGCCATGGGCCCAGACCCGTACAGAGTTGAATGATATCTGGCGTCGTAGGGTAAAAAACGATTTTCTTAATCTGCGCTTGATGGATAAACAGGACAAAGAGATCAAAAAGACACTCAAAGCACGCTATGAGCGTCTGCTCTCGAGAGTGGAGCAGTTTGATAATAATGATGTTTTTCAGACATTTATCAATGCCTATACATTGAGCCTGGAACCCCATACCAGCTATATGTCACCCAGTACTTCCGAGAATTTTGATATCAGTATGAGGCTCTCTCTGGAAGGTATTGGAGCTGTCCTGAAAGACGAGGATGGCTATACCGTGGTGCAGAAAACCATTGTAGGTGGGCCTGCAGAACAGAGTGATCTGCTGCATGCCGGTGACAAAATTGTCGGCGTTGGACAGGGCCTCGAGGGTGAGATAATGGATATTATCGGCTGGCGTCTACAGGATGTTGTCGAACAGATTCGTGGTCCCAAGGGTTCAGTTGTGCAGCTTGATGTGTTGGAGAAGGGAGAGGGCTCCAATCGAAAAACCATCACCCTGGTGCGAAACAAAATCAAATTGGAGGAGCAAGCCGCCAAGAGTTATGTCATCGATAAACTGGATGGCATGGAAAAATATCGCATTGGGGTTGTTGAAGTACCCACTTTTTATAGGGATTTTGCAGCTGAGTCACGGGGTGAAGCTGATTTCCGCAGCACTACCCGTGATGTGAGGAATCTGCTGGTCAACCTGAAAAAAGAGCATGTCGACGGTATCGTGATCGATCTACGGGAGAATGGAGGAGGGTCACTCTCCGAGGCGACAGAGCTAACAGGTCTGTTTATAGATTCCGGCCCTGTAGTGCAGATCAAAGATGCCTTCGGAAAGATCGAAGTTGAGCAGGATCCGGATCAATCCATTGCTTACGAAGGTCCCCTGGCTGTATTGGTGGATCGCAACAGCGCTTCAGCATCAGAAATCTTCGCCGGGGCAATCCAGGATTATAAACGAGGTATTGTCATTGGTGAGCCAACCTTCGGCAAAGGTACTGTGCAGACTCTGGTGGATCTGGGGCGATTTGTACCTGGACGTAAAAAGGATCTTGGGCGACTTCGTCTGACCATGGCTCAATTTTTCAGAATAAATGGAGGCAGCACACAGCATCGTGGTGTGGTTCCCGATATTCAGTTTCCTACAGCAAAATATTCAGATGAATATGGTGAGAGGTCTCTGGAAAATGCCTTACCCTGGGCTCAGATAAGGCCAGCCAACTTTATAACCAAGGGTCAATACACTGTCTCTGAACTGATGGGCACTCATCTGACACGTGTTAAGACGGATGCGGGTTTTGAAATGTTGGTGGATCAGGAAAAACGATTTCTCGAACTTGATAAACGTACAGAAGTCAGTTTGCTTGAAAAACAGCGTCGTAATGAATGGCAGGAGAGGGAGCATGAACGGCTGCTGCACAAAAACCGTTTTCGTGCTTCACAAGGTTTGACTGCAATCAAGGATGCAGACCAGAAAGATTTAGATGATGACCCAGATGAAAAGGAGACTGAGGCTACCAGCCGTATCGAATTGAATGAAGCAGCACGCATTCTTATGGACTCGATACGTGTCGCAGAACCAATGGCAGTGATGCGATAAGCCCTAGCGTGGTGTAACGTATAAACTGTACCAATCAAGAGCCATATCCCAGATCGATTAGCAGATGGGATATGGCTGTGTCTTATTGGCCTAATTTTTTTAGACATGGTTATACCGATCTACCGCCAAGCTACTATACGTCTCCATGGCAAGGTATAATCTCCGCCTTTTATGTCCAATGCTCAATATCATCCATGCCCCTTTAGGGATTGACCCGGTTTGTACTCAACACTTGAAAATCGTTTAAAACGTCTACACCAAGCGAATCAACTCGAGCTTATGAGAGGGGGATTGATTGGTCTGGAAAAAGAGGGACTGCGTGTTTCACCCCAAGGTTCTATTTCAAACCTGCCTCATCCTGAGGCATTGGGCTCCCCTCTTACCAATCGTTACATCACCACTGATTACTCAGAAGCCTTGACCGAGATTATTACGCCGCCCTCTGCAGATCGTAATGAACCACTGAAATTTCTCTTCGAAGCACACCGCTTTCTCTACCAACATCTGGATGAAGAGATTCTCTGGTCAACCAGTATGCCTTGTGTTGTCGAGGATGATGAGCGCATTCCCATCGCTAACTACGGGTCTTCAAATGCAGGGATGATGAAGACTGTATATCGACGTGGTTTAGGGCATAGATATGGTCGGGTTATGCAGGTGATTGCCGGGGTGCATTTCAACTACTCACTACCCCAGGATTTTTGGTGGGTATATCAGCAGCTTGAAGGTGATAAAGGGGATACCCAGGCCTTTATTTCAGATTCCTATTTCGCAATGCTCAGAAACTTACAGCGTCTGGGCTGGTTGATACCCTATCTGTTCGGCGCATCCCCCGCAGTGTGCAAGTCCTTTCTGGGTGGTCGTCCAACGACACTGGAATCCTTTGATGAATATACCTACTTTTCACCCTATGCCACCTCTTTGCGTATGGGGGATATCGGTTATCAGAACAGTAAGGAGCAGGGTACAGGCATCAAGGCTTGTTACGACTGTTTAGATGCCTATATAGAGACGCTTTCCCGTGCCATCGAGACACCTTGTCCAATCTACAAAGCAATGGGGGTGAAAGTTGATGGACGTTACGAACAACTCAATGCCAACATCCTTCAGATCGAGAATGAGTACTACAGTACAGTGCGGCCGAAGCAGATCCCTGAATTGATGGAAAAACCGATACATGCTCTGCAGCGACGCGGTGTGCGCTATGTTGAACTGAGGTCCCTGGATGTGAATGCATTCCATCCACTGGGAATTGCCGAGGAGCAGGTCTATTTTATTGAGGCTTTGATGCTGTTTTGTATGCTTAGTGAAAGCCCCTCGATAAATGTTTCTGAACAGAAAACAATAGACTGGAATGAGCTGGCGGCAGCGCACCAGGGTAGGAAGCCAGGACTGGAACTGCAAAGGAGAGGGAAAAAGATATCGTTACGTGATTGGGGACTGGAGATCTGTGAAGCCATGTTACCCATTTGCGAGACTCTCGAGACAGGTATGCCCGGACAACCCTATACCCGGAGTCTTCTTCTACAGAAGAGTCGACTAGAAGATCCGGAGATGACCCCCTCAGCTCGAATGCTGAGTGAAATGAGAGAAAGAGGAGAGGGCTTTTATCATTTCGCCAAACGTATGTCGCAACAACATCGTCACGACTTCAGTCAGCAGGCTGGTTCTAATGAAGATCAGAGCCTGTTAAGTCAGGAAGCTATAGATTCCTGGCGGCGGCAGAAAGAGTTAGAAGCCTCTGATACACTCAGTTTTGACGAGTTTCTGGAGCGCTATTTTGCACAGCAGATAGATAGACCTTCTGCTGATGCAGTTTACGACAAGAACATCTCCATGAGCTGACTATATTCTCTGAATAAGAGAGAAGTACAATTTACACAAATTCCTGTGCTGTGATTTGTTGAAATGAGCCAGGTAAAAAAAGCATGAGGATAAAAAAATGGAGGATCAACAAGAACCTGGATGGGGGTTCTCTACGCTAGCTATTCGTAGCGGACACCATAGGACGCCTGAAGGTGAACATGGTGAACCAATATTTCCTACCTCCAGTTTTGTTTTCGGAAGTGCTGCTGAAGCTGCAGCCCGCTTCAGTGGTGATGAGCCAGGGAACATCTATGCCAGATTCACCAATCCTACAGTCAGGAATTTTGAGGAGCGGCTTGCGGCACTAGAGGGTGGAGAGCGCTGTGTTGCCACCGCATCTGGCATGTCAGCTATTTTCGCCATCTGTATGGGATTACTCCAGGCAGGTGATCATCTCATATCATCACGCAGTATTTTCGGAACAACCTCCATACTGTTTGAGAAATATCTAACCCGCTTCGGAATCGAGACCTCCTTTGTCGAACTCAATGACCTCGCTGCCTGGGAAGCGGAAATTCGTCCGACAACCAAGCTTCTGTTTTTGGAAACCCCTTCGAATCCACTTACCGAAGTGGCAGATATCAGAAAAATTAGTGAGCTGGCTCATGCACATCAGGCGTTACTGGTGGTGGATAACTGTTTTTGCACCCCTGCGCTACAGCGACCTCTGAGTCTGGGCGCTGATATTGTTGTCCATTCCGCCACAAAGTATCTTGATGGGCAGGGGCGCTGTGTGGGTGGCGCTGTGGTTGGTAGTCATGAAGTTGTAGGGGAGGCGGTATTCGGAGTGTTGAGAACTGCAGGCCCAACATTGAGCCCTTTCAACGCCTGGGTGTTTCTCAAGGGATTGGAAACCCTTGAAATACGCATGCAGGCTCATTCCAGAAACGCTCAGCAGTTGGCTGAATGGCTACAGCAGCACGCCAGTATTGAACGGGTCTATTTTCCAGGTTTGCCCAGCCATCCACAATATAACCTGGCGAAACAGCAGCAGAGCGCACCAGGCAGTATTGTGGCCTTTGATGTTAAAGGAGGGCAAACCGCAGCCTGGACATTGATTGATTCAACCCGCTTGATATCAATTACCGCCAACCTGGGTGATACAAAAACCACGATTACCCATCCCGCCACTACTACCCATGGTCGTTTGAGTCCGGAAGAGCGGACCAAAGTCGGTATAGGCAATGGCTTGGTGCGTGTTGCTGTTGGCCTGGAAAATATCGAAGATATCAAGCGCGATCTGGCCCGTGGCCTGGATAGGCTTTGAGCGATCAGAACAACGAAGAAAATGAGCAGCTTCGTGCTATGTGGGATGAGCGCTATAGCGATCAGGAGAAAATAGCCCGACCAGCCGAGGTAGTGCTAAGCAATTCGCACCTGTTGCCATCAAATGGAACTGCGCTCGATCTTGCATGTGGTTTAGGCGGCAATGCAGTACATTTAGCTGCATTGGGGCTGGATGTGGTTGCTTGGGATCTTTCTCCAGTTGCCATACAGCGTCTGCAGCAACTTGCAAATGAGAAAAACCTGCCAAATCTGAAAGCCGAAGTGCGAGATGTTGAACACAATCCCCCATCAGGGAATCAGTTTGATGTGATCATAGTCAGCTATTTCCTCGAACGCAGCTTGATTACATCACTGATCAACGCCTTGAAGCCAGGCGGCCTGATCTATTATCAAACCTTCATTCGTGATGCCGTATCAGCGGAAGGGCCTAAAAACAGCAGTTTTCGCTTGGCTGACCAGGAACTGCTGAGACTGTTCAATAAGCTAAAAATACGCTTCTATAGAGAAGAGGGAAGGCTGGGTGATCTCTCCAGGGGAACCCGTGATGTTGCGATGTTGGTAGCTGAAAAATGACAGGCAGTGATCTCCCGTCAGCTAAAAACTAACCTATTATCAAGCTTTTTAGTTTTACCAGATGTCAGTTGTTTGGCTAGTAGTGGGCCGGTTGAGGGTTACCGAACTTACCACGCGGCCCATTAGAGCAAGGATTCATGCTTCAAAGCCTCACAGAGTTTTTTATAATGCAGAGTGCTGGCACTGCCGATTGAGAGAGTCAGTGTGGATTGGCATTGTTATGGCTTTTTTTTATATATAGCAGCTCAAAGCCTTGATCCGTGATTTCATTTCTAATAATTTGGTATCCCAGTTTTTTATATAGATGAATATTCCTAAATTTTTCCCTTTAACAAGACTTTAAGAAAGGTTTTTTTTAGAACTCATTTCTGATTGACTCCAAGCTTTGGGTTAAAGGTGGTAGTTGGTAATTATTGTAAATCTTTGCTTGGTCAAGAAAAGCGGTCTTTTGTATATTGAGAATAGTATCTGCATCTTCAATTGATGCCGTCTCGATTTTTATGTTATCTACAATCATTCTTTAATGCCATAATCTACGCTTCAAGAATAGGTATATAACCTATTCTTACATTGAGATTTTAAAACAATATACAGGATATCCCTAGCTAGTATAGGTTGCATTTCTCGTGTCTAATGAAAGTGCAAATGGATTTGATGTATATGGAATATGTATCAATAACTTCGTACTTAATTAAGGAAATTACAAACATGGATGCTATGAATGGAACTCAATTATCAAGCTGCTCTCAGGCTTCAAACTCAAACTTCTCCTGCGGATGCGTTAACCCAAGTGTACAGAATAATGCTGATGGATCATCAATCGAAAGGTCAAACGGACAAACGACCTTTAATGGAAGTGATGGGGATGATTGCATAAATGCACATGTTAATTGTGACGGATCAACGGATGTTACCTTCAATGGAAATACGTATCACTTCACGGCTGAAGAGTCACAAAATCTTGTAATCAATGGTGGTTGTGGGGACGATAATATTTCGGTTACCGGTCATCAACTACACGGCCCTGAAAACAATCTTACTCTTAAAGGTGGGAATGGAGACGACAACATTCAAGGTGGATCCGGTAGCGAAAAGATCTTTGGTGGCAGTGGTGATGATGTTATCTCAGCAGGTGCAGGGAACGATGAGGTTCATGCTGGATCTGGCGATGACGTTGTCGATGGTGGCGCTGGTAATGACTGGCTCGGTGGGAATAGTGGTAATGACAGGATGAGCGGTGGTAGCGGTAACGATAAGGTAAGTGGTGGTACTGGCAATGATTGCCTCGAAGGAAACTCAGGAGATGACCACTTACATGGCGGCGCAGGTTCTGACTACCTTGATGGTGGAAGCGGTGACGATCTTATCGGTGGAGGAGGTGGCGATTACACTGATGTACTTATCGGTGGCTCCGGCGATGATAGTTTGGTGGGCCAAGGTGGCGACGATATCGTCAGAGGTGGCTCAGGCGATGACTATATTGATGCCAGGGAGGGATCGGATGATGTCGATGGCGGCACGGGTTGTGACAGAATAATTCGTGAGCCAAACTGTAACGAACTTGATGCTGGGAATGGCAATGATGCACAACAGGATTCAGGTAGTTCCATACCGTCATTCTTAGATCCGCTGGGATTGCTCGGTGGAGGCGGCCCTAATCTGTCAGGAGGCGGTGGTTTTCCTCTCAATTTGATATCTTTTAAGTAAAACCTGCTAGGGCAGGTCACAGTAGTGGCCTTGCCCATTCAGTTAGAGACTAATTAAAAATCTGTCTGGCAGGTAAAACAGCTCACTATTTTATAGTAAGTCTTTAACAACTGATAACACTGAAGGATCGTAATATATATCCGTGTCTTCAGTGTTTTCCGTGGTTTATCATCTAAGTTTTCTTCCATTCGTAGTAAGTACTAATTTTGAACTCACAAAACGTGAGGTATAGGAGAACAAGTCGTACATCCAGATCCTTTTCTTTTTTATCCGGACACCTTTTTTATCCGGACACCCATTCCTGATTTAAAAAATCCACACAGAATAGCAATCTTCATTTACCATCTGTTATCAAGGAGCGATACGATGCCCAAACCAAGGAAAGTCCAGATTCTGCTGGAAGAAACCCCCTACTACCACTGTGTCTCCCGCTGCGTA
>JBEVWG010000053.1:0-49284 GCA_040506705.1 Candidatus Thiodiazotropha sp. 6PLUC1
GCCAAATTTAGGTCGGCACGCTTCGGCTGAGAGTAAACTATTTGGTCGCCTGGTTATTACGATGCCATGTATTGGGTATTCATTACCAACACAGATTTTATCTGTTGGTAAGGGAGCCTTAAAATTAAAGTGTCATGATGGGAAGGGTTGAGTGATGAAACCAGAGTATTTACCCGAGATTAATCAGTTATCAGCTTCAACAGTATATCCAGTTGTCATTCCGGGTTAGTATGCGGGACTAAGCCAGCAAAGTGAGCCGTCGTTGGTGATTTTGCCGGCTCTTCCTTGATCTGTAGCGAGTATATTCTTACTATCCCGCAAATTCAGTGAGTATCATCGACCCCAATAAGACGATAAGAAAATAACGAACATGATAGAGATAGATCAAACGGACGAGTGGCAGGCTCTGCAAGCGCACTGGAAGGAGATGGAAGCAGTTCAGATGCGCGACCTGTTTCAACAGACACCTGAGCGCTCTGAGCAGATGTCGATCAGACAGTGCGGAATCCTGCTCGATTATTCCAAGAACCGGATTACCAAGCAGACCATGAACCTGTTGCTGGGACTGGCCAATTCGGTGGATCTGGATGGTTGGCGCAGACGTATGTTTTCTGGTGAGCGGATCAACATCACGGAAGACAGAGCAGTACTTCATGTCGCACTCAGAAATCGTAGTAACCATCCTATCTGGTTCGATGCCGAAGATGTGATGCCCAGCGTAAACGCCATACTGGAAAAGATGGCAGGTTTTACTGAATCAGTGCACTCCGGTTCCTGGAAAGGATACACAGGTCAAGCCATAACCGATGTGGTGAATATTGGCATTGGTGGCTCGAATCTCGGGCCCTTAATGGTATGTGAGGCATTGAAGTCGTATCAAAGCCCCGACTTACGGGTTCATTTTGTCTCGAATGTAGATGCCAGCCACATTCTCGATACCCTCAAAACGTTGAATCCAGAGACGACGCTGTTTGTTGTTGCATCCAAGACATTTACCACCCAAGAGACCTTGACCAATGCGCTGACTGCCAAGCAGTGGTTGCTCGACAGGGTCAAGGATCCGGTTGCTGTAGCACGCCATTTCGTTGCTGTCTCAACCAATGCTGAAGCAGTTTCTGAATTTGGTATAGATACAGAAAATATGTTCGAGTTCTGGGATTGGGTTGGGGGGAGATATTCCCTCTGGTCAGCAATTGGACTACCCATTGCCCTGGCGATTGGAATGAAGCAATTCTATGAGCTTTTAGAGGGTGCACATGAGATGGATCAGCACTTTCTGCATGCTGATCTCTCCCAAAACATGCCGGTTATCATGGCCCTGTTAGGGGTTTGGTATGTCAACTTCGCTGACTTTCGCAGCCAAGCGATACTACCCTATGATCAATTTCTGAGATATCTACCTGATTATCTTCAACAGGCCGATATGGAGAGCAATGGTAAGCGGGTTACCCGCCTGGGGAGGCCTGTGGAGTATGCAACAGGGCCTGTCATCTGGGGCGCAGCGGGAACTGATGGGCAACACGCCTTCTACCAGCTTATCCATCAGGGAACTCAGGTTATCCCCTGTGATTTCATTATTCCGGTAAACAGTCAAAATGAATCAAGTGACCATCACCAAAAGCTGTTTGCCAACTGTCTCGCCCAGACTGAAGCCCTGATGAAGGGGAAGACCCGAGCTGAGGCTCGGCAGGAATTGGAACAGGCCGGTATGGAGGCTGAGAAGATTGTCGACCTGCTGCCGCATAAGATATTTCCTGGGAATCGCCCCAGTAATACTCTGTTGATCGACAAGATTACACCCTCACGTTTGGGATCTTTAATCGCGCTTTATGAGCATAAGATTTTTGTTCAGGGCATGATCTGGCACGTCAACTCATTCGACCAATGGGGCGTTGAGCTGGGGAAACAGCTGGCTGGAGTGATTTTGCCCGAGTTAATGGAAGAGCAAAACGAACTGACCCATGACAGCTCAACCAATGGGTTGATCAACTACTTTCATCGCCATCGGCTGAAGAAGCCCTGAGCTTGGTTCTTGGTTTGTACTATTAGTCGCCGGGTTAATAACCAGAACATAGCCTTAACGACACCCAGGGTTAACCGTGTAGATTAGAATGCTGTGTAATCCCCTGATGTTCAAGGGATTACTGTTGCTGTTATGGCATTCGTTTCAAAATAATGGCGCCCAAAGGGGGTAGGGTCAGGGTGATAGATTGATCTCGTCCCATCCAGGGAGTATCTCCTGATACCAGTATTGATCCGTTACCCATGTTTGTCCCACCGTAGAATTCCGAGTCAGAATTCATTATCTCTTTGTACTCTCCCGCTTGATTGACACCAATTCGATAATCATCCCTGGGGACTGGTGTGAAGTTGAGCACGACAAGTATTTCATTGCCATCTCGATCTTTACGGATATAACTGAGAATGGATTGAGAACTGTCATGACAATCGATCCATTCGAATCCGGAAAATTCGAACTCAACCTGGTGCAGTGATGGGATCTCTTTGTAGAGCTTGTGAAGGTCAGTCAGTAAAGTACTGATACCTCCGTGCTGAGGGAGTTCCTGCAGATGCCAGTCAAGTGATTCATCATCATTCCATTCACGCCCCTGTGCAAATTCACTACCCATGAAAAGTAGTTTTTTGCCAGGATAGGTAAACATATAGGTATAGAGCAGACGAAGATTGGCAAACCTTTGCCAGTCATCTCCAGGCATCTTGTCAATCATCGACCCCTTACCATGCACTACTTCGTCATGAGAAAAGGGCAACACGAAATTCTCTGTAAATGCGTAGAGTAGACCAAAGGTCAACAAGTCATGGTGGTAATGGCGGTATATCGGGTCCTGTGACATGTAGGAGAGGGTGTCGTGCATCCAGCCCATATTCCACTTCATGCTGAATCCCAATCCTCCCAGCCAAGTGGGTCGGGAGACCTGTGGCCAGGCTGTGGACTCTTCAGCGATCATCATGGTGCCAGGATGGAGATCATGGGTCACACTATTCAGTTCACGAAGGAAATCTACAGCTTCCAGGTTCTCTCTGCCGCCATACTGGTTGGGTAACCAGTCCCCTGGTTCACGAGAGTAGTCCAGGTAGAGCATGGAGGCTACGGCATCGACGCGCAAGCCATCGATATGAAACTCTTCAAGCCAGTAAATAGCGCTTGAAATAAGAAAATTACGAACTTCATTTCGACCAAAATTGAAAATCAATGTGCCCCAGTCACGATGCTCGCCTCTTCTGGGGTCTTCGTGTTCATAGAGTGCTGTGCCGTCAAATTCTGCTAGAGCATGTCGATCTTTTGGGAAGTGGGCCGGCACCCAGTCGAGCAGAACGCCAATTCCGTTTTTGTGCAGATGATCTACGAAATAGCGAAAATCATCCGGTGTGCCAAAGCGACTGGTGGGGGCAAAATAGCCGGTGGTCTGATAACCCCAGGAACCATCAAATGGATGTTCGGTAATTGGGAGCAGCTCAATGTGGGTAAAACCGATAGGTTTTACATGGTCGCATAGTTGATGGGCGAGTTCTCTGTAATTGAGAAAATTACCTTGGCCATCTCTACGCCAGGAGCCAAGGTGAATTTCGTATACAGACATGGGCTGCTGCTGCCAATTGGTTGTGGCTCGTGTTTGAATCCACGTTTCATCCTGCCAGTCATATTGGTCGTCAGAGATGACCACCGCAGCGGTCTCAGGGCGTTGCTGGAAGAAATTGCCATAGGGATCTGTGCGCAGTGAAATATGACCCTCTTGGGTACGTACTTCAAATTTGTAGAAGCTGCCTGGCTCGAGTTCTGGGATGAACAACTCCCAAACGCCTGATCCTCCCCTGGATCGCATGCTATGTACGCGACCATCCCACTGGTTGAAATCTCCAACCACAGAGACCCGGGCTGCATTGGGTGCCCATACTGCGAAAAGAACCCCTTCGATATCATTGACTTTATGTGGATGTGAGCCAAATACCCGGTAGATGTGGCGATGCTTCCCTTCTTTAAAGAGGTGCAGGTCAAACTCAGGTAGTTGAGCTTCGAAGCTGTAGGGATCATGGGATTGGTGTGTTTGACCAAATTTATCCTGCCACTCCAGCAGATAGTTCTTTTCAACCTGGTTAGCTGGTAGAGACTCTAAAAAGAAATCTGTACCTTTCACCCGGGATATTTCCTGCTGTGTCCCTGCTAAACGGACCTGTTCAGCATGGGGTAAGAAGAGGCAAATCTGACAAACGCCATCTTTTACATGCTTGCCAAGTACCTCAAAAGGGTCATGATGACGCGCATCGTTAATACGTTTCATGGCTTCAGTGATTGTGTTTGTCATTTTGGTAGTCATCGTTGAGAAAACCTACTTCTTTCAGTACGCCTTGAAGGTAACATGATGTTACCATAGTCCAGGACCTGGCTTGTAAATTACATGATCCAGGTCGAGGTCTTTGCCTGTGATCACTTATTGGGTTGGTCAGGCTCAATCCATTGAGTGCTGGCGAATCTAAACGAACAGTTTTGGCATTAATAAAGTTGGCCAACCCGGCTATGGAGGAACACTCGATGATAGACCAGAGCCAGCGCTTTGTCAGTCGATTGACAAGAAACACTCTTGCGCTGATCTTAGCGGGGGGACGCGGTTCCAGGCTTAAGCACCTGACTAAATGGCGTTCTAAGCCTGCAGTTCCATTCGGCGGCAAATTTCGTATTGTTGATTTCCCACTATCCAATTGTATTAATTCGGGTATAAGACGGGTTGGTGTCTTAACCCAGTACAAGGCACATTCACTGCTGCTTCATATACAGCGAGGGTGGAATTTTCTGCGCGGCGAATTCGGCGAGTTCGTAGAACTACTCCCAGCTCAGCAGCGTATTGAGAGCAGTTGGTATGAGGGTACTGCTGATGCGGTCTATCAGAATCTGGATATTCTGCGTAGCCATAATCCCGATTATGTTCTGATTCTGGCGGGTGACCACATATACAAGATGGATTATGGCACCATGATTGCCGAACATGTTGAATCTGGTGCCGATATGACTGTAGGTTGTTTGACTGTTGACCTGGAGAGCGCCAAGGAGTTCGGTGTGATGACGGTGGACGAAGACAACTGGGTAAGTGAATTCGCTGAAAAACCAGCAGATCCAAAACCAATCCCCGGACACGACAATCTGGCGTTGGCCTCCATGGGTATCTATGTGTTCAACAGGAAGTTTCTCTTCGAGCAACTCATCCGGGATGCTGATACACCTCAATCTTCTCACGATTTTGGTAAAGACATCATTCCCAAGGTAATTGAAAAATATCGGGTATTTGCTTATCCATTTACAGACTCAAGTAGTGGTAAGCAGGCCTATTGGCGGGATGTCGGTACCATTGACGCCTTCTGGACAGCGAATCTTGAATTGATCGGTGTCACTCCACCACTGAATCTCTATGATCGCAGTTGGCCAATCTGGACCTATCAGGAGCAACTGCCTCCAGCTAAGTTTGTCTTCGATGACGAAGAGCGTCGTGGTATGGCGGTTGACTCGATGGTCTCCGGGGGGTGTGTAATATCCGGGGCTAAGGTGACCAATTCACTACTGTTTTCCAATGTACGGGTTAACTCCTATAGCACAGTGAATGAGACCGTTGTTCTGCCTGATGTCAATATTGGGCGAAATTGTAGAATCAACAAGGCAGTAATCGACCGGGGTTGTGATATTCCCGAAGGCACGATTATTGGAGAAGATCCAGAGTCTGATGTTGAACGATTTTATGTAAGTGAAAAGGGTGTTGTATTGGTGACTCCGGAAATGCTGGGTCAGGTTTTACACCATGTCAGATAGCAAGAAGCAGGACAATCGCCTGCAGATAGTCTTTTGTTGGCATATGCACCAGCCCTACTACAAAGGGCCAGAGGGTAGTGACTATCTTTTACCTTGGGTATACCTGCACGGATTAAAGGATTATTCCGACATGGCAGCGCATCTTGAGCATGTTCCTAATGCCAAGGCTGTGGTGAATTTCGCACCTGTATTACTTGAGCAGATTGACGATTACAGTGAACAGATTCAGGCTTGGTTAACACGGGGGCGTCTGATAAAAGACCCCTTGCTTTCTGCTTTGGCAGGCCCCGGACTTCCAGTTGATGATGAATCTCGCAAAGCACTGGCCAGTGCCTGTTTGAGGGCCAATGAGCAACGTTTGATTGGTCGTTTCAAACATTTCAATGAACTGGCGAACCTGGTGAAGCATACACTGGAAAATGACAAGATGGTTGGCTATCTGAATGACCAGTGCTTGATCGATCTTCTTGTCTGGTACCACTTGGCTTGGGTGGGAGAGTGCCAGCGGGTAAATGATATCCGTGTCAGATCACTGCAGGCAAAAGGGCATGGATACAATAATGACGATCGTCGACGCATGATGGAGTTGATCGGGGAAGTTCTGAAAGGGTTGCCTGGTCGCTATGCTGAACTAGCGAAAAGTGGCAATGTGGAACTTTCTGTGACCCCCTATGCCCATCCGATCATTCCTTTAATGATCGATATGGATGCAGCCAAAGAGGCTTTACCTTCCATACACATGCCCGAACTGGAGCAATACCCTGGAGGTGAGTCACGTGCACGATGGCATGTACGTAAGGGTTTGGAAGTATTTGAAAAACATTTTGGCTTCAGACCAAATGGATGTTGGCCATCTGAGGGTGGTGTAAGTGAGGCGACTGTTAAAATGCTGGAAGAGGAGGGCTTCACCTGGGCTGCAACAGGTCAGCAGGTACTCAGTAACAGTCTGATGGCTGGAGGAGGGGACACGCCCCTGCCCGATAACTGGGTTCACTCCCCATATCATGTGCAGGAAGGGCATCTCAATATGTTCTTTCGTGATGATGGACTATCAGACCTGATCGGTTTTACCTATGGTGAGTGGCATGCCGATGACGCAGTAGGGGATTTTATTAATCACCTGGTAAATATTGCGGATGCCTGTGAAGGTGACGAAGATGCTGTGGTCTCTATCATTATGGATGGTGAAAATGCCTGGGAGTACTATCCCTACAATGGCAGTTATTTCCTTAGTGCAATGTATAAGAGACTTTCTGAGCATCCCCGTTTAAATCTGACCACGTTTTCCGAGGTGTTGGAGCGACAGAAAAAGCTCTCCCCAAGATTATCGAAGGTCGTGGGAGGCAGCTGGGTCTATGGCACCTTTACAACCTGGATAGGCGATCGGGACAAGAACCGTGCCTGGGATATGTTGGGAGAAGCTAAAAAGACCTACGACGCAGTGTTGGAAAGTAAAACTTTTTCTGATGAACAGCTCCAGGAGATCGAAAAACAGCTGGCGATCTGCGAAGGCTCTGACTGGTTTTGGTGGTTTGGGGATTACAATCCTGAATCTACAGTGAGCGATTTTGAGCAGCTATTTCGAAGTCAGCTGTCACATCTTTTTGAGTTGTTGGGTGAGCCCATACCAGACTATCTCACCAAGGTTTTTGCAGTGGGCAATGGCGCACCAGTTCAGGGTGGAGTGATGAAAAAGAATGACTGAATCTTTGCTCAGAATCATGGGGGTATGTCGATGAGAAAATCGTATGAGTGAAGCCGAAGATCCGCAGCTTCAACCTGTTCATCGCTTGCTGACTTCCCGAAGAGCTGGTGTTCTGCTGCACATTACTTCTCTACCGGGACCGGGTCCTGTCGGTGATCTAGGGAGTAGTGCCTACTGTTTTGTCGACTTTCTAGTTGCATCCGGCATGACTGTTTGGCAGATATTGCCGATTGGTCCGACAATGCATGATAACTCGCCCTATCAAAGCAGTTCGGTCTATGCGGGAAATCCCAGATTGATCAGTTTGGAGATGCTTCTGGAACGGGGCTGGTTGAATGAAGCGCCAGGTGAAACGATTAGCGATGAAGACAAATCCGAGGCGATAAAAAAATCCTGCGACAGATTCAATGAGTGTGCCAGTGAGGAGGAGCGTCACGAATATCAACGTTTTATTGCTGAACACAAACATTGGTTAGAAGATTATGCACTCTTCCAGGCATTGAGCCTGGAAGAGAAGGCTTGTTGGTGGGATTGGTACAAACCCCTGAGGGATCGTGAACCTCAAGCGCTTGCTATGGCGAGGGCTCGTTTGAAAGATGCCATCGAGTATGTGCGTTTCGAGCAGTATCTGTTCTATACACAGTGGATGTGTCTCAAACAGTATGCCAATGAGCAAGGTGTGCTGTTATTCGGTGATGTACCGATTTTTGTTGCTCATGACAGTGCAGAGGTATGGGCTAATCGAGAGATTTTCGATCTCATGGAAGACGGACATCCAAGAGTTGTCGCAGGTGTTCCGCCCGACTATTTTTCTGCGACCGGGCAGCGCTGGGGAAATCCGCTCTATTGCTGGGAAAAGATGCAGCTGGATGACTTTAGTTTCTGGGTCGATCGACTCAAGGCCCAAGCTACTCTTTTTGATTTTTTAAGAATCGATCATTTTCGAGGTTTTGAAGCCTATTGGGAGATCCCTGCTGAGGAAGAGACAGCGGAAAATGGACATTGGGTGGAGGCGCCGGGAGATCTTTTTTTTGGTCTGCTTTTCGAGAAGCTACCTCATCTGGAGCTGGTTGCCGAGGATCTAGGCGTTATTACTCCACAGGTTGATGCCTTGCGCACGTCATATGGTATGCCTGGAATGAAAATTCTGCAGTTTGCCTTCTCTGGGGGGGCTGATAACCCTTATCTACCTTTCCACCACACAACAGACTCTGTTGTCTACACCGGCACCCATGATAACGACACGACGTTGGGCTGGTATAAAGCGTTGGACGACGCATCCCGGGAATTTGTTGATGACTACCTGGGTAAACCGAGGGAGGTAATGCCCTGGCCACTCATCAGATCGGCATTGGCTTCACGGGCCAATCTCGCAATCTTACCGTTTCAGGATATTCTGGGACTCGATGGTGAACACCGTATGAACACCCCGGGTACCACAGAGGGGAACTGGGGATGGCGGTTTGAGTGGGATATGATCAAGCCTGAAACCGAGATGCGTTTAAGGCATAGATTGCAAATGTATGGTCGTTTGTGAGCTGAAAGTGATCCGCTGATGGAGTCTCGCTGCTAAAGTGCTATTGGGCCTGGTTTGCGATATGAAGGTGGATAAAAAAAAACCGCTTCGTCATTTCGTCGAAGCGGCTATACCAAAGGAGGATGGAGGAGATAAGCCACCAGAAAAGAAGTGCTTTTCCAGCTGACTTGATCGTATTTCACCATTCCTGCATTTTGCTTTCATTGAGAATAGTCAATATGAGCCAGATAAGATTATCTGTGTGATCTATATCCCAATTCCTCAATGAGTGCTGTAGTTCTCAAAAGATCTCTATTTTTTGATCAAGTGCACAGTTTAAGAGCTTGAACTTATTCTGAACTGGAGTAGGCTAGCGGCTATCAACAGTGATGTTGAACATGGCGTTACGGATTTTTCAGGAAGAGGGACTTAAATCTGCCATTCAAAGGGAATTTGCCTCAGCTATTCTGCATGCAATCCCAATACGAATCACAATCAGTACTCACAGAGTATGGTTTCAGCGTCTGTTCCTGAGCACCATAAGGACTCTCTCTATGAGTTAATCTATTAGTTCACTTATATTCGATTCCCCATCGGAAAGTGCGACTTTTAAAGGACTAACATTGCGGAATTTCATTTCGCTCCTCGAAATATTTCTTGAGTGATGCGATTGATTTTATCCGTTTCTACAGATCTCTATGGAGGAGAACTTTCGGCATATGCCGAATCATGGTAGTCCATTGTTTCGTTTGTGAGGTGATGGACTACCTTTTTTTTGCCTGGAATATAGTCAATCAGGCGACCCTTTCCCTGCTCGAGGGTATTAACAGCATCCTCAAAACAGTCCAATAGAGTCTGTGGGTAAGGGCCTTTTTCGAGTATCATTAGCCACTTCCTGAATTTTAGATAAAGGCATGACGATGTTGATTCTCCGTGGCGCCCCTGCACTTTCCGATTTCCGTCTTCAGAAACTTTCCAACCGCCTCACGGAGCAACTGCAGATATCTGTGGATGTGGCGTCTGAATATCTTCATTTTGCCAATCTGGAACAGACACTCGAGCCAACTGAAGAGCAGGTTCTGCAGACGATACTGCGCTATGGTCCAGCACTGCCGAGTAGAGAGCCCACTGGGACGCTACTGCTGGTGGTTCCACGGCCTGGAACCCTCTCCCCATGGTCATCCAAAGCAACGGATATCGCTCATCACTGCGGATTGGCAAAGGTGCAGAGACTTGAACGTGGGATTGCCTACTATCTCAGTGCCGAGGGGCAGCCGCTGGATGCCGAGCGTGTTGTTAAGGCTGCAGCAGTGCTGCATGATCGTATGACTGAGATTGTGCTCTCTGATGCAGAAGATGCTAGCTGTCTGTTTAGACAGGCGCAACCCGCGCCATACAACCAAGTCGATGTGCTGGATGGTGGGTTGGATGCTTTGGAGAAAGCAAACAGTGACTTGGGCCTGGCACTTTCTGATGACGAAATTGAGTATCTGGTGGATAGCTTTCAATCACTGCAACGCAATCCAAGCGATGTGGAACTTATGATGTTTGCTCAGGCCAATTCCGAGCATTGTCGTCATAAGATTTTCAATGCTGACTGGATTATTGATGGTGAGGAGCAGGCCCACTCTCTTTTTAAGATGATTCGTAATACCACTGAGGTCTCTCCTGAAGATGTGCTCTCTGCTTACAAGGACAATGCAGCGGTCATTCAGGGGCCAGCTGCAGAGCGCTTCGTTCTCGACCCAGAGACGGTGACTTATGGCTATGGCCGGGAAGAGATCAATATTCTGATCAAGGTGGAAACTCATAACCACCCTACTGCGATATCTCCTGACCCAGGTGCAGCAACGGGTTCCGGGGGGGAGATCCGTGATGAAGGCGCGACAGGTAAGGGGTCTAAACCCAAAGCTGGATTATGCGGATTTTCAGTCTCTAACCTGCGTATCCCCAATGGCGAAATGCCCTGGGAGTTTGATTTTGGTAAGCCTGGCCGGATCGTCTCCGCCCTGGATATCATGCTTGAGGGGCCAATTGGTGCCGCCTCATTCAATAATGAGTTCGGGCGTCCGAATCTGTGCGGCTATTTTCGCACCTATGAAGCTGAAGTACCTGGTCCCGATGGTCAGGAGATTCGTGGCTACCACAAGCCAATCATGCTGGCCGGTGGGCTGGGCAACATCCGCCGGGAACATATCGAAAAGAGCACCTTTCCAAAGGGTTCACCGCTGGTTGTGCTGGGTGGTCCGGCAATGTTAATCGGTCTGGGAGGTGGCGCAGCCTCAAGTATGGCCAGTGGTACCTCGGCTGAGGATCTCGATTTTGCCTCGGTACAGCGCTCCAATCCGGAAATGCAGCGTCGATGTCAGGAAGTAATAGATGCCTGCTGGACTCGTGGAGATGGCAATCCAGTGCTCTTTATTCACGATGTGGGTGCAGGTGGGCTGTCAAATGCACTGCCTGAACTGGTACATGATGCAGGACTGGGTGGCCATTTCGAATTGCGGGCTGTACCCAATGACGATCTGGGCATGTCGCCCATGGAGATTTGGTGCAATGAGTCCCAGGAGCGCTATGTAATGGCTGTCGATGCGGCCAAACTGGAGGAGTTTAAAGCGATCTGTGAGCGGGAACGCTGTCCCTATGCGGTTGTGGGAGAAGCGGTGGATGAGCAGCAACTCATATTAGGTGATGCCCATTTTGATAATAACCCCATCGATATACCGATGAATCTGCTATTTGGCAAGCCGCCACGCATGCTCAAAGACGTACGACGAAAGACCTTTAAAAAACAAGAACTCGATTTTACAAATATCGATATCAAAGAGGCTGCACTGAGGGTTCTGAAACTACCCACAGTGGCCAATAAGACCTTTTTGATAACCATAGGTGATCGCTCTATCACCGGTATGGTGGTGCGGGATCAAATGGTTGGTCCCTGGCAGGTGCCTGTGGCTGATGTGGCGGTGACTGCTTCAGGATTGATGGGGCACACCGGTGAAGCCATGGCGCTTGGTGAACGAACCCCGTTGGCCCTGTTGGATGCGCCGGCTTCAGGACGAATGGCGATCGGTGAGGCGATCACCAATATCGCTGCCTCTTCCATCGAAAAGCTCTCGGATATCAAGCTCTCTGCCAACTGGATGGCGCCTGCCGGTCATGCCGGGGAGGATGCAAAACTCTATGATACGGTAAAGGCTGTAGGTCTGGAGCTCTGTCCGACACTGGGTATTGCCATACCCGTTGGCAAAGATTCAATGTCTATGAAAACCGTATGGCAAGAACAGGGTGAAGAGCGTGCTGTGACAGCACCAATCTCCCTGATCATATCTGCATTTGCGCCAGTTTCTGATGTCAGGCGGACTTTAACACCTCAGTTGCGCAGCGACCTGGGGGATTCTGACCTGATTCTCATCGATCTCGGTAAAGGCATGAATCGTTTGGGCGCAACGGCACTCGCCCAGGTCTACGCAGAGATTGGTCACCACGGTGCTGATCTTGATGATCCGGAGGCATTGAAACGCTTTTTCAGCCTGTTGCAGGAGTTGAATCAAAACGATCTATTGCTGGCCTACCATGACCGCTCTGATGGTGGTCTTTTTGCTCTATTGTGCGAAATGGCGTTTGCAGGTCATTGCGGCATTACCATCGACATCGATGATTTAGGAGATGAGGATCTACCGATCCTTTTCAGCGAAGAGCTGGGCGCGGTTATACAGGTTCGTCACAACGATACTGATGATGTTTTGAAGTTGCTCAGTGATGCTGGTCTGGGACGTTGCAGTCATGTGATAGGAACGCTGAATAGCGATGACCAAATTATTTTCAATCGGGCGGGCAGTGCTGTATTGGCAGAGGATCGTAAGGTCTTTCAACAGGCATGGTCTGAAACCAGTCGACAGATGCAGTCTCTACGTGACAACCCGCAATGTGCCGATGAGGAGTATCAGCGGCTTGAGGAGGCAGATCCAGGGGTGCAGGTCAGTCTGAGTTTTGATCCTGATGAGGATGTTACTGCACCGATGATCTCCACAGGCGTCAAACCTGCAATAGCGATTCTCAGAGAGCAGGGGGTCAACGGGCAACTTGAAATGGCGGCAGCATTCCATAGAGCCGGGTTTGAATCTGTTGATGTACATATGTCGGATATCATCGAAGGTCGAACCAGTCTCGATCAGTTTAAAGGTTTGGTGGCTTGTGGTGGCTTCTCCTATGGTGATGTGCTCGGCGCAGGTGAGGGTTGGGCCAAATCAGTGCTTTTCAATCAACGGGCGAGAGAGGCCTTTCACGCCTTCTTCAACCGTACAGACAGCTTTGCGCTGGGAGTCTGTAACGGTTGTCAGATGCTTTCAAATCTACATGATCTGATTCCGGGTAGTGAGCACTGGCCGCACTTTGTGCGTAACCGCTCCGAACAATTTGAAGCAAGATTTGTCACAGTAGAAGTCACCGAGTCACCCTCTATTTTACTGGCTGGTATGCAGGGCTCCCGGTTACCGATTGTGGTGGCCCATGGAGAGGGACGGGCTGAATTCCGTAACCCGGAACAGATGAATCAAGCCCAGGGTTTGATGACTTTGCGCTATCTGGAAAATAGTGGCCAGGTGGCTAGTCGTTATCCGGCAAACCCCAATGGTTCACCGGAGGGAATGACCGGTTTTTGTAACAGCGACGGTCGTGTCACCATCATGATGCCACATCCTGAACGGGTGATTCGAACTGTTCAACACTCCTGGCACCCGGATGGATGGGGAGAGGATGCACCTTGGTTACGCCTGTTCAGAAATGCTCGTGTCTGGGTTGATTGAGGTTTTATGAAGAGTGAAAATAGAGTGCAATATTTTACCGAGGCTATTCTCTACTGGCACTGGTAAGTTGTTCATAAACAAAGTAAAGTAGCACGGCTTGGTGCTTGAGTTCTGAGTGGTATCAGTCAGATTGAACTGTCAGGGATGGCATGATTCGTTCATCAGGATGAAGAAGTATTCCTGGTATGGCCTCAGATTCCAGTAGCCTGGCCCAAGAGTCAACAATCGAAGGAAAATCATGAAGACATATGAAACTGATGTGCTGATTATAGGTGCCGGACCTGCAGGTTCCACGGCTGCTGCCCTGATTCAGAAGGCCGGCTTCGATTGTATGCTGGTTGAAAAGCAGCGTTTTCCCCGTTTCGTGATTGGAGAGAGTTTATTGCCTCGCTGTATGGATCTGTTGGAAGAGGCGGATCTGCTCAGTGCCATTCAGGAGCAAAAATTCATGGTCAAGGATGGTGCAGTCTTTAAACGGGGTGACGAGACCTGCACATTCCAATTCTCTCAGCAATTCACCAAAGGGTGGAAGTATACCTATCAGGTACCTCGTGAGGATTTCGATAAGGTATTGGCTGAAACTGTGGAGGCCCGCGGGGTGCCGATTCTTTGGGGGCACGGTGTCACTGATGTGAAATTTGCAGATGATGGCAGTTCTACATCGATGCTGAAAGATGAGAATGGCGAGGAAGCCACTGTGAGTGCTCGTTTCATTCTGGATGGCAGCGGTTATGGTCGAGTATTGCCTCGTCTGTTGGACCTTGATGAAAGCTCCATGCTCCCTCTTCGTGAGTCCTACTTTACCCATGTGACCGGAGACATTCGTCCCGAAGGTGAAGCAGAAGGGCGGATATGGATCTGCTCCCTTAATGATCCGGACAATGCCTGGATGTGGATAATCCCATTTTCTAACGGAAAGACTTCGGTAGGGGTGGTAGCGAAACCAGATTTTCTTGCTCGTTATCCTGCCGATCCAGATGAAAAATTGCGGGCTATTATCGACGATAATCCAAATACTCAAGCTCGCCTGAAGGATGCGGAGTTTACCTTCTCTGTACGCCGTATAAATGGTTACTCCATATCGGCGAAAAAGTTGTTTGGTGATGGCTTTGCACTGATGGGGAATGCGACGGAATTCCTCGATCCCGTATTCTCCTCTGGGGTGACTTTAGCATTGGAATCATCAAATCGCGCGGCAAAAACCCTGATACGTCAACTACAGGGTGAGTCACCGGATTGGCAGACAGAGTATGCTGACCACCTGATGATGGGTGTGGATGCATTCAGAACCTTTGTGACCGCATGGTATGACAATCGTCTGCCGACTATCTTTTTCAGCGCAGTAAAGCCAGATGAGATGCAGCAGCAGATCTGCTCTGTACTTGCAGGATATGTCTGGGATAGTGACAATCCATGTGTTCGGGATCATGAGCGGACAGTCGATATTGTTGCTCAAGCTTGTGAACAATACGGGTAGCCGCGCCTTTCTGCTTTCTTACCTCATTCCTGGGCATCTCCACGACTGCCCGGAATGGATTCAAGTAATGCGGTTTATCATCCGTTTACTTCGAATCAAATGGGACCAGGTTTTGCCCGTATTAAACCAAAGTACATACCAGCCTTCGATGATCAAGCGAGGGATTAGAATCGGGCTGAACTGAAGAGTCGATTCACTGGCACAGAGTTGATGGGGTAGGCTCAAACTGGAGGCGATGGTAGCGATTCGTGCTAAGTGGTAGCGGTTGCTGATGAGTGCCACAGGATAGGCATCATTCTGAGCGAGCATGGATCTGGCGTGTCGTAGATTTTCCAAGGTATTCTGGGATTCCTGCTCCAGAGTGAGACGATTCTGATCAATTCCCTGTTCGATCAGATAGTCACGACCTGCCTGAGCTTCACTGATATCATCTCCGGGCGCGATACCACCGACCAAAAGTAATTTAGATCCGGGGAGGGCTTGCATGAGGCTGAAAGTTTTTTCCAGTCTTCTTCGGTAATCCTCATCGATCCCCTGTTTTGTCAATCTTTTCCCGAATACCAACAGGCTTTCGCATTGGCACTGGCTCTCTGTAACTTTTGCGATTCGGTAGACATAGGCCAGGCTGATCAATAATGGAATACCTAGACCAAAAAATACCAGCAGAAGGGTGAGGGCAAAAGTCCACAGGCCATCCCAATCGACAGCACCTCGTTCGGGGTCAAACTGCATGGCTTGGTTTTAGGTATTCTATCTGGAAATCTACTCCGCGCCGGTAAAGGCACGGAGTAGAGATAAACTACATGGCAATCAGACGTGATTGAATGGCATTGTCCAGGTTCACGATCCACTTGTTGTACTGCTTGTTGATCTTGGAACCGTCATATTTCAGACCATTACTGCTTTTGTAAACAATACTATAGGTCTTTTTGCTATATGGGATATCGACAGCAGCAGTGGTGCCACGTTTCATAATGGTTGCTACGATATGACCTGGTTTCACCTCCTTCATGCGCCATCCCAGGCCGGCACCAGCAGACATAATTGCTTTCTTGATACTCGTGGAAGAGGTTTTGCCTATGGTATTGACTGGCGACTCTTCAACGTTGTAAACCGCTTCTGTACGACACCCCATCAAGCCCAGGGTAAACGCCAGCACAGCGACGAACAGCAGGTTTCTAAAAGAGACTAATTTCATATCGGGACTCCCTTGCAATAGTAGTTTCTATAAATAAATTCTTTGTACCATATTATTATATCGAGGATTGCATCTCATAGATTGGCACTATGTAGCATGCTTGCGTGGGTCAGCCAAAATGCCGAGACTTCGAAATAGGCCTTGGAGATAGAGTCCTCTACGGATCAATCGCCAGGCAATCATTCGTACGATACGCCAAGTATCTGTCCATGGTTTATAGTGGCTCTGACGCCTTCCTGCGTGATATATCGACTCGACAGGTACAGATACACTATAAAAGCTGTGGCTTGCCGCTTCAATCACAATTTCACTTTCAAAAACAAAGCCTTTTTCTTTTGAGGTATTTATGTGTACCTCCTGAAGCAGAGCCAGAGGATAGAGGCGAAAGCCTGATTGGGAGTCCGTCACGGGATAACCGGAAGCCCAAGAGACCCAGAAGTCTGCGAATTGATTTGCAAAAAGGCGCAATTTGGGGGCGTTGTGGCGCTGTTTGAGGCGAGCAGCAATGATAATGCAGCGAGGGTTTTCCTGCGCCGCCTGGATCAGGTTGGGAATCTCGCCAGGGCTGTGCTGTCCATCGCCATCAAGGGTGATAACCGCATCTACTTTCAGTTTCACTGCCTGTTCAAATCCACTCTGCAGAGCAGTGGCTTTTCCCTGGTTCTGCTCATGGCGCACAATATGAACATTAAGATCATCCAGCTGCTTATGGGTTTCATCCACTGAGCCATCATCGACAACAATGACATCGTCTGTCTGCTTCAATGCTGCAGAAACCACTTCCCGTATGGTGGCGGATTCATTGTAGACTGGTATAACGACTGCGGTTCGCATCTTTAGGCCATTGCGCCGTTGATTGAGATAATCTGTCCCGAGATATAGGACGCCTCATCAGAGGCAAGAAAGGCCACCAGGGAGGCTACTTCGTCCGGGGTGCCCGAGCGTTTCATCGGTACTATCTGTTTGATCGTCTCTTTATCGAAAGTTGAGGAGGCCATACTGCCTTCAATAATACCCGGTGCAATTGTATTTGCCGTCACACTGCGTGAGGCAAGTTCCAGTGCGAGAGACTTGACTGCGCCATGCAGACCCGCCTTGGCGGCTGCATAGTTGCTTTGACCTCGGTTGCCCATCACCCCGGCAATGGATGATAGGGCGATAACCCTTCCCCAACGGGTCGACAGCATGGGCAGCATCAGAGGCTGGGCTACGTTATAAAAACCATTCAGGGAGACATCGATGACCCGGTTCCACTGCTCCGGCTGCATTCCGGCTAGCGGGGCATCATCATGAATACCTGCATTGTGAACCAGAATTTGTATTGGTCCTGACTCAAGAATCTTCTCCAGGGCCTTTTCTGCCGCTACTCTCTCCGTGATATCAAAAACAGAGGTTTCAGCGCTGCCTCCGGATTGCCGAATCTCTTCAGCCACGGCTTCAGCTCTATCGGGATTGCTGTTCGCATGCACGATAATGTGGTTTTCAGATGAACTCAGGCGTCGACAGATTGCAGAGCCGATATCACCACTGCCACCTGTGATTAATGCACGTTTCACTGACTCTTCTCCGAATGTACAATCACAGCTGCTCTTCCTTCTGCTACAGGGGTACGCTCTGTTCTGAGGGCGAAATCATATAGCATGTTTCCTGAATCGGCCAGGAGTTGTTTTGCCTCAACGATCAGCGGGCCATCGAGTATGTCTAGTCGCTGAGTGTGGAGTTTCACACCACGCAAACTGACAAGATAGCCACCAGGTTGGGTTTCACCGGACTTCCGGGCAAGTAGCCCACCATGCAGCGCCATCGCCTGAGCACCATATTCAGCGGCATGCACTGCCGAGAGCTGGTTGTTGCTTCGAAGAGGATTGCTTTGCATCAAATGGGTTTGGGTTCGACAGTCGATCTCACGCTCACTCCAATCGACAACTTTTTCGATGAGGCGCATCTCTCCGGAGTGGGGGAGTAGGGTATAAAGTTCCTCTCCTTCAATTGGATGAATTAGCATGGTGCTGTTTCCGCATGCAGCTTCAGACCTGGGAGATAGGGCAAAACAATTTTCGATGTTGCTTGTTTCGAAATCATCTCAAGCAATGGAAGACTTCGCGCTGCAGGGGCTGAACTACGCAACCCTTCCATAACTGGCTCTGACATTCGGCTCTCTTCGCCATTCGGAGTCAATTCCAAGTTCAATTTTGAGATTGCGCCACCGCTCTCAGGTGTCAGTAGCAAGGCCACGGCGAATGGCGCACTAATGGGCATGAATGGTTCCAGTAGGGATGGCGGAGGCTGGTCATAGCTGACCATCAGCACACTTCGTCTCTCCATTGCACACTGCACGGCGGCTTCCATCAGGCCAGTGGCAAAACTGCCTTCTAGTCCCCCCAGGCTGGTTGAGCCCTGATGGGATCCAGAGCCGATAGACCAGTAGCCAGCCGGGGCGTTATGTACAGAGTTGTGGAACTGAGTGGGAGATACCGGGCGATCCTCCTGGGACAAGGCCAGGCAGATCTGATCAATGATATCGAGATCACCCTCAGATGAGCTGAATACAGAGAGAACGCCTTCACTATCGGAATAGTCGCGCAATGCCTCTTCTGCAGCCTGGAGTGCAATCTTAATTGTCCTGGTCGTACGGCGACGCTCATTCGGTTTCAGCATGGAGGGCTTTAGCAGAGGTAACTCTCCCCCGGCATAATCTGCCTCACCTCTCAGTAGACGGGTTGCTTCCTGCCAGTCGTTAATACCCTGGGCAACAAGGCCGATATTTTGAACGCCTACGCTGATCATGAAGATGCTCCAAAAATCAGGCTGCAGTTATTGCCGCCAAAACCAAAGGAGTTGCTGAGTACATGCCTGAGAGGAGCCTCTGCGCTACTTAAAAGTATGTTTGCCTGTAGCGCTTCATCCTTTTGCTCGGTTTGCAAATTTTGAGGCAGCAAACCCTTTTCCAGACAGAGCAGGGCGAATATCGCCTCAGTGATGCCCGCTGCGCCAAGCGTATGGCCGGTAAAACCCTTGGTTGAGCTGCAACGGGTCTGATCGCCAAATAGCCTGCAGACCGCTCTATCCTCAGAAGCATCATTACTGCGGGTGGCTGTACCGTGAAGATTGATATAGTCGATATCTTCTGCTTTCAGCCCTGCTTGCTGCAGGGCCTGTTGCATGGCATAGAGTGCACCATCTCCGTCAGGGTGCGGTGTTGACATATGGTGTGCGTCAGAGCTTTCACCATACCCCAGCAGCATCGGGCCGGATGGGGCGTCAGAGGTTTTTTCCAACAGCGCAAAACCGGCAGCCTCACCGATATTGATGCCATTGCGTTGAGCATCCCAGGGTCGGCATGGTTCGGGTGAGACCAGATCGAGCGCATTGAATCCATAGAGTGTGGTCAGGCAGAGTGAATCGACGCCGCCAACGATTGCGGCATCACAGACGCCCGCGGAAATGTAGCGATATGCAGCGGCAAAAACCTTGGCGCTTGATGAACAGGCGGTGGAGATGGTGATAGCCGGTCCATTGATACCCAGATATTGACGGATGAAGAAGCTTGAAGAGGCTATGTTATGGGTACTTTTAGGATTGTAATCGGCTGGTAGGCACTCATTTCTACGTTGCCGATAGGCATCTTCTGTAGCTGCTATGCCTGATGTACTGGTACCCATGAATAGGCCGATGCGGTCTGCGCCATATCGGCCGGTGGCATCATTGACTGCAGCGAGGAAGTCATCCTGATGCAGTCCAAGTTGGGCGAGACGATTATTGCGGCAATCAAACTCGGTGGATAGGCCATCCAGGGCCATATCCTCCAGACCCGGGACGCGACCAATCCAGGTCGATAGATCAACGTTATCCAAGTCACAAGGCCTCAAGCCGCTATGTCCAGCAGCTAGTGCTTCAATAGAAGCCTGTCTACCGCGTCCGAGTGCGTTGGTCAGGGTGTAGTGAGAAATAGTTAAGGGGGTCATATGTTTTCGGGTAGCACTCTGCCTGGGTACCTTGAGTTGAAGCCGGATATTATGCGAGTCGTAGCTGAATATGACAATGTTAAACACTTCCTGTGTTTATGGGTAATTCGGCAGGAATATGATTCCTGCCGAATTTACTTTTTATAGCCTATGTTCCAAGCTGCTATTTTAACCCTTTAATAAACGATATGAGTTGTTCGCGAGGCAGCTTGCCGGTGGAATTACGTGGCAGTGACTCAACGAAATAGAGTGGTCTGGGCAGAAAAGCAGCATCAATGGATTGAGATAGTGTAGTGAGAATATGCTGTTTTGTAAGTGAGGGCGCCACGACCAAGGCGGTCAATCGCTGTTTCTCATTGTTGTGATCTGCAGGTGGAACAAAAACTGCGTCAATAATGCCGGGAATCTCAAGAAGTTTTTGATTCAGATCGCCGATGGAAGCGCGCTTGCCAGCAATTTTCAACATATCATTGTCACGTCCACGCAGAAGAAAACGCTTTTTGCCGAGTATCTCGATGTTATCGTTCAAAGGGACTGGTTGGGGTAGATGTCCCCCCTTGGCAAAGGTCTGATTTTCATCCTCAATCAGACTAATCCCTTCATACAGTTTCCAGATATCCTCTTTCAGGGTACGTCTACTGGCAATCGAGCCGGTCTCTGTAGAGCCGTAGATCTCATAAACCTCTGTTTGAAGTTGTTGCTCGACCTCAGCGGCCAGTTCCCTGGTGAGGGGAGCAGTTGCAGATATGATGAAAGATATTTCTGGCCAGCTGATACCCGCATCCAGGCAGGCTCGCAGGTGCAATGGGGTGGTGATGAGTGCTCTTGGGGCGCTGGTCAATGCCAGGGCTGATGCAATATCTGCTGGGAAGAGTGGGCGTCCGGTATGTACCGCTATTCCTCCCTGCCAGGGAAAAAATATTGAAGTAGCGAGTCCGTACATATGCTGGGCAGGTACTGTTGCAACCAGTGAAGAGACTGAACGGGATAAGAACGGAAAACGCGCCAATGCACTATCCGCCTCGCTTTTCAGTTCGCCCCAGGTCTTAGGGTTGGCCTTGGGGACACCGGTTGTTCCTGAGGTGAACAGTACTGCAACCTGTTGGCCTGGATCGATTTGTTGAGGCAGAGGCAGTGAGCTATCACTCTCAAGTTGAAGCAGATCGTTAAATAAAAGCTGTTTGGCTTGAATGCTGTTTTGGTACTGATCTGTGAGGCAATAGCTGTCACCCCAATCTTGCAACAGGCTGTTTACTGCACCTGGTGTGTTATTGGAGGGCATCAGGGTAATCTGTTGACGCACGATAGCCGCTGCAAAACTGACAGCAAAGTGGTACCTGTCATCACAAAGATTGATGACCTGTTTCATCTCAGGTAGCTGTGCTGCCAGTTTTGCCACATCCTGAAAGAACTGATCGGCAGAAACTCCTCTCCCATGGTGCCAGGCAGCGATTTGCTGTGGATGATGCACCAACATGCTGCACTGTATTGAGCTGTTTAAAGCAGGCTCCGCCATTCAATTCTCCGAACCAAGCGAACAAAATTCAAAAAACCGGGGTGCTCCAAGTGTGGCAGTTTCACTTCCCGAATACGATATTCTATGAGTAACCCCATGATAACCAAAAGATAGTTTATAAAGTTAGTAAATAGAGACCAGGTTTCTGTCGAGGCATAGTGGGCTAAGAGTGCACTTTCTATGGTCAGAAAAGCGAACATCAGCGACCAGAATAGCGTGACTCGGCGGGTATATTGACGCTCGTAGTCATTCAAGTCACGCTCATCTTTATGCATCAACTCCGCAAAGCGTGTTATCAGTGGTGTCTGTCCGGGTAACAGTGTCATTGTAAATAACGTAAACAGGCTACCATTGATGATTATCGGCGGTAGCTGTAGAAGCTTGACTGTATCTGGCCTGTAAATTAACAGCCAAGCCGCGCCAAAAGCGGCGAATAGAATGATCAGCCATCCGCTAAGACGGCCTTTTAACAGCTCGAGAACACCCCAGACCGCAAGAAGCATAAGCAGAATAAGGCTTGGAGCAAGCAGGCTTTTATTGACAACCCCTGCATGTAAAGCCAGAGGATAGGCGAGTGCCAGCAAAAACAGGCAAATATGGGCCAGTCTGCGTAGTCGGCTGCTTGATTCGGATTGGACTCCGTTCATTTCTATTTTTTAGCTAAGCTCAGGCTGCGTAATCAATCATCTTCAAGAGTCTGAGCTTGATCCTTTAAGTCTATGAAATTCTTCGTGACAGGGCATAGGTGGCAAGATAACTCATTGCTACACCGATAGCGACTGTCTGGCCTATAGCGTGTAACACAGGAATCGAAGAACTGGCCAGGATCGCAAACACGCCAGCAGTGCTCAATGCACAAACACTTAAGGCATGCAGCGTCAATAAAGTCTCTCCCTGCTGCTGCTCACGGCGCCGGAAGAAGAGGCTGTAGTCCATTCCGATACCCAGTACGAGCATCAGCGAGATCAGATGAAACAGATTGAGGGACTCTCCTGATAAATTTAACAGGCCAACTGTAGTCAAAATAGCCGCAGCAATCGGTATCAGTGTGTTAAACGCGGCTTTTAATGAACCCAGACCGTACCAAAGCAGCAACAGCATAAGCAGGCTACCGAAAGCGATTCGTTGCAGAATCTGCTCTCTGAAGTCTCCCACGAGACTACTGATTTCTGATCTCATATTGAGATAGCGAACTTCAGGAGAGGCGTTGTTGAGATAGTTTGCAATTGATTCGGAATCGCCATACGTGTGTAACGGAATCAATGCAAACCAGTCGGATGGTCCCTGCCTGATCATGCTTTGCAGGCGTGGTTTTAGATCAGTCTCCAATGCCTGGGCATAGCTCAAAGGCGAATATCTTCTGCTCTCCTGGATCTCCTTGATGAAGGGCTTGAAAGCCGTTTCCCGAAAAGGTGTTCCCTTCAGCCCCTGTTGAAGGTTTGCAGATAATTGCTCCGAATCAGGCAGGGCGCGTTGTCTGAGCCTCTGTTTATGCTCACTGGGAAGATAATCACTGGGTAGTTTTATGTCATTGAGAATCTGCCCTTCAGGGTCAGTTTTGAGACGCTCACGCAACGCTTCACTGGTCTGCAGTATCGATTCCGGATCATCGCCCCTGATAAGCATTAGCTGGTTGGGTTCTGCGCTAAGCAGCTGCTGGCGTAATTGCCGATCCTGTTTCAGAAGTGCCTGGGGTAGTGGAGAGAGGGTGGCGATGTCATCCTGCCAGAGCGTGTCGTATGAAATGAGCAGGCTTGCCAGACTGATAATCGCTGCAGTAGAAAGCACCAATACCGGCCACCTGCGCTGACCGAGTAACCTGCTCAATAGTGATATTCCCCTGGGTTTTGGTGGCATAAAAGCTACGGGAAAAAGTTGCGGCAGTATAAAACGGCTTGTCAATGCAGCAGTCAGCAGGCCGGTCAGTGTAAAAAGACCCAATTGGCGTAAGCCGGAAAAATCGGTGGTCAATAGAACCAGATAGGCGATACAGGTGGTGTAGACACCTAAACGCATAGTATTCCAGATCTGCAGCATACTTTTTTTAACTGATTGCTCTTTTCGGAGATGACTGAACAGGTGGATAGGGTAATCCAGTGTCACCCCAAGTAGGGTGATTCCAAATGCGAGGGTGATGCCATGCAGCTCGCCGAAAAAAAGTTGGCAGACTATCGCCGCAGCCAGTAGGGCACTGGCTAGAGGCAGAGCGGCTATCAATAGATAGGGTAGAAATCGATAAGCACTGAACAGCAGGAGTGCAATCAATATTGAGGCGATGATGCTCAGGCTTTGACTCTCATTGTGAATAATATTTCTCGATTCAACGCCAAAGGTGCCAGGGCCACTCACAATCAGTTCGTAGGGTTGGCCACTACTGACACGGACAAATTCAGTCTTGATGAAGGAAAGCACCAGTTGCTGTTGATCGAGATCCATACCTCCCGCCTTGGTCTGAGCCAGAAGCAGAGCCATCTCACCATCCTTTGAGTGCCATACCCCCTGTTCACTGTTGATGTTATGTTCAGCTAACCAGCTGCCCAACATCGACTGATAGGTGCCCAGTGGATCAGCAGGTAATAGATCTTTGAAAGGTGTGGGAAAGGGTGATTTCAGCTCCTCTAATCGCTGCACCAGGGCTGCATTGAGCATATCTGCAGAGTAGTTATCGGGTCTGTCATCAGTTGAAATCAGGTATCGGTACTTAAAAAGAAGAGGATCGATCACCAGGGTAGTGGGGGTGCCATTTTCCACCCGCTCGAAAAAGGGGCTGTTACGAAGCTGAGTCGCAAATTGCTGACTGATCTGGGCTCTTCCCGCCGAATCTCCCTGCTTGATCGCTATCATCAGCAATCGGTTGGCCTCTCCCTGATTTATTTCGTTGAGCAACAGTTTTTGATCTGCTGCGGTGCCTTCAGGAAGAAACAGGCTCATGTCGGTGCGCACTTCGATTTGGCTGAATGCCCACCAGCTGCAGAGGAGCAGTGCAGATAACCAAAGCACCAGGGTGTTATATCTGATCTTCATTCTCAGAAACCACTCAATCACAATTACCAATAGAGTGAGTTTTACTGACATGATCCATTTTTAAATGGATGGATCTCAGAAGATGCTTCGGACTCATTTTTGAATAGGTGCGAGGTGGGTGATGATCTGATCACCGTTGGTTTCAATCACCCGGTAGCGATCTATTTCCAGTTCCCGGCCCTCTATCTCAATTTGAGTTATTTTAGCGGCCAGTTCTTTCTGCTTGGGCTCAAGGGTCAGGATCCAGCCCTTTTTGTCTCCGGACAACTTTGGCGTGAAATAGGAGTTCAATGTTTCAATATCTCCCCCCAGGACTGATCGGAAGGAGGCGCTGAAGGCAAGCAGTTCCGGTAGGTTGTCCAATAACAGGGTCTGTTGTTTCTCTCCCTGCCAAAGAATTAACCGGTTGCCCTCAATCTCGTAGCGGGTATCACTTGGGGGGGCGAGGGTTCTTATCAGCCGATCAGGTGGCTGAAACACCAAGGTTCCTCTCTGCTCTATAGGCTGATCGAGTAGAGCCAGTTCACGAACTTCAGTAAACCGGGCATGTCGTTCTCCGCTCGATTGCCACTGTTTCATCATATATTCCAGTGACCAGTCTGACTCTTCGGCCACAGAGATTGGTGCAAGGGTAATCAAAAACAGCCCAAGTAACAGGCGACAGATCAGATTACTTTTCTGAAGTCTCATCCTGCCCCCAGAAATCGTAAAAATTGAACCAGTTGTATGGTGACATACGCGCATAATATTCCATTCTGTCCGCGTAGCGTTGTGTCCATGCCTGGAGTGCCTCGTTGCGACGCCCCCTCTCCAACTCAATAACATCAGCAAAATGTTCAATACGTATTTGGTATCTGTTTCCACCCAGGTAGAGACCAAAAAACAGAAATACCGGACATTTCAGAATCGAAGCGAGCAGCATCGGGCCTTGTGGCAGCAGAGTCTCTCTGCCAAGAAAATTACATTTAGCTGATTTCGCACTATCTGTAACGCGGTCACCCAATAGACCAATGATTCCGCCCTGGTCTACGACCTCCTGGGCACGTATCAAGGTGTCAGGCTTACCCAGCTCGATAATACTGTCGCTGAGCGCAGGATTTAGCTCAGAGAATACCCGCATCATCATTTCGTTGTGCTGAGGATACATCAGTATCTTCAGGGGTAACTCCCGCTTTACAATCGCTGTGGCCCGCAGGATTTCAAAGCTGCCCAGGTGAGAACCGAGCAGAATACAACCCCGATTGGCCTGCAGATGCTCCGCAATCATCTTGTGATTGTGGATCTCCAGCTCGAAGTAGTCATACCGGTCAGCCATCAGGAAGACCCGATCCAGAATGGTAGCTGAGAAGGTGTGGATATGTTTGGCTGTGTCGAGCAGGGTCGGTGGGCGGTCGAGAACCAGATTCAGATAATCTTTCGAGGCACGTCTTTGGGCGCTAGCCGTAACCAGGAAGTAGAGGGTGATCGGGTAGAGCAGGGAACGGGCGGCAAATCTCCCTAGATTCAATGCAATCCAGAGAATCAGACGAAGTGCCCCTGAAGTGCCTCTCTCCCCCTGTCCTTTCCAGCGACTACTCAAGGTTATGACCCGGTCTTGGTCAAGGCCAACTTGCCTGTAACTATGGTGATGTTGCCAACGACACATTTGAAAATGATCAAATCACCTTTTTCCTCAGCGGATAGATCGAAGTCCTGTCCAGGCATCAACGGCTGCATGAACTTAACATTCACTATCTCGTTCACTCTGTGCTCTGCATAGCGCTTGGCAAGCAGCTCTATCACACGCTCAAGAATCAGGGTGCCAGGAACGATTGGGTTGCCAGGGAAATGCCCTGCCAGGCAGGGGTGGTCATCTGCTACGGCTTTAGCCCTTTCGCTCCACACAACTAGAGATTATCCAAAATGTAGCGAGTTAACTTAGATAGAGATGAGAAGATTTCTGTCAGATTCTCGTCATCAGCCTTCAATTGAATGCCGTACTTCTGTTTGATGCCTAACGAAAGTTCCAGTGCATCAATTGAGTCGAGGCCCAAACCGTCTCGAAATAAGGGGGCGTCAGATTCGATCTCCTCAGCTGTTACGTCTTCCAGATTAAGGGTCTCAACGATCAACTGAGCAACTTCGAGTTCGGTGGGTAATGCGCTTTCCATCTATTTGTCTATCCAGTGAATTTAGCAAAAACGGTTGGTTTAAAGGAGCGGCTTCTACCGCCTGTTTAATATCTGTCTCTGTATCTTACCGAAAAATACCCGGATACAACCACTATTCTTTAAACCTCTCAAACTGTTGAGTCAGCTCTGACAGGTTCATTTGACACCACTGGAGTGCTTCTCTTACCAGGATCAGGTATCAGTGGCCTCTACCTGTACTGCAGCATCTGAATTATTAGCGCTACGGATCATCATGGCGACTAAGTATGTTGTCTTCAGCCGAAGCGTGCCTGCCTGCGGGGCGCGAGCCGCGCCTTGATCAAGTGCAGGCTTGAAACCCTGAAGACAACATACTTAGTCGCCGGGTTAATAATAACCTCATCCCATCGGGTTGCAGCTGTAAAAGATGACGCTCTGGATTGCGCTCTGGCTGTTTTGCATCACTAAACTCTACTCTTTATGGCCTGAATCGTCTGAGGTTGATCCAGAGGTTCCCTCGATAGCACCATTTCTGGCACACTTCGCGGCATGAAATACCTTGATCTACCCAATAGCAGTATCGATGCAGCAGATGTAGTGATACTACCTGTTCCCTATGAGCGGACAGTGACCTTTCAGGGGGGAACTGGACTTGGGCCTGAAGCTATTCTGACCGCCAGCAGTCAACTGGAGTTCTATGAGGAGGATGGTGGATGGTGTCCCAGTGAATATATGAAATCCACAGTACTTAAGCCGCTATCCACATCGGCTGAAACTGAGGAGAGATTTCATCAGCAACTTTTTGAAACGGTTGCTGATTTACCCGTAGATAATCTACTCATCGCACTCGGTGGTGAACACTCAATAACCCCGGAAATAGTATTTGCCCGCATGCCTTCGGGGGGAACAGTGGTTCAGATTGATGCTCATGCCGATCTTAGATCCAGCTACCAGGGTTCGATCTACAATCATGCCTGCCCGATGTACCGGATCTGGCAGAAAGGCTACCAACTGATTCAAATAGGTATACGCTCCCTGCACGCTGAGGAGGCGAAAATAATCCGCAATGAAACTTCGATTACGACCTATTTCGACCGGCAGCTTCAGCAAGCTGAGTATATGCAATCGATGCTCCATCATCTGGCCTCCCTCAAAGGGCCGGTCTGGTTGACCATCGATCTGGATGGATTCGACCCCGGTGTGGTTTCTGGCGTCGGCACGCCACAGCCCGGTGGTTTGAGTTGGCACCAAGGGGTAAACATCGTTGAAACCCTGTTGAGAAACAGCGCCATTGAATTGGCTGGGTTGGACATTGTTGAGCTGGTACCTGAGGCAAACAAGGTTTCCGATATGCTGGCAGCCAAGCTGATGCAAAAGTCTATCTCCTTCTGGGGCAAGTCCCAGGGTTTTAACCATAAGTCCGCTACAGGTTCTCAAATTGGAGTATTCGATGAGTATTGATGTAGATTGGGATGTTCATCGAGCAGAGACGCTCTATCAGGTTGCTCAATGGGGTGGTGGCTATTTTTCGATTAATGACCTGGGTCATGTAGAGGCCATTACCGATGGTATCCGCCGTATCGACCTGAAGGTGTTATGCGAAGAACTTGCCGAACAACAGTTGAAGCCGCCACTGCTTTTGCGTTTTTCCGACATGCTGAAACGTCGCATGGCCCAGATCAGTAAACGGTTCAGCGTGGCTATTGATCAGGCTGAATACAGGGGTAACTACTTTGGTGTCTACCCGATCAAGGTTAATCAACAGCGTCAGGTCATTGAAGAGATCGTTGAGTTTGGTACTGATTATCACTGGGGGCTGGAAGCAGGCTCGAAACCTGAATTACATGCAACCCTGGCAATGCTCGAGGATGTGGATGGTTTGATTCTGTGCAACGGCTATAAGGATCAGGAGTTTGTCGACCTCGCCATGATTGGCATAAAGATGGGTAAACAGGTCTTTGTCGTGGTGGAAAAACTCAATGAACTCGAACTGATACTCGATGCTGCTGAACGACTGAATGTGGAACCTCTCATTGGTCTGCGCTGCCGCATGGCCACCACGAGTAATGGCATGTGGCAGGATTCCGGAGGGGATAACTCGAAATTCGGTCTCTCACCTTCGGAGTTGTTACAGGCCGTGAGTAAACTGAAACAGGTGGCTAAGCTGGAATCTCTCAGATTGCTGCATTTCCACATCGGCAGTCAGGTGCCTCAAATCAGATACATCAAAGAGGCGATGCAGGAGGCGGCACGCTATTACGTCGAAATAAGACAGCTGGGAGCACCAATTGAATTTATGGATGTTGGTGGCGGTCTTGGGGTTAACTATGAGGGGAGTGTTTCTGCAAGCAACTCCTCTGTTGACTATAGTCTGCAAGAGTATGCCAATGACATAGTCTGGGCCTTGAAAGGGATTTGTGACGAGGCGTCTCTGCCTCATCCACATATCATTTCCGAATCGGGAAGGGCGCTGGTTGCTCATCATGCTGTGCTGATTGTCGATGTGATTGGCACAACACGGCGGACAACTGAGGTTGCGCCAGTGGAGCCTGGCCAGGAAAGCCCGCTTCAATTGCGTCAACTATGGGATACCCTGGTCAATTTCGATAATCTGACGCCCAGAGAGGCACTACATGATGTCACTGCCTTTCGGGAGGATATCAATAAGCTCTTTACCCTGGGCCATGCGACCCTTTCTGATCGGGCTCATGCTGATGATCTCTACTGGCGTCTGATCAACAGGATTAGCGGGTGTATGGATGAGGCTGAACTGAGTCAGCTTGAACCTGAGCTCTTATCCAAGACTGCCGATCGCTATTTTTGTAATTTCTCAGTATTTCAATCTCTGCCTGATAGTTGGGCGATCAATCAGGTCTTTCCAGTGATGCCAATCCACAGGCTGGGTGAATCCCCCGACAGGCAGGGTATCCTGGTCGATATCACCTGTGATTCAGATGGCAAGATTGAGAGATTTCCCCTACAGAATGGCACATCAAAAACCTTGCCTCTGCATAAGGAACGACCTGGAGAACCCTATCTGCTCGGTATCTTCTTAACCGGCGCCTACCAGGAGATTTTAGGTGACCTGCACAACCTGTTTGGGGATACCCATGCTGTACATGTTCGAATGGATGGTGACCACTATGAACTAGAGCAGGTTGTGGCAGGGGAGTCGGTTTCTGAGGTGCTGGACTATGTCCAGTTTAATGAAAAGGTATTGCTTGACCGGATGCGTCGTCAGTTGCAGCAGGCGCGTATTCAAGGACGGATTTCAGCGCGGGAAGCCAACAGCTTCCTGCGCTTTTATCAACTGGGTTTGGATGGTTACACCTATCTGGAAGAGGAGTCGCCCGGAGTGCTCTGAGAGTTACTGGATTTAACCCTCGGCACACTAGTAAATTTCATAGGTTGAGTGAAGGTGCGGCTGCCGATTGTTTAAACGACTCAGCCGAGCCTGTTCATTTTCAAGTTGTTTCGCTGCTTTATGGGTCAAGCCAGGGTGGTTTTTCAGCTGATAACCAGCAAAATGGAGTTGAAGAACCGCCTCCTGGAGCGTGTTGCGAAGGGAAGAGTTGCTTGAATCCAGATGTTGCGCCAGTTCTTTCAGAGGAATCTCAACATGATGCCCCCTCACAGCCGTTGGGAGTTTCAGCCTGGCAGCTAAATTTAAAAATGGATCGAGCGGTTCCACTTTCGGGAGTTCAGAGTGGTGGGTTTTGCCAGAGTAGACCAGCTCCACATTCTCAGGGATGATTTTCAACTGATCCTGGTAGTGATCGGTAAGTTCTTGACTCACCGACTCCTCGCCATTGATAACCCCACGAACAATCTGAGTAATGTCACGCGCTGAGCGACAATCTGGTCTGTTTGCCAGTATGGCTGCCATCAGGCGCCGCTGCCCAGTGCTCAATCTGGTTGCCTGGTAACCCGACATATTGAATTGCCGCTGATCTGTCAGGTTGCGCAAAAAGGCTTCTGCATATGCGAAATAGCGGGAGGTGTAGTGAAACAGCTCTTCTGCACAGCCACCCCAACCAGGGTGACAATCCGGATAGTACAAGCCATCGACATATTTAGCATGGTGATTCAGGTTCATAAGAAAATACCTCTATTGGTGATATGACCCAGGAGGTACAGCGGTTTCTAAATTAAGGATAGATCTAAATTAAGAACAGTAGGCCGGGGAGATAGGTATTTAACATTTTTGGCTGAAAAGTGATGCTGTGACAATTGTGCACTCATTTGAATTACCTTGAGCTGCTTTACTTTATATGTCAGAGCAAGTAATTTATTTAACTGCATGAAAGATATGAAAAAATAATTTAAGTATGGCTGGGCTGCTGGTGAGGAGATGTGGCTGAGGGATAGGAAAAATGGAAGGATTCAATTGTTCCAGGGTCTAACTGTCAGGCTCAATTTCTTGTGATGTGAATATTAGGCTACTTTACTGATTAGATCTCCTTTAGAATGCGTATCCAAAGTCAGATAACCTTAATAGATCCAGGATATTAAAAAGGGACCGGTTTTTGTTTGCACTACAAACCGCAGTAAGCAGAATTAGATGAACGATATCATTTTCAAAATTAAAAACTATATTCGTTCAGCCTGGCGATTTCGTTGGCTGGCGATCTCAATCTCCTGGGCTGTTGCCGTAATGGGTTGGGGCGTGGTGTTTGTATTGCCCGATAAATTTGAGTCCGAGGCCAAAGTGTATGTCGACACCGAGAGTGTGCTTCGACCTCTGCTCCAGGGGCTGGCTGTGCAGAATGATATGAATCAGCGCCTGCATCTGATGACGCGCACACTTCTGAGCCATGAGAATCTCAAAAAGCTGCTGATGCTGACTGATCTGGATCACAAAGCGACCTCACGTGAAGAGGAGGAGCAGCTGATTAACTGGTTGAGAAAGACCATAGTCGTTGATGTCAATCGCCGTCCGATTCCAGGTAGCCGGGAAACAGAAAACTTCTACACCATCGCTTTTGAATATGACGACCGTTTCATGGCGCAAAGGGTGGTCAAGGTTCTGCTCGATATCTTTGTGGAAAGTGCCTTGGGTGATACCCGTATAGAGTCTGATGCTGCTCAAGAATTCCTACAAAAACAGATCGTTGAATATGAAAGCCGTCTCCTGGAGGCGGAGAACAAACTGACAGACTTCAAACGCAAAAATGTAGATACCCTGCCGAGAGAGAATGGCGGTATCTTCACTCGATTGGAGAGTGCCCGGACAGATCTTGAAGAGGTTCAGTTAGAGCTTAAAGAGGCCCGCATAAGGCGTGATGAGCTGAAACGTCAATACACCACAACCCTGGCTGAAGAGCAGAGTCGTAGTGACAGTCTCGGCCTGTCAGCGGCTTCAAACTCGCCAATGGCACAGCGTCTGTTGGCGATGCAGACAAGACTGGACGATTTGCTGCTTCGATATACGGATCAACACCCGGATGTACAGGAGTTAAGATCCAAAATCGAAGAGTTGAGAAAGCAGGCTGCCAACGCACCCAGCAGGCCACCAAGCCCTATCGCTTCAAGTGCACCTGGGGTTTCCAGTGCATTGGAAGAGCTTAAATTGGCCTATCGTCAGTCAGAAGTTAATTTACGAGCCATTCGCCTGCGTGCCAATGAGTACCAAAACCGGGTCGATGAGACCAAGAAGAAGCTTGATACCCTGCCCAAGGTCGAAGCAGAGCTGACACGGTTGAATCGTGACTACAACATAAACAAAGAGAATTATCAGGAGCTGGTGCAGAGGCTGGAGTCCGCAAAAATGTCAGAGCGGGCGGATGAGGCTGGCGATAATCTGAAATTCAGAGTGGTCGAGCCACCGACTGTACCCCTGTTCCCTGTCGGGCCACAACGCCTTCTTCTAACCATCGGGGTATTGATTGTGGCACTGGGTATCGGCGGTGGTATCGCCTTTCTGTTGTCTCAACTCAGGCCGGTCTATTTTGATATGCGTACCCTGGGTACGGAATTGGAATTTCCAGTATTGGGCCAGGTCTCGAGGGTTATGACAGACGAAGTCAAAATGAAAAGACGCATGGCGATCAGTGGCTTCATCACCATGTTTCTACTGCTGATGCTGCTCTTTATAGGCATTGCTGCGATCTATGTTATTGGTTTGAGGGAAGATATCCTGATGATAATCAAGCAGACAGGGTTGCTTGGCGGCTGAAAGCGCTAAGCCATAGAGACTTTCCAGGGGTGGCTTACCTCACCCTGGAAAGCTGAGAGCAGCAGATTATTTCCCTGAACAGCTATTAACAAAGTCGAGATCTGACGCTTCAGCTCTTCCATATCTTCCTCCGGGTAAATTGAGCCATTATCAGGCAGGATTCAGAACTGAATATTTGATATATTTCGCCCTTGTTTCACGGGTCAGGATGTTTCGTCCGTGAATGTCACTATCGATAGGCGCTAGTTCCTCGAAATCATGGCCGCTGACATGCTGTGACGCATTGATAGTCATTTGCAGGAAATATACTAGAGATCCACAACCATTAATTGAAGATTCAACTGCCCGGGTTACTCCGGTGTGGTGCCGGAGAGGCGATATGTTCCAGAAGAGTATGCAGATTCAAGGTTATGATGACGAGCTGTGGGCAGCGATTCAGGCTGAAGAGCGTCGTCAGGAAGAGCACATCGAACTGATAGCGTCAGAGAATTACACCAGCCCCAGAGTGATGCAGGCGCAGGGCGGGGTGATGACCAACAAGTATGCCGAAGGTTATCCCAATAAGCGCTATTACGGTGGTTGTGAGAATGTTGATGTCGCAGAGCAACTTGCCATCGATCGCGCCAAAGCCCTGTTCGGCGCAGACTACGCCAATGTACAGCCCCATTCCGGGTCACAGGCCAACGCCGCTGTCTACATGGCCCTTTGCCAGCCAGGGGATACGATTCTGGGAATGAGTCTCGCCCATGGTGGACATCTGACCCACGGCGCCAAGCCAAATTTTTCCGGCAAAATCTACAATGCAGTTCAGTATGGACTCAATCCCGAGACCGGTGAGATCGACTACGACGAAGTTGAGCGTCTGGCAAAAGAGCACAAGCCAAAGATGATCGTAGCGGGCTTCTCTGCCTACTCAAGAGTTGTGGATTGGCAGCGTTTTCGTGATATCGCCGACGAAGTGGGTGCCTTTCTGTTCGTCGATATGGCCCATGTTGCGGGTCTGATCGCCGCTGGTCACTATCCCAGTCCAGTTCAGATCGCAGATGTCACCACCACCACCACCCATAAAACCCTGCGCGGTCCTCGCGGTGGCTTGATACTGGCCAAGTCCAATCCTGAGATTGAAAAGAAACTCAACTCACTGGTTTTTCCCGGTATTCAGGGTGGCCCACTGATGCATGTCATCGCCGCCAAGGCAGTGGCCTTCAAGGAGGCAATGGAGCCAGAGTACAAAGATTACCAACAGAAGGTGATCGACAATGCACGGGCGATGGCCAAGGTGTTCATGGATAGAGGCTACGATGTGGTCTCAAAAGGGACTGACGATCATCTCTTTCTGGTGAGCTTCATCGAAGCCGGCCTGACCGGTAAAGATGTGGACGCCTGGTTGGGTGCTGCCAACATCACCGTGAACAAGAATGCCGTACCCAACGATCCCCAATCACCTTTTGTCACCTCCGGTATTCGGGTCGGAACCCCCGCAGTTACCACTCGTGGTTTTGATCAAGCTGAGTGTGTCGAGCTGGCAGGATGGATGTGCGATGTCATCGATGGACGGGGTGACAGTTCAATCATTGAGTCAGTCAAAGCGAAGGTATTGGACATCTGTGCCAAGCATCCTGTCTATGCCAACTGATATCTGCCCAAAAGAGTACCGGTGTGCGGTAGCGCACTGCCGATACAGCAACAGATAACACCTGAACAATGCGCTGTCCATTTTGTGGAGCCCAGGATACCAAGGTCATCGACTCCCGCCTGGCGGGAGAGGGTGACCAGATCCGCAGACGGCGTGAGTGTACGGTCTGCAAAGAGCGTTTCACCACCTACGAAACCGCAGAACTCAACCTCCCCTGGGTCGTCAAGCAGGATGGCAGTCGTGTCCATTTTGATGGCCGCAAACTCCGCGCAGGGATGACCCGAGCCTTGGAGAAAAGACCGGTCAGTGCCGAACTGGTCGATGCAGCGATCAACCACATCACCCGAAAACTGATGGCGGGAGGGGAGAGAGAGATTAACTCACTCGCCATTGGTGAGTTGGTGATGGAAGAGCTGAAACGACTCGACCAGGTCGCCTATGTTCGGTTTGCGTCAGTCTACCGCAAGTTCGAAGACGTCAACGCCTTTCGGGAAGAGATAGAGCGTCTTGAACAGCAGCCAAGTCCTGAAGCCAGACGTCGCCAACTGGATCTCCTGAAAGAAGAGGAAAAAAAGTCTTGAGCAGTGATCTCGACCATCGTTTTATGGGGCGTGCGATTCAACTGGCCAAACAGGGATGGTATACCACCCAGCCAAACCCGAGAGTCGGCTGTCTCCTGGTTAAAGATGGAGAGATCGTTGGTGAGGGCTATCACCGCAGAGCGGGTGAACTCCATGCTGAGCGTAATGCATTGGCCGATGCAGGAGCGGCAGCAAAGGGTGCGACTGCTTATGTCACCTTGGAGCCCTGTTGTCACCAGGGAAGAACACCACCATGTACTGAAGGCCTGATTGAGGCCGGAGTGAAAAGAGTGGTTGCAGCTATGGCTGACCCCAATCCAAAGGTGGCAGGTGAGGGGTTTGAACGACTTAAGCAGGCGGGTATTGAGGTTCTCTCCGGCGTGATGAAGACCCAGGCAGAGGCACTCAATCCCGGTTTCATCAAACGCATGACTCAGGGGTTACCCTTTGTGCGTTGTAAAATGGCCATGAGCCTGGATGGACGCACTGCCATGGCCAATGGAGAGAGCCAGTGGATAACCTCCGCGGATGCGAGGAGGGATGTACACCGGCTGAGAGCCGCCAGTCACGCCATTATGACCGGTATTGGCACCTTGGTTGCCGATGACCCCTCAATGAATGTACGTCTTACCCATCAAGAGCTGGGCATAGATGAGGATCTTCCAATACCCCACCCAGTGCGGGTGGTGTTGGATCCAAATCTCGATGCCCCGGTAACAGCTAAAATGTTTAATCAGCCTGGGCCTACACTGGTGGTCTGCAGCGACGAAAATCCAACCCACGGTGCCGCACTCGAAGCAGCTGGTGCGCAGGTGATTACTCTGCCGGGTGATCAAAAGAGTCTCGACCTGAATGAAGTTCTCCAGTTCCTGGCGAGTCAGGAGATCAATGAAGTGATGCTGGAGTCTGGAGCAACCCTCGCCGGGGCCATGTTGGAGCAGGGCCTGATTGATGAGCTGATAATCTATCAGGCGCCTCACCTGATGGGCAATTCAGCGAGAGGCTTATTCACAATACCGGGGCTGGAACAGATGTCGCAACGCATCGCCCTGCAGATCACCGACCTCAGACAGATTGGCCCCGATATACGGATAACCGCAAACCCAATTCAGAGTGAGGATTGACCCATGTTTACCGGTATTATTCAGGCAGTTGGTCAATTGGCTTCAGTTGAAGCAAGAGGAGGGGATCAGCGTCTGACCATCAACAGCGGCGAACTGGATCTTAGTGATGTCGCCCTCGGTGACAGCATTGCCAGCAACGGCATCTGTCTAACCGTAATTGAACTGACCGGCAAAGGCTTTAAAGCCGATGTCTCGAGAGAAACCCTGGGATTGACCACCCTGCATAAACTCAAATCAGGAGCCCCACTCAACCTCGAAAAGGCACTGACTCTGAATACCCGACTGGGCGGCCATCTGGTCAGTGGTCACGTGGATGGTGTCGGCCATATCGTGGAGCGAAGGGACGATGCCCGTTCCATCCGATTTACAGTTACAGCCCCCCCGGAGTTAGCCCGCTATATCGCACTGAAGGGATCGATCTGTGTTGATGGCGTGAGTCTCACCGTAAATGGTGTCAACGGCGCCCAGTTCGAACTGAACCTGGTCCCCCATACCCTGCAGGAGACCATCATGGATGGTTACCGTACCGGAACTGAGGTCAATCTGGAAGTTGATCTGATTGCCCGCTATCTGGAACGACTGATGTTGGGGGATCAAGCGGCCAAGATGACAGGTTCAGGATTAACTGAGGCCCTGTTGAGAGAGCAGGGTTTTATCTAAATCTGGTAGTGTCTTCCGAAAAAGCGGTTTGTCGTTGGCGTGATGCTTTTATTGATGCTTTGAGCATTAGATCATTCATTAATCCAAGCAAAAACATGGTGGTTTTTCTGTTGAAATCCAATTTGAAGAATCTAGCTGGCAGATAGCTATGTGCTGTGGTGCCGTTTGGTTTGGTATGCGCTCCATAATTTATTGAGCGTTGTTTATTAGGAATGTAGTTTCTAGTATCGGATGGTTTTGTGGTTTTGAGCGAACATTAGCAGTAGATTGGTCGTCATAAGACATTATATGTGCCGTCGTCATAAGTCGTTTAATGAGCCGTCTACATAATCCACTGTTATGGCTTTATACGAAACACATGAATATCTGTGAAAAACTGAGCAGTTCAAGGCCTGCCGGTAAAGTTACCTGCGGTATGTTTAATGGTTCAAATATTTTGCCAAGGAAGGCAAGGCTCAAAAAGTTAGGCTTCTATGTGTTACCAGATTACTTTTGGGAGAAAGTAAGTAAAAATGAAGCAAAAAATATACTGTTAGATAGCTATTGTTTTCATATAGAGGATCACGAACGATTGTTGAATGAAGAAGTAATGTTTCCATTAATAGAAGGCTACGTTGACTCATTTTCTGATGATTCGTTGTTTTACACAAATTGCAAATCAGGGTTTGAGTGTATAAGTAATTCATTCCTTGATGTGGCTATTTTAGTAGAGGGTGAAAAAGGTGTTCTTGGTATTGTATGCATCGAAGATAATCAGCAGCCATAACAAGGGCCTTCACACGGAATCGCTATGCTCCGCTCCGCGATCCGGTGAGGCCAGGCGTTATGCATAAACAATGAAACCTAGTATCTATCTATATAACGAAACTGATAAGGGATTCGAACTTTACCTTGGTGAATGTTCAACCCGAGAAGGTCTATCCATATTTGATCATAAAACTGAGTTATCGATTATTAGTTTTGGGGCAACGTCTTATAAAAAATACGGGTGGGCAACAGAGAATGAAATACCTTCGTTAAAAAGCGTCGAAGCTGTATTAAACTTCTTTGAATCAGAAGGTGACGTTGGTCTTGTTGAGTTCGAAGCAGACCTTCCTGAAATAGGTAGTTTTAGTTCGCATGACGATGGCGAGTGCCACTTTGTTATGAAAACTAAACATAGCTGCATTTCTGCTTTAAAGGCTGCGCTTCCATCTCAATACAGTGATATGCTCATTAATAAATTAGTTAGTAATCCCGGTTTGTATTTTACGTGCGGCAATTCTGGGGTCGTTACAAAATATGGAACATTCGATGAGTTCATTGCAAATAATGCATAACAAACAGCTCCACCGGACTCCGCAAACTGTCACGCTTTTTGTACCAAAAAGCCCGCCAATTTGCTCCGCTCGGTGAGCTGGGCGTTATGCGCAAGTAATGAATTCATGGGAAAGAAACGATACATAGACCAAAGAGAGCATAGGTATACAATTTCTGAGCCTATTGCAAACGATCCTACATTAATTGTATGCCCAAAGTGTTCGAAAAAGGCCAGCGTCATACTCTCCGATACGCAGCCAGATTTTGGTCACACAGTTAAGGCTGTTTGTGCGAATTGTGGTTTTTTAAATAAAAAAACTGTCGCAGAAAGAGCATTCTATTGGCACGAGGGTGAACCATCAGATAGTTATTTCGATTATAGGCTTTGGTTAAAAATATCATGCTGTGGTCATTCCCTCTGGGCCTTTAATTTAAGGCATCTTCAGCTCTTAGAAGAATTCGTTTCGGCTGAACTTAGGGAAAATCCAAAAGACAATTTAGGGTATGCAAACTCTTCAATTTCAAGCAGGCTGCCAAAATGGATAAAGTCATCAAAAAATCGAAAGCAAGTTTTGACGTGTATTAAAAAGTTGAAGCAATTAGCAATCAGTGCATAACAAGCGCCTTCAAAGGACTCGCGGCACCATTGTACCACTCACGTCACCGCCGGAGCGCTCGCCTCTGAGGCGAGGCGTTAGGTGCTCAAAAGAATGATAAAGAACATACTAATCTTCATCGCTGGTGGTGCATCATTGATTGCAGCGCTTTTTGGGTGGAACTATTACGAGAAAAATGTACGTGACGCACATATATATCAAGGCCTAGGCGAAGGTTTGTCCCGTGGCATGTTACGTGAGGCAGTTATTGGCGCGGAGACATACAAATTGGTTTTTGGGTTCTATCCAGAAACCATTAAAGACCTTCGTAATGGGTATGTATCTATAGATCCAGCATTACGTGATTGTGAATGCAAATCAGATTACTTTCACCAATTAAACGAAGATGGCAAGTCTTACTACCTTTTTTCTAAAGGCAGAGATTGCGTAGCGTTTACACCTGATGATATTCATCCGGAATTAACAGAGAAGCAGAAAATGAACATAGGTTTGGTAATACCAACAACAAATATTTCTAGTGGAAAAGCTGATGAATGTACTGGCACCTAACCAGACGCTCCATTTGACGCTCATTCCGCTGCGCTTCATTCACGCAAATGAGCTTAGGCGTTAGCAGTAACAAAGGTGAAATACGTGCATTACTTTTCTTATGGTTCCAATATGTCAATAAAGCGCCTTCTTGATCGTGTGCCATCGGCAAAAAAAGTAGACGTTGGGGTATTGGAAAAGCACGAGTTAAAGTTCCATAAAATTAGTAAAAAGGATGGCTCTGCTAAATGTGATGCTTACGAAACCGGAAACCCAGAGCATAAATTATATGGCGTGGTATTTCATATCTCTGAAAATGAGAAGCCTGAATTAGATAAAAAGGAAGGTCTTGGTTACGGATACGAACAAAAATATGTAAAAATCCTATTGAATAACGGCGCAACTATAGATGCATTCACGTATTACGCAACGAACGTTAACGCAGCATTAAAACCGTTAGACTGGTATAAAGAGCATGTGCTTCGTGGGTCGATGGAAAACGAATTACCTATTGAGCATATTCGCAGCATTGAAAACATAGAGCATGTTGAAGACCCCGATACTGAGAGGCGTAATCGTGAGTTATCAATATACCGCTAACAAGGCGCTCGTATGGGACGGCTTGCTTCGCTGCGCCGCCCCACAGCTTTAACGTTAGCTTCTTATAGAGAATGGTGCATATATTGAAGGTAGTCGAAGACTCAATTACAACGTCAATCGGAACAGTATCCTTTACAGTTAAAGCTGTTGAGGGTGACCTTTCTGATGCGTATAAACCAGGACAGGCATCATTTGAAAAGAACATTCAGGTGAGTTAAAGTCAGACGGTGCAAGGAATGTAAGCAAGCCAAGGAACCGGCCATGACAATATCGCGCAAGCAACAGATCTGTCTTGAAGAAACCCCCTATTACCACTGCATATCGCGCTGTGTCCGCCGCGCTTTTCTGTGCGGAGAGGATGCGTTAACCGGCCGTAGCTACGCACACCGTAGAGACTGGATAGTAGAAAAGCTCAAGCAGCTGGATGGGATATTCTCAATCTCCATCTGCGCTTATGCGGTGATGCACAACCACACCCACAGCGTGCTGAAGATCGATCGGGAAGCTGCTTTGAACTGGCGTGATGATGAAGTCATTGCCCGATGGACCAAGCTCTACAAACCAAGCCCTATCGTAGGTCGCTATCTGGCTGGCATAAAGCTATCAAAGGCCGAACTGGATGTGGTTGCCGAGGATATCGAAAAGTGGCGGCACAGACTCTACGATATCAGCTGGTTCATGCGTAATCTCAATGAAGGTATCGCAAGGCAGGCTAATCAAGAAGACGGTTGCACTGGTAAGTTTTGGGAGGGTAGGTTCAAAAGCCAGGCTCTGCTCGATGATGCGGCCCTGTTAACCTGCATGAGTTATGTTGACCTCAACCCGATAAGGGCAAATATCGCTGATAAGCCGGAAGAATCAGATTTCACCTCAATCCAGGATCGCATCAGACATTATCAAAAAGTACTTGAGCAAATAGGGAATCGTAGAGACGCAGTAACCACAGCACCAGACCATTTAGAGCCGTTGGTTGGTGGAGAGCATCAAGACAAAACTTCTGGCTTGAACTTTAGCCTGCCAGACTACCTGGCACTGACCGACTGGGCGGGGCGAGCCATCAGGGAAGATAAATCCGGTGCTATACCCTCAGAACTGGCACCAATCCTGGAGCGGTTGAATATCGATTCGGAAGCCTGGCTCGATAGCGTAAAAAACTATGGCAAAAACTACAACACAGTGATAGGAACAAGGGAAGGGATTAAGCAGTTCACGCAAGCCATAGGAAGAGGTAGAAAGTGGTTCTGCGCGAGCGGGTATTCGTTGCAGATCTATCAGACATCGCCTGCCTGATATCTTTCAAATCCAGCCTGGGTCATTTGTGCCAATCAACGCGTATTGGCAGGAAGCTTCTTGCTCCTTGTTCGGGAAATCCACATCTCGGTCACTCAATTAGAAGATGATAATCGGTTAAACATCTTGGATGAGTCGATGGTGGCCATAATTTTATTCCAACAGAAACAAATTGAAGCTGGGGAGTCTATTTTCTTCCTTCAAATAATGCCTGTCCTGATTGGTCCTGTAGGGTATGCCATGCAATATGGTCAAGGGGTAAAGTTTCGTGTTGGCAAATAATGCCTGTCCTATTTGGTCCGTGTCCTGTTTGGTCCGATACCTCCGTTCGCAGTTGTAGAAGAGGTGGAATCGGTAAAGCAACGAGAGCCTATTTACTATATATATTTTTTCTTTCTCTGACCTGAATATGTCCACGCAACAGCCGTGGCTTTTAATTAATCATTGTAATAATTGTAGTATTTTCTTCTTGCCATTAGGCATCTACATTAGTTAAATGAAGGTGTGCGCACTATTGTGTCAATTTTCCATTTTAGATAGTTCGAGATAAACTCGAACCTGTACTAGAAGGATTAGATTAAGCAATGGAGAGACTTAAAGAGTTTGATTGTTCTAATGGGCCATACGAGTATTGAAATTGAGTGTTAGGAGAATGAAATGAAAATAATTGGATTATTATTATTTATTGGATATTTATATACGACACCATCATTAGCGGCTGAATTACATATCGATCCATTAACAAATAATCTAACGGGCATTTCGGGGATTACCGTTGATGAAAATATATATAATGTTTCATTTGTCGAAGGTACTTGTGTCGAACTGTTTGGTGGTTGTGATGAAAGAACAGATTTCTTTTTTCAGGATACAGCAACTGCATTTGCAGCTTTTTCTGGATTAATGGAACAAGGGTTGTTAGATGGGCCGTCAGGTCAATTTGATAGCAACCCTCAATTAACTTACGGATGTAATAATGATCAATTTTTTAGTAGACAATGTGTCATTCAAGCCCCAATCCTTGCTAATGAACAAGGTTTAGTTGGATTGGTTTTTGCATCCGCAACTAATCATATATCGAATAATAATGATATTACGACTGGGTTATTATTATCTGCTTCGTTAAGTATTAATGCAGATACTGCTCTAAATGATTCTGCTGTATGGGGGGTGTGGAGCGCAACAACTGTGCCAGTGCCAGCAGCAGTATGGTTGTTTGGTTCTGGTTTGATTGGGCTTCTCAGTATAAGAAAATCAGCGAACGATAAAACGGGCTAACAGCTTCGCTATTTCATCATTCCGGCTTGCGCCGGAATGAGAGGTTAGTCTCTTCTCTTGCGATGCATTTTGCTTATGTCGGTAATGCTAGCGACTTATTATAGAGTGCAAGTCGACTGGGCTGATTAGAGCCTGAACCAAATCCGCGCAATACAGCAGATATACTTGCAGGAATTCCGGGACACCCATCATTTGTAGATTCAAAATATCTATTTTGTACTAATGGGATGCAATCATGATATCTGTTTCAAGAGATCTCAGTGCTTTTAAAATTGGGGTGTTCTCAATTCTTTTTCAAAAATACCCCGATTGATGCTTATTTAGAGGAGAGAGATGATTTAATTCGATTCCTTTGTTCGAAAGGAACGCAGTGACACAAACGTGTGGGGGATATTTATCCCGCAGTGAACTTTTTACTGAGTTTTGAAAATCGAATCAGTACCAATCGGCTGTGATCGCCAGTATTGCGGTGGAGCAGTGATTTTGTCACCAAGAGTGGCGGCTGCATGCCAGGGCCAGTGTGGGTTGTAGAGTATGCCACGGGCCAATGCAACCAGATCAGCCTGTCCTGCTGCGACGATCTCGTCAGCCTGTTTGGGTTCTGTGATCAGACCGACGGCGATAGTCGGCATGCCTGTCTCTCGACGGATACGTTCTGCAAAGGGCACTTGAAAGCCAGGTGCTGCCGGGATCTGTTGTGACGGGGAGAGTCCACCGCTGGAGACGTGAATGAAGGAACAGTCACGCTGTTTCAAAGCTTGGGTCAGTGCCAAGCTCTGTTCGATATCCCATCCTCCCTCGACCCAGTCCGTGGCCGAGATACGGATGCCAACTGGCACCTCCTGCGGAATTGCTTTGCGCACCGCCTCGAAGACCTCGAGTGGAAAGCGTAGGCGGTTGTCCAGTGATCCCCCATATGCGTCATCGCGGAGATTAGAGAGGGGTGATAGAAACTGATGCAGTAGATAACCATGGGCGGCATGAATCTCGATTACCTCGATTCCCAATCGGTGGGCCCGGGTGGCGGCAGCCACGAAGGCCTGTCGGATCTCTGTCATATCTTGCTGATCCAGCATTACTGGAGAGCGCTCGCTCTCGCTGTAAGGCAAGGGGGAGGGGGCGCATGTCTGCCATCCTCCACTCGCCATTGGCAGTTGGCCACTCTCTTTCCAGGGGGCAGCCGTGGAGCCCTTGCGTCCAGCATGGGCCAACTGAATGGCGATGGGCATATCAGAATAGCTTCGCAGACCTTGGATCACCCGGCCAAGGGCCTTTTCAGTGGCATCCGACCATAGCCCGAGATCATTCAGTGAGATGCGCCCTTGCGGTGTTACCGCGGTCGCCTCAATGAATAGCAGGGCTGCCCCTGAGAGTGACAGTTGGCCCAGGTGGATCAGGTGCCAATCTGTAGCCTCTCCCTCGATTGCTGAATATTGGCACATGGGGGCGATGACGATGCGGTTATCGAGATTCAGCCGACCGAGGGCATAAGGGGAGAAGAGCTGGCTCATTCAATTTACTCCTGAAGTGGCACCTGTTCTGGGAACACTCTACCCAGGAAAAAGAGAAGTGCCAAGGTGGCCGTGCTATTCCTGGCTCAGTAATACTAAGCCATTATTTCAATATTCTCTCTCCATCCAGGCCCGCTTCTTGTGTTGTGAATTTTGAATAGCATTGAGGCCCAATAAATCTTGTCTGGCAATGAATGAGTTTTTCCACTGCTAGTGTCAAATTAACTCTCAATCACCCAGAGGTAAGCACGCAAGTGTGTAATTGGGATATCGTTTCCAAGATCCTATCCTTTGACGGGAAAGGTTTTGCATTAAGGATTTGATGCAGTTGTTGAATACCCCCTCTCCCCCGACCCCTCTCCCGCAGGGGGAGAGGGGAGCTAGGGTATAAACCGGTAACATCGTTTACAAACTAGACCGGGTAGTTCGTTTACAGGTAGATAATGCATAGGTAAGGAGGAAAGACCTATGCCCTGGAAACGAGAGATCCCAATGGATCAAAAAATGATGTTAATAAGCGATTGGCTGGGTGGTGATTTCAGCAAGTCTGAGCTAGCGAGATATTACGGTGTCAGTCAACCAACAGTTCATAAATGGATCAGTCGATATGTGCAGGAAGGTAACAAAGGTCTTGAGGAGCGCAGTCGAGCCCCCCTTAGTTGCCCCCACCAAACAGGTAATCAAATCACTATCGGCCAGAGAAACCAACGACAATTAACTTGTTAACACAATAACCTTAAAAGTTAATGGGACACTAGTAGTAATCATACGTGCTGGATGTTCATGTTTCTCAGAAAATTAGAGTTATCATGAATAATGAGGTCGAAAACTATCTTGATGACAACAGCAGAATCTTTTGGCAAAAATTACAAACCAAGTGAATTATATTTTCTAACTTACTGCACTAAAAGCTGACAGTTTAGGTAGCTATGCTCATATGAAAAGGCCTATGTAAATTAGGGGTATTTTCAAATATCGGCTCTACTTTTCCAATTCCTGGAATATATATTTACTAATTTTTACATCGTGGTTATTTGTACTATTAACCCGGCGACTAAGTATGTTGTCTTCAGCCGAAGTGTGCCTGTCTTTTAAAAACATATTGTTAGGGGTTTCAAGCCTGCCCTTGCTCGGTGTTGCGGCTCTTGACAAGGGAACAACCATTGACTGCACACCAAGGGCACTTCCTGCTGGGCGCGAGCCGCGCCTTGATCAAGGGCAGGCTTGAAACCCTGAAGACGACATACTTAGTCGCCGGGTTAATACATGCAATTAACTGCACCCTATCATTGAGCGGCTATACTCAGACAGATACTCCGACACGGTGCATGAGACCTTGAACATCTTTCTCTCTTACGCCTCATCCTATCGTGAACTGGCCGACGACCTATGTTGCCGACTGCAGGCCGTAGGGCACGAGGTGTTCTTCGACAGGGAAGACCTGCTTGCCGGCACCAGTTTCGACGACCGCATTCGTCAGGCCATTGATGCGGCTGAGCTGTTTATCTTTCTGGTTTCGCCCGAGGCCGTGGCCAAGGGACACTACACTCGCACGGAACTCAAACTCGCTGCTCGCAAGTGGCCAACACCGGGCTGGCATGTACTGCCAGTGTTGGTTGCTGAGACGCCATTATCCGATATCCCCGCCTATCTTCGCGCACTCACGCTGATGCAGGCCGAAGGCAATCTCACCGCGGAAGTGGTGATGGAAGTTGAAGACAGGGAGCGCTTGCATGGTGCTGATACATCAGCTCATGTCGAAGTGCCTACCTCCATCGAAACGCCCAAATCTGATCGCAGCGCGGTGCGCTATCGCTCGTTACAGTTACACTTTGATGGTGATGTCGGTGGTGGTTATGGGCTGAGCGTCCCGGACGCTCCCTCTGGCAGGCAGGGGCGTGCCACCATCGCACTCGATCCAACAAGGCTCGAAACTGCCCTGTGGGCGAATGCCCGCACAATCACAGGATCGGCACGACGTGCCGGATCGGTCGATGTCCCGCCCGCACTACTACCGGGGGCAGCCGCCGCTCGCCAGATCGGTGAAGCACTCTACGCCGCTTTGATCAGTTCTGATGCTGGTCGCAGTCTGGAAGAGAGTATGCGTGGCATCGATCCGCAACGAGGCGACGGGCTGCGCTTTGTCATCAACACCACCGATGCCCCTGCGCTGGCGCGTCTGCCATGGGAGTTTCTATACAGTCCCAAGCAGGATGATTTCCTCTTTTCCGATCGCCTCAAGCCTGTGGTTCGTTGGCTCGACGTGGACGAGCCGTCCCCCACTCTTACTGTTGAACCTCCGCTACGCATGCTGATGGTGATCGCTGCACCAGCCGACCGACCCGAACTGGCGATAGGCGAGGAGCTTGCGCACCTGGATCGCGCCCTGGAAGAGCTGAGTGCCACTGGCGTGCTCACCACCTTGCGACTGGAGCACATCACGCTGGAGACGCTCGACAATGCGCTACTCAAACATCGCCCACATGTGCTGCACTTCATCGGCCATGGCGATTTTGTGGATGACGAAGGTGTGCTGGTGCTCGAATCCGACCGCCACCCGGGCACTGCTGAGACCATCGCTGGTCGGCAACTGGCGGTGTTGCTGCGTAACTACCGTGACTGCCTGAGGCTGGTCTTCCTAAACAGTTGCATGGGTGCCACTGCCTCCAACCGGGATCCCTTTGGTGGCGTGGCGCAAAGTCTGATCAGACGGGGGATTCCAGCTGTAATTGCGATGCAGTTTCCGATTCCCGATGAGGCCGCCATAGCCTTGTCGCGACACTTCTACCGCTACCTGGCTGCTGGCCAACCAGTCGATGCGGCCCTCAGTTCTGCCCGTGCTTTTCTCTACGCACGGGGCTATCCGGTCGAATGGGGCGCCCCTGCGTTGCACATGCGTACTCCGGACGGACGGCTGTTCGACCTCGCTCCTTCGCAGGTGGTAGCACCGCCATCACCACCGCCTCCCGAGCCGACGGTCAGCGCCCCATCAGCCCCGATGACTACACCCCCTCCCAAACGGACGAAGACCATCCCCCTCGTTCTATTCGGACTGGTGGTGATCGGTACCATAGGAGCTTGGGTTCTGTGGCCGAATGCTGTGTCTGAGAATAAGGGCACCAACGAAAAAAACGTGGTCATTGTTGGGCCACCATCCGTCGAAGTCGAAACTGCTGAAGATCAGATGATCCCAAAAGAGGACAATACTGCTTCTGAGGATGCAGAGGAAATTGTTGAAGGACACGAGAACGCAGCCATCGAAGTTGAAACTGCCGAAGATCAGCCGAACCCAGAAGAAGAGAGCGCGGATTATGAGAATACTGATGAGTCTGTTGAGGTAGTCGAGAGCGCAGCCGCCGAGGTCGCAACTGGTTCCGACGACTTCAATATCGATTTAGTGATCTCGGATCTTTCAACTGATGAAGCTGAGCTGGCTGTTGAGGCACTGACCGGGCTGTTGGAAACCGATCCTGACCTCTTGACGCGCGAGCGCCTGGGCGAACGATATCAAACCCTGGTCGATGGCCTGTTCACCTTTGCAGAGGCGAGTGGTATGGATGGTAATGAAGCCCAATACGAGTCTGCACTGGCCTTACTGCATCATCTTGAGCCAGGAGGCCAATGGCACGCGATCATTGACTCGATGACCAAAAATTTAGCTTATGTGACTGCTGCGGGTGGTGCCCCATCTGATCAACTGCGCTACATAGCGCGACCTGGTGATAGCTTGTGGTCGATTGCCCAGCGCTTCTATGGTGACAGTTTTGCCTGGCCACGCCTGATGGAGCGCCACAACAGATTGGTGTCGATTGGAATGGGCGGAGAGTGGATCGCCAACCCCGATATGATTCTGCAGGGTCAATGGATTCATGTCCCAACCTCACCGGACAGCGGTGCAGAGACCTTCGACTACCATGTGATTCGGGGTGATACCTTGTCTGGTATTGCATGGCGGGTCTATGGCGATGCCTCCCTTTGGCCTCAGATCGCACAGGATAACGCTGCACAAATCACCAACCCAGCGCAGATACGGCCAGGTCAAGTGCTCGTTATTATCCCGCGCAGGCGCTGACAATTCAGTAACTCAATCTGGATGAGTGTCCACTTGGATTGCTTATCATTCAGGTTGTGTATGGCGGAGCTCTGCGACGACTCCATTACAGGTCAACCTGCTATTGTCGCTTTTTTAATAAGCTTCAAACACCACCGGTCGCCGGTATTACCATGTTGCCTGCATTTGGTCGTTTACGGATCGGCGGCGGGCCAGCCTCCAGACTCGCCAGTGTCATTGGTCCGACAATGCCATCGACCATCAATCTGCGGCTTGCCTGGTATTGCTTAACCCGGGAATCTGTCTTTGGTCCAAAGATGCCGTCAACCCAGAGTGGGGGAGGGGGCATACGTGCATTAAGCAGATTTTGCACATAGGCAACTGCCAGACCTGAAGTGCCTTTTTGTGGGTATTTTTTTCTGCCGTAGTGTTGGGTGTTACCCTTATCCCCTAGATCGGGTAGGTCGGCCTTTTCCATCTCATCTCTCCTGTCACATATAGATATTCACGCCAGCCAGCAAAGCATGGGCAAAAGAAGCAGAAGTGTTATAGCTGTAGTAATTTTCTTCTTATGTAAATCAGCCTTAATCCCAGGTATGTCTCACTGGGTGCTTTGTCAGTTTATTTTGGTTGATTATATGTAACGTAGTTAAATTAATGAATGTGAATATGTCACATCACTGCTAATGTCCCATTAACTTTCAATCTTCTCAGAACAACTCTGAAAGCCCCTCTCCCTTTACGGGAGAGGGGTTGGGGAGAGGGTGTACGCGAAGCG